>JAOUJZ010000029.1 GCA_029882915.1 Gammaproteobacteria bacterium | reverse complement strand
GTTACCTGCAGCAGATACCCAGTTATTTTCATTTTGTTGCATTGTTGCAATCTCGTCAGCAGCGACCAAACCTGGTGCAGCTACTGCTAGCATTGCTAATGATAATGTTTTCAGCTTCATAAAGTTTTCCTCTATTGCTTTTTAGTTATGTTACGACACGAAATTGTTCAACGTTGAACCTCATGCGTCGGGTTACATTAATCCTCGTGAAAACGATAGTCAAGCATCTTTCCCAGTTTTTTTGAGAGTTTTTCTATATTATTTTCGGGAAAAACTTCCCGCGCCCATAACCTCATGAAAATAAAGGCTTAAAAATTTCAGCTCTGATCTTCGGCATGATCTTTGATCCACTCTATTGCAGCAGTCACTGCGCTCAATGTGCGCTCGCGACCAAGCAATTCCAGCGTAACATCAAGTGGTGGTGATACCGTATTTCCCGTAATCGCCACTCGAATAGGCTGTGCAACTTTGCCCATACCAACCTCAGCAGCTTCAGCGCAGGCTTTAATATGGTCATGAATCTCTTCAGCCTGCCACTCTTGCAATGCCGATAAGCGCGCCTGCATGTCTTGTAACAGCTCAACACTATTTACTGTCAAGTTTTTACGCGCAGCTTTTTCATCGTAGTCCGTCACTGCCTGATAGAAGAACCGACTATTGGCAGCCATTTCTACTAATGTTTTAGCTCTTTCCTGTTGCAATTTCACTACACTAGACAATTCAGGCCCCTGTGCCGGGTCTATTCCTAATTGCCCCATATGCCAACTTAAATGATGCGCTACATGTTCTGGCTCACTGTTTTTAATATACTGCTGATTAAGCCATAACAATTTATCGGTATTAAAACTTGATGCGGCTTTATTAACGTCTTCAATATCAAATAACTGAATCATCTCATCCAATGTGAAAATTTCCTGATCACCATGCGACCAACCCAATCGCACCAGATAATTCAATAATGCTTCCGGTAAGTAACCCTCATCGCGGTAACTCATCACACTCACCGCGCCATGTCGCTTGGATAAACGCGCCCCATCGTCACCTAGGATCATAGGCACATGGGCAAACACTGGTGGCTCTGCTCCTAAAGCTTTAATGATATTGATCTGTCTTGGTGAATTGTTTAAGTGATCATCACCTCGAATGACATGGGTCAGTTCCATATCCAGATCATCTACGACAACAGTCAAATTATAAGTAGGTGAACCATCTGGTCGAGCTATGATCAGATCATCAAGCTCACTATTTTTAAACTCAACCTCACCTCTGATTACATCATTAACAACAACGCTGCCTTCTGTCGGATTCTTAAAGCGAATAACAGGTTGGACACCTTCTCTAACAGCACTTAAATCTCGACAACGGCCATCATAACGAGGCTTTTCTTTATTCGCGCGTTGCAATTCACGCATGTCTTCCAATTCTTCTTTGGAACAATAGCAATAATAGGCATCACCTTGTTTTAATAATTGATCTATCACTTCTTTATAACGATCAAACCGATGAGTCTGATAAAAAGGGCCTTCATCATACTCAAGGCCCAACCATGTCATACCTTCTAATATGGCATTGACTGATTCAGCCGTTGAACGTTCAAGGTCGGTATCTTCAATTCGTAAAATAAACTGGCCTCCATGTTTTCGGGCATATAACCATGAAAACAATGCAGTGCGTGCACCACCAACATGTAAATAACCTGTTGGGCTGGGGGCAAATCGGGTACGAATGGTCATATTTTTATCTCTCATACTGGATGTTGAATTTAAATTTGCGCTATTGTAGCAGCAAGTAGCCTATATATAAGGTATAAAACATCATGAAAATAGCCATCGCAGTTACATTAAGCTTTGTCATGCTGCTGTTCTTTAGCGGCTGTTATGCTGACTCTGCTGCCTATCGGGTCTCTGAAATTGCTTCCGGTATTTATTATCATCAAGGTGCCCATGAAGAGGCATCAGAAAAAAACATCGGAGCCATTGCTAATGTCGGTTTTATTATCGGGGATCGCTGTGTGGCCGTGATTGATAGTGGTGGCAGTTTTCGTGAGGGTAGCTATTTAAGACAAGCAATTAAACAACACTCTGACTTGCCCATTTGTTATGTAATTAACACCCATGTCCACCCTGACCATATGTTTGGAAATGCAGCATTTAAACAAGATCATCCAGAATATATTGGTCACGAAAAGTTACCCTCTGCGCTTACCGCCAGACAAGTTTATTTTGCTCAGACGTTCAAGGAAATATTAGGTGAAGCCTATACTGGTACAGAATTTATCTCCCCAACAACCATGGTTAATATAGATCAGTCGATTACTATTGACCTTGGCAACCGACCATTAACGCTTACCGCCTATACAACCGCTCACACCGATCACGATCTGACCGTATTAGATCACAACACAAAAACACTCTGGACTGGAGACTTATTATTTATCGAACGTATCCCAGTACTCGATGGAAGCATCAATGGCTGGATACAGACCATGCAACAGTTAAAAGCGATGGAACTCAATCATGTTATTCCTGGTCATGGCCCAGCCAGTAGTGATCAGTGGCAACAAGGTCTAAGCAATCAGTTACGCTATTTCACTGTTTTACGTGATAAAATTCGTACCGTGATTGCAGACTTTGGCACAATAGAAGAGGCTTCAAACCGAGTGGGTAATGAAGAGCAACCCTATTGGGAACTTTTTGAGTATTATCATCGTCGCAATGTTACTGCTTCATTCGTTGAGCTCGAATGGGAATAAATACAATATTGATCCACTGTGGAGAAAGAACATGTTTTATCGTGGTTTAAACCTTATTATTATTAGTTTGGCATTAAGTTTTTTCGGGTTATCGGCTCAAGCTGAAACGCCAAAAGAAGCATTATGGCCAACCCTCAAGGTTGCTTATTTCGGCGATAAGACTATTCGTGAAAAAGCGGATGATTTATTAGTTATTGAGGCACCAAAACGTGCTGAAGATGCGGCAATTGTTCCCATCTCAGTCAAGTCTTTACAGTCACAAACAGCTACAAAACACATCAAGAATATACATATCGTGATTGATAATAACCCTGAACCCTATTCTGCAAACTTTCATCTGTCACCAGACCTAGGGATCATTGATATCTCTACGCGTATGCGTATTGACCAATACACTTTTGTTCGTGCTATAGCTGAAATGAATGATGGCTCACTACACATGGTGTCACGCTTTGTGAAAGCATCTGGCGGCTGTAGCGCACCAGCAGGTAAAGATGCAGCAGCAGCCTTGGCTCGATTAGGAAAAATGCAAATTCGGATGCGTAAACCTACTGTAGGCAAGCCTGTTCAAGCCCAAATGATTGTCAGCCATCCGAATTATAATGGTTTACAATTTGACCAGAAATCACGTCAGTACATTCGAGCACACTATGTAAAAAACATTCATATCAGTTATAACGACAAACCACTCATTGTTGTAGATACTGGTATTTCAGTCAGCGAAGATCCAAGTATTCGCTTTACCTTTACGCCATCAGAGCAAGGTGTATTGAAAGCCGATGTAAAAGACAGCAAAGAACAGCATTTCAGCTTGCAAAAAGAAATCTAACCATCAAGTAATGGTTAACCCCCAATAAAAAGGCCGCATATTAGCGGCCTTTTTATTGGGGTTATATATGACAGACTATCGTCTGATGCGACAATTGTCATAGGCATCTGCGTGAGTTTTTTGAAATAATCCAATACCCTCTTTTACATCTGCATCATCCCTGAACATACCACCACGGTCAGCGGGCATATTACGCATTTGAAAACCAGTATTTGCCTCTTCAAACTCACGTTGTGAAAACACGTCTGCCAATTTATCTGCAACACATGAGCACTTATGAACAGCTTCATAAACATTCATTTTAGGATTGGCATCCATACATTCAAGTACATATTGCACTCGTGTTACCGTTGAGAAATCGTTTGCCAGACCGATACCTGGAATTACCACTAATCCAGCCGCTAACAGTGACATACTGCCTTTTTTCATCAAGTTGCTCCTAAATTTTATACTCATGAGAATACCAAAAGACCCCAATGATACAATTAAGTTCCTGCCACTTTGGCACAGAGAATCTAAATAATACATGATCTTGATCATTCATGTGTAGCATGCATAATCGCAATAGATAACACTTTGACGGTAACTTAAGGTAAACTTTATGTTTACACATAAGTACGTAATCTATTTGGCTAAATGGGCAGGAGAACCCCCAATGAAAAAACTGTTACTTCACCTTGATACGGATCCAGTACCAAGCGCATTCGATCAAGCTGTCGCTTATGACGCGGATGTTGATAATGTCATCTCCTATGGTGGCGCAACACGTGACAATGTAACAGCCCATGTACACGGCATGATTTTCACTCGTGGTGGTAAAAATCTAAAAAACAGCGCCATCTTCATTGGTGGCTCAAATGTAACTGCCAGTGAGCTTGTTGGTAATGCTGTCAAAAAAGCATTTTTTGGCCCTGTTCGTGTTTCTGTCATGCTTGATCCCAACGGCTCAAATACAACTGCAGCAGCAATCGCACGCAAAGTCATGAGTAACTACGATATCAAAGGTAAAAAAGTGGTTATTATCGGCGCTGGCCCTGTAGGCCAACGTTCTGCACTGTATTTCCTTAAGGAAGGTGCGGCTCAGGTAGTACTTACTTCTCGTAGTTTAGAAAGAACGAAAGTCATCACTAACCAAATGAAAAAAGCCTATGGCGTGGATGTTATCCCAGCAGAAACACGCAGTGATGAGATGGTCAAGGAATTATTAAAAGACGCCCATGTGGCCATTACCAGTGGACCAGCAGGCGTATGTGTCTGTCCTAAATCAGCTTGGTCTTCAAGCACCACCCTGGAAGTCGTTGCCGATGTTAACGCGGTACCACCTCTTGGTATTGAAGGCATGGAAGTCATGGACAATGGCGCTGAGAAAGAAGGCGTTAAATTTTACGGCGCTATTGCCATTGGCAACTTCAAAATGAAAGTCCATCATGGAGCAGTCGCTTCGCTTTTTGACTCAAATGATCAATTTCTAGACGAAACTACTATTTACGATATCGCTTGTAAAATCGATAATAAATAGTGTCAAAACTGAAGCAGGAAAACAGTCAGCCGAACATAGGAATTCGGGTGAGTGCCCCAGCCCGACTTCATCTTGGCTTTCTGGATCTCAACGGCTCTTCCGGACGAAAATTTGGTAGTATCGGGCTGGCAATTGACACCCACCAGACTGTCGTTGAGGCAAGACACGCATCTGCCATAACCGTCAGAGATAACAGTGGTTTTCCGACAATAAACCGACGAGTTGAAAGCATCATAGAAACCTTTTATGCTACTTTAGGCCAGCACCTCCACAAGGATGAGCAAGGCGTAGAGCTCTCTTTACTTCAGCGTATTCCTGAACATGCCGGTTTAGGCTCAGGCACTCAGCTTGCCTTGGCTATTGGCACTGCTCTCTGCAAATTACACAATATATCAACAAATACTCGAGATATTGCCTCCCAATTAGGCCGTGGAGCACGCTCAGGTATAGGTATTGCAACATTTGATCGTGGTGGTTTTGTCATTGATGGTGGTTTAAACAATGCTTCACTATTACCTCCACAATTAGCACACTACGACTATCCGAAAGACTGGTCCATAATCATTATTATGGATGAGACCAATCATGGTATACATGGTGAACAGGAATTAACGGCATTCAAAAACTTACCGACTTTCCCTCTAATTGATTCTCAGGCGATCTGTCATTTAGCTTTAATGAAATTATTGCCCGCTCTGGTAGAGCTAGATATTGAACAATTCGGCCATGCCATTACCGAAATACAAGCACTACTCGGTGATCACTTTGCTCCTGCGCAAGGCGGCCGTTATACAAGCCCTCGCGTTGCAAGTTTGTTAAACTACGCAAAAACTCTTGGTCACACAGGCGTAGCCCAGAGTTCGTGGGGGCCAACTGGCTGTATATTTTTAGACAATGTTCACTCAGCCAGGCAGTTAATGAATGTACTCGATCTCTATGCTCAAAAAGAACTTAAAGACCAAGCTGGTCTTTCATTTAAAATTGCGCATGGACAATCGGATGGAGCAAAGATTGAAACATTCACTTTATAACGATTATGATGTCCGATAAATCCCTCAATAAAAGATAAGGAAGAGCCATGTCTAAACGTACAATATTTCACATGCTTAATCCAATGAAGCATAACAGTCCCTTTGACATCAACATGGCTGTTGATGCCGGTTATGAAGTCGTGATTCCTTATGAAAATGTAAAATTGGAAGAGGTTGCAGGACTAACACAGGATGCTATCTTCTCACGTGGCCCTGCAGGGGTAAAAAAGACTGGCATGTTTATCGGTGGTCGTGACATTGGTTTGGCAATGGATATGCTCGAAGAGACTAGAAAAGCCATGGTGCCACCCTTTGAGATTTCTGTATTTGCTGATCCTAGCGGCGCCTTTACAACCGCGGCAGCTTTGGTTGCCTGCGTAGAGCGTGAATTGAAGAAAAACTTCAATCAGGAACTCAAAGGTTCACGAGCGGTTGTCTTTGGTGGCACGGGTCCTGTTGGTTTAGCCACAGCCGTTATCGTCGCTGAACAAGGTGCCGATACAACGATTGTCGATCACTTCTCACTTGATACTGCGCTAGAATTCGCTGATGAAGCCAAACGGCGTTATGATGTCGATTTACGTGCGACAACAGCTGCATCCGAGGCTGATAAGGCGCGCTTGATATCAAACGCCGACATCGTATTCTGTACCGCCAAAGCAGGTATTCAAGTACTCAATGCATCTGTGCTGGCAGATGCCCAACAACTCAAAGTGGCAGGAGATGTTAATGCTGTGCCTCCTTTGGGTATAGAAGGCGTTAAACTGATGGATTCTGGCACCCCATTAATTCATGCTACAAATTCTAGTGGTGCAGTTGGCATTGGTGCTCTTGCTATTGGTGATATCAAATATCAATTACAACAAACATTATTGAAAGAAACCTTAAGCAGTGAGAAGTCTGTGTATCTAGACTTCCGTAATGCCTTTAAGGATGCACGCACACTCGTTTAAGTAAAGATTTCGCACGTGCAAAATCAGCACATTCCCGTTCTGATCCTTGCACAAAGTGGCCGTTTTTTATCTCAATCGGCCTCTCAGGCAGGATACCCTGTCTGGGTGGCCGATTGTTTTGGAGATCAAGACACCTTGTCATGCGCGCAACGATGGCAAGCTCTCCCCCCACTTTCTGAACTGACTCAAACTAGCCTTCTAGAGACTCTTTCAGAGATAACTAATGGTGAAGACTGCACTTTAATTTGTGGTAGCGGAATCGAAAGCTATTATGGTTTATTAACTACACTCCCTAACAATATTCATCTGGTTGGTAATTCCGCCCACACGATAAATATCATTAAAACCCCTATTCTATTCTTTGGTTTATTAAAACAATTACGACTCCCCTATCCCGATACACAATTCATGCAACCTGTCGATGATACAAACTGGCTAATTAAGTCTCCAAAAGGGCTAGGCGGTAATCATGTTAAGCATCTGAATCGGCACCCACCAACAACAGAGTGTTATTTCCAACGTCATATTACTGGTTCTAGTGGATCAGCACTATTTTTAGCCAATGGAATCCATGCACAACTTCTGAGTATTAATAAACAAACTTTAAGACCCTATACCGATAGTCCATTTCGTTTAGGCGCTATAGAAAAACCCTGGGCTATTACTGAAGCACACCGGCATCAACTGGAGGAAGCCATCTGTAAAATCTCGTCTAAAACTGGCTTATTAGGACTAAATAGTCTTGATTTTATAATCTCGGAACAAGGCGAACTGCTATTACTTGAAATCAATCCACGTCCAAGCGCCTCCGCTGAATTAATTGGTAGCATAGTCTCCATATTCCATCATCATATCAATGCCTGTCACGGTAGCCTGCCAGATAAACCTATCATTGATACTGTCACTAAAGGCTCTTTACGTTATCTTTATGCTCGTCATAATTACCGTATTCCTTCTGACGTGAGTTGGCCATCTGAGTGCCATGATTTACCTGCGGCAGGGACACTCATTAAAAAACATGCACCAATTTGCACATCCATCCTTATGATCAATGAGGATCAACCACTCCCCTGCAAATTACACGATGTCATTGAAAATAAAATAATCGAACAATTATCATCACAAACTTGAAAAAGAGGCAGTTCATGCCCATATATTTAGGCTTATATCAATTTAGGAATAGTAACTATGAAGCGAATCATGCTTTATCTGGCAACTAACCTTGCGGTGATTGTTGTGTTGAGTATCACGATGCGCCTTTTGGGTATCGGAAGCCTGCTAGATCAACAAGGAATCGATCTCAACATGAATGCCTTGTTAATTTATGCCGCTGTCATCGGGTTCAGTGGTTCTTTAATTTCACTGGTCATATCAAAATGGACCGCCAAGCATATGACTGGTGCTCAGGTTATTACTTCACCTGCTAATAATACAGAACGCTGGTTGGTAGCAACAGTCAGTGAACAGGCGCAACAAGCTGGAATAGGAATGCCTGAAGTGGCCATTTATAATTCACCCCAACCTAATGCCTTTGCTACAGGGATGAATCGAAATAATGCCTTGGTTGCCGTCAGTTCAGGTCTATTACAATCCATGACTCAGGATGAAGTTGAAGCGGTGCTTGCCCATGAAATAAGCCACATTTCGAATGGTGATATGGTGACTATGGCGTTAATCCAGGGTGTCGTTAATACCTTTGTGATCGTATTATCCCGTGTTATCGGTCACCTCGTTGATCGCACAGTATTCAAAACTCAACGAGGGCATGGTCCTGCATTCTGGATCACATCCATCATCGCTGAACTGGTTCTGGGCATTCTGGCCAGTATTATTGTTATGTGGTTTAGTCGCCAACGTGAATATCGTGCTGATGCAGGCGCAGCACATCTTGTCGGTGCCAATAAAATGATCGCTGCGCTACAACGTCTTGGCATGACATCAAAAGAAGCATTGCCAGATCAGCTTAATGCCTTGGGTATTTCAGGTGGGCGTGGCGGCGTAAGCCAGCTATTTATGAGTCATCCTAGAATTGAAGATCGCATCAATGCTTTACATCAACGTCAAAAATAGTGGGGAAGCTAGAGGTCATCGCCCTCAAAATTATAATTAAGCTTATCTGAAGGCTCATGAATGTAATACCCTTGAGCATAATCAACACCTAAGCGCCACAATAGAGCCAAACTGTTTGCATCAGAAACAAACTCAGCGATACTGCGTTTACCTGCTTCCTTGGTCATTTCGATGATCGCCTTAACCGCAGCCTGATTTTCTGGATCTTTTGCCATATTTTCTACAAAAGTGCCATTGATCTTCAAGTAATCCACATCCAGTTCACTCAAACTTTGTGAAAAGTCTAATCCTGAACCAAAGTGTTCCAAAGCAAACTCACTGCCAATATTTTTCAGCTTAGTAATCGTTGATTTTGCAAGATCAAGATTATCTAATGCAACAGTTTCACTAATTTCAAATACCAGTGCCGCGCCATCTAAACCATGATTATTGAGTAAGGAACATAACCAGTCTATAAATTCCGCTTTGCTTAATGCATGTTGAGATAATCTAATAAAAAAACGGGTTTTAGGATATTTTTGTCGGTGGGCTTTTAAGCTAATTAACGCATGCTCAATAACCCAATTATCAATGTCATTCATCCATTCCGATTGTTCGGCATATTTAATGAATTTATCGGCTTTAATTGTTGGTAAGTCTTCATCGTCTTTCAAGCGAAGCAGAACATCATATAGTTCTTGTTCCTCGCCATGTAAACTTACAATAGGCTGGTAATACAAACTAAAACCGTCATTCTGTATCGCATCTTCTATGCGTGACCGCCACACAGTAGCGTCATCTGTATCAGAACGAAGCTTTTTCGTTTTGCTTGAATGGTAGCGCTCTACAGTGTTTCCACCCGCTCGCTGAGCTTGTACACAAGCTCTATCCGCATTATCTAACACCGCCGAAGTTGATGAAAGGCTTTCTGTAACTCGGCTGATGCCTATACTGCACTCTAGTTCTATTGTCTCACCATTAACCTGAGATACGTAGTCATCTACAACTTTCCTAAATGTTTCTGCACGTCCATCGACATAACTATCGTCTTCACTCAATATGACAACGGTAAATGCCTGATCTGAATAGCGCGCCAGCAATTCACCCGCCACTAACTCCTTCCTCAAGACCTCAGCAATTGATTTTTGCACCATGTCACTGGCGCCCAGACCAATTTTCTCTTTTATTGCCTGAAAATCATCTATTACGATGTAGAGCAATTGTGCGTCGCCTTTGCCCTCACCCACGTTACCGACGATTTTTTCCAACTCATCCAAAAAGCGCGTTCTACTATAAAGACCGGTTAATAAATCGTAATCACGTAACAATTGTAGCTGGCTGGTATCAGTGCTGGTATGTACATCCTCATCTCGCACGACCACTTGAGTACAGTTTTCACCTTCGACAACAGCATGACTAAACTCTATATTCGCTCTAAAGCCACTGCCATCAGCACGTACGCATTGTACTGATACATTTTTCGGCTTGGCATCAGTCTGTTCTGAAAACTGTCTGAAAATTGATTTAAATTTGGCATGGTCATCGACCGTAATCATGTCCAAAATAGGTAAACCGTCAATATCTTCAGCTTCGTCATATCCAAATAAGGTCAAATAGGAATTATTGACATAAATATGCATACCTTCATGCATATACGCCACGGCATCTTGCGAACTGTCCAGTAACAGGCGTGAGCGTTTTTCACTTTCACGTAAAGCACGTTCATTACGCCGGCAAAGTCGACGTCCAAATAAATTTTGCAACTCACGCTCAACGGCAAACTGAAGGTGACGTGAATCACTAAATTTTACAACGTCTTGCGCGCCAATATCATAAAGAGAATCAATATTACCCTGATCCGATGCCAATATAATGCAAGGTATATCTCTGCCTCGTCGGGACACTAAATTAAGTAACTCGCGTGGTGGAACGGCTGCTAAAGAGTCACGGCAAATAATCATATCCCATGATTGATTTGTCAGTGCCTTTTCTATTTCAGCAAGCGAATCTTGTCTAGCTGCCCTTACCGCATGCCCAGCACTCCTTAAGATACTGATAATACTATCTGCCTCGGTGAGCGAGTCATCAACCAACAATAGTCGTAAAATACCTTCAGCTCTAGCCACGTTTTTTACCCTCTTTCACTGGTGCTGCAATGGGTCGCTTACCTTCTAATTGAGTCATTTGAGCTTCCATCCACTGATAAACCTGTTTGTTTATATCTACTACAGTTTTGCCCCGTGTTGTTATCTTAGCGCCTATAACTAATTTAATCACGCTCGGATATTTAATAAAACCATGTTTCGGCCATGCCTTCCCCGCATCATGGGCTACAGGCACTATAGAATGCCCTGCTTCAACGGCAAGACGAGTGCCACCGACACCAAACCGTCCCATTTGGCCGGATGGAATGCGCGTGCCTTCAGGAAAGACTACAACCCAACATCCTGACGACAATCTGTCTTTTCCTTGTTCAATAACCTGATTTAGCGCTTTTCTTCCCGCCCCTCGATCGATCGCGATCGGGTTTAAAGCTGCCAATCCCCAACCAAAAAAAGGTATCCATAGCAATTCGCGTTTTAACACCCACACCTGTGGAGGGAACACAGCTTGTAGCGCCAAAGTTTCCCATGTTGACTGATGTTTACACAAAATAACACAGGGCTCATCAGGAATATTTTCACTTCCTTCAACTTGATAATGCACATCACAAATCTTTGCCAGCAGCCACAGATTTAAAATAGCCCATTGGCTGACCACTTTATATCGCCACTTAAACGGTAAAGGCCACAATAAAACCCCTAATAATGAAAACAGCACTATGGTGATTACATGCAGACTGACAAAAATGAAAGAACGAATAAAAAGCATTACATCGTGGGTTCCAATATAGCTGTCACCACAGCTGATAAATCATCGTACACAGCCACGCCATCAGGAATACCATTAGCCAGCGTCTGTTCTCCCTTTCCCGTTTTAACCAGAATAGGTCTTGCTCCAACAGCTTGGGCCGCCTGAAGATCGCGTAAGGAATCTCCAACCGCCAGCACATTATCTAAGTTGATTCGTAAACGATGTGCCAGTTCAGCAAAAGCACCATCCTGTGGCTTGCGACAATCACATTCATCGTCAGGCCCATGTGGACAGTACAATATAGCTTCCAGCTTACCTCCCGCTTGCGCCAACATACGACGCATTTTGCTATGAATACGACTTAACATATTCACATCCAGTAATCCGCGGGCTATCCCCGATTGGTTAGTAATAACCACGACTCGATAACCCGCATGATTTAATCTTGCAATGGCTTCAAGGCTGCCTTCAATCGGCTCCCATTCAGCAGGTGACTTAATGAAGTCATCCGAATCATGATTAATAACACCATCTCGATCCAGGATTATCAGAGCCATTGCAATATCCTTTGCCTATTCCTGCAAACAAGAAATATCAGCCACACCCAAAAATAAGGCGCGAGTCTGATTTAATAATACCAGACGGTTTTGGCGAACTGCTGCATCATCTGCCATTACCATCACCTGATCAAAGAAGCCATCGACTGTTTCGCGCATGTCGGCTAATGCTCGCAACACACCCGCATAATCAGCCTGTGCCATTAACGGTTTAACATCATCAGTAACCGCTTTCAATTTTGCAGACAACGCTTGCTCGGCAGGCTCTTGTAGCAAGCTGTCATTGATGTTGCCTACCTCACCTTCCGCATCATTCTTGCGTAAAATATTACCGATACGCTTATTACCCGCAGCCAAAGCTTCCGCTTGCTCTAACTGTCGGAACTCAGCCACTGCATGTAAGCGTTGCATGAAATCAAGAGGTCTGGTCGGAGCAACCGCCAACACCGCTTCAAAGACATCTGCTTTAAAGCCCTGTTCAACCGCATATCCACGCAAGCGTTCAAAGAAATATCGTATCACTTGATCGTTGACATCCTGCTCTGTCAATACATCATCAAAACCCTGTTGTGCCTGTTGAAGTAAGGCTAACAAGTCGATATCAAGTTTATTTTCAATCACAATTCTCAACACACCCAGTGCTGCGCGTCGTAATGCAAAAGGATCTTTAACTCCTGTTGGAGGCTGACCGATACCAAACAGGCCGGCTAAGGTATCTAGTTTCTCCGCCAGACTCACTGCCTGCCCAGTTTTAGTTTGAGGTAGTGCGTCACCTGAGAATCGAGGTAAATACTGCTCATCCAATGCCTCAGCAACCTCATCATGCTCGCCATCCAATCGTGCATAATAGCGCCCCATGATGCCCTGTAAATCAGGAAACTCGCCAACCATTTCCGTCACCAAATCACACTTGGCTAACAAGGCTGCACGTTCAGCCAGTTTGGCATCACCGCCAATCTCGGTAGCAATCACCACGGCCAATTTCGCTACACGTGCCGATTTATCAAACACTGTGCCCAGTTTATTTTGGAATACAATGGTTTTTAATTGCTGTTGTCGGTTAGCCAGTGGCTGTTTGCGATCCGTTTCCCAGAAGAAGGCGGCATCACTTAGTCGCGGCAAAATAACACGCTCATTACCGGCAACTACTTGAGCCGAATCGCGACTTTCAATATTACTGACTGTAATGAAGTACGGTAACAATTCTCCAGTTTTGTCACGCACTGCAAAATACTTCTGATGTTCTTCCATTGAAGAGATCAGTGCTTCCGCTGGTAATTCAAGAAAACGTTTATCAAACGACCCGGATAATGCAACAGGCCATTCAACCAGACCTGCCACTTCATCCAACAGATTTTCATTAATAACTGCTTCTCCGCCCAGCTTGGTTGCCAACTCGAGAACCTGTCCATGAATGGCTTCACGACGTGCCTTCATATCCACCAATACATGACCTTCTGTTTCCAACTGAGGGGCATACGTTTGTGCTGATTGAATCCGAATAGTATCTGGATGGTGGAAGCGGTGACCGCGACTGTCTCGCCCTGATGTGACACCCAGTAATTCTTGCGGAATAACTTCTTCCCCAAACAAAAGCACCAACCAATGAACTGGTCGTACAAATTCGCCCGGCAAGCTTCCCCATCGCATACGTTTAGGGATCGGTAATTCATGTAAAGCGTTTTGCAAAATCTCAGGGATCAAACTGGCCGTTTCAGCGCCGGTTTGTTGTTGTTTAAAGCCTAACCAGACACCTTTATCCGTTTCCACCTTTTCAAGATCATCAACTTCAACACCACATGAGCGAGCAAAACCCTGTAAGGCTTTTGTTGGGTTACCTTCGTCATCAAACGCCGCCGTTAAAGCTGGCCCTCGACGCTCAACCATCCGATCCTGTTGGCGAACTTGCAAATCATCAACCACCACTGCCATGCGGCGAGGAGCCGCATAAGAACGAATAGCACTAAAACTCAGCTCCGCTTTTTCAAGACCTTGTTTAATGCCCGTTTCAAATGCCAGCATTAATTTCTTTAACGCTTTCGGTGGTAACTCTTCCGTTCCTAGCTCAATCAGTAAATCACGCACATCGCTCATGACTGTGCCTCCTTGCTGACTGTTTGCAACATCGGGAAACCAAGAGATTCACGACGGTCATAATAAGCCTGCGCAACGGCGCGAGCCAATGTTCGCACCCGTAAAATAAATCGCTGGCGTTCAGTCACAGAAATCGCTTTACGGGCATCCAGAAGATTAAAGGTATGTGATGCTTTAAGTACCAGCTCATAGGCTGGCAAAGGTAACCCAGCTTCAATCATCCGTTCACTCTCACGCTCACAGGTATCGAAAGTAGCAAATAAATGGTCAACATCCGCATGCTCGAAATTATAGGTCGACATTTCCACTTCATTTTGGTGAAAGACATCACCATAAGTCACTTTACCCATTGGGCCATCAGACCATACCAGGTCATACACACTGCTAACGCCCTGCAAGTACATTGCAATTCGTTCCAGTCCATAGGTAATTTCACCTGTCACTGGACTGCACTCTAGTCCACCAACTTGCTGGAAATAGGTAAATTGGGTCACTTCCATACCGTTTAGCCATATTTCCCAACCCAGGCCCCAAGCACCTAAAGTAGGCGACTCCCAGTTATCTTCTACAAAACGGATATCGTGAATGGATGTATCTAGGCCCAACATTTTCAGTGAATCAAGATACAGTTCCTGAATATTGATTGGGGAAGGTTTAAGTACCACCTGAAACTGATAGTAGTGCTGAAGGCGATTAGGATTGTCACCATAACGACCGTCAGTAGGGCGTCGCGAAGGCTGTACATAAGCCGCACTCCACGGCTCAGGGCCTATAGCACGTAAAAAAGTGGCAGGATGAAATGTCCCCGCCCCTACTTCCATATCATAGGGTTGAAGCAAAACACAGCCTTGTTCAGCCCAATACTGTTGTAGCCTCAGGATAAGTTCCTGAAAGGTTTTTGGCGTCTCCGCCACCGTTACCGATGTTGTACTCATTGGTTAAAAATCACAATCTATAATCAAAAACTATTTGATTATATCTAATATCAGCCATGTATGTAGAAACCAGCACTTTTAATCATGACATGAAGCCGTTAAAAGCCTTCACAATCATTGCTTCCAAATTCAGGTAAAATTGTTGCTCAACGACTAAATCTAAAGGTAGTCATGACACGACATATTGGGATTGTGATGGATCCTATCTCAGCCATCAATATTAAAAAAGACAGCAGTTTTGCTATGTTATTGGCTGCTCAGGCCAAAGGCTGGACACTGTTTTACATGGAACAGCAGGATTTATTTCTACGCCAGGGTATTGTCTCTGCTGAAATGAAACCTTTACGCGTCGTTGAAAATGCAGATAAATGGTTTGAGTTGGGAGAGGGCCAGACCACAGCGCTATCGGATCTTGATGTCATATTAATGCGTAAAGATCCGCCCTTTGATATGGAATATATCTACAGCACATACTTGCTCGAACAAGCGCAAGCTGCGGGAGTATTAATTGTCAATAACCCTCAAAGTCTACGCGATGCCAACGAAAAACTTTACACAGCCTGGTTTCCAGAATGTTGTCCCCCAACGCTGGTCACTCGCCAAAATCACCTTATTCGTGAATTCCAGAGCCAACATGGCGATATCATCCTAAAACCATTGGATGGCATGGGCGGTGCCTCAATCTTTAGACTAAATCAGGACGATCCTAATACCAGCGTCATCATTGAAACTTTGACCAGTCATGGTCGTAAATCCGTGATGGCACAACAGTTCATTCCCGAAATCAGCGATGGTGATAAACGCATTTTAATGATTAACGGTGAACCCGTACCTTATGCACTGGCACGTATCCCTGCTAAAGGTGAAACCCGTGGCAATCTTGCTGCGGGTGGGCGAGCTGAAGGCCGAGCACTCACTGATCGTGATCACTGGATCTGCCAGCAAGTGGGCCCTACCTTACGTGAAAAAGGATTATTATTTGTCGGTCTAGATGTGATTGGGAATTATCTGACTGAAATCAATGTCACAAGCCCAACCTGTATTCGTGAACTCGATGCCCAATTTAACCTTAATATCGCTGGCGATCTGATCGATTGCATAGAACAACAACTATCATGAAATTCTTTCAAATCCTGTCTCTTTGTTGTGTCATTTTTTTATCTGCTTGTAATAACGAACCACAAACCCGCCAGGCAAAATTTTATGCATTTGGTACCGAAATCGATGTCAGCCTCTTTGGTGTGGATGCTGAAACCGCTGACAATACGTTAGAGGTACTGGAGCAGTCTTTTTCTAATGTTAATAATACTTGGCACGCCTGGCAGCCCAGCACCATAACAACCATCAATAATGCTATCGCTGAAGGTCAATCTATTGCAATATCAGATGATGTTGCCCAACTTATCAATCTCGCTCGTTCGCTTGCTATCGATAGCCATCACCTGTTTAACCCTGCTGCTGGCAAGTTGTTTGAATTATGGGGCTTTCATCGTGACAACTGGTTTGAGTCACACCCACCACCAGATCAAAAACAACTTGATCAGTGGCTGAGTAGCGCACCAAATATGGAACAGATCAACATCACTAACGGCATCTTAAGTTCGGCTAATCTAATGGTGAAGCTGGGGTTTGGTGGTTTCGCCAAAGGCTTTGCTGTTGATAGCGCTATAAGTGCATTAAAGAAGCAAGGTATCACCAATGCCATTGTCAATATTGGGGGTGATTTGCGTGCCATTGGATCGCATGGTAAACGTCCTTGGATCATCGGTATACGTCACCCTCGTAAAGAGGGTATGGTCGCCTCCATTGCATTGCAAGATGATGAAAGCCTCTTTACATCGGGCGATTACGAACGCTTTTTCGAATTTGAAGGCCAACGTTATCCACATATTATTGACCCGAGGACTGCTTATCCAGCAAATCAAGCAAGCTCTGTTACTGTACTCAACAATAACGCTTCTGAGGCTGATGCTGCAGCTACTGCTCTATTTGTTGCCGGTTCAGAATGGCCTGAAATTGCAGGTTCAATGGGTATAAACCATGTTATGCTGGTACGGCCTGATGGTCAGATAGAACTTAGCCCGAAAATGGCTGAACGTATTCGCCTGATTGATAATCAGACACCTGCTATTATTCGCCCGATTGAGTACGAAAGACAGTAATAATTATGGGAAAAACCACTGCCATTGATCGGCTGATTTTTACACTATTATTTTCTATCATCATTCATCTGGTGATAGTGTTAGGGATAAGTTTTGATGCCACGTCCCCTCCTAGCAATCAACCATTGGTCAATCTTGAAATAACACTGGTCAAACATCAAACTGAGCTTGAACCTGAACAGGCAGACTTTCTTGCCCAGGCAAATAATGAAGGCGGTGGTGAAACAGACGAAAAATCACCAGAACCGACACCCGATGCGCCCGTTCCGGAAACAAAAGAAAGAGCAACGCCAACGCCTCAACAGCCAGTTGTAACTAATCAGATCGAAGCGAAACCTGAGCCGATTAAGCCGGCCGAAAAAACCCCGTCAAAACTGGCAAAAGTAATTACTCAAAACAAAGCCAAACGCAAGATTGAGACATCTGCGAATGTTGCCGATAAAACAGAGGTTGTGCCTGAAATCACACCACATAAGAAACCTCAGTTGTCTGCTCGCGACTTGATGGCTCAGGCACAGAAAGAAATTGCTCGTCTAGAACAGCAATTGGATGCCTCTACCAAAGCATTAAGCAAACGACCTAAAAAACGCCATTTATCCAGCAGAACAAAACAATATGCGGCGGCAGCTTACCATGAAGCATGGCGTAAGAAAGTAGAACGAATAGGTAATCTCAATTACCCACAGGAAGCAAAACGTCAGCGAATCAATGGTAGCCTGATGTTATCAGTTGATATTAATCCGGATGGCAGTGTGCCACCCGATGGTATCGTTATTTCGCGTTCATCGGGTCATAAAGTACTTGATGATGCCGCCGTTAGAATTGTGCGCTTAGCTGCACCTTATGCCGCGATACCAGAAGACGTCTTACAAGGATATGACATGATTACCATTATCCGTACATGGAAGTTCGAGACCGACCGTGGCTTACTCTCGCGCTAGCCCGACTAAACGATACCCTCGATGTGCTTTACTGTCATCCCCATAGACCACTGGCAATTTTTGACAGCACTCTCTCGCCAGTTGTTTTAACTGCTCAATGGAACCTGACTTTAACTCCAGCTCAATTTCATGAACAGGTTCAGATAACTCTCCTGCTCGTATCTGACCGCGGTCATAAGCCAATTCGATTGTAGTCTCCTGTGGCAAACTAAGTTGCAGTGACTGCCGAATAAAGTCAGTGGTAAACATGGGTGCAAGTGCCGGCCATATCTCAGAATCCTGAATCATCACATTCAGCGGTGTTTGTTTTAATTTTTCCAAATCAAAGTTCGCGCTATTGAGTTCCTGCTCCCATTCTTCACGTTGATGAAAGCCATCTTTAACCTGGCCAGTTGCTTTCACCGTCTGTAGCCACGAACCATTTTCATTTCGAAGCCTGAGCCCCACTCCTTGTGTAATTAAATGCAGATCAGGGGTATCAAAATACGTGCTCACCAAATGATGGATAACAAGCTGAGCGCTGCAATAAGGCCGCAACCACTCCAATTCTGAGAGCTGGAGTGGGCCATCACTGGTCACGACCAGTTTCATTTCCTGTTCAAGGGTCATCGCTGTAATAAAGGCGCCAAATAGTGCCCAGTATGTGATGCAGGATTTTTGGCAACATCCTCCGGAGTGCCTGTTGCCACCACCATGCCCCCACCAGATCCACCTTCTGGTCCCATATCAATGATCCAATCTGCGGTTTTGATCACATCCAGATTATGCTCAATCACAATGATGGTATTGCCACGATCACGTAGCCGGTGCAACACCTTCATCAATTGTTCAATATCAAAGAAGTGAAGTCCTGTGGTCGGTTCATCCAAAATATACAGCGTCTTGCCAGTATCGCGTTTCGATAATTCTTTAGCCAGCTTCACCCGTTGAGCTTCACCGCCAGACAAGGTCGTCGCATTTTGGCCAAGCGTGATATAGGTCAAGCCCACATCCATTAATGTGTCCAGTTTTTTGGCTACCATTGGGATATTAACGAAAAACTCACTGGCTTCTTCAATGGTCATATCCAGCACATCAGTGATGGTTTTGCCCTTATAACGAATATCCAGCGTTTCTCGATTATATCTCTGACCTTTACATACATCACAAGGCACATAAATATCAGGCAGGAAATGCATTTCTACCTTGATCAAACCATCGCCCTGACAAGCCTCGCAACGGCCGCCTTTAACATTAAAACTAAAACGGCCCGGCCCATAACCACGTGCCCTCGCCTCGGGTGTGCCCGCAAATAGCTCTCGAACCGGAGTAAAAATTCCAGTATAGGTAGCAGGATTTGATCGAGGTGTTCGACCAATTGGACTCTGATTAATAGCCACAACTTTATCAAGTTGTTCCAGACCCAAAATATCACTATGTGGTGCGGGCTCTTCAGAGGCGCCATTGAGCGTCTTGGACGTTAACTTCAATAATGTATCGTTAATTAAGGTCGATTTTCCAGAGCCCGACACACCGGTGACGCAGGTCATTAGGGCAATAGGAATATCAATATCGACATTGCGTAAATTATTGCCACAAGCACCTCGCACACTAATAATCTGGCCGGTATGAAATGGCTCTCTTTTTTCAGGGATTTCGATCTTTCTTCTTCCTGACAGATACTGTCCAGTAAGTGATTGCTCACTTTTTATAATATCTTCAGGAGTGCCACGAGCCACAATTTCACCACCATGTACCCCAGCACCGGGGCCAATATCCAATACATAATCGGCCGCACGGATCGCATCTTCATCATGCTCAACCACAATGACAGTGTTACCCATATCTCGCAGGCGGGTCAATGTTGCTAACAATCGATCATTATCTCGTTGATGCAATCCAATTGAAGGCTCATCAAGGATATACATCACCCCGACCAGCCCTGCACCGATCTGACTAGCCAACCTTATTCGCTGTGCTTCACCGCCTGACAGTGTGTCTGCACTACGCGCCAAGGTCAGGTAATCCAGCCCGACATTCACTAGAAAGGTAAGTCGTTCTGCAATTTCTGTCACAATTTTACTGGCAATTTCACCCTGTTTACCGGGCAGTGATAACTCGTCAAAAAATTGTTTTACCTCGCCAACAGGCATGCTGGTGACTTCAGGTAAAGTCACTTTATCAATAAACACATGCCTTGCTGCTTGATTCAGGCGTGCGCCACCGCAATCAGGACATGCCCGAACAGTATGGTATTTTGCCAACTCGTCACGAACACTATTTGATTCAGTTTCATGATAACGACGCTGCATATTCGGAATCACGCCTTCAAAACTATGACTGCGTACAACACTTTTTCCTCGGTCACCAATATAGCTGAAATCAATCTGGGTTCGTCCACTACCGTACAATACGATCTGCCTAATATCTTCAGGCAAAGATTCAAAAGGCGTTTCCAAGTCAAACTGATAGTGGTTGGCTAGTGATTTCATGATCTGGTGATAATAAGCATTTCGGCGATCCCATCCTCGAACAGCTCCGGCGGACAGACTTAATTCAGGATGCATCACTACTCGAGCCGGATCCACAAACTGCTTAACACCTAGGCCATCACAGGTGCCACATGCCCCTGCTGGATTGTTAAATGAAAACATTCTCGGTTCAAGTTCAACGATCGAATAACCACAACTTGGACAGGAAAAACGTGATGAAAATAGGGTTTCATTATCAGCCTCATCCATCGAAACAACCCGTGCAATT
>JAOUJZ010000028.1 GCA_029882915.1 Gammaproteobacteria bacterium | reverse complement strand
GCCGAGTTGTATACCCGCGACAGGCAATAAATCTGATTGTTTAGGCTCAGATAAATTCACAGGCATTAGCTAATAGCACCATGACATTGTTTAAACTTCTTGCCTGAACCACAAGGACAAGGGTCATTACGTCCAACCTTACGCCCATCCCGGGTAACCGGTTGCTGCTGTGTTGGCATCTCGTCTTCACTGTCACTTGCCATCCCATCAATTTCATCATGTTGATACTTAACTTCACCCGATTGACGTCGCTGCTCTTCAACAGCTTCTACATCTTCAGGTGCGCGAACCTGTACTCGGGAAATTAGAGAAATAACATCATGCTTGATGTTATTCAACATGGTTGTAAACATGGCAAACGCTTCACGTTTGAACTCCTGTTTGGGATCTTTTTGAGCATAACCTCGTAAATTGATGCCTTGACGTAAATAATCCATTTGTGCCAGATGTTCTTTCCACATACTATCCAAGGTCTGTAGCATGATTGCTTTTTCAAAGTGGCGCATTAATTCACTGCCAACTGTTTGCTCTTTTTCCTGACAGGCTGCTTCTGCCGCATCAATGATACGTTGGCGTAAAGTCTCTTCATGCAGGTCATGATCTTGTTCCAGCCAAGAAGCAATGCCTAGATCCAACGCAAATTCATCCCTTAACGTATCTTCCAAACCACTGATATTCCATTGTTCATCAATACTGTTAACAGGAATGAAATCACTGATTACATCATTAAGCACGGTCTCACGCATAGAAATAACAGTTTCTGATACGTCATCAGCTGCCATCAATTCATTACGTTGTTCATACACAACTTTGCGTTGGTCATTGGCCACATCATCGAATTCCAGCAATTGTTTACGAATATCAAAGTTATGCCCTTCAACTTTGCGTTGGGCATTTTCAATCGCACGTGACACCCAAGGGTGTTCAATCGCTTCTCCTTCTTCCATCCCTAGCTTTTGCATTAATCCAGCCATACGTTCTGAAGCGAAGATACGCATGAGGTTATCTTCCAGCGACAAATAAAAACGGCTGGAGCCTGCATCACCTTGACGTCCTGAGCGTCCACGTAACTGGTTATCAATTCGGCGTGACTCATGGCGTTCAGAGCCAATAATATGTAACCCGCCGGCTGCCAGTACTTCTTCATGACGTTGTTGCCATGCTTGTCTTACTTTTTCCTTTTCAGCTTCCGTAGCCTGCTCGATCAAGGTGGCTAATTCTGCCTCTAAACTTCCCCCTAGTACAATATCAGTACCACGACCTGCCATATTGGTTGCTATCGTGACTGCTCCAGGACGTCCAGCCTGAGCAATGATGTGAGCTTCTTTTTCATGGAATTTGGCATTTAACACTTCGTGAGGAATCTTGGCCTTTTTTAGCAGCTCATGTAGATATTCTGAACTTTCAATTGTTGCTGTACCAACTAAAACTGGTTGTTTACGGGCCACACAAGCTTGGATATCAGCCACAATGGCTTCATATTTTTCTTTGGTTGTCAGATAAATCTGGTCAGCTTCATCCTTACGTTGCATGTCCTTATGGGTAGGGATAACAATCACTTCTAAACCATAAATTGACTGCAATTCAAATGCTTCAGTGTCAGCCGTCCCTGTCATACCAGACAGTTTTGAATAAAGCCGGAAATAATTCTGAAAAGTTATTGAGGCAAGCGTTTGATTTTCATTTTGAATCGCTACCCCTTCTTTTGCCTCAACTGCCTGATGTAAGCCTTCTGACCAACGGCGCCCAGGCATGGTGCGGCCTGTAAACTCATCAACAATTACTACTTGATTATCTTGAATTATGTAGTCTACATCACGTTGAAACAAAACATGCGCTCGAAGTGCCGCGGTCACATGATGCATCAGACTGATATTCGCAGCATCATATAAACTGGCACTTGGCTCTAATATGCCCGCATCTGTTAGTAATTTTTCTATTTTCTCGTGACCAGCTTCTGTGAAGTGAACCTGTTTAGACTTTTCGTCAACGCTGTAGTCACCTTCAACTTCGATCTCATCACCTTCACCAATTTGTTTGGTCAGATTTGGGATCAAACTATTTACACGCTGATACATTTCGGAACTGTCTTCCGCGGGACCAGAAATAATCAATGGTGTTCGAGCTTCATCAATTAGGATAGAGTCGACCTCATCCACTACGGCAAAATGCAGTTTCCGTTGCACCTTTTCTTCCAGACTAAACGCCATATTGTCACGCAGATAATCAAAGCCGAATTCGTTATTGGTACCATAGGTAATATCCGCCGCATACGCTGCACGACGTGCATCGGAGTCCATACCTGAAACGATGACACCCGTACTCAAACCTAAAAAGCCATACAGTTGACTCATCCAGGCAGAATCACGTTGGGCAAGGTAATCATTCACGGTAACAACATGAACACCTTCACCTTCAAGTGCATTAAGATATACAGCAAGTGTTGCAACCAGTGTTTTACCTTCACCGGTACGCATTTCTGCTACTTTACCGTCATTAAGCACCATGCCGCCAATCATTTGTACATCAAAATGGCGCATACCCAAAGCTCGTTTACCAGCCTCACGTACGACGGCAAATGCTTCTGGCAAGATTTCTTCTAGTGTTTGGTTATCTGCTAAACGATGCCTAAACTCTGTCGTTTTGGCTTTTAATGCCTCATCATCTAATCGCTCAATATCAGCTTCATGGTCGTTAATTTGCTCAACAACCTTGCGCAGTCCTTTAAGTACCCGCTCATTTCGGCTACCGAATATCTTGCTGAAAAACTTGCTTACCATTACTTTTACTACCTGTATTCTCTCGGAAACTATCCGCAGAGTTTTGCGAAAATCGCGTGATTATACCGCGTATATGATGTGAGGTCTAAAGCAGACTTGCTTAATAGATGGAGAGGTCAAGATTAATACGACGTTAACCTTTTACAAAGTGGTAGGGATCTATCGTTTTACCATCGCGTGACACTTCAAAGTGAACATGTGGGCCTGTAGAGCGTCCTGTGGAGCCCATTTCTGCAACGATCTCGCCTTTTGTTACCCGCTCACCTATTTTGGTTTTTATTTTCTTATTATGGGCATAGCGTGTGATGTACCCATTGCCATGGTCAATCTCTACTAAATTGCCATATCCACTTCGTCTGCCCGTCCAGATAACAATACCATCGGCTACTGCATATACACCACTTCCTTCCTTACCTGCAAAGTCCAAGCCGTGATGAAACGCTTTTTTACCATTAAAAGGATCAATCCGATACCCATAAAATGAAGAAGTCCAACCTGCTTTGATTGGACTCCCACTAGGAATGGCTGATTCAATACTGTCTTCTGTCGTCAAATATTTCTGCAATCTTACAATCAGCTCTGATTGTTGACTAAATTCATCCACTAATTCAGCAGCATGAAAATCAAACTCACCCGCTGTCACATCCAATCCTTCTGTGTCTAACCCCCCTTGTGCGGGTTCTGAATCTAGTGCGTAGGGTCTGGTATCTAATCCTGCCATACTTGCCAATTTTTCAATCAGGGCTTTTAATCGAATAGCTTCAGCCTGCAGCCCACCAAGGCGTTTGGCATAGTATTCATCGACTTCTGCTTTTTGAATGCGCTTTTCTTGTGTCGAAAGTGGTTGTCCGACAGTTGTGCCATTTTCAGTATAAGAGGCTACGATTTTGTTATAAAATTGATAGCCTACTATTCCTGATGTCATTAATACGCTAGATATCAACAGTAAAACCAATACCAGTTGGACTCGCGTAAAATGCCAATGTTTGCGAGCCTTACTATTTGGTAAGATAATAACTTGCATATTTATCCTTATTTTAAGAACCGACGCATAAACATCATGACTAAACAACCAGAACGAATAAGTTCAGTATGCCATCAAAATTCGATGTTGCACAAATTATCCGTGCACACTCAACTTTTGGAACGATTTAACTATATACTACAAAAAACACTACCAACACAATTTTCAGGTCATTGTCGTTTGGCTAATATTGATGATACTACACTTATTATCCATACTGACAATGCGTCTTTAGCCAGTTTAATTCGCTTCCAATCTCCTGCCATTTGCAAAACACTGTCAACAGAATTTGCGCGCGCAATTACCAACATTGAAATCAAAGTAAGGCCCGTGCACAATCCCATCCAAAATCAACACACAACTAGCATTGTATTACCTGATTCAGCAGCTTCGGCACTTCTACAGACGGCACAGACCATAGATGATGGTCCTCTTAAAACGGCTCTTGAAAAATTAGCTCAACGACGTAATTAACGTGTTAATTAATAATCGAGGCGGCCGGACGACTAAATAAGATTGGGGCATCTTTTTCGTCTTCAAAGCTGACTAATTCCCATGCATCCTCTTGCGCTATCAATTTTCGTAACAATTTATTGTTAACTTCATGGCCAGATTTATAGCCACTAAAAGTGCCTATCAAACTGTGGCCTAACAGATACAAATCACCAATAGCATCTAGTACTTTATGACGAACAAATTCATCTTCGTATCGTAAGCCATCCTCGTTCACTACTCGGTAATCATCGACCACAATTGCGTTATCCATACTGCCACCTAAAGCAAGATTATTTTCACGTAATTTTTCAATGTCTTTCATAAACCCAAATGTACGAGCACGACTCACTTCTCGCACAAAGGATGTTGAGGAAAAATCCACTTCTACTTGCTGTGAACGACCGGTAAACGCAGGATGCTGGAAATCAATGGTAAATGACACTTTAAAGCCATCAAACGGCTCAAATTTAGCCCATTTATCACCATCTTCCATGACCACTGGTTTTTTAATTCGAATGAAATTTTTAGCCGCTTCCTGTTCTTCAATGCCTGCTGATTGCACTAAAAAAACAAAAGGGCCTGCGCTACCATCCATAATCGGTACTTCTGCAGCATTCAAATCAATATAGGCATTATCGATACCCAAACCAGCAAATGCTGACAGCAAATGCTCAACCGTCGATACTTTTTCGCCATGAGCAATTAGTGTTGTAGATAATGCTGTTTCACCTACATTCTCAGCTTTTGCTTCGATTTCTACTACTGGATCCAGATCAACCCGGCGAAAGATAATGCCTGTATTGGGGGCAGCAGGCCGCAACGTTAAATATACTGTCTCACCGCTATGCAACCCCACACCGGTCGCACGAATCACATTTTTCAATGTTCGTTGCTTTATCACGGTGTATACCCCCTATTCATTTAATGATCAAAATATAATATCACAAGCTGATAATATCCAGCTATAGCAACCCATCCAGATGACTAATCAGCTTGTCTACGCAAAAAAGCTGGAATATCCAAATAATCCATATTGATATCTCCATTTACCACTTGTTTAGGGTGGGCCAGTTCTTCTTTACGAATCACTGTTGGTTTATCGTAATCAATATCAGCTGATTTTTTCACAATTTCAATTTGTGGTGTTTCTGCTGCTGAATTCAATGCAAGTTGCGCTGCTTTTTGTCTGCCTAAGCCTGTAGCAACCACCGTTACCCGAAGTTCATCAGTCATTTCAGGATCAATAACTGTACCCACTACTACAGTTGCGTCTTCTGAAGCGAATTCTTTGATGGTATTACCTACATCCTCAAATTCACCAATGGTCATGTCCAAACCAGCTGTGATATTTACCAGTACGCCGTGTGCACCAGACAAATCCACATCTTCCAATAACGGACTTGACACAGCAAGTTTTGCTGCTTCAACTGCACGGTTTTCACCGGATGCCTGCCCTGTTCCCATCATTGCCATACCCATCTCAGACATAACAGTACGTACATCAGCGAAATCCACATTAATCATACCTTCACGGGTGATTAATTCTGCAATCCCCTGCACTGCACCTAATAGTACATCGTTAGCCGCCTTAAAAGCATTGAGCAGACTCATCTCTTTACCCAGCACTGCTAATAACTTTTCATTTGGAATGGTAATCAATGAGTCGACATGTTGGCTTAGCTCTTCCAAACCTGCATTGGCAACTTTTAAGCGTTTACCACCTTCAAAGGGGAAAGGCTTAGTGACTACAGCTACTGTCAAAATTCCCATTTCTTTAGCAACTTGAGCGACAACTGGCGCGGCACCTGTTCCTGTTCCACCACCCATACCAGCAGTAATAAACACCATATCCGCACCACGGATTACTTCCATGATTCGTTCACGATCTTCCAGTGCCGCTTGGCGACCTATGTCAGGATTAGCTCCTGCACCAAGTCCTTTAGTAATATCGATACCTAATTGCAATTGAGTTGTTGCAGCACTTTTTTGAAGTGCCTGCGCATCGGTATTGGCACATATAAAATCGACACCTTCAATTTCATTTAAAACCATGTGCTCTAATGCGTTACCGCCGCCACCGCCAACACCAATAACTTTAATTACTGCATTTTGTGTGTATGTATCAATCAGTTCAAATGTCATTTTTCTCTCTCCCCAGTTTTAAATCTTTATAATTAGCTTTTACTATTAAAATCTTAAAAATTACCCTGAAACCAGCTTTTCATTCGTGTCAACATGGTTTTGTACCCGCTCCCTTTTTTAATTTCCGAGTGGCCTACCAATTCTTCTTCATTTCCAAACAACAACAATCCCACTCCAGTCGCATGTATTGGGTTACGCACCACATCCACTAATCCACCTACATGCTGTGGCAAACCTAATCGAACAGGAAGATGAAATACCTCTTCTGCCAATTCGATCACGCCTTCTATTTTTGAACTCCCCCCTGTTAGCACTATGCCAGCAGCCAATAACTCTTCAAAACCACTACGACGTAGTTCATCCTGTACTAACTTCAATAATTCTTCATAGCGTGGCTCAACCACTTCTGCCAAAGTTTGCCTTGCTAATTGTCGTGGTGCACGGTCACCCACGCTCGGAACCTCAATGGTTTCATCTTCACGTGCTAACTGTGTCAGTGCACAGGCATATTTCATTTTGATTTCTTCTGCGTATTGCGTTGGCGTCCGCAGTGCGACGGCAATATCATTGGTAACCTGATCGCCTGCAATTGGAATCACTGCAGTATGGCGAATTGCACCGTCGATAAAGACAGCAATATCAGTTGTGCCTCCACCAATATCTATCAAGCACACACCTAGGTCTCTTTCATCTTGTTCAAGCACTGAATAACTAGATGCCATTTGCTCCAGAATGATGCCATCCACTGATAGTCCACATCGTTCTATGCATTTACTTATATTCTGAGCTGCACTAACTGCGCCCGTAATAAGATGTACTTTTGCTTCCAGTCGAACCCCTGACATCCCAATCGGTTCACGTATACCTTCCTGGTTATCAATAATATATTCCTGCGGCAAGACATGTAATAACTGCTGATCACCCGGAAAATGCACGGCCTTTGCCGCATCCAGAACCCGATCCACATCACCTTGAGTCACCTCTTTATCACGAATCGCTACCGTGCCATGCGAGTTCAGACTTCTGATATGGCTGCCAGCTATACCTGCATACACTGAATGGATCTGACAACCTGCCATTAATTCTGCTTCTTCAATAGCTCGCTGAATTGATTGCACGGTTGATTCTATATTGACCACCACACCTTTTTTCATACCTCGAGCAGGATGACTCCCAAGACCTATAATCTCTAGTGCATTTTCATTAGGGCCTGCATCGGGAACAGGTGCCGCAACAATTGCTACTACCTTTGAAGTACCAATATCCAGACCAACAATTAAATCTCTATCACTTTTTTTAGTCATCATACTGTTCCATTAAAATCAGGTTTTTGTCCTTGTTTCCAATGTACTGACAAACCATTGGTATAGCGCATATCCATTTTTTCAATCTGTGCTTGATACTTCTTTAATCCACTTTGATAAACTGTCATAAAACGTTTAAACCTTTGCTCACTTGCTGCCCGTCCTAGTGCTATTTTCAGACCATTACTCAGTGTCATGCTCCATGCACGGCGCTCATCTACAATCAAACTATCAATCTTTAAATCCACCTCAGCTAACACTTTATTCATGTTCTGATAACGGCTTGTCATTAATTCATGGCTATTTTCTGGCCCGCGCAACAATGTCAAATTGCTTGTGATCGTCTCTTCTGATGGATAAAACGTTTCGCCATCAGCATTGACTAAACCTGTCTTGCCCCACCGTGCTATAGCTATTTGTTCCTCAACGATCAAATGCAGGCTATCTGGCCAGACTCTTCTAACTTGTATTTTTTTAACCCATGGCAAGGCTTCACCAGCCTCACGCATACCAGCCACATCAGCACTTAAAAAGCTTCCTCTAACATAAGGACTGACTGCAGCTACTAGTGCATCCTTATCAACATGAATAAATTCTCCTTCAACTGTAACGTGGGCAATCGGCAAAGTGTCCTCCTGTTGAAGATAAACACCACCAGCCACGAGCGATAGCAATGCAAGCACGAATACACTATGTTGTATGACTTGTGCCCACGCCCAAGGCTGCCGTTCCTTACGAACTGGCTTACGCGTTGCGCCTCGCTTTATTCCGGAAACCATCAGTTATTGGTCTCCATACTGGTTTCCAATATCTTCCAGACTAGTGCTTCGAAACTATATCCTGCTACTTTTGCTGCCATTGGCACCAAACTATGATCTGTCATACCCGGGATACTATTTGCTTCCAACAGGTAAAAGTTGCCTGCCCTATCGCGCATAAAATCGACCCGTCCCCAGCCATGCATTCTCAGACCTCTGAATGCCTGTAATGCCAGTTGCTGACACCTGTTTTCATCTTTTTCTGACAATCCACATGGACATAAATATTCTGTTGTGTCTGCCTTGTATTTAGCATCAAAGTCGTAAAACTCATGTGGCGTTTTAAGCTGAATAACTGGCAACGTCGTTTGCCCAAGCACGCTGACGGTATATTCTTCCCCTTCAATCCAGCGCTCGGCGATGACTTCATCATCAAACCTTGTTGCATGCTCTATCGCTTGTGCCCATGAACTGACAGAATTAACCTTAGTCATTCCGATACTTGAACCTTCATTTACAGGCTTGATAATTAATGGCAACCCAAGCATTTTCACCACTTCATCAACATCTGAATCTGCTGAAACCTGTTGAAATTTAGCAGTTGGCAAACCCTGTTGTTCCCAAATCTGTTTACTTAACAGCTTATTCATTGATAACACCGCTCCAGTCACATTACTGCCGGTATAAGGCATTGCCAATGATTGCAATACTCCCTGAATCTCACCATCTTCACCACCACGGCCATGCAACATGACAAATGCACGATCAAAGTGACCTGAACGCAACTGTTCACCCACATCAAATCCCACATCCACTTTATGTGCATCAATTCCTTGTGCAATCAATGCATCAAGTACTGCTCCACCACTATTCAATGAGATTTCTCGTTCGGCTGATCTTCCACCCATTAAAACGGCGACCTTACCAAACTCACTTGCTGTTCTGATACGGTGAACTATCATGCCAGCTCTCCAACGACATGTACTTCTGGTTGCAATTTCACACCTTGAGTCAGTTCTATCTTTTGCTGAGTCAGATAAATCAAGGACTCAATATCTGCGGCTGTTGCTGTGCCATCATTCACAATAAAATTGGCGTGCTTATCTGATATATGTGCACCACCAATGCTTAGCCCTTTTAGCCCACTACTTTCAATCAGTCTGCCAGCAAAATCATTTTCAGGATTTCGAAATACCGATCCCGCACAGGGTTGATTCGTTGGCTGACTCTCATTACGTCGTTTTAATAGTGCTTTGATTTCTGCTACTTCTTGTTCACTATCGCCTTTTTCTAATGTCAGTGTCGCTGATACAAACCATTCTCCTGCTGGAATTTCTACATGTCGATATGAAACTGTAAAGTCTGCTGGCACTCGTTGTCGTAATGTGCCTTGGCGATCCACTGTAGTAATTTCTGTCACTAACGGCCATATTTCAGATTGATGTGCACCCGCATTCATAGCTAGCGCACCACCCAATGTTCCTGGGATCCCTGCTAAAAATGCTGCGCCTGATAACCCTGCACGGGCGGCCTGTTTTGCAAATTTACTGCAGTAAACGCCAACCTCTGCATAAATAGAATTGTCTCGTATTTTCATCTCTTGCAAGGTACCGGCTGTCGCGATGACAGTGCCTGCAAAACCACCATCACGTATCAATAGATTACTGCCAAGCCCTAGCCATAACACAGGTTCGGCAACAGGCAACTGTGATAGGAAATTGACTAAATCCTGTACATTGGCAGGACGATAAAAACGTTGGGCAATTCCACCCACGCGCCATGACGTATATTTCGCCAGTGGTTCATTGATACGTAAATCACCTTGCAAGTCTTGGAATAAGACAGACATCATTCACTGCCTCCAAATCTCGTTTCTAACTCACGTGCTGTGGCTCCAATATCACCAGCACCCATAGTCAATAGCACATCACCATCTGCCAATAGGCCAGGTAAAATTTCGAACAATGCTTGTTCACTTTCGACAAAAACAGGTTCAACCTGACCACGTAAGCGGATAGCGCGACATAAACTTTTAGAATCTGCTCCAGCAATTTTCGTTTCACCTGCAGGATAAACCTCCAGCATGAGCAATACATCAACGGTAGATAACACCTGAGCAAAATCATCAAATAAATCGCGTGTTCGACTGTAGCGATGAGGTTGGAATACCACCACCAATCGACGGTTCAGCCAGTTGGCTCGTGTTGCATTGATTGTTGCTGCCAATTCAGTGGGATGGTGACCATAATCATCAACAAGCAACACTTTGCCTGCATTCACCACTACTTCACCCATGACATTAAATCGACGCCCAATGCCTGCAAATTTATTCAATGCCTGCTGGCATGCATTTACTGATACACCGAGATTTTTCGCAATAGCCAAAGCGGCTGTTGCATTCAATGCATTGTGTTGGCCAGGCATATTTAATGTGACGGCAAAGCTGTGGCCATCCGCTTTATCCAACACTGTAAAATGGCTTTGACCTTCAGCTTGATTTAAGCCTGACAATTGAAAATCAGCTTCTACATCTATGCCATAGGTCAACACCGGACGAGTTACTTCCGGTAAAAGCTCTTTAACGACTGGATCATCTATACACATTACTGCCAAACCATAAAATGGTAGATGATGTAAAAACTCGATAAATGTCGCTTTTAGTTTTTCAAAATCGCCTTCATAGGTCGCCATATGATCTTCATCAATATTGGTCACCACAGCTATAACTGGTTGAAGGTATAGAAACGATGCATCACTTTCGTCTGCTTCTGCAACCAGATAGCGTCCGCTACCTAATCGGGCATTGCTTCCAGCGCTGTTTAAACGGCCACCAATAACAAAGGTCGGGTCCAGTTCGCCTTCACTCAATAATGCCGCAACTAAGCTGGTTGTGGTTGTTTTACCGTGGGTTCCAGCAACAGCAATGCCGTAACTGAATCGCATTAATTCAGCAAGCATTTCTGCCCGTGGTACCACTGGAATTCTATGTTCTCTAGCAGCAACTAGTTCTGGATTGTCATCATTTACTGCCGTTGACACCACCACAACGTCTGCACCTGTAAGATAGCTGGCATCATGTCCAATCATCACTTGTGCACCTAACTGTTGCAGGTGTTGTGTTAAGGTATTTTCTCGCAGATCGGAACCGGAAACTTGGTAACCTAAGTTAAGTAATACTTCTGCAATACCGCCCATGCCCACGCCACCTATACCGATGAAGTGAATATGTTTAACCCGACTTTGCATGGCTGAGGTCAGTTTATCCATCACACACCTGCATACAAATATCGGCAATGGTGTTTGCCGCTTGTGGCTTATCAAGACTTCGGGCACCTTTAGCCATGGCCAACAACTTATCACTGTCAGCTAATAACTCGCGTAATTGCAAAGCTAATGATTCTGCGGTTAGATCATGTTCATTAACTAATCGTGCTCCTCCAGCGGTGACGAGTGCCGCTGCATTATGTTTTTGATGATCGTCTACTGCATACGGATAAGGCACCAGTATTGCGCCGACTCCAGCTGCGGAAAGCTCTGCAAGTGTCAATGCGCCAGCCCGACATACAACCAGATCTGCCCAAGCATAGGCGTCAGCCATATCATCTATAAATGGCACCACTTGTGCTGTTACACCAGCTTGATCATAAGCTCGCCTGCAATCATCGACATGCGCCTGACCACATTGGTGCCTTATTACTGGACGTTGTTGGTGTTCTATCAATTCAAATGCTTGTGGCAACACTGTATTCAGTGCCCTTGCCCCAAGGCTTCCGCCCAACACTAATACATGCCTTGACTGGTCTCTTTCCTCAAAGCGCTGTGACGGTTCAATCAATGATGAAATGCTGTCACGCACTGGGTTTCCGACCCATTGTGCCGATATTGAATCATCAAAACTGTTCGGAAACGCTTCTAGTACCCGCTTAGCAATATGTGATAACAAACGATTTGTTAATCCTGGAATAGCATTTTGCTCGTGAATCATCACCGGCTTTCTTAATATCCAGGCTGCAACACCACCTGGTCCGGATGCAAATCCACCTAGCCCCAACACCATATCAGGGCAAATTGATCGAATGGCAATGATAGCTTCTACTATTGCTTTAACTAATTTAAAGGGTGCCAGTAACCATCCTAGTATTCCCTTACCACGTAAACCGCTCACGCCTATAACGGTCAAGGGATAACCCGCCGCTGGTACCAACTGTGATTCAATTCCTTTTGCTGTCCCCATCCAACTGACATCCACGCCTCGTTGTTTCAGTACATCAGCCACTGCTAACGCTGGGAAAACATGTCCCCCAGTACCACCTGCCATAATCAAAACTCTGGACATCATCGTTTTACCCTTGCAGCTGATTGTTCCGGGAAACGAGTTTCGAAATCCACTCGAAATAACAACGCGATCGCAATACAGGTTAAAACCAGGCTACTACCTCCGTAACTCATAAGTGGTAGCGTTAATCCTTTCGTTGGCAAAGCGCCCATATTCACACCCATATTGACGCACGCTTGTAGACCTAACCAAATGCCAATTCCATACGCAATTTGAGAGCCAAACACGTGCCCAGCTACTTCAGCAGCTCGTCCTATCGTTAATGCTCTCCATATGAATATGAAAAACAGCACTAATACGGTCATGGCACCAATTAGACCAAGTTCTTCAGCTAAAATTGAATACAAAAAATCAGTATGGGCTTCAGGCAGATAAAATAACTTCTGCATACTGCTTCCTAGCCCGACACCTAACCAGTCGCCACGCCCAAAAGCAATCAATGCCTGCGTCAGTTGAAAGCCACTCCCAAACGGATCAGCCCATGGATCCATAAAACTTTGTAATCGTTGCATTCGGTAAGGTGCTAGCCATACTAATGCTGCAAACAACCCCACTAAAATTGTCATCAACGCTGCAAACACATCCAAGCGTGCTCCACCCAGAAACAGCATCGCTAATACCGTAGATAGAATCACAACCACCGATCCCATATCCGGTTGTATCAACAGTAATATTGCAGCAACACCAAGCAAAACCAGAGGTCCAAATACTTTAAAGAACGAGCCACTAAGCTGACCATGATGGCGCTGTAAATAGTCAGCGACATAGATGATAGAAAACAGTTTAATGATTTCAGCGACCTGTATGTTTATTGGTCCTAGTGGTAGCCAACGACGACTGCCATTCACTTCTCGCCCAACTCCTGGGATTAGTACCAAAATCAAAAAGCCAACACCTATTAGCAATAACAATGGTGCGATTTGACGCCAGAATGAAAGTTGAACGGTCATTACACAACAAGCTAAGCCCATGCCAATTACTGCGAAGATTATCTGTCTATTAAAAAAGAATAACGGACTGTCTAGTTTGCTCGCAGCTACAGAAATTGATGCAGAGCCAACCATCACCACCCCAATCCCTAATAAGGCCATGGTGACTATCAGTAGTCGGCGATCGATACTATAAGGTGTGTTCATGCAATCAGCTCCCTAACCGCTTGTGCAAACACTTCCCCACGTTGAGCATATCCTGTGAACATATCGAAACTGGCGCAGGCTGGTGATAACAATACATTTTCCCCGCGCTGTACCACTTTCTGTGCTTTTTGTACCGCATCTTGCATATTAGCGGCCTCGATTTTCAGAACATGGTTCGGCACCACATTTGCTATCAATTGTGCATCACGACCAATTAAAACTACTGCTCGTACATGTGCATCAAGTACCGGTGTCAATTCTGAGAAATTCTGATCTTTTCCTTCGCCACCGGCAATTAGGATAATTTTTCCACTATCGGCCAGACCCTCAATTGCTGCCAAACACGCACCGACATTTGTTGCCTTGGAGTCGTCAAACCAACGAACTCCTTGATGTTTAGCAACCAGATAACACCTATGTGCCAATCCACGGTAGTTTTGAATTGCAGTCAACATCGCAGACATTGGCAGATTCATTGATGTTCCTAATGCCAAAGCCGCTAATGCATTTGCGACATTGTGTTTACCAGCTACCTGTAATTCATTAACAGGTAACAATTCCTGTTCACCTTGTGCTAGCCAGGATTGATTGTCTTTTTCTATCAGACCAAATTCATTATTCTGTGGATGACTGAGTGTAAAACCAATCTGTTCTCGCCCAAGCATAGACCAGCTATTTACTATGGGATCGTCACGATTAATGACCATCACTCCTGATCCACTATAAATTTTGGCTTTAACGTCATAATAGGCTTGTTCAGTCTCATAACGATCCATATGATCAGGGCTTACATTGAGTACAACTGACGTATAGGCGTTTAAGGATTCAACTGTTTCCAGTTGAAAACTGGATAATTCCAAAATATAAAAATCGGGGGCTGGTTGGGTAATCAGCTCTAATGCAGGTGTCCCGAGATTACCTCCTACCTGTACTTGTTTGCCTGCTGTCACCGCCATTTCTGCAATCATTGTTGTTACTGTGCTTTTACCATTAGAACCGGTTATGGCCACCACAGGTGCATTAGCATGACGTGCAAACAATTCAATATCACCAATGATTTCTATGCCCGCAGCTCTTGCTCCTTTAATCTCAGGTAATCGTGGGTCAACACCAGGACTCAGTACTATCGTGTCACACCGTTGCATCCAGTCACTGATTAATCCACCTGTGTTAACCAGCACTTCGGGAAATTCTGTTTGTAGTGTGTTTAACGCTGGTGGCTGCTCACGGGTATCCATGATGGCAACGGCATAACCTTTCTGCACTAAAAATCGTGCACAAGACAGACCTGTTTGGCCCAACCCAATGATTAGGAATGACTGTCTATGTTCAGAATGAGGAGCTATATTGTTCATCGAATCTTCAAACTTGCTAAACCAACTAATACTAGAAATACAGTAATGATCCAAAACCGCACAATAATGCGTGGCTCAGGCCAGCCCTTCAACTCATAATGATGATGTATCGGTGCCATCAAAAACACCCGCTTACCTCGTAATTTGTATGAACCTACCTGCACAACAACGGACAGTGTTTCTATAACAAACACTCCACCCATGATCAGTAATACCAATTCTTGTCGTGTCAGCACTGCTACTGTACCCAAGGCCGCGCCTAGAGCTAGAGCACCTATATCACCCATAAACACTTGAGCCGGATAGGTGTTAAACCATAAAAACCCGAGTCCTGCGCCCACCATAGCAGCACAAAATACAGTTAATTCTCCTGCGCCTGCGATATAAGGAATAGTCAAATAATGAGCAAACTCTACGTGGCCTGTTACGTAACTAAACAAACCCAGTGCAGCAGCCACCATGACTGTTGGCATAATAGCCAGTCCATCAAGTCCATCTGTTAAATTAACCGCATTACTGCTTCCCACAATGACAAGATAGGTCAGTAACATATACCAGCCACCTAACGGGATAATGACATCCTTAAAAAACGGAACTATCAGCTGTGTTTCTGCTGGAGTCGTCACCGTTAAAAACAAAAAGATTGCTGCGCCCGCACCCACCATTGACTGCCAGAAATATTTATAACGACTACGTAAACCTTTAGGATCCTGACGAACTAATTTAATGTAGTCATCAACAAAGCCAATCACACCGAATAGCAAGGTCACCAGTAACACGACCCAGACATATCGATTGTTCAAATCAGCCCATAACAAGGTACTAACAGCTATGGCGACTAAAATCAGTGCGCCACCCATTGTTGGCGTTCCCGTCTTACTTAAGTGCGATTCTGGCCCATCATCACGTACTACCTGACCGATTTGTTTGAAACTGAGATGTCGAATCATAGTCGGACCAACAATTAATGCGATCCCCAAAGCAGTGATTACACCTAGAATTGCACGTAGTGTTATGTATTGAAATACGTTAAAGCCGCTATGAAACTGGATTAAATACTCACTTAGATATAACAGCATTATTTTTCTCCTTCTACCGTGAGCGCATCTGCTAATTTATCTAATTGCATAAATCGTGAGCCTTTAATCAAACAGGTCACATCCTTTGTAAGTTCCGTCTCTAAATGCTGTTGTAATGCATTTATATTTTCAAAGTGATACGCGCCTTCTCCAAAGGACTTACACGCATACTGAGTTTCTTTACCAACAGTCATTAGACGTTTAACTCCAGATGCTTTTGCATCCAACCCGAGTTGGTAATGTATATGCTCACTCTCTTTTCCTAATTCACCAAAATCGCCTAGAACCAACCAGTGTTCACCACTAAATCCACTCAATGTTTTTAATGCTTGCTGGTATGACCCCGGATTTGCGTTATAACTGTCATCAATGAGCTGTGATTGGCGGACACCTGAACGAAGTTGCAGTCGATGAGGCACTCCCTGCATTAATTGCAAACCACTCACTATCGATGTAACTGGAATAATTAATGCTGAAGTTGCAGCTATCGCCGCCAGTGCATTAGCAACATTATGTAAACCTGGCATCGGCAAATTGATGTAGTGCAACACGCCTTCCATTTCAACCATAAAATGACTTGATGTTGCATTTAGCTGCAAATCTTTAGCGGTAATATCCGATTCGGCATCTAAACCAAATGTGATGCGTTGCTTATTGGCAAGAACTTGCTTCCACTCACCCGCAAATTTCATATCGGCATTAACAATACCAATGCCATCTTCTTTTAGACCTGCATAAATCTCTGCTTTTGCTTTTGCAACACCATTAAGATCACCAAATCCTTCCAAATGAGCCGAAGCCACATTGTTAATGACAGCCACATCGGGTATAGCCATGTCGACTAATCTGGCAATTTCACCTGCATGATTGGCACCCATTTCAATCACTGCATAATCGGTGTCTTTAGCCAGTCGACATAAGGTTAATGGCACACCTAATTCATTATTTAGATTCCCTTGCGTTGCTACCACTGAGCCACATTGACCAACAATACTCGCAATCATTTCTTTGACTGTTGTTTTGCCATTACTGCCCGTAATCGCAATCACTTTTGCTTTACATTGCTGCCGCCAATACTTGGCCAGTTTGCCAAATGCTTTTACAACATCACTAACCACTAATTGTGGCAGTACATCATCTTGTTTTCTTGAAACCAATGCCGCACAGGCACCCGACTGTCGTGCTGTTGATAGGTAGTCATGGCCGTCTACGTGTTCACCTGCTAGAGCAATAAATAAACACCCTGTTTCAACCTTTCGGCTATCTATTACTGTACCTGTCACCATCATATCTTTAGCTGGTGGTTCACAACCAACGACTTGGGCCATTTGTGAAAGAAGCAATTGCATCGTCATTGCTTAGCACCCACTGAATGCAAATCATCATTTGCAGCGTCAAGCACTTTTATCACTGCATCAGCATCACTGAATGGATATTTCACTCCCGAGATTTCCTGATATTGTTCATGGCCTTTTCCTGCGACCAGCACAATGTCTACTGACTCAGCATGGTCTAATGCATAAGTAATTGCTAACTCGCGGTTATGTTCAATATATACTTTCTCTGGCTCAGAGATGCCCGATAAAATATCACGGATAATTGCATCATTATCTTCACTGCGTGGATTATCATCTGTTAATACCACCACATCCGCATTTGATTCCGCACACTGTCCCATTAATGCACGTTTACCTGTGTCTCGGTCACCACCACAACCAAAGACACACCACAAATGTGCTTGCGGTGACATATGTGTTCGTAACGATTGTAAAGCCTGTGCTAATGCATCAGGTGTATGAGCAAAATCGATAACAACATGTGGTCGTGAATCGCCACCATAGCTCTGCATACGCCCCTGAACAGAATGACATCGTTTAATTGCTGATACGGCTAGGTCAAATGAAATATCTACAGCCATTAATGATGCCAGTGCTGCCAACAGGTTATCTACATTAAATCGCCCCAATAATGAACTCTGTATACAAGCTGAGCCACTCTCACCTATAACACTGAAATGTAGACCATCACATCTGGTCTGAATGTCTTTTGCCTGCAAGCTCGTCAAATCATCAGGCTGACTACTATATGTAATTAATGAAACATCACCCATAGATGCTATTGAACTTATCAACGTTTGACCAAACTCATCCGCCGCATTTATCACGGCTGCTTTGAGACTAACAAAGTCAAAAAGTTGTTTTTTAGCTGATGCATACTCAGACATATCCTGATGATAATCAAGATGATCACGACTTAAGTTTGTGAACACAGCTACATCAATCGCTATACTATTCAGTCGACCTTGATCGAGTGCGTGAGACGATGCTTCAATTACAACAGTGTCAACATCATGCTGACGAAAGCCCGCCAAGAGCGCTTGCAATGTCACTGGGTCAGGCGTGGTCATGCCTGTCGCTTGCAGACTATCTATTCGACCAACACCAAGCGTTCCCACAATTCCACACGCATGCCCTAATGATTCTAACGCCTGTGCTATAAATTGAGATACGGACGTTTTGCCGTTTGTTCCCGTTATCGCAATGATGGTTACTGCTTGTGATGGATGCTCGTAAAAACGGGCTGCTATTTCTCCAGCATTAGCAGCCAAATTACTTACTCGATAAACATTCACTCCCGCCTCTGCTAATAGAGATAATTCTTTGTCAGATAACGGCTGTTCCTTATCAAAGACCACTGCCATTACACCAGCATCCAATGCTTGTTGTAAGTAAATACAGCGTTGTTCCATCTTTAATGAAAGCGAAAGAAACAACCCACCTTTCTGTACCATCCGACTATTCATGCTGATACCAACCACTCTTACATCGTTGATTACATCAGAATTTTCCAACATGCCCGCTAACAACATGCTGATGTGTTTGGGTTGTATTACAGGCATCATCATTTTTGTGCCACCTGCAATTGCGTAATGGGTAGGTTATCAGGAGCAATATTTAACAAGCGCATTGCTCCTGTCATCACTTCAGAAAATACAGGCGCCGCTACCAGACCTCCGTAATATTCTTTCCCTTGCGGGTCGTTCACCATTACCACCATGACTAGTTGTGGCTTGTTCGCTGGAATAACACCTGCAAATAACGATAAATAATGTCCGTCGGCATAACCACCATCTGCTGCTTTTTTAACGGTGCCTGTTTTTCCGGCAACGGTGTAATTTGTTACCGCTGCTTTTGTTGCCGTTCCTCCAGGTTCAACGACACCTCGCATCATTGTCATGACTTGCTGCATAACATCACGCGAAAACACTCGTCGGCCTGAAGGAGCGTCACTTAATTTAATAAAACTAACGGGTCTTAAAATGCCGCCATTTGCCAACACCATGTAGCCACGTGCCACTTGTAATGCCGATGAAGCAAGGCCATACCCATAAGATAAGGTGGCACGATCAATCTTCTGCCACGATTGCAGATCCGGTAATCTACCCATTGCCTCACCGGGGAAATAGGCGCCTGTTGGTTCAGCCATGCCAAAGGCCGAAAAGTCCTGCCAAAGTTGTTCTGGCTCAAGTTCTAAAGCCATTTTACTTGCACCTACATTACTCGATTTCTTAATTAAGGTGGCGATGTCAATTTGCCCATAATCACGAAAATCTTTAATGGTATAACCGCTTATTTTCAGCATTCCTGGGTGTGTATCAATGATTGTTGACGGAGTGAACTTGCCTGATTTCAATCCGCTCGCCACTGTGAAGGGTTTCACTATTGACCCAGGTTCAAACAAATCTGTCACCGCTCGATTGCGATAATCTCCGCTATGCAAGCCATGGCGATTGTTCGGGTTAAATGACGGCTGACTCACCATAGCCAGAACTTCACCAGTATGGACATCAAGAATGACCGCTGAGCCTGATCGTGCTTCATATTTCGTGACTGCCGACTTGAGCGCCTGATAAGTCAGGTACTGCAATCGTAAATCAATACTCAAATTAATATTTTGACCATGTTTAGTCGCTTTTAACTGCTCACCACCACCCACGTAATTGCCTCGACTATCACGGACCATACGCTTTAATCCTGGAACACCGGTTAAAACAGCTTCATGAGTTAATTCAAGACCTTCCTGACCCACATCATCTACATTTGTAAAGCCCACAACATGCGCTGTTACTTCACCCGTTGGATAATAGCGTTTATATTCTCGCTGTAGCGCAACACCCTCAATATTAAATTCATTTACTTGATTTGCCACCTCAGGGGTAACACGACGCTTAAGATAGACAAACTCTCTGTTCTTATTTTTTTTAATCTTTCTTTTAATGGTTTCGACGTTGATATGAAGCGCTTTTGCCAGTGCTGCTATTTGTGCAGATTCAGCAGCCACTTCTTGCGGGTTTACCCACACTGAATGAACAGGAGTACTGATCGCTAATGGCTCACCATACCGATCCAGAATCATGCCTCGATGTGCTGCCACAGGTACTTGACGGATATGACGTGCATTTCCCTGATCGCGTAAAAAGTCCGGGTTGAGAACTTGTATATCAGTCAGCCGCCATCCTAGACCAATGATCAGACTGACGAACAGCAACCGCACCATATTCAGGCGCCATGCGCCAATAGGATTGACTGAGTTATGCTGACGCTTCATGGTTTAATCACCACCGTCATATCAACAGTTGGCACTAACATATTTAATCGTAAGCGAGCTTGTTGCTCAACACGACCAGGACCTGCCCATGTGCTTTCTTCTAATAACAAACGACCCCATTCTTCATTTAAATGATCGCGTTGTTGTTCCAGTTTCTGTAACGTAATAAATTCTGTACGTCCGATATGTTTCGTGTAAATCACAGCCAGCGCTGAAATTACAACTGCTAATGCCAGCACTAATAATGATAAATGAGTTCTAATGAGTTCTAATATGCTGCTAAAACTCATGCTAATTTCTCCACCACACGTAATACCGCACTACGGGCTCTTGGATTGACTGCTAATTCGGCATCACTGGCCTTAATCGCTTTTCCAACTAGACGTACTCGTGGATTTAGTTGATCGGCTGTAACAGGAAAATTCGATGGCAAATCATCACCTTTGGCCTGCTCACGAAAAAAACGTTTCACGATCCGATCTTCCAATGAATGAAAGCTGATAACAGCCAGTCGACCTCCAACGGCCAATACATCCAGTGCCTGTTCCAAACCGACTTTTAAATCTTCCAATTCATTATTTATATAAATACGAATTGCTTGAAATGTTCTTGTTGCTGGATGTTTGTGTTTTTCACGAAAAGGACTTGCTTTATCGACCAGAACTGCCAGTTGCTTAGTGGTGACTATCGGAGTGTGTTCTCGGGTTTCAACAATCGCTCGTGCGATTCGTTTGCCAAAACGTTCTTCACCCAGTGTTTTCAAAACAACGGCGATGTCATCCATATCAG
>JAOUJZ010000027.1:2500-21827 GCA_029882915.1 Gammaproteobacteria bacterium | reverse complement strand
AATGAAAGAGAAAAAAGCACGTGTTGAAGATGCGTTGCACGCAACTCGCGCAGCGGTCGAAGAAGGCGTTGTCGCTGGTGGTGGTGTTGCTCTGGTTCGTGCAGAAAGCAGCCTAGGCGAATTGACGGGCGACAACCATGATCAGGATGTTGGTATCAAACTGGCACGTCGTGCAATGGAAGAGCCATTACGTCAAATCGTAACCAACTCTGGTGATGAAGCATCAGTTGTGTTGAACGAAGTTGTAGCAGGTAAAGGTAACTTTGGTTACAACGCTGCAACAAGCGAATACGGCGACATGATTGAAATGGGTATTCTTGATCCAACTAAAGTAACTCGTACCGCATTGCAAAATGCGGGTTCAGTTGCTGGATTGATGTTGACGACTGAAGCCATGATTGCTGAAGCACCACAAGACAGTGGCGCTCCAGCAATGCCTGATATGGGCGGTATGGGCGGCATGGGCGGCATGATGTAATCTCGCTGTCTTTTGACATTGCTCAAAGAAAAAGCCCCGACCATCTGGTCGGGGCTTTTTTGTTATTAGTGTATTAAAAAGCTAGGTATGCCATAAACGATTAATTATGGCGCAATTAGAACTCGATTTCGTCCATCATGCTTCGCTTGATAGAGAGCGGAATCTGCTTTTGATAGTACTTTTTTAGCACTGTCTGCGCCTTCACTATTGCTAGATGTAATTCCCATGCTAATACTGACTGATAGTTGTTGTTCCTGACACTGAAAATTCAATGCTGCTACTGCTGTTCGAATACGCTCAGCAATCTCTAATGCTCTGTTCTCATCCGTATCACCTAAAACAATTAAAAATTCTTCGCCGCCGAAGCGCCCAACCCGATCATAGGCACGTAGGTGCGAGCTTATTTCTTTGGCAACAACGCTAAGCACCTCATCACCCATAAGATGACCGTAGGTATCATTAATAGATTTGAAATGATCTAAGTCAGCCATGATAACTGCGACAGATTGTTGATGACGTTCAGTCAACTGTAAATTTTGTTCCAAAAACTCCATGATGGCACCACGATTGAGAATACCGGTAAGACTGTCATGAATGGACTGCTCTTTTAGTTGTTTCAATGCCAGTACAAGTTGTTGGTTGAGATCATTGATTTGTTGATAGAGGCTACTTTTTTCGATTAATGCAGACACTTGTCTGGCAATGTATAAAAATATCTTCTGATGCTCTCTTTGATAAGTATTTTTTTCAAGACTGGAAAAAAATAAAAAACCAACAGGTTTCCCCTCAGATACGAGAGGACAGGTAAGACTTGATTGAATACCTTCAGCAACGATACGTTCAGTTGAAGAAGATTTAGGATTGGCTTCCAGATACGCTTTTAGATCATTCAATACACGGGGTTGGCCGGTATGTAAAATGGTTTCAAGACTACTGCCTGCCAGAGGAGCCGTAAATCCCTGACCAACTGTTAAAGTGTCTGAATAATTAGTTTTTGCCCAATATGCCTTTACGGATTGGTAATCGTCACTGATTAATGCACAACCAATGCGGTCATAGGGAATGATTTTACGAAAACTGTTGTAGATACAATCAAGCACATCATCAAGGAAACTGCCTTTATTGATCTCATCGGAGACTTCTTGTAGTTTGTTGATTTCATCAAAACGCAGTTCTAACCAAGCGGCTAAACGAATCAATTCAGTTTCAAATTCTTCCAGCGGTTCTATTTTACTGCTTTCATTTTCAGGTAGAGAGATCGAAAAATTTCCTTCGCGCATGGTTCGGATGGCATCACGATAGATAGTGAGATGATCCCCTGAGATCATTGTTTTTTTCATATCAGATCCTTATCGACAAGCGTCGTAATTTTTAACCTGAGCTGTTTAACTATTCAAAAAAGAGTCGTCATGGTGCTTTTGAGACATTGTCACATCATAATCACAGTTTGATCGAACTGTTTTTTGATTTCTTGCTGAAAAAACTCTCCCAGACTGCGATAAAAACCACGAAGAGGAGAAGTATTACGCCATGCCAGAGCATGAACACGATAAATTGACTCATCTTCGATACTCAACACATGCAGTTCATCTCTGTCACGGATTTCAGAGCGGATATATAAAGCGGGTAGAAATGCACCGCCCATTGCCATGTAAACCATCTGTCTGATGGCATCCAGACTACTGCCTTCGTAATCTTGTAATAGGTGGGCATGAAACCGTTGACACAAATTTTCAACCAGTTTGAAGAAATGGTGATGTTCTTCAATAGCCAGAATGTCCAGCCCGGATAATTGGCTGGCTTTAATGCTTTCGTGTTTTGCCAATGGATGTTCTGCGTTGACCACCAAAAATAACGGCTCACGAAATAAGGGCATAACGGTAAAAGCTGGATCGTCAATAGGTAGCGGAGAGAATATTAAATCATAGCTTCCAGATCGCAAGCCATCGACCAGCAAGGATGGCACCTCCTCTCTCACAAAAAACTTCACGCTTGGAAACTCTTGTCTTACTGCGGGTAATATCCAGGGCAAAGAATAGGGTCCTAATGAAGGACTGACTCCTAACTTAAATGTTCCAGTTGGACCTTTGGTGGCAAAATTAGCGGCATCAACAATTGATTCTGCTGCATTAACAGCAATGGTGGCTTCTGTTATTAGCTCTCTGCCTACAGGAGTTAGCGTCACACCGCCACGAGTTCTCTCAAACAAGTCAACCCCCAAGGCTTGCTCTAGTAACTTTAACTGTGCGCTTAGAGATGGTTGGGTGATTCGCAATTCTTTGGCAGCTTGGCGTATACTTTTATGTCTCGCTGCTGTGAGATAGTAGCGCAATTGTTTTAATGAGATATTCAGGGTTTTCATGATGGTGATGATACACCCGGTCAACCTTTAAATGAAAGTTTTTTCCTATCACAAAGAGTGTAAAAGCATATATTAATTTACATTAACCTTGCATCACTTTTGAACTACAGTTATGGAGTTACTAGATGGAGAAATTAATCTCAGGTGTTGCCGAGTTTCAAAAAAAAGAGTTTGTAGAAAAAGAAAAACTATTTGAGAGTCTAGCCACTGGGCAATCACCGGAAGTACTGTTTATCACCTGTGCCGATTCGCGCATTGACCCAAGTATGATCACCCAAACACTGCCGGGCGACCTGTTCATTTGTCGTAATGCGGGCAATATTGTCCCCCCTCATTCCAATGCTACTGGCGGTATGACCGCTTCTATTGAATTTGCAGTCGCGGGTTTGGGAGTTAAACATATCGTAATCTGTGGGCACACTGACTGTGGGGCAATGAAAGGCGCGTTGAACCCTGATGCGGTAAAAAGCCTTCCACATGTGGCCAAATGGCTGTCACATTGCGCAGCAGCACAGGCAACAGTTAAAGCTCGTCATCCGAACAAAGACGATCAACAACTGTTAGAAATGACAGAGGAGAATGTGCTTCTGCAGCTTAAACATCTGGAAACACATCCCTGTGTAGCGGAAAAACTTGCAACAGGCAGTTTGGAATTACATGGTTGGGTATACGGCATTGGCGACGGTTCCGTGACGTGTTATGACCAGAAGAAGCAAGCTTTTATTCCAATTGATGAGCATTATTCCAGCAACTAGCATCACACGAAATTTCAGTTGCTATTCAGACACGATTATTAAGGGTTTACCATGTTTAATCTTACAACTCGACATCTTAGAGGTGACATATTTGGCGGTATAACGGCGGGTGTCGTTGCCTTACCGTTGGCTCTGGCAATGGGTGTGGCATCCGGTCTTGGACCTATTGCCGGTCTTTATGGTGCCATTTTTGTTGGTTTTTTTGCTGCATTATTTGGTGGCACAGAGTCACAAGTTTCTGGTCCTACTGGCCCAATGACAGTCGTTGTTGCCGGGGTGGTCGCGAGTATCGCTATTCATCCCGACCTTTCAGGAAATATAGAACTGATTTTCACCACTATTATTCTGGCAGGTGTTTTTCAGATTCTATTTGGTGTTTTCAAACTGGGAGATTACATCAGTCTGGTTCCCTACCCCGTAATCAGTGGCTTTATGAGTGGAATTGGAGGCATTATCATTATCCTTCAAATAAGTCCGTTGCTGGGTCAGGTAGCACCTGCCGGTACCTTGGGCGCGTTAATGTACGCGCCTACTGCGCTTGGAAATATGAACATTGCTGCATTGGGATTGGGATTTTTAACCCTCCTCATTGCGATGAAATGGCCAGCAAACTTGGCTAAGTTTTTACCGGGTCCACTTGCCGCTTTAATTATTGGTACGTTAATCAGTGTATTTTTAGGCACTGTGCCAATATTGGGCGAGATTCCAACCGGTTTGCCGGAACTGCATCTACCTGTATTTAGCCCGGAATCCTTTTTAATAATCGCAGAAGCAGCATTGGTGCTTGCCGTGTTGGGTTCAATTGATAGCCTGTTGACGTCTCTAGTAGCAGACAATATGACTCGGACACGACATCAGTCTAATAAGGAACTGATCGGTCAGGGCATTGGTAATGCAGTCGCAGGATTATTTGGTGGCGCTCCCGGTGCTGGTGCGACGATGCGTACAGTGGTTAATATCCGAACAGGTGGTAAAACTCGAATTTCAGGCATGGTGCATGCGATTTTATTGCTGGCCGTAGTTTTGGGAATGGGACCACTGGCTTCGTATATTCCTCATGCTGTGCTTGCCGGTATTTTGGTGAAAGTCGGGCTGGATATCATTGACTGGAGTTACATCAAAAATTCTCATCGTGGCCCACGATGGGACTTGGTATTGATGATCATCGTAGTTGGACTCACCATCTTTGTTGACTTGATGACGGCAGTTGCCGCTGGTGTTGTTCTGGCTTCTCTTGCTTTCGTAAAACAGGTGGCGAGCCAACAAATGGAAAGGATAAAAGCAACCGACTTAGTTCGTCACACAGCTACGCCACGTGAATTGGAAATTATGAATGAAGCAGGAGATTTAATGACTATCTTTGATTTCAGTGGACCTTTGAGTTTTGGTGCTGCTGCAGATCTTGGTCACCATGCGCGCTCACAATTACAGGGTGGGACACTGGCTATAGTGCTTGATTTTAGTCGGGTTCCATTTCTTGATGTCTCAGCAGCATTAGCAGTAGAAACCATCGCTAACGATGCTGAACATACAAATAGAAGACTGTATATGTGCGGTATGAATGAAGAGGTAAGAAAAGTGCTTTCCGCTTTGGAAGCGGACGAACACCTGCATGATGCCCATCATTTTGAAACGCGAGAACAAGCGATGGAAGCGGCGATACAGGGTATTAAGGAAATGCAATCTGGTTATACTCAAACAAAAAACCATTAAGAGAAAACCAAATAATTGAGCTTAGAACTACCTCCTTCGAAAGGCAGGAGGTAGTTCAATTATTTGTATAACGTTTTGCTAATCATAGCCATGCCGTGGTGATTGTTCTGCTTAAAAGCTTCTTGGACATACCCCTATTATTCCCACATCATTTTAATATCGATGCCTTTTGGTGATTTTTCATTGTTTTGTTACTTGTTAGACAGTGATCCGCGGTAAGATTAACTTTTATGAATTAACCATTTAAGTTTTGAGGAAAAAATGGCATCGGGCGAGCAGATTTCAGAACAATGGCAGCACTTACTGGTTGAGCAACAAGCGTTAAAAGAGTCTGCAACCACAGTTTTAGCAGGCAGTGAGTATGTTGTTCAATGGGGCGAACGTCATGCTGATCGTGCTGAAGCACTAATTCAATCTGGTGATATCAACACAGTTTATGATGCTGATGCATACCAACAGAGATTAAGCCTTTTCCTTAAAAATGTGACTGGTGAAACCGCATTGCAACAGCAGTTACGCTATTTTCGCCAGCGGGAAATGGTGCGAATTATCTGGCGTGATCTGGCTGGTTGGGCTGATTTGGCTGAAACAGTGCGTGATTTATCTGCGATGGCAGATGCTTGTATACAGCAATCATTATTGATGCTTCACCAATGGCAATGTGATGAGCTGGGTAAGCCGTTAAACGCTCATGGTGATGAACAATATTTAATTGTTATTGCCATGGGGAAATTGGGCGCAGGTGAGCTCAATTTATCATCTGATATTGATCTGATTTTTACCTATCCGGAAGATGGCCAGACGCAGGGCGGTCGTAAGAGTCTTTCTAATGAAGAATTTTTTACCCGTTTGGGACGAAAACTGATTCAATCGTTGGACAATGTCACTGTGGATGGTTTTGTATTCCGTGTCGATATGCGGTTGCGACCATTTGGTGAAAGTGGAGCTTTGGCAGCCAGTTTTTCTGCTATGGAAGATTATTACCAGACTCAAGGGCGGGAATGGGAACGTTACGCGATGATCAAAGCGCGATCGGTCACGGGTACTGATGCGGCCAAAAAAGAGCTGGAGGAAATGCTGACTCCGTTTGTCTATCGTCGTTATCTTGATTACGGTATGTTTGACTCTCTTCGTGAAATGAAAGGGATGATTGCCGGTCAACTACATAGCAAAGGCATGAAAGACAATATTAAACTCGGTGCGGGTGGTATTCGTGAAATTGAGTTTATCGGGCAAGTGTTTCAACTGATTTATGGTGGCAGAGATAAACCACTGCAACAACGCCCTATTTTGACCATTCTGGATTTGTTAGCCGAACGACAATGGTTATCAGATTATGCTGTCGATGACTTGAAAGCAGCCTATGATTTTTTACGTCGAACAGAGCATCGTATTCAGGCTTGGGCCGATCAGCAAACCCATTTGTTGCCTAAACAAGATGATGAGCGACACCGAATTGCAAGCTTAATGGGCTTTAGTGACTGGGACAGTTTTTCAATGGTACTGGCAGAACATCGCCAGCAAGTGCAAAGCCATTTTGAACAGCTATTAACGGCACCACAGGCCGATGACTCACCCAGTGATAGGGTGTCTATTTTTACGTCGAGCGACGATGAAAAAATACAGTATCTACAGCAATTAGGTTTTTCAGAACCGGAAGCGTGTTTAGATGACCTGGATAAAATGTTGAATACTCATGTCTGTCGAAACTTAAGTGAAAAAGGACGAGAGCGACTCATTAAGTTATTACCCTTATTGATACAGGCTGCTGCTGGTGTCAGTAATGCTGATGCCTGTCTTGCACGGCTGATGCCATTGCTGGAAGCGATCATGAGGCGCTCAGCTTATATGTCATTGCTGGTGGAAAACCCAATGGCCTTGTCGCAACTCATTAAATTATGTGCTGCCAGTCCGTGGATAAGTAGCCAATTAGCTCGATATCCGGTGTTGTTGGATGAACTGCTGAATCCTCGCAGTTTGTATGGGGTGCCAGATCGGGAAGCTGAAAAAGCTGCACTGAAAAAATTTCTATCATCCGCAGATGAAAATGATCTGGAGCAACAGATGGATTTGTTGCGTGAATTTCGACAAATTGCCACCTTACATGTGGCTGCCGCTGATGTGATGGATGTGTTGCCATTAATGCGGGTAGGAGATCAACTGAGTGAACTGGCCGAGATTCTGCTAGAACAGGTGATGCAGATGGCTTGGCAACATTTAGTGTTGAAACATGGTCATCCTGCCTGCACTCAAAAAGATGATTTAAGCGGATCTGGCTTTACAGTGTTGGCCTATGGCAAGTTAGCGGGACTGGAGCTCGGTTATGGATCTGATCTGGATTTGGTGTTTATTTATGATGACGTCGCTAATCAGGAAGCGACGGATGGCAATAAACCATTAGATGCTTTGGTCTTTTACACGCGTTTAGCGCAACGGATGATTCATCTTCTAAACACAGTCACTGCCGGCGGTATTTTGTATGAAGTTGATATGCGACTTCGCCCTAATGGTTCCTCTGGATTGCTGGTAGCTCCTGTTTCTGGCTTCGCTGAGTATCAGAAGAACGATGCCTGGACGTGGGAGCATCAAGCTTTGGTACGGGCACGATGTGTGGCAGGAGATCAAAATCTAGCGCAACAGGTCAGTGATATTCGACGACAAGTGCTAGCAAAACCACGTGATCAGCAGGCATTGGCAACAGAAGTTAGTGAGATGCGTGCTAAAATGCGCGAGCAATTAGATAAGAGTACCGACCAACTGTTTGATCTCAAGCAGGGTGAGGGTGGTATCACTGATATTGAATTTATGGTGCAATATGCAATTTTAGCTTGGTCAGAGGCCTTGCCCGAATTGCTGGTTTATACCGATAATATCAGGATTCTGGATGCGCTAAAAACATCAGGTAAATTAAGCAAAGAAGATGGCAATATGCTGGCAGGTGCGTATCGATTTTATCGTGACCGGGCTAATCATTGTGTGTTGCAGGAATTGCCAGCTGTTGTACCGATTGAAGAGGTAGCGGTGTATCGACCTCAGGTTAAAGCCATTTGGCAGCGTTGGTTGGGTTAATCAGAAACGAATTTATTTTAAGTAACAAATTTAGAGAAGTAGAAAATTATGGTAGCAGCAACAATGGCAGATCGGGATGGCGTTATCTGGCTGGATGGCAAAATGGTGCCGTGGCGAGAAGCTAAAGTACACGTCTTAACGCATACCTTACATTATGGAATGGGTGCATTTGAAGGGGTACGTGCCTATAAAACAGAGAGTGGCCCCGCTATTTTCCGCTTGCAAGAACATACTGATCGTTTATTCCGTTCAGCCAAGATTCTTGGCATGGGGATGCCGTTTGATAAGGATGAGGTAAACGAAGCTCAAAAAGCGGTCATTCGTGACAACAATCTTGAGTCAGCCTATCTGCGACCGATGTGTTTTTATGGATCAGAAGGCATGGGTATCCGCGCCGATAATTTAAAAACACACGTGATGGTGGCTGCTTGGGAATGGGGATCGTATCTGGGTGCTGAAAACATGGAAAAAGGCATCCGAATCAAAACGTCTTCGTTTACCCGTCATCATGTCAATATCACCATGTGCAAAGCCAAGGCGAATGGTAATTACATGAATTCCATGATGGCATTACAGGAAGCCGTGAACTGTGGTTATGATGAAGCCTTATTATTAGATGCCAGTGGCTTTGTATCTGAAGGCAGTGGGGAAAACTTCTTTATGGTTCGTGATGGTGTGCTGTATACACCAACATTGACTTCAGCTCTGGAAGGTATCACTCGTGCTACTGTAATGACACTGGCTGAAGATATTGGTCTGAAAGTGGTTGAAAAACAAATTACCCGTGATGAAGTTTACATTGCTGATGAAGCGTTCTTTACTGGTACCGCAGCAGAAGTAACTCCGATCCGTGAACTGGATAATCGCAGTATTGGTAATGGCGGCCGTGGCCCAATTACTGAACAATTACAAGCCATGTATTTTGATCAGGTTTACGGTCGAAGTGATGTGTATCGCAACTGGAATACAATGGTTGATTAAGTTTTAATTTGTCATGATGAACTGAGGTTTGACTGACAGCAATAGTAAAAAATAGAGGTAAAAATTCAAATGGCAGGTCATAGTAAGTGGGCGAATATTCAGCATCGTAAAGGCGCGCAAGACGCTAAACGCGGCAAATTATTCACCAAGTTTATTCGTGAGATCACTGTTGCTGCAAAAGAAGGCGGTAGCGATCCAGTTAATAATCCACGACTCCGCGCTGCAATTGATAAAGCGCTAAGCGGAAATATGACCCGTGACGTGATTGAACGTGCTACTAAGCGTGGTGCGGGTGAGCTGGAAGGTGTCAGTTACGAGGAAATTCGCTATGAAGGTTATGGCCCAAGCGGCATTGCGATCATGGTCGATTGCCTGACCGACAACAAAAATCGCAGTGTTGCTGCTGTGCGTAATGTGTTTACCAAACGCGGCGGTAACATGGGCACCGATGGTTCTGTTTCATATCTGTTTAATAAAAAAGGCATTATCACTTATCCTGCTGGTACCGATGAAGATACTGTGATGGAAGCGGCGTTAGAGTCAGGTGCGGAAGATATTGTGACTAATGACGACGGTTCCATTGATGTATTTACCAGCGCTGAAGATTACTCAACAGTCAAAGATGCATTGGATGCGGCAGGACTGGAAGCGGTATCGGCAGAAGTGACTATGCATCCTGAAACGACGGCCAGTCTGGATGTTGATGATGCACGAAAAGCGCTTGCAATGATTGAGGCTTTTGAAGAGCTGGATGATGTTCAGCAAGTCTATTCCAATGCTGATTTTTCTGATGAAGTCATGGAGCAGTTGGCTGAAGATTAGCCAGAACTAATTCATGCCGCGCATTTTAGGGATTGATCCAGGCTCAAGAAAAACAGGCTTTGGTATCATTGAATTGGAAGACCGAAAAATACGCCATGTGATTAATGGTCGGCTGGTGGTAGGAGATGGAGATTTTCCTGACCGTTTACGGCAGATTTTTGTTGGCCTGACCGATATTATTGAGCGATATCAGCCTGAAATGATGGCAGTTGAAAAAGTATTTTTACATAAAAATGCAGATTCGGCTTTAAAGTTAGGGCAGGCACGGGGCGCGGCAATTTGTGCCGGAGTGAGTCAAAATCTCAGCGTTCATGAATATACGGCAACTCAAATTAAAAAGGCGGTCGTTGGTAATGGACATGCAAAAAAAGAACAGGTGCAATATATGATGTCAGTTATTTTGTCTTTGTCTGAACTGCCTGAAGAAGATGCAGCTGATGCCCTTGCATGTGCGCTGACACATGCGAATTTTGCTGCAGTAGATGGTCGTCAGAACAGTAAATTACCAGAAGGCATGCGTACCAGTCGCCGTGGAGGACGTTACGGACGATGAGGTCTATAACTATTCTAGATAAAGGCGCGTCGCAATGATTGGTCGTTTACGTGGCATCATTATAGAAAAACAGGCACCGGATCTGGTGCTGGATGTGCAAGGCGTGGGGTATGAAGTGGCGGCACCTATGTCGACATTTTTTAATCTGCCCGCTATCAATGAAGAAGTTTCCCTGTTTACTCATTTAGTGGTACGTGAAGATGCTCAATTGTTATACGGTTTTGCAACAGTACGTGAGCGTTTACTCTTTCGAAGCTTATTGAAAGTAAATGGTGTGGGCGCTAAACTTGCCCTGACAATTTTATCAGGCAGTGATGTTGATGATTTTGCTCGAAGTGTACAAGAAGGCGATGCGGCCAGTTTGACTCGTCTGCCCGGAGTAGGCAAGAAAACTGCTGAACGTTTAATTGTGGAAATGCGTGACCGCTTGAAAGAAGTCAGTGGTGCGATGGGGTTAAAACCCGTTGAGTCAGAAGCAGCAAAATTGGCTGGTGCTAAAGATGAAGCTGCTGAAGCACTGGTTTCATTAGGTTACAAATTAGCAGAGGCTGAAAAAATGATTCGCAGTTTAGACAGTGATGGTTTAAGCACTGAAGACATAATCAGATTAGCCTTGCAGAGAAATTAATTTATGGAAGATCGCTTTATTTCAGCAACAGCCAATATGGATGAAGACCCTCAGGAGCAAGCGATCCGTCCAGACAGATTGAGTGACTATATCGGTCAGCCAGCGGTACGCGAGCAAATGGATTTGTTTGTCACAGCAGCTCGAAAACGTAGCGAAGCCCTGGATCACACATTGATTTTTGGTCCACCAGGGTTAGGTAAAACCACACTGGCCCACATTATTGCCAATGAAATGGGTGTCAATCTGAAGCAGACTTCAGGCCCTGTTTTGGAACGTCCTGGTGATTTGGCTGCATTACTCACCAACCTTGAGCCCAATGATGTGTTGTTTGTTGACGAGATTCACCGTCTTAGTCCCATCGTGGAAGAAGTGCTGTATCCAGCAATGGAAGATTACCAACTTGATATTATGATTGGTGAAGGACCAGCAGCACGATCAATTAAACTTGATCTGGAACCGTTTACTTTGGTTGGTGCGACCACCCGAGCGGGCTCTCTGACTTCACCGCTACGTGATCGTTTTGGCATTGTGCAACGGTTGGAATTTTATAGCCCTGAAGATTTGAGCACCATCGTACAACGTAGCGCTCGCATATTTGGAGTGACATTGGATATTACTGGTGCCAATGAAATTGCTCGACGTTCACGCGGTACTCCACGTATTGCGAATAGATTATTACGTCGGGTGCGTGATTATGCTGAAGTAAAATTTGATGGTCAGATCACTGTTGAAGTCGCACGTCAGGCTTTGGATTTGCTTGATGTCGATGACAATGGTTTTGACATGCTGGATCGCAAGTTATTGATAGCCATTATTGAGAAATTTGAAGGCGGGCCTGTCGGTATTGATAATTTGGCCGCTGCCATTGGTGAAGAGCGCGGTACGATTGAAGATGTGTTAGAGCCGTTTTTGATTCAGGAAGGCTTTATTATGCGTACGCCACGTGGGCGGGTTGCCACGAAGCGTGCCTGGCTACATTTAGGACTGTCTCCAGATTTGGCTGGGGATAAGAATGACTGACTTTGAGTGGCCATTCCGGATTTATTATGAAGATACGGATAGTGGCGGCGTGGTTTATCACTCCAACTACCTGAATTTTATGGAGCGAGCTCGAACAGAATGGCTACGCAGTTTGGGTTTTGAACAAGACGAATTAATTACTCAACATCAGTGCCTGTTTGCTGTACATTCAATGCAATTGAACTTTCGACGCCCGGCCAAATTTAATGATGCTCTGGTGGTGCGATCACATGTTGTGAATGTATCGGGCGCGAGTATGGAGTTTGAACAAAAAATTTTTCGCGATGATGAACTGTTGTGTGAGGCTGTAGTCAAAATCGCCTGTTTAGATGCGAATCGATTTCGACCAAAATCGATTCCTTCATTTATGTTGACGGAGATACAAGGTGAACGCTGATCTTTCTTTGGTAACCCTGATTGCTGAAGCCAGCTTATTGGTGAAATTAGTAATGTTGTCGCTGTTGGCAATATCACTCTATTCATGGATGCTGATTTTCAGAAAACGTAACGAACTAGCTCAGGCAAAAAGCGATGCCGATTCCTTTGAAGACAAGTTTTGGTCAGGTAATGAATTAAATCGTCTTTATGAAGATATTTCTGCCAGACCACATGCTAGCAGAGGCATGGAAGGAATATTTGAAACGGGTTTTAAAGAATTTGTACGCCTAAAAAAATCAGCACCGGAATCCGTAATAGTGTTAGAAGGCGCTCAACGCGTGATGCGTATTTCTTTGGCACGAGAAATTGATCAACTGGAAATGTCATTACCCTTTTTAGCGACCGCAGGATCAACCAGCCCCTATATCGGTTTGTTTGGGACAGTCTGGGGAATTATGAATTCTTTTCGAGCCCTAGGTAATGTACAGCAGGCGACGTTAAGCATGGTGGCACCCGGAATTTCAGAAGCATTGATTGCAACTGCGATGGGTTTGTTTGCTGCGATTCCGGCCGTTATTGCCTATAACCGTTATTCGCATGAAGTTGAACGACTCATTAATCGTTATGATACGTTCGTAGAAGAGTTTTCTTCTATCTTGCAACGTCAGCACGACTAATAATTGGGCTACCTTCATGGCTACTGTTCACAAACAAAGACAACGTCGTAAACCACTATCCGAAATCAATGTCGTCCCCTACATTGATGTCATGTTGGTGTTACTGATTATTTTTATGATTACGGCACCGATGTTGACTCAAGGCGTTAAGGTGGATTTACCGAAAGCAGCAGCGAACCTTGTTGAACCAAGTGATGATAATAGTGAACCTTTGGTTGTATCCGTTGATGCAGAAGGCCTTTTTTATGTTGCTATCGGGGATAAACAGGATCAGCCGATAGACGCAAATCAACTGATGGTCAAAGTGGCAGCGGTACTCCGTCGAAGCCCACAGACTCCGGTTCTGGTGAAAGGAGATAATGCAGCAAATTACGGTCAAGTAGTGACAGTGATGGCTTTGTTGCAGCAAGCCGGAGCACCCAGTGTGGGATTAATTACCAAGCAACCAGAACAAGCAAAAAAGTAACATAAATGAAAAACAGCTTTATTGAAAATCTGATTGCTGGAAGTTACTCTCTGGTACTGCATATTATATTAGTGACACTGTTTGTCATTGGTATGGAATCAACGCCACAGATTGTTAGCCCACCTAAAGTTGATATCGTTCAAGCAACAGTGATAGACGAGGCTCAAGTTGAGCAAGAAATAGCGAATCAAGAAGCGTTTGAAGACAAAAAACGGGAAGCTGAGCAAGAGCGGCAGAGGCAAGTAGAAAAACAACTGGAAGAAACCAAAAAAGAATTGGCGCTCAAAGAAAAGGAACGTGAAGCGGAACTAGAGCGCAAGCGTCTTGCAGAACAGCAACGTAAGCTGGAAGAAGAGCGCAAACAAAAAGCCGAACAAGAACGTAAGGTCGAAGAAGAACGCAGGCTTAAGGCTGAACAACAACGCAAACTGGAAGAACAGCGCCAACGTAAGGCTGAAATGGAACGCAAGGCTGAAGAAGAGCGCAAACAAAAAGCGCAGCAAGAGCGTAGAGCCGAAGAAGAAAAACGGCGATTAGCGGAAGCAGATCGTAAAGCTGAAGAAGATCGTAAACGTCAGGCTGAATTGGAACGCAAGGCCGAAGAAGAGCGTAAGCGTAAAGCTGAGCAAGAGCGGATAGCAGAAGAAAAACGAAAAGCGGAAGCTGAACGTAAGGCGCAAATAGAAGAAGCAGATCGACAATTACAAGAAAGCCTGGCGGCGGAACAGCGTGAACAGGAAGCAAGACGGGTAGCAGGTGTTGTCGATACCTACGCAGTGATGATCAAACAAAAAATTAAACGATACTGGATCAGGCCGGCCAGCAGCCAGAGTGGTTTGCAATGTACATTACGAGTGAGCTTGATGCCTGGTGGTGGAGTCAAACAGGTGACAATTGTTAAAAGCAGTGGCAACGCGGTCTTTGACCGATCAGCCGAATCTGCTGTGTATAAAGCAGATCCATTGCCACAGCCAACTGATCCTAAAGCGGCGGCGACATTACGTGACTTCCAGTTTATTTTTAAACCAGAGTAGAGGGTGAAATAATGACCAAACGATGGTTAGCAGCAATCTGGCTTTTGAGCATGATGGTAGTACCATGGCAGGCTCACGCAGAATTAATAATCGAAATTACCGGCGGCACAGAGGCGGCATTACCGATTGCAGTTGTACCCTTTGGCAGTGAAGGCATTGCTGCACCCGAAGATATTTCAGCAGTAATCAGTAATGATTTAGCTCGTAGTGGTCGTTTTGCACCATTGCCAAAGCAGGATTTAATTTCTCAACCTCACGAAAAAGAAGAGATTAACTTTAGAGACTGGCGTTTATTGCGTTCTGAAGGATTGCTGGTCGGTAAAGTCAGCAGTGTTGATGGTGAAACCTATCAAGTTCAATTTCAGTTATTTGATGTTTATAATGCTCAGCAACTAGTGGGCAAACGCTATCAGGTACCGGCATCCGGCCTAAGGCGACTGGCTCATCAGATAGCGGACCAAATATATCAGACATTAACCGGTGAGATGGGGGTGTTTTCAACCAGATTGGCATTTGTGACGGCGATTGCCAATGCTGATGGTAAAAAGCGCTTCGCGCTACAGGTGTCTGATTCTGATGGAGCCAATCCACGGACAGTACTGCAATCTAAACAACCGATTTTATCGCCTAATTGGTCGCCAGACGGTGAGCGATTAACTTATGTGTCATTTGAGAATGGTAAGGCTGAGGTGTTTGTTCAGGAAATGAGTAGTGGGCGCCGAGATTCAGTGGCTGCATTCAAAGGTTTAAATAGTGCGCCAGCTTGGTCACCCGATGGCACGCGGTTGGCACTGACATTATCAAAATCAGGCAATCCAGAAATATATATTCTGGAGTTGGCCACAGGTAAACTGTCACGTGTAACTCATAATTCGCAAGCGATAGATACTGAGGCCGTATGGATGCCAAATGGCCGTGAATTACTTTTTACCTCTGATCGGGGTGGACGACCACAAATTTACAAAGTTTCTGCAGAGGGTGGCCGAGCAAAAAGAGTGAGTTTTGAAGGCAGTTACAATGCCTCCCCTGATATTTCATCAGACGGTCATTTTATGACGATGACACATGGTCTGAATGGCAAGTTTTATATTGCAGTGCAGGATCTGGATACTGGTGCGGTGCAGATTTTAACTGAAACGGGTCGGGATGAATCACCAAGCTTTGCGCCAAATGGTCGCATGATCCTGTATGCTACCGAGCAACAGGGAAAAGGAGTATTGGCAGCGGTGTCAGTTGATGGACGAATTCATCAACGCTTGGGTGAATCTGGCACTGAAGTACGTGAACCCGCGTGGTCACCAATTAGAAAATAACAAAACAAGGTTTTCAGGAGTAATCCAAATGAAATTATTCAAATTATCAGTCGTGCTATTCATATTGATGTGGCTTTCTGCTTGTACCACATTGGGCCTAGGCAAGAAGGACACCGATGCAGCTACAGATGGTGCTGAAGTGGCAGTGGAGGATCGTAGTGCTGATTCAGCCAGTATTGGAGGGGATAATGCATCGGGCGATGCAGAGACCACGGTTATTGTTGGTGAGGATCAATATCAAGGTGACGAGTTAAATGATCCTGCAAGTCCATTATCCAATCGTGTTGTTTACTTTGAATATGACAGCAGTGCCGTCAGACAGGAAGACCAGACAACTCTGGCAGCGCATGCGGCGTATATGGGTGAACACCAAAATGTCACTATGCGTTTGATAGGGCATACTGATGAACGCGGTTCACGTGAATATAATCTGGCATTAGGGGAACGTCGAGCCATGGCTATTCGCCAAATTTTGATGTTGCACGGGGCTGATATCAAGCAGTTTCAGGTAACAAGTTTTGGAGAAGAACGCCCACAAGCAGAAGGCCATGATGAATCTGCATGGCAACAAAATAGACGTGTTGAATTGATTTACGTAGGACAATAATAATGAAAGTGATTGGCAGAAAAGCCTTAGTGTTAGCGTTACTACTATCACCTATGATGACAAACAGCGTATGGGCTGATGAAGCCGAATTGTCACAGCGTATCGAGCGTCTGGAACGCATTATCCAGGGGCAGGGTTTAGTCTCGCTCTTGGGACGTGTTGATCAGCTTCAAAATGAAATTCAGCGATTGAATGGCGATAACGAATCATTACGTCATGAATTGGAAGTGATGCAAAAACGTCAACGTGAAATGTATCTGGATATTGACCAACGCATGCAAGCTCAGACTGTAGCAGTTCAACAACCTGCTTCCGAACCAGAGACCGACACAGAACAAGTTGAAGTAGAAGAAAGTCCGTCAGCAGTGACCGAAAACACAACTGAAACACCAGAGCAAAGTGTAGCGGTAGTTGAGAATGCAGAAAATATACAGCCTTCTCCAGTTGCAGTAGAAAATGGCGAGGCTGCATATCAGGCCGCTTTACAAACATTGCGTAGTGGACAGTATGAGCAGGCCATCGTGGCACTGGAAAAATTCCCTGAACAGTTCCCGCAAAGCAGTTATTTACCCAATGCATATTATTGGCAAGGAGAAGCTAATTATGTATTGCGAAACTTTGATGTGGCAATTACTGCATTTCAAACAGTCATTGACCGATTCCCGAGCAGTACTAAAGTGGCCGATGCAATGTTGAAACAAGGCTTTAGCCAATATGAATTGGGACAACTTGATGTAGCAAAAACAACATTAGCAGCCGTTGTTCAGAAATATGCAAATTCATCAGCGGCACGATTAGCAAAAGTAAGACTGGCTCGCATTAAACAAGAAGCACGTTAAGCCATAATTGAGCGAAATTAGCTATGGCGCAGTGCCGTATTACAGAAATTTTTTATTCATTACAGGGTGAGACTCGTACAGTTGGATTACCAACAGTGTTTGTACGTTTAACAGGTTGCCCATTGCGTTGTTCATATTGTGATACTGCGTATGCCTTTCACGGCGGCGATAAAATGGATATCGTCGATATCGTGGATCAGGTATCTGCCTATCAGCCTCGCTATGTCACTGTTACCGGTGGCGAACCGCTTGCGCAACAATCTTGTCATGAACTGTTATCCGCATTGTGCGATCTTGGTGTTGAGGTCTCACTGGAAACCAGTGGCGCAATGGATACTTCCGGAGTTGACCCGCGAGTCGTGTGCGTGATGGATTTGAAAACACCCGCATCCGGCGAAGAGAGTAAAAACAGATACGAAAATATCGCCAACCTGAAACCACAGGATCAAATTAAGTTTGTGATCTGCGATCGAAATGATTATGAATGGGCATGTGAGAAGCTAGCCTACTATGATTTAGCCAACCGTTGTGAAGTATTATTTTCGCCAGTGCATGGCAATCTCAAACCGGCAGATTTGGCCGACTGGATCATTGAAGATAATTTGCCAGTACGAATGCAGATACAAATGCATAAATATTTATGGGGTGAGGAACAAGGCCGATGAAGCGTGCAGTAGTGCTTTTATCCGGCGGTCTGGATTCAGTAACAGCACTGGCCATTGCCAAAGAACAAGGTTATGACTGTTACACCCTGAGCTTTAATTATGGACAGCGCCATGATGCCGAACTGGTTGCAGCACAAAAACTGTCTCACCAAACCGGTGTCATAGAACATAAAGTCATTGAAATAGATTTGCGTGCTATTGGTGGTTCAGCATTAACAGATAACAGCCTAGATGTGCCTGAACAACATCAAGACGGAATTCCTGCTACCTATGTGCCTGCAAGAAACACCGTCTTTTTATCCATTGCCTTAGGTTGGGCAGAGGTATTGTCAGCACAAGCTATTTTTGTAGGTGTTAATGCCGTTGATTATTCAGGGTACCCTGATTGTCGCCCTGAATTTATAGCTGCATTTGAGCAAATGGCGAATTTAGCAACCAAGGCAGCTGTCGAAGGACAACGAATTACGATCAATGCACCACTGATAGACATGACTAAAGCTGAAATTATTCAGCAGGGCGTACGATTGGGCGTTGATTACAGTCAGACCATTTCATGTTATCAGGCTGATAGTGACGGTCGAGCTTGCGGGCGCTGCGATTCGTGTCGATTTAGACAACAAGGATTTGAACAGGCCGGTATCGAAGATCCTACCCATTACCAAGTGTAGTTTTATAAACCGAATCGAGGCTCTTCCATGGTTTCGGCCTCAACCTCATAATCCTCAAATTTTTCTATGGCTTTAACAAGGTTTGCATGAAGCTGCTGATCCTGACCAAACTGGATATACGCCTTGGCTGATTGAGCAATATGCTCTAATTTACGATTTCGCTCCGCAAGATAAAGAATCATGTGAGCTAGTGAATGGGGATCATTGTCAGACTCACGTAGTAGCTCTGCGTAATTAAGAGCTTCTGTATATATAGTGTTACTAGGTTTAGAAATGACGGCCATGACAACCTCTAACTA
>JAOUJZ010000094.1 GCA_029882915.1 Gammaproteobacteria bacterium | reverse complement strand
TACGCAGGATAAACATCGAACAGTGGATGACAGACCTTATGGGGGCGGTCCTGGAATGGTGATGAAACTTGAGCCATTACAGAAAGCCATCTATGCTGCGAAACAGCAGTTAGGTCAGCAAACAAAAGTGGTGTATTTATCACCACAGGGTCGGAAGTTAGACCAGCAAGGTTTGCAAGAATTGGCAACAAGAGAAGCGATGATCTTTGTTGCTGGGCGTTATGAAGGTATTGATGAGCGCCTGATTGAACAAGAAATTGATGAGGAGTGGTCCATTGGGGACTATGTTCTCAGTGGTGGCGAGCTTGCTGCGATGGTCATGATTGATGGCGTAGCAAGGCTGTTACCTGACGTGTTAGGTGACGAAGAATCGGCTCAACAGGATTCTTTTATGGCTGGTTTATTAGACCATCCCCATTACACACGACCAGAACGATCATCTGATCAGACAGTACCTGAGGTATTGCTTGGCGGTGATCACGAGGCGATACGAAAGTGGCGCCTTAAACAGTCTTTAGGACGAACATGGATACGGCGGCCTGACTTGTTAGATATGGATACATTAACTAATGAGCAGAAAGCGTTATTGGAACAATTTATTGCCGAATATCGGCAGGAAGTGAAGTAGGAATTGGAGTAGAACGATGAGTAATATTATTGAACAGCTTAATGCTGAACAAATGAAACAGGATATTCCTGCATTTTCTTCAGGTGATACTGTAGTTGTAAAAGTAAAAATCAAAGAAGGTGATCGTGAGCGTGAGCAAGCCTTTGAAGGTATTGTTATTGCTAAACGTAATCGTGGATTACATTCAGCATTCACCGTTCGTAAAATTTCTAACGGTGTTGGTGTTGAGCGTGTTTTCCAAACACACAGTCCAGCAATCGCCAGTGTAGAAGTAAAACGTCGTGGTGATGTTCGCCGCGCCAAACTATACTACTTGCGTGATTTGACTGGTAAAGCAGCGCGTATTAAAGAAAAGTTATCTTAATCTAAAATTACTCAGAATCGTTGATGCGATTCTGGATAAATATAAAAGGGCACAGCTGCATACAGCTGTGCCCTTTTTTTGTATTATGGGTACTCAGAAATGACTTTTAACCATAATAACAATGCCAGAAAATATGTTTGATACTGTATTAGCAGTGCCGTTTGGGCAGTTGCTTGTTTCGGCAAGTGATCAGAGTGTGACCAGTATCGAATTAGTCTCGACACAAACTGAAAGAATAACAACACGTTCAATAATTGCTAAGAAAGCTATTAAGCAACTACAAGATTATTTCGTTCATGCCCATAACCAATGGTCATTGCCATTAGCCGATAAAGGCACAGTGTTTCAAAACAAGGTCTGGCAATATCTGCGAGATATTCCTGTCGGTGAAACGCGAACATATACAGAAGTGGCCAGTGTATTGAATACATCAGCCCGTGCAGTAGGGAATGCATGTAGGGCTAATCCATTCATGATTGTTGTGCCATGTCATCGTGTTACATCAAGCACCGGAATAGGT
>JAOUJZ010000026.1 GCA_029882915.1 Gammaproteobacteria bacterium | reverse complement strand
CACACACATTACTTGATACTATATTTTTAAAGAGCGTTTGACACCAATAAAGTCGGCGACAAAGAAGCGAGAATTATACAGCTACTCGCCAGACTGTCAATCTTTTTCCTATCGGGAAACACTGTTAAATCTCGTGAATCTTGTAAGGAAAGATGCGCATTCTACAGTTTAAAACTGACACGTCAACAGGAAGAAGTTCCCGATTAATGAACACTTGTTCTATATCGTTGAAACCTTGGCGAATTTTCTTTTTCCCACTTGTAAAATATGCTGTTTCCCCTTGCCGATCAGCATGCTTTTATCCTCGACTTTGTTACCATCGATCTTAACTGCGCCTTGCTTCAACATTCGTAATGCTTCTGATGTGCTTGCTGTTAGCCCTGAATCTTTCAATAAATTCGCTATTGGCAAACCTTCGCTATCTACCGTTAAAGTTACTTCATCAATGTCTTCAGGGATTTCACCTTTCTTAAACTGATTTTCAAAACCTTCTCTCGCTTGCTTAGCAGCGTCTTCACTATGGAATCTGCCGACAATTTCCTGAGCAAACTCTTTTTTCAGTTCAATAGGATTTCGGCCTCCAGCCACATCATCACGCCATTGTTTTATTTCGGCCAGACTTTTGAAACTCAATAAATCTATATAACGCCACATCAATTCATCTGATATCGACATCAGTTTTCCAAAAATATCTTTAGGGCTATCATTTATACCTATATAGTTACCTAAGGATTTGGACATTTTTTGTACGCCGTCCAATCCTTCAAGAATAGGCATGGTTAAAATTGATTGTTGTGGTTTACCATAGGCTTTTTGCAATTCACGGCCCATCAACAAATTGAATTTCTGATCAGTACCACCCAATTCCACATCAGCGTTTAATTCAACCGAATCGTATCCTTGTATTAATGGATATAAAAACTCGTGAATGGCAATAGATTGGCCGCTTGTGTATCGCTTATGAAAATCATCACGCTCCATCATTCGAGCTACTGTGTGATTAGATGCTAGTCGAATCATATCTGCTGGGGACAGTTTGTTCATCCAGTGTGAATTGAACACAACTTGTGTCTTTTCTGGATCCAGAATTTTGAATACCTGTTCCTGATAGGATTTGGCATTTTCCTGAACTTGTTCCGGACTAAGCGGTTTACGAGTGACATTTTTACCAGTGGGATCACCAATCATGCCTGTGAAATCGCCAATTAAAAACAGTATTTCATGACCGAGATCCTGAAATTGTTTTAATTTGTTTAATAATACTGTGTGACCTAAATGAAGATCAGGTGCTGTAGGGTCAAACCCTGCTTTGATACGCAGTGGGCGTCCTGTTTCAAGCTTTTCAATCAACTCACTTTCGACCAGAATTTCTTCTGCCCCACGTCGAATTATAGCCAACGATTCTTGTACAGGAATCATCATTTTCTCCACTTAATAATCAAATTGGGGCGCATAATATCACAAAATAGGTCAACAAAAGCTTCCATTACAATGAAAATACTGACAAAATAGATAACCATCTATATAAATGTTAGAGATTATCGATGAAACGAAACAGACTTATTCGGTCAACCAGTCAGGCCAGTCTATTCTCTAATAACTCGGCTCACACCAATAAACGTGGTCATTTGTTTGCTCTATCGTTACTAACTTTCGCTGGTATTTTTATTACTACCATCGTATTGGCAACCAGCCGTCCAGCAAATATTAATAATACTGAGTCTCAAGTCATTTCACTACCCAGTTTGCCTGCTGAGATGCAAAATTTCTCAAACAGTACCTCAATCTTGAAACATGACAATTCAACACTGCCAGCAAACCACGAGCTTACCGACACCGCTTTTCACATTGATCCTGTTCAGCCTAATACTGTCGCAACCATTGCAGTACAAGATGATACTTTGAAAAATGTAACGTCGATAGAGGTAAAAAGCCCTATTCTCAGTTGGCGTGAAATTACCGTCAAATCAGGTGACAACCTTTCGCTTATTTTTCCTCGCGTCGGTCTATCGGCACGAGATGTTTATGATGTTGCGCAATTAGGCAAAGACATTAAACCGTTACTTAATCTTAAGCCAGGTCAAAAACTACGCTTTGGATTTATGGATGGTCAGAATTCAACTACTTTTGAAAAATTACAGTTAGAAATAAGTCTAATTGAAACATTAGAAGTTATTGCTACCGAGCAAGGCTTCAAGACAAATAGAGTTACGCGTGATATTGAAAAGCGTCAAATGCATGCCTCTGGTGTCATACAAAATTCATTATTTGAAGCAGGCATAAAAGCGGGGCTGTCTGATAAAACAGTTATGGAACTCGCTTATATATTTGGCTGGGATGTCGATTTTTCTTTAGATTTACGTATAGGTGACAACTTCAAACTTGTTTTTGAAGAAGATTACCTTAATGGCGACAAAATAGCAGATGGTGATATTTTAGCAGCCGAATTTACTAATCAAGGTAAAACTTTCCGCGCAGTTCGTTATACAGATGACACTGGATTAAGTCGTTTTTATTCTCCAGAAGGCAACAGTATGCGTAAAAGTTTTATCCGCTCACCCGTCCATTTTTCACGCATTAGCTCAAAATTTAACCCTAATCGTAAACACCCTGTACTTAAAACAAAAAGACCTCATCGTGGTGTTGACTATGCAGCAGCAACCGGCACACCGATCATGGCAGCTGGTGATGGAAAAATTGCATTCTTAGGGCGTAAAGGTGGTTATGGGCGTACCATAATATTGTCACACGGCGGTAAATACACCACTTTATATGGCCACATGTCACGCTATAAAAAAGGCTTGAGAACAGGCAAACAGGTTAAACAGGGTGACACCATTGGCTATGTTGGGAAAAGTGGTTTAGCCACTGGTCCTCACTTGCATTATGAATTCCGTGTTAATGGTGTTCACCGTAATCCATTAACTGTTGCTCTGCCAAAAGCTCAGCCACTACCTAAAAAGTATCAAGCTGACTTTAAGCAAAAATCACAGCCCTTACTGGCCTATCTTGATAGATTTGATCATACGACTGCATTGGCCTTTAACGATTAATACTGCCTTACTGTGAGCTATTACATCGGTGTTATGTCAGGTACCAGTTTGGATGGGATTGACATTGCTATTACTGATTTCTCAAGTTCTGCTGGCACCTGCAGTCTGATTGCTGCCCAAACCTTTCCCTTCCCTGAACAACTACGTGAAAATCTGTCGGAGTTAATCCAGAAGCAACACTGTAAATTAAGTGATTTAGGTCAACTTGATATCAAATTAGGTCAATTTATTTCGCTATGCATTAAACAGTTACTCTCCCAACAGCAGCTCGATGCCCATGATATTACCGCTATAGGGAGTCATGGTCAGACCATTTTTCATCAACCGGATAGTGACTATCCATTTAGTATGCAGATAGGAAATGGCAATGTGATAGCCGAAGAAACAGGCATCACTACCATCGTCGACTTTCGTCAGCGTGACATCGCGGCTGGTGGGCAAGGAGCACCTTTAGTGCCCGCCTTCCATTACGAACTGTTTGCCAGTGCCCAGGAAGACCGCGCCATTATCAATATTGGTGGAATCAGCAATATTTCTTTGCTTCCATCTGATAACAACAGGGTTGTGACAGGCTTTGATACTGGACCGGGTAATGTACTTCTTGATGGATGGATACTTCGAAATCAACATCAAACCTATGATAATCATGGTCAATGGGCCGCATCCGGAAAATGTAATGATGATTTACTCGCATTGATGCTCAATGAACCTTATTTTCAACAACCCATACCTAAAAGTACTGGCCGTGAGCTTTTTAATATGGCATGGCTGGACAACAAGCTATCTGCTTTAAACAAGCCAATTACTGCTGTTGACGTTCAATCTACATTGGTTGAATTGACCAGTCACGGTATTGCAGAAAGCATTACAAAATTTGGGGACACATGTAAAACCGTATTTGTCTGTGGTGGCGGTGCTCACAATGATTTTCTGATTTCCCGGCTCAAATCATTGCTAACAGGTAAGCATGTCACGACAACTGAGGAGTTGGGATTACACCCTGACTGGGTAGAAGCCTGTGCTTTTGCCTGGCTGGCCTATCAAACATTGCATCAGCAGGCCGGTAACCTCCCATCCGTTACCGGGGCAACTCACCCAGTGGTTTTAGGCGCAATTTATGTATCTAATGAATGTTCGTAATCTTCTGCGGACAATAAACCTTCAATATCGCTACTGTTGTCTGGCTGGATTTTAAATAACCATCCCTCACCAAACGAGTCCTGATTAATTAGTTCAGGTTCATCTTGCAACGCAGTATTAACTGCAGAAATTTCACCACTGACAGGCATAAAAATATCTGACGCCGCTTTGACTGATTCAAGCAACATACACTCTTCTTTTGCATTAAAACGGTGCCCCACTTCGGGTAATTCTGCAAAAACAAGATCGCCCAACAAATTCTGGGCATGGTCAGTGATTCCAACGGTTAATTCACCACCATCGTCCAATCTCTCCCATTCATGGGTTTCAGCATATTTCAAAGAACTAGGATTACTCATTGTTAACTACGTCCATACAAATAATTTAATTTTTTTAATCTGGTTGCACAGCCTTTATCAAGCATTTCCCAGTCAAATTGCCATATCCAATTACCTTCAGTGGTACCGGGGACATTCATCCTGTGTTTGCCATCCAGAGCCAATATATCCTGCATAGGTAAAATAGCCATCTGTGCAACCGACTGCATTGCTGTTCGAATAAGAAGCCAAGGCATTATTTCATGTGATTCACCCAGATAATCATGCAGGTGCGCTCTGGTATTCTCATCAAGCGATTCATACCATCCAACTGTCGTATCATTATCGTGTGTGCCTGTATAAACCACACTATCCTGACAGTGTTGATGTGGCAAATAAGGATTACTGGCATCACCACCAAATGCAAATTGTAATATTTTCATGCCGGGCATGGCATATTTTTCACGGAGCGCTGTTACCTCAGCGGTAATAATACCAAGGTCTTCAGCCACCAATGGCAACTCATTAAATCTCACTAACAAACTGTTAAACAGCGCATCGCCCGGTGCCTTTACCCATTGTCCGTCAATAGCTGTCTCACAACTGGCCGGAATTTCCCAACACGCTTCAAAGCCCCTAAAATGATCGATGCGAATAAAATCAAACAAGTCTAACTGTGTTTGTAGCCGCTGTTTCCACCACAAAAAATCATCTTCGCTATGCTTCTGCCAACGATACAGTGGATTTCCCCAACGTTGACCTGTTTCGGAAAAATAATCTGGTGGTACGCCAGCTACGGCTTCAGGCTGACCATCTGCAGTTAGACTGAATAACTCCGGAGCCGCCCAGACATCGGCGCTGTCATGCGCCACAAAAATTGGCATATCTCCAAACAGCAATATTCCTCGCTCATTGGCATAACTTTTTAATGCATACCATTGCTGAAAAAATAGAAACTGTTCAAACCTATGAATATTTAACGCTTCTTCGCGCTCATCTGTTATTTTTTTTATGGCATTTTCATGTCGATCGCGTAAGTCTTCAGGCCATTGAAACCATGCTGAAGTATGATGTAAGTGTCTAATTTCACAAAACAACACATAATCATTCAGCCAATATCGTTGGTTTTGACAGAATTCATTAAATGCATTTTTTTCCTGCTCACCTGCCTGACTAATAAATTGTCTATAAGCATGAGCCATTAGATTGGTGAATGTTAAATCTTCCAATTCTTCTGCATTTGCCCATGGTTGCTGTTTGAGCATGTCAATACAAATCAGGTTGCTATTAGCAGCATGTGCTGATAAACATTGATACGGTGAACCATCACTGTGGGTCGGTCCTAGAGGCAACATTTGCCATACTGTCATCCCTGCTTGCTGCAAAAAATCAACGAACCTGTATGCATCCGACCCTAAATTAGCTGAAGGTAAACTTGTTATATGTAATAGTATGCCAGCTCGTCTGCGCTGAAATACCTCTGCCTGCTTCATCCTTTAATTTCCACGACGCATAGTTCCACCTTGCTCTATCCCACCTCCACCGTGTGATACAGCCTCAGACAATGTTTGAGGTATTTCTTCTCCCAACATTTGATAAAGATTAGAGAGATGTAGTCGGTATAAACGTTCAAAATCGCTGACACTCTCTTCAGAGTTATAGTCGCCAAACCACCAGAACCAGTCCGACCCTTCACAAATAGCCAGCTGTCTTAATAAGGCTTTCTCCGTATCCGAATCAAAGGTCTTGTTTGCCGTGATCTTGTCAAAGGTTTGCTTAGCCTGACTTAACAAATCCCAACCACGATTTTTGTCTGGATCGCCTATCCACGTTGAAAAGGTTCCATACACCCAACTGCCGGCAACGAGTTTTGGCAATTTTGCAGGCTGCACACCTTTTTGAAGACAGTCAGAAAATGTTGTTAACTCTATATCCGAGTGTTCCGATAAACGGCGATAGAGATCCTGTAAAAAATAATAGCCATTGTAGGAATAATATTCCCAAGCATTTTCACCATCTAGAATGATGGAAACCACCCGATCTTTATCGTCTTCCGTTTTCGCTTTAATGGTCTGTAAGTGATGAATAAAGTCATCCACAGCATTTTCTGCAGTCCAGTTGGTATAGGTAAAACCAATCAAATCTGACAGTCCATCATCACGAAAAAAACAGGCAGGAGATTCACCAGATAACTTATACGGTTTATGAATACTGGCATCAGGAATATCAGACAGCTTAAAGCTGTTACGTAATACATTTTCACCAGTTGCAGCCCATTTAAAACCGTGCTGTGAAATCAGTTGCAGGGTTGCCTCAGATACTGCACCTTCTGAAGGCCAACATCCTTTTGGTCTAAACCCAAAATACGATTCAAACACACGTAAACCTTCTTCCATATGCCAATGAGCACGTTCTTCACCTCCCGGATACGTTGTGATCTCAGGCAATTCAGCATCAGGCATTGCCTCATAGGTCGATTTTATATCCAGTAATAACGGAACAATAGGATGCGCATACGGAGTCACTGACAACTCAACCCGACCTGACTCTGCCAATCTTCGGTAACGCGGAATCAGGCCATCCAATAACTCCCCGATAACAATCATCAATTGACGGCGGTCATGGAAGCTAAAGTGCTTGCCTTTTTCCATCAGTGCCTGAATTCTTACATCAGTACGCCTAACCGATTCGCCCATCCACGCAAGGTGATACCACACCACCAGATCGATCATAAACTGATCATTAATGTAATTGATTCGTTCTGATTCATCCAAGACCCATTGCGCCATATCAGCTAATTTTGCAAAGTGTGGAAATGGGGTGATCAATTTTTCTTCATTTGCTCGCAAACATGCACTTAACAAGGTTTTACGCTCTTCTGCATGAGCTGGCTGGGCGGGAGAATCCAATGCTATTAGTAAAGGATCCTTTAATCTACCCGTTCCTTTAAATCGCAATTTTAATTGTTCGTCATAATCAGCAATTTGTTCGATTAATGTTGGTGCAAAATTAATCACCGCTTTGGCACCAGGTACATTTTCCAAATGCCATGCCATATCAACATAATCTTTTATTGCATGCAGGTAGGTCCAGGGTAATTGATACATACCTCCCATTGGTTCACTGTACTGCGGCTGGTGCATATGCCAACATAAAACAACTTTTAATTTATCTGACATATCGATAATTCTGTCCTAACATTTCAGGAGTAACCAGTACGATTCCACTGGCGGAAACGTAATATTTTTCGGCATCAGCAACCGGATCCTCGCCTATGACAGTGCCATCAGGAACATCACAGCCCTTATCAATAACTACTTTTTTCAGGCGACAATGACGGCCTATACTGACATCCGGTAACACAACACAATCTTCAATTACTGAATAACTGTGTACTTCTACATTAGAAAACAATACAGAATGCCTGACTGTTGAACCTGAAACAATGCAACCTCCAGAAACCATTGAATCAACAGCTGTGCCACGACGATCATCATCATCAAAAACAAATTTTGCAGGCGGTTGTTGGGCTTGATGGGTCCAGATCGGCCAGCTGTCGTCATATAAGTTCAATTCAGGAGTAATGCCTATTAATTCAAGATTTGCTGACCAGAAAGCATCAATGGTACCTACATCACGCCAGTAGCCGGGGTCATTGCCCTGTACATCCTTGTATGGAAAAGCGAGGACTTTATAGTTTTTTATCAAGGATGGAATAATGTCATGACCAAAATCGTGTGTAGAGTCTTTAGTGTCAGCATCTTTGATTAATTGTTCATACAAAAATGCAGCATTGAAAATGTATATCCCCATTGATGCCAGTGCAACATCCTTGTTATTTGGAGTTGGATTAGGATTTTCAGGTTTCTCATCGAACGCCACAATACGGTGGTCTTTATCTACAGACATCACACCAAAGGCTGTGGCTTCTTTTAATGGCACTTCAATACACCCAATCGTCATATCAGCATTCTGAGCGACATGTTCAGCCAACATATCACCATAATCCATTTTATAGATGTGATCACCGGCCAAAATTAAAACATATTCTGGGCTATGATTTCTCAGAATATCGATGTTCTGAAATACAGCATCAGCAGTACCAGAGTACCAGCCTTGTTCATTACGCTGAGAAGCTGGCAACAACTCAACAAACTCACCCAACTCGCCTCGCATAAAGCCCCAGCCTTGTTGAACATGACGCATTAATGAATGTGCTTTGTATTGAGTTAAAATCCCGACTCGTCGAATTCCTGAATTCACACAGTTCGATAATGGAAAATCTATGATTCTAAATTTCCCTCCAAAAGGTACAGCCGGTTTAGCTCGCCATTCCGTTAACTGTTTTAGTCGTGAGCCACGCCCACCTGCCAAAATGAGTGCTAAGGTATCACGGGTAAGACGACTCACAAAACGCGTGCTATTATTGTCTGCCATAGGTATCCTCCATCGTGTCAGCAATAAAATTATTACTATCTAACTACTAGCCTGCCACAAGCTAACTTAATACATCAATAAAAATTTATTCGGAATTTTAACGCTATGGTTTTACTCAACAAATTATCTGAAAATTTAATAAAAATCATAGAAGCCCGCCACCATGATCCCTTTGATGTCCTTGGTGCACATCCAGATGGTGACAAAATAACCGTCACTGTATTTTTACCTGACACTCAAAAAGCTTGGCTCAATGATGACCTGTCTTTGGCACGTATTGAAGGTACAGATCTGTTTCAATGGACTGGAGTCGCCCAGCTACTCCACCTGCCCTACAAAATCCATCGTATTACTGGGGAAAATACCACTGTCAGCCAATTCGACCCCTACTGTTTTCTTCCCCAAATATCTGAATTTGACCTACACTTATTTTCTGAAGGAAGACACTGGCATGCCTATCGAATTTTAGGTGCCCACCAACACCAGATTGATGGTGTAGACGGCACATTGTTCGCCACTTGGGCTCCCAGTGCACAAAGAGTCAGTGTGGTCGGAGACTTCAATCAGTGGGACGGTCGATGCCACCCAATGCGAGTTCGTGGTGGTAGCGGAGTCTGGGAATTATTCATTCCCGATATAACTGCAGGTGATTTATATAAATTTGAAATTAAAAACCATGCTGATGGTTCGTTGCATTCCAAAATGGACCCATATGCACGTCAGGCAGAATTACGTCCAGGGACAGCCTCTGTTGTAGCGGCAGATAGTAAACATCTCTGGCAGGACGACGACTGGATGTCTAAACGTGAAACCGCTGACTGGCTGCATCAACCACATTCCGTTTACGAAGTTCATCTGGGTTCTTGGAAACGTAATCAGGCAGGCGAATTTCTATCTTATCGCGATATGGCCGATCAACTTGTGCCTTATGTTAAGGAGCTCGGTTTTACTCACATTGAACTGCTTCCTGTCACTGAACATCCACTCGACATTTCTTGGGGATATCAGACAACTGGCTACTTTTCTCCTACCAGCCGGTTTGGAGCACCCGATGACTTTCGTTACTTTATTGATAGATGTCACCAGAACAATATTGGAGTCATCCTAGACTGGGTGCCAGGACACTTTCCAAAAGATGCACATGGTTTAGCCAGATTTGATGGCAGTGCTCTGTATGAACATGCCGATCCTCGTCAAGGCGAACACCAGGACTGGGGAACATTAATTTTTAATTATGGCCGCAGTGAAGTCACTAACTTCTTATTATCAAGTGCTTTTTACTGGTTAGAAGAATTTCATATTGATGGATTAAGGGTTGATGCTGTGGCATCCATGCTCTACCTCGACTATTCACGAGAAGAAGGTCAATGGATACCCAATGAATTTGGTGGTCGTGAAAATCTTGAAGTAATTGAATTTTTGAAACACATGAACTCTGTGTTACATCAAGAACACCCCGGTTGTCTGATCACTGCTGAGGAATCGACTTCATATCCTATGGTTTCTCGTCCAGCACACATGGGTGGTTTAGGGTTTTCAATGAAGTGGAATATGGGCTGGATGCACGATATTTTGCAGTACATGCAGCAAGATACTATTCACCGCCAATATCACCATGATTCACTCACTTTCGGTTTGCTGTATGCATTTACAGAAAACTTCGTACTACCCTTCTCACACGATGAAGTGGTACACGGTAAAAAATCGATGATTAATAAAATGCCTGGTGACGAATGGCAACGTTTTGCAAATCTTCGATTACTGTATACCTTTATGTTTACTTACCCTGGTAAAAAATTATTGTTTATGGGTTCAGAATTTGCCCAAGGATCAGAATGGAACAGTGAAACAGCACTTGATTGGTATGTGTTAGATTATCCGCCTCATCAAGGTATGAAAACTCTGGTCAGTGATTTAAACAAGCTCTATACAAATACACCAGCCTTATACCGACATGAATTTGATCCACATGGCTTTGAGTGGCTTGATTGCAATGATCGTCAACATTCAATCTTAAGCTACATTCGTAAAGAGGAAGATGATTATGTCATCTCCATCTTTAATTTCACTCCAGTTCCCCGTGAAAAATATCGTATTGGAGTCCCTGAGCTTACGGACTATCACATCATCCTGAATTCGGACTCTAAATTTTATGGTGGTAGCAATTTCACAAACAAACCAATTTTAAAAGCAGAGCCGACACCATGGTCTGACAAGCCTTATTCTATTGAACTGAACTTACCGCCTTTATCTGGAATGGTGGTCAAAAAATCATAACAAAAAAAGGGCAGTAAACGAGGGCGAAATGACTCTTTCGCCCTGAATAAAAAACTGGTACATCGGGGTATATTTACTGCCTAAGCGCTCTGATTCGCTCTATCAAACTAGTCGTAGAACTATCATGTTCTGAAATCTCAACACCATCTTGTAGATCAGGCAAAATCGCTTTTGCAAGCTGTTTCCCTAACTCTACACCCCATTGATCAAAGGAATTAATATCCCAGATAATGCCTTGAACAAATACTTTATGTTCATACAAAGCCACTAACTGACCCAGCATTTCTGGTGTCAATTTAGGGAACAACAGTGTGTTGCTTGGGCGATTCCCTGGGAATACCTTATGAGGTAGTAGCGCTTCAAGCTCCTTACCCTCATAGCCTTCTTGCACAAGTTCCGCACGCACTTCTTCGGCAGTTTTACCCTTCATTAATGCCTCTGATTGAGCAAGGCCATTAGCTAGCAAAATGGACTGGTGATCACACTCTGGATAATGACTGTTAACCGGCAGCACAAAATCAACTGGTATTAACTGCGTTCCCTGATGAATTAACTGGAAATAAGCATGTTGACCATTGGTACCTGGCGTTCCCCAGATAACAGGCCCTGTTTTATAACTTAATCGTTGTCCCTGACGATTGGTCACTTTACCGTTACTTTCCATATCCAGTTGCTGCATATGATTTGGGAATCGTGCTAATGAATGGTCATAAGGCACAATAGCATGGGTTTGAGAGCCAAACAGGTTGATATACAAGATTCCTAACATGCCCATAATGACCGGCATGTTTTCTGCCAGTGGCTGGGTACGGAAATGGTTATCCATTTCATGTCCGCCATCAAGTAAACGTTCGAAGTTGTCCATTCCTACATACAATGCTATTGGCAACCCAACCGCACTCCATAATGAATAGCGACCACCAACCCAGTCCCAAAATTCGAACATGTTGGCCGTATCAATACCAAATTCAGCTACTGCTGCTGCATTGGTTGAAACTGCCACAAAATGCTTGGCAATATCCTGTTGTGTACCAAATTGCAGGAACCACGTTTTTGCTGACTGAGCGTTAGTGATGGTTTCCTGAGTAGTAAATGTTTTTGATGCAATAACAAACAATGTGGTTTCTGGATCAAGTTTCTCCAGAGTGGTACTCAAATCAGTACCATCCACATTAGATACAAAATGAGCACTCATGCCTTCAATTGCATAAGGTTCTAGAGCATCACAAATCATTGCCGGACCAAGGTCAGAACCGCCAATTCCGACATTAACAATGTCAGTGATCTTCTTACCTGTATAGCCTAACCATTCTCCAGTATGAACCTGCTGAGAGAATTTTTTCATTTGTGTCAGCACTGCATTGACTGCAGGCATAACATCTTCGCCATCAACCATCACTGGCGTATTACTACGATTTCTTAAGGCGGTATGCAATACTGCCCGGCCTTCTGTATTATTGATTGCCTCACCAGTGAACATCCGTTCGGCCCACTCAGAAATCTTGGCTGCTTCTGCCAATGCAATCAATTGTTCCATCGTTTCTTTAGTAATACGGTTTTTCGAATAGTCCAGCAGTAAATCACCGCATTGCTGGGAAAAACTATCAAATCGTCCTGAATCCAAAGCAAACTGCTCACGCATGGAAACAAATTTGAGGTCTTCATAGTGACGAACTAATGATTGCCATTCTTGGATATTTAAAGGTGTCATCTTATTCTTCTATTTCTTCTATTTCTTTTATTTATTGTTTTCTAAGTAATGTGCTAACTCACCCCAGGCGACGCTTTCTTGCTCACCAGTAGCCATCGTTTTTACGCTAACCATTTGTTGACTAACTTCATCATCACCAAGAATCAGGGTCCAGCGCGCACCACTTCGATCTGCTCGTTTAAACTGGTTCTTAAAACTCCCGCCGCCACAGTGAGCAATCAACTTTAAATCAGGAAGTTGTTCGCGTAAGCGTTCTGCCAGTAATAATGACTGTTGAGTCGCCTGCTCACCCACTGCAACAAGGTAGACATCCATTGGTTCTACCGCTGGCAATGCATCCATCGTTTCTAATAAGGCTATCAAACGTTCCAGCCCAATTGCAAAACCAATAGCAGTCGCTGACTTGCCACCTAACTGTTCAATCAGAGCGTCATAACGACCACCGGCACACACAGTACCTTGTGAACCTAAATGATTCGTGACCCATTCAAATACGGTTTTACCATAGTAATCAAGGCCTCTCACCAGTCTAGGGTTGACTATATAGTCCAGACCCGCAGCATCCAGCGTTTGGCACATGGCATCAAATTGCTGACGGGATTCATCGTCAAGATGATCAATTAATTTGGGAGCAGCTTCATTCAAAGCCTGCATAGCAGGATTTTTACTGTCTAATATGCGCAAAGGATTACTGTGTAAACGACGTTGGCTATCTTCATCGAGCTCGTCTTTATGGGCTTCGAAATAGGTCACTAATACTTCACGATAAGCCAATCGTGCTTCGGTAGATCCTAAAGAATTGATTTGTAATTCCAGACCATTCAGACCCAATTTTTTCCAGATACGTGCTGTCATCAAAATCATTTCAGCATCAATGTCAGGACCACTAAAGCCAAAAGCTTCAACCCCAATTTGATGAAACTGGCGATAGCGCCCTTTTTGAGGACGTTCATGACGGAACATAGGCCCCATATACCAAAGACGCTGTGTTTGGTTCAGCAAACCGTTTTGCATTGCAGCACGTGCACAACCTGCGGTGCCTTCAGGACGTAGGGTCAAATTGTCGCCATTGCGATCTGAAAAGGTGTACATTTCTTTTTCTACAATATCAGTCACTTCACCAATAGAACGGCAAAATAACTCTGTTTTTTCGACGATTGGAAAACGAATTTCCTGATAACCGTAGCTAGTCAGCACTTGTTTAAGTGCTGTCTCAACTGCTTGCCAATATGGGGTTACGTCTGGGAGGATGTCATTCATCCCCCGAATAGATCGGATAATCTCTGCCACGCTTAACTGATGTCCTTTATGGGAATAACTTTTTCTGGGTGTTCTATTAACTTTTGTCTGACAATGCGCTGACGAATTTCACGTTCTAACTCATCCACTAATGCCTCATTTTCAACTTTATGGTTTGGTTTGCCATCGACGTAGAGTAAATTTGGAGTCCCGCCTGTTAAGCCAATAGCCGCCTCTTTAGCTTCACCAGGGCCATTAACAACACATCCAATAACAGCAACATCCATGGGCTCAAGAATATCTTCCAAACGGCTTTCCAATGCATTAACGGTTGAGATCACATCAAACTGTTGACGAGAACAGGATGGGCAAGCAATCAGATTAATGCCTTTATTACGGATCCGAAGACTTTTAAGGATATCAAAACCAACACGAATTTCTTCCACTGGATCGGCCGCCAATGAAACGCGAATGGTATCGCCAATACCTTCAGCAAGTAGCATCCCCAGTCCAATGGCTGATTTCACAGAACCAGAGCGCAAACCACCTGCTTCAGTGATCCCTAAATGCAGAGGCTGCTCGATCTGATCAGCTAACTTTCGATAGGCATGCACCGTCATAAACACGTCTGATGCCTTCAGGCTCACCTTGAAATCCGGATAATTTAATCGGTCTAATATATCAATGTGTCGCAAGGCTGATTCAACCAATGCATCAGGTGTTGGTTCACCGTATTTTTTTTGTAATTCTTTTTCCAATGACCCTGCATTCACACCTATTCGAATAGGTATGCCATGATCACGCGCACTATCAACAACAGCACGAACACGGTCTTCTCGCCCAATATTTCCAGGGTTAATTCGCAAGCAATCCACACCTAACTCTGCAACTCGTAGAGCAATTTTGTAGTCAAAATGTATATCTGCAACCAATGGGATCTGAACTTGTTTTTTAATCTGACCAAATGCTTCTGCCGCATCCATGCTAGGCACTGAGACGCGAACAATATCAGCACCTACATTCTCTAGAGCTTGGATTTGAGCAACTGTCGCTGCCACATCACACGTTTCTGTGTTGGTCATGCTTTGTACTGCTATGGGCGCTCCCCCACCAACAGCTACATTGCCAACCATTATCTGACGAGACTTTCTCCTCTCAATGAATGATGTTGATGCCATTAAGCTTTCTGTCTCAAGATAAATTCTGTTACATCAGCCTGAGTTAATAATGGGCTGTCAAACAGTGAATTCATAGCCACTGGGTCATGTTTCTCACTGTCATTTTTCTCCTGCATTTCAGATACAGGATCTTGTTCATCTTGATCTTGCTGTTCAGATGATTCTTCTTCATTTGCCGGCACTTCTTCGCCAACATCAAATATTTTTTGCTCACTATCAGATAAAGGCTCCACAACACTGGCATTAAATATATCCATAGCATCATTGAGCCTGTCCCATTGTGAAACAGTACTGTTATCATCGGTATCTGTAGAAGCCTGCCACTGTTGATAAGTAATCCCTATGATAAAGACCATAGAAATTGTCACAGCCCCTAATATCCAGGCAGTTTTATGGTTCTTCAGGCTCTGCTTTGCAACGGGGGGGAGTGATTCTTCTGTTGCTTTGTATTCAATATTGAATGCTGTTAACAACTCATCTTCTGGCAACCCAAGAAATTTCACATAATTTGAAAAGTAACCTCGCGCATAAGCCCGACCATGTAGTTTTCCCCATTCTTCTGCCTCAAGGTGCGTAATGGTGTGTCTAGTCAATCTAAGCTGTGCAGCTACTTCAGCGATGGTAAATTTTTTTTCTTCGCGAGCCAGTCGGAGCTGCTCCCCCACACTGATAGTGTTTGAAGGCTCTATTATTGTAGCTTCATCATCGTTAACATCGGTCATGTTCAATACTGCCCTTTTTTAACTTGTGATACTTCTTCTGAATCGGGAAATCGCTCTTTTAATAATAAAATATAACTAGAAACAGCATTCTGATCATCAAGTTGGTTCTCAGTTTTAATGGCCAACAACAAAGCTTGGGCACTCCATGAGGCAACCGATTGATAACGTTCAATATATGCGCGACTCTGTAGGTAATCCTGTTGTTGGTAGCTTAGATCTGCCATCCACAACAATGATTTACTCAAGGTCGGATTAATTCGTAATGCCTGACGAAACAGCTCTTCAGCACGAGCATTATCCGGAATGCGACTGGCGCACATAGCTGCATTTTCCAGCGCCTGTGCTGGACTACTATACAATGGATTTTTTATCGCCTCCAGAAAATGCTGTTCCGCCTCATCGTAGCGGCCTTGCTGACATAAAAACACACCATAGTTATTCTGTGCTTCCGAGTATTTCGGTTCGCGTATGACTGCTTCCTTAAAATGACTTTCTGCCTTCTTCATTTCATCTAGGCGTTGGTATAACAGGGCAATTGTATTATGTGCGCTTGCCAGGTTTGGATTTTGTCTTAACGCTTTTTGTAATTTTTGCAAGGCGATCTCATAATCTCCACGTTGCAAATAATTTAATCCCAGACGCATATTAATTTCAGCTGCTTTGGGATCTGGTGCAACGTGATCTGGTCTTGTGTTACCAGTGGTTTGGCAGCCTATCAATAGCGATACAGCTGTCACGACTATCCATGTTGAAATTATTCTTTTCATTGCGCTACTAGCGCCTCCATTTGCACTATCCGTTGTGTACGTCGTGTGCGATCTTGCACCTCACCGGCTAACTGACCGCAAGCGGCGACAATATCATCACCACGTGTTTTGCGCACTGTTGCAACAAAATTAGCGTCTAAAAGTTGTTTCTGAAAGCGTGAGATTACTGTTTTTGAAGAGCAACGGTATGATGTCCCAGGAAAAGGATTAAATGGGATTAAATTGATTTTTGTCGGCAATCCTTTCAAAATTCGCATAAGATCTTTAGCGTCCTGAACTGAGTCATTGATACCGTCTAATAATACATATTCAATTGTGATATGACGACGTTGATGACCTTCGACGTAGCGCTTACAGGCTGCAAGCAACTCAGCTATAGGATATTTATCATTCAAAGGAATGATTTCACTACGCAACTTGTCATTAGCAGCATGCAGTGAAATTGCCAGACTGACATGGCAATCCTCACGTAACTTATCAATCATCGGCACCATACCTGAAGTACTCAGGGTCACGCGACGCCATGAAATACCATAGGCCAGATCATCGCGCATCAGATTCATCGCCATCACCACATTATTATAATTAGCCAGTGGCTCTCCCATGCCCATCATTACAACATTAGTGACAACTCTATTGCCTTTAGGCTCTTTACCTAGGTATTCATTAGCCAGCCATAACTGACCAATAATTTCGCTGGCATCAAGATTTCGATTAAAACCTTGTTGTGCCGTTGAACAGAAGGTACATGCAAGGGCGCAACCAACTTGAGATGACACACACAAAGTGCCTCTACCTTCTTCAGGAATATAGACTGTTTCGATCGAGTTTCCGCAAGAAAGACGAATAATCCACTTGCGAGTGCCGTCTTTTGACACATGCTCCTGCAATACTTCGGGTGGCGCTATTTCTGCTGACTCTGTCAGTTTTTGTCGTAAGGCTTTGCTCAGATTGGTCATCTCAGCAAAATCTACGATTCTATACTGATGGATCCATTGCAATAACTGACGCGCACGGAATGGTTTTTCACCTATTTCGGCAAAAAATGCTTCCAGACCTTTCAGATCTAAACCAAGAAGGTTTGTGCGCGCCATATTAAATGTTATCTATCTTTAGTTTAACGAGTGCGTGCACACAATTGATCTTCAGTGAAGAAATAAGCAATTTCACGTGCTGCACTTTCTACTGAATCTGAACCATGAACTGCATTTTCATCAATGCTTTGCGCAAAATCCGCACGGATAGTACCTGCATCAGCTTCAGCTGGATTTGTTGCACCCATTAAGTCACGATTTTTTAATACTGCGCCCTCACCTTCGAGAACTTGCACCATCACTGGACCAGAAGTCATAAAACTAACCAAGTCATTAAAGAACGGACGTTCTTTATGCTCGGCGTAAAAGCCTTCTGCTTGTTCTTTCGTTAAGTGAATCATTCGTGCAGCAATAATTTTCAAGCCGGCTTTCTCAAAGCGCGAATAAATATCACCGATAACATTTTTTGCTACTGCATCTGGTTTAATGATAGAAATGGTACGTTCAATCGTCATTATTAATCCTCATTTAGGAAGTTACGTTAAAATAGCAACATTTTACCATCTTATGGCTGTCGTGATAGAACTATTAAGATAGAATTATTACTGAACTTTGTTCTGTTTTGGACCTCATTGGTAAAATCAATGCCATTTCGAACGCACACATACCTAATAGGCAATGAAATCAACTATGAATTCACCATTTAAACGCATCGGACTCTTTATTCGTAAAGATGATCCTGTCATGGAAAATGCCATCATTCGTGTGACAAAATTTTTACAATCACTGTCATTGACGATTGTCATCAACGAACCACTACATTTTTTAGCTGAATTAGATGTTATTTCACTCAGCGATTTTCCGAAAAAATGCGATCTAACTATCGCAATTGGTGGTGATGGCACCTTATTATGCGCTTCGCGTGAATTAGCCGGTTCTGATTTGCCTATAGTTGGTGTTAACGTTGGCCGTTTGGGTTTTCTTGCTGATGTAACACTCGATCAACTAGAACCACAATTATCAAGAATATTTGCTGGTGAATATCGTGAAGACACACGCTTTGTAATGCAAGCAAGTCTTAATAATTCTGACCAACCAATCGGAAAAGCGGTGAATGATGTGGTTGTGCATGCACACCAGAGTCTGCACATGATCGAATTTGAAACTTATATCAATGGCCGTTTTCTCAATAGCCAGCGTGCAGATGGTCTGGTCATTGCTACACCAACAGGTTCAACTGCGTATGCCATGTCGGCTGGCGGTCCTATTCTCGATGTTGATTTAGATGCTCTGGTACTGGCATCCGTTTGCCCACATACCCTGAGTAATCGTCCTTTGGTCATTGCTGCTACAAGTGTCATTGAAATTGTGCTCAGTGAACACAATAGTACATCCGCAATGGTCACCCGTGATGGGCGACCAGGTCATCTTGTACAGCCGGGAGATATCATCCGTATTGAACGTCATCCAAGTACCATTAAACTATTGCATTTGGAAGACCATGACCACTACTCTATTTTACGAGCCAAGCTTGAATGGGGTAGAAAGCTCACATGCTAGCAAATATAAGTGTTCGTCATCTTGCTGTTGTCGATGACATCACCGTCAGTTTTAAAAATGGAATGACTTCGTTAACGGGCGAGACTGGCGCGGGTAAGTCTATGTTAGTCGATGCCATGAGTCTGGTGTTGGGTGACCGCGCTGATTCCAGCATGGTTCGTCATGGACAGGAGCGCGCAGAAATAGCTGCCAGTTTTGACACTCACAACAATCCAGCTCTTCAGCAATGGTTGATCAGTCAGGATCTGGATGACGATGATCAATGTCACCTACGCAGAACCATTACTAAAGATGGCCGATCAAGAGCTTATATCAATGGCCGGCCTGTTCCCCTGTCACAACTGCGAGAAGTCAGTGAACGAACTATTGATATTCATGGTCAACATGCCCATCAATCTCTGGTTCGCAGTGAAACTCAACGTCAATTATTAGATACTATTGCGAACACTCAGCCACTACTTAATGAATTAGCAATCAACTTTCAACAGTGGCAAACGCTTCAACATCAGCTAAACCAACTTGAACTGCAGGCACAAGATCAAACCGCTAAATATGAACTGTTGCAGTACCAAGTCAATGAACTAGCGGCATTTAACCTATCTAAGGAACATATCGATACATTAATACAGGAACAGCATCAGCTTGCACATGCCTCCCAACTAATGACCACTGCTGAGGCAGCCCTGTATCAATTATTTGAACAAGAACAGGGGTCAGCTTATTCTGCCATAAGCGGTGCGCTCACTGAGTTAGAAAAACAGCAGCACATTGAACCTCGCTTTGATAATCTTGTTGAAATGCTCAATTCAACCGTAATTCAGCTTGATGAAATTGCTGGTGATCTTCGTCACTATCTGGATAGTACTGATATTGATCCGCAACGTTTGGATCAAGTGGAATCAGAACTTTCTTTATTACACGCTCAGGCCAGAAAACACCATATTGAAATAGAGGATTTACCTGCTCACTTTGAACAGTTACAGAACGATTTGGACGCTATTAGTAATATTGAAACTCGTACGGAAGAATTAAGTCACCAGCTGACTCAACAAGAAAAAAATTGCCGGTCACTGTGCCATAAAATAACTAAACAGCGCCAACAAACTGCAAAACCCTTATCAGAAAAAATCACTCAATCTATTCAACAACTCGCCATTCCATCAGGCAAAGTAGAGTTTGTTGTTTCACCAATGGCTAATAATCACTTTAATGAAACGGGTGCTGACCACATTCAACTTTTGGTGAGTACGAATCCCGGACAAGCATCTGGTGATCTAGGGAAAGTCGCCTCTGGCGGCGAACTGGCACGTATCAGTCTTGCAATTCAAGTAGTCACGGCTGGAAGTCGCTGTGTGCCTACGTTAGTATTTGATGAAGTTGACGTTGGTATTGGCGGAGGAATCGCAGAAATTATCGGCAGCCATTTACGCAAACTAGCCTCCACCCAACAGGTCATCTGTATCACTCATCTGCCTCAGGTAGCAGCTCAGGCTCACCAACAGCTTCAAGTTAGTAAAAAACATCTTTCTGATAGTACCCATATTGATATCACTGAACTCAACAACGAGCAACGAATTGAAGAAATTGCTCGTATGTTAGGTGGGGTTACCTTAACTGAAAAAACACGTTCTCATGCTGAAGAGATGCTCTGTCAGGCACAAAGTTAAAACCAGTAAGACATTACTTTTCCTGCTGACAGTGACGGCAAACGCCATAAATGTATAAACTATGATCCGTCATTTCAAAGCCTTTTTGTTCCGCAATCGTTCTCTGACGCTGCTCAATCACTTCATCAATAAACTCTTCAATTCGGTTGCAACGTACACACAGTAAATGATCATGATGCGACCCATCTTCCAGTTCAAAAACTGCATGACCACCATCCATACTCAGTCGTGATACCAATCCGGCACCCTCAAACTGAGTTAAAACACGATAGACCGTCGCCAAACCAATTTCTTCACCCATCTCCAACAGTGCCTTATAAACATCTTCAGCACTCATGTGACGCTGTTTTGCCGTTTCCAAAATCTCCAGAACTTTCAATCTAGGTAAGGTAACTTTTAATCCTGCTTTTCTTAAATCCTGACTTTCCATTGTTATTAATGCCTCGTCGAAACTGAGTGTTTAGCGTATCATCACACTTTGGTAAGTTAATTATAGATACTAAATATAAATGAAAACCTTTCTTATTTACACCTTTTCCGTTCTAATCTTGCTGATTAGTGGTTGTAGTAAAGATAAAATTCCTGGCGTCTACCGTATTGATATCCAGCAGGGCAATGACGTTACACAGGAAATGATCAATAAACTTAAGCCTGATATGACAAAAAAACAGGTGGCTTATGTCATGGGCACACCGTTAGTGATAGATACATTTCATCCTGATCGCTGGGATTACATCTACAGTTTTCACCCTGGCAATGGCCAGCGTGAACAACGTCGCATCACCCTGTATTTTGAAGAAGATAAATTAAGCCATATTGAAGGAAATACTCGCACCGTTTCTCGTGAAGATTTACCACAGGGGAATAATCAGGATAGCAACGTTGTAGTGCCACTGACCGAGAAAGAAACAGGCTTGTTTCAGAGTCTAATAAACGCAATTGGTCTGGGTGATGATGATCAAGAGGTCATGCCTGTCAATAAAGGTGAAGCCCCAACAGAATCAGAATCAACACCTGAAAACACTATGAACGAAACTGAACAACCAGAAGCACACTAAGTTGCATTCAGTAATACTTCTTCATACTGCCATATAAATAATAAGCATTTCCAGAATACTGTTTCTAAAACCTTTAGAATCACCTGTTAATTTTTCAGTACCCACCAAAACAACTAAACCTTTTTTATCTCAAAAACTGTAAAAATGGGTTGGTTTCATATTCTTTAGCTAGTGTTGTTACAGGACCGTGCCCACTATGTACACGTAACCTCTCTGGTAATGTTGTGAGTTTGTGCAGACTGTCCTTCATTAGTCTCGAATCACCCATCGGCAAATCTGTTCTGCCTACACTGCCGGCAAATAAGGTATCACCGACAAAAATATCATGTTCATCATAGTAGCAGCCTTGGCCAGGAGTATGACCCGGAGTTGATATAAAGTGCAGTTGTGTTTCACCCAAATCAATGACATCGCCATCATCAAGCCAATTATCTATTCGCCCACAAGGTCGATTCATATGTGGCGCACCGAACCAGTCACCTTGTTTTGGAAGAGTTTCAAATAAAGCTTGTTCTAGCCGAGGCAGGTATGTAGGAACATCAAAAAACTGCTGTAATTGTTTCAAGCCACCCGCATGATCCAGATGTGCATGAGTCAACAAAATCATCCGAATATCGGGCGCGGGCTGCAATGCTTGTAAACGTTCAACCAACTCATCACTTTCACCTGTATCAATGATTGCACACTGACCAGTTTCCTCGTCTTTAACTAAGTAGGTATTGACCCGAAATGCCCCGACCGGGAAGCACTTAATTTCCATCGTTAAGAGAAGAATAGAAAATTAACTATTAAATTCATCCCATTTTTTCTGACCTTCTCGTGCAGCTTCAAGATTAGCCTCATACCATTTCTTCTTGGCTTTTTGGGTTCGAGTTAACTCAAGATTCGCCTGATACCATTTTTTCCTGGCATCCGCGTATTGATCCACACCCATATTGGCTTCATACCATTTGGCATGACTGGCACGCGCAGCTTCAAGATTAGCCTCATACCATTTCTTCTTGGTTTCACTGACTTTTTCATCGCTGATTTCATACCAGTGTTTTTCTGTCGGCTGATTATCTAAATTCGCTTCATACCATTTAGCTCTGTTGGCGCGCGCTGTTTCAAGATT
>JAOUJZ010000093.1 GCA_029882915.1 Gammaproteobacteria bacterium | reverse complement strand
CACGTTGGTGTAGTATTTTGGCCGCACATAAACCAATGCCACTTGAACAGCCGGTTATGAGAATGTTTTTCATAAGCATTTGATTCCTGAATACCAGTTATCAATATATTCTATATTGAAGTGTTGACGGCGATTGAGGTAAATTTTCTAGCTTAATGGCCGCTAAATGCTATAGTTCAATTATTCTTTATAAAAGTAGTCACCAAATTTATGACCGCAGCACAAGCTATTACTCATGATGATTATGTACGGTTTAGAACGTTTCTTGAGAAAGCCTGTGGCATCGTATTGGGTGATGGTAAAGAATATTTGATTGTCAGTCGTTTGGCAAAATTGTTACGTGACGAAGATATCTCATCCGTTGCTGAGTTATTAACTGCGGTTGAGCGAGGACATCCTCGACATTTGCGAGATGTGGTTATTGATGCGATGACAACCAATGAAACCTCATGGTTTCGAGATCGTAGTCCCTTCGAAGTACTGGAAAACGAAGTGCTGCCGGAGATGGATGCTAATGGCATCAGACAATGCCGGATCTGGTCATCAGCTTGTTCATCGGGTCAGGAACCCTACACGATCAGTATTACTCTTAGTGAATACTTGAGATCGGCACCAACTAGTGGCTTGGCAAATGCCCAAGTTATTGCTACAGATATTTCGACCAGTATGTTGGTGCTGGCTAAACAGGCTGAATATGACAATGCTATTTTAGGAAGAGGTTTGTCTGAACAACGAAAGAAAGCTTTTTTTAAACCCGTCGGTGATCGCTGGATAGTGGCCGATGACATTAGGCGTCGAGTGAGTTTTAAAGAGCAAAATTTGCTATTGAGTTATGCAGCACTGGGTAAATTTGACATTATTTTTTGTCGTAATGTGTTGATCTACTTCTCATCGGAACGTAAAACAGATATTTTGAATCGGATGGCAGCAGCACTTAATCCTGGAGGTTATTTGTTTCTAGGTGCCTCAGAAACAATCACTGGTTATAGTGATGCGTTTGAAATGGTTCGTAGTCCTCACGGCGTATTCTATCGCCTTAAACGTTAAGAACTAGGCTGTTTTTTTTCATCATTGTGCGGTAAAGAAGATAGGTTATCCGCTGGCGGTTCGCAGATTTTTAACCAGCTACCAACATGCCGAAACAGTCGTTTAATCAATCGCCATAATCGTGGTAATAACCATATCATAAGTGCAATGAAAGCGATTAACCCGATAATAAATAGTACAGGATGATTCAGCGCTGCCCACAGACCACCAATGACCAGTAAATCTTCACTAATGGAAGCGGTCCAGTTGGTGACGGGTTCAGGTGATGTGTTGATGAGTAAGCGAGTTCCTGCTTTGGTGGTATGACTACCAGCAGCCAAGGCGCCACCTAATATCGCTGAAGTTAATTCGATGGCTGGTGTGACATCACCAACAGCACTGGACGCGAGCATTGCACCAGCAGGTATACGGATAAAGGTGTGGATAGAATCCCAACCTGAATCAACGCCTGGGATTTTGTCTGCAAAAAACTCAACGCAATACATA
>JAOUJZ010000053.1 GCA_029882915.1 Gammaproteobacteria bacterium | reverse complement strand
AAACACCGACCTTTTTTCTAAAGGTCGGTGTTATTTTACTGTCTGTCTCTGCTTGACCAGATCAACGTTTAGCATGCCACTATGTAGTGCGCTAGCAACTAAAACACGCGATATCCCCTGTTGTTCCAAATCTACTAAATCCTGCTGATTTCTCACTCCTCCGGCGGCAATGATCCGACTACGTATTGATTGTTTCTGTATTGTAGACAATAACCCATAATCCAAGCCTGATTGCTCCCCCACATAATCCAGATTCATAACAATAACATCATTGGGCCATCGCTCAGGTTGTTGTAATAACGCTGACTTCCCTAAAAATTGTCCATGCTGAAAGTCTAACGACAGTACACCCTGTTTAACCGTCGCTAACAAATTTAGATCAGTCAGTGTTTCACTACCAATCACTGGCACAATGCCGACAATTTTGTCAAGATCACGCCATTGTTCTAGGGTTTGGACCCCTGCATCTAACCAGAAAATTATCTGAGGAAATATTTTTACTAATCTCTTATAAAGATCAATATTAGGACGTTGATAAAAAATCGCATCCAAATCAGCCACATATACCAGCTTAAATGGATAGAAAGCCAGCATATCCGCGACCACTTTTTCTGGATCAACATTTACTGTTAGCGCAGATTGCAAGGGGGGATAGTGTTCCCGCTCTCCCCCTTGTGCATGCACAACAATTCCCCCCATTAAATCAATGACCGGTATAATTTCCACTCAATTTCCTTCACACCTATCTGATGAAATTATTTATCTACGAACACATTACTAGTGGCGCACTGGTTGACCAGACTCTTCCTGACAGTCTGGCACAAGAAGGCGATGTAATGCTATCAGCCATCCTGCAGGATTGCCACGCGTTAAAGCAGTGCGAGATTTTCATGCTGCGTGATGTGAGACTCCCTGCCATCAGCATCATCGACCTTGATACTCGCCACTATTGTCACTGGGTTTCATTCTCATCGGACTTTCAACATCTATGGGAACAGTGTCTGGATGATGCTGATGCGGTATTCATTATCGCACCAGAAACGGGGAATGTATTAACCCAATTACAACAACAAGTCCTGAACGCAAATAAAATTATTTTGGGTTGTCTTCCTACATCTATTGCTCTTACCACTAATAAATTGGCCTGTGATCAACATCTTGCCAAACATGATGTAGCCACACCTCAAAGCAGCATCGCTAGTAATTGGTCACAACAGAAATTTGAATCTGCTGATGGCTATATTATGAAACCGATTGATGGTGCGGGCTGTATTGATACTTTACGATTTGATTCGGGTGCTGATCTTGAACACTATTTAGCACAGCAAACAACTGATATTTTATCTCACGCTCTTATTCAAAAATATATTACGGGCATCCCAGCAAGCTTGTCATTACTCATGTCAGCATACGACTGTATAGTGTTGGCTACAAATCGCCAAAAAATAGTGCGTAAGAAAAATAAATTGATATTTAACGGTTGTATAGTCAATGGCATTGAACAGCATGTCTTCTCATTATCTCAAGCCACTGAATTAGCTATTCAAATTCAGCGAGCTATACCTGGTTTATGGGGTTTTGTGGGTGTTGACATTGTATTAGCAAACAAACAGGCCTATGTTATCGATATCAATCCTCGCCTAACGACCTCATATATTGGTTTACAACAATCACTCGCGTTGAATCCAATGTCACTCTTATTCACAATGCAGGAAGAAGGTATGGCAGCATTACCCAATATTGGTCAACGACAGCAAGTTGAAATTACATTATGATTACAGATAATTCATTTATCACCGGCTGGGACATTGGTGGTGCACACCTTAAAGTTGCACGATGTAACAGCGAAGGAAAGCTTATTCAGGTGCTGCAAATTCCTTGTCCTCTTTGGCAAGGGATAGAACATCTCAAACAGGCGATCCAATCTGTACAACAGCAATTAGGCAATCAGAATGACATGGCTGCGATTACCATGACTGGTGAGCTGGTTGATATATTTCCAGATAGGCAAACAGGTGTTGCTCACATATTAGACTGCATTGCCACGTTTATTCCTGAACACAACTGTCATATCTATGCTGGCAAGGAAGGTTGGTTAAAACCAGATACTGCCAAACAACAATGGCAATATGTAGCATCATGTAACTGGAAAGCAAGTGCTAACTTCGTTGCTAATAAAATAAATAATGGTTTGTTCGTTGATATTGGCAGTACCACCTGCGACATTATTGCTGTTGTTCAGGGAAGCGCTGTACCGAGAGGTTATACAGATCAGCAACGCTTGGCCAGTCGTGAATTACTGTATACCGGTGCAATTAGAACCCCACTGTTCGCACTCACCAATATGGCTCCATTTAATGGTGAACTAGTTAGTCTCGCTGCCGAAGTTTTTGCCACCTCGGGTGATTGCTGGAGTTTATTAGGCCAACTTCGTGTCAATGATATTCAGGATGCCAGCGCTGATGGTCAATCCTGGTCTAAAACAGATTGTGCCCGTCGTCTTGCAAGGCTATTAGGCACAGATGCACTGGAACCGGCTTCAGTTCAATGGTCTCAGTTAGCGCAATGGTTTGCCGAGCAGCAAGTCCACGAGATAATTAAGGCCTGTCTACAAGTATTGTCCGCGCACCCACAATTGCCGCCCAATGCACCCATCATTGGCGCGGGTATCGGGCGCTTTATTGTTCAGAAGTGTGCCGTTCACTTGGGTCGTGATTATATTGATTTTAGCTCTCTAACTACGCCAGCACTTGACTCAGCAGCCGATCATGCTCCTGCTGTCGCGGTAGCGCTTCTAGCACGGCATCAGATAACGTAAAATATTATCATGTCTAACGCGCTTCCCTCCCTTAGTGTGGAACTTCCCTATCAGCCTGACAGTAGTCACTACTTTGAACTACTTCGCGATTTACCATGGCCGGTATTTCTAGATAGCTCTCAACGCAATACACAAAATGATCGTTATGATATTTTGGCTGCTGATCCTCTGGTCACGTTGACCAGCACTGATGATGGCACACTCATTCAGGACCGTTCAGGAAATGAAACCCTGTCCCAAACAGATCCCTTTTTCTTGTTGCAGCAACAATTACAAAAATACCCTCAACAGGAGACATCCAGCTTGCCTTTTTGTGGTGGAGCAATTGGTTATTTTGGCTATGATTTAGGTCGAAAGATTGAATCTCTGCAAAACATTGCCTGCAACAATGAACAAATTCCTGATATGGCCGTCGGTATTTATGACTGGGCCATCATTACCGATCATCAGCAACAACAATGTTGGTTATGTAGTTTTGGACTGAATGAGAAAACTCATCAACAATGGGCACAATTAATAGATCGATTTAATCAGAACACTCCAGAACCTTCATCACAGTTCACTGTCACTGGTGACCTGCATTGCAATCTTAATCGTCAGCAATATCAGGACGCATTTGATAAAATTCAGCATTACATTCGTGAAGGCGATTGTTATCAGGTCAATTTAGCTAAGCGTTTTGAAATTAATGCTCATGGTGACCCATGGATTGCATATAAATTACTTCGACAACATAATGCGGCACCCTTTTCAGTTTTTTTTGTCACTCCGACCGTGACTCTGTTAAGTTCATCACCCGAGCGACTACTACAGGTCAAAAATAAGCAAGTCGAAACCAAACCTATCAAAGGTACTCGTCGCCGTGAACCTTCCCTTCCAGAACAGGATCAGGTGCTTGCCGATGAATTATTGAACAGCACTAAAGATCGTGCAGAAAATTTAATGATTGTCGATTTATTACGCAATGATCTAGGCAAAGTCTGTATCTCTGGTTCTATCAAAGTCCCCACACTATTTGCTTTAGAATCCTTTGCAACCGTGCATCACTTAGTGAGTACTATCACTGGCCATCTATTAGATGGCCAAGATTCCGTCTCCCTACTTCGTGCCTGTTTCCCTGGTGGTTCAATCACCGGTGCTCCCAAACTTAGAGCGATGGAAATCATTGAAGAACTCGAACCTGATCGCCGTGGTGCTTATTGTGGCAGCGTGGCTTACATTGGTTTTGACGGTAATATGGACAGCAATATACTCATCCGCACACTCGTACATAGTGATGATCGTCTTCGTTTCTGGGCTGGCGGTGGAATCGTGGCAGATTCCAATGTCAATGATGAATTTCAGGAAGTTCATGATAAAGCGGCATCCATGTTTAAACTCATCAAACAATTGCGTTGATTATGATTGTCGTTAAATTGGGGGGAAGTCTCTACCAGAAACCTGAGCTCAAATTATGGTTAGCTACATTAAGCAAACTTTCCAAGCAGCAACCTATCGTTGTTGTGCCTGGCGGTGGCCCCTTCTCAGATCAAGTTCGTGCTGCCCAGGATCTTCACCATTTTTCTGATCATCACGCCCACCATATGGCTATTCTGGCAATGGCCCAATTTGGTACTTTAATCACAGGTATAAAACCAGAATGCCAGCCATTTTACTTTCCTGTTGATAAGACAAGTGTGCCGAATCAGCTATCTGTATGGTTGCCAGACAGGCAACTGTTAACTCAACCCTTACTTAGCCATAGCTGGGATGTGACATCTGACAGTTTGGCATTATGGTTAGCGAATCAACTTTCTGCAGATCAACTTATCATCGTTAAGCACTGCCAAACATATCTCCATTCTTCTATTTCTGAACTCAGTAAGCTGGGCATCATTGATAATGAGTTTCAAAAACTGTTTATGAAAATACCTGTCCCTAGCCAAGTTGTCTCAACACAGGATTACCAGACACTCTCTGAACGACTTGCCGATAACACAATGGCACAGCATTTAAAATGAGGGATGATAAAGCGAATCTATTAGTTGAACTCCAACGTCAAATCGACCAGTTATCAACGATGGAAGACCATCCATTGTCCTTTCCTGACATTAGTGATCACCCCTGCGATAATACTCGACTACAATCAACATTAGGTGCACTGATTAATGAAGGTGATCTCCACCGCGCAGACAACTGGGCGGCACATATGACTCCCTGTATTTCTGCCAGCAGCCTTCTAGGACAACTTTTGGCTGGCATACACAATGGTAATTTATTGTCACCACAACTATACCCCGCGCTCGCCAAAATAGAACAGCAAATGATTGGCTGGTTATGCCAGCTATTCCAACAACAACATGGTCATTTTATTGCAGGTAGCAGCTACGCCAATATGGAAGCGCTCTGGCAGGCTAAGCAACACAGTAAAGATGCCTCACGAGTCGTCTACACATCTTCAGCAGCACATTATTCCATTGCAAAAGCATGCCAGATCCTCGATCTGAAATTAGAAACTATCGCCACTAATGACTATGACCAGTTATTACCCGATGCTCTACAACAAGCCTGTACTGTACAGCGACCGTTGGCCATTGTTGCTACCATCGGCACACCAGCCGCAGGTGCCATTGACCCGTTAGCAGACTGCATTAGAATTTCTCAACAGTTTGAAAGCTGGTGTCACATTGATGCCGCATGGGGAGGTGCGCTATCTATATTACCCGGATACAAAACTCTGTTTGATACAGCCTCACATGCCGATTCAATTTGCTTTGACCCTCATAAAGGTTGGCAACAGCCCAAACCAGCCAGCATATTATTGTATCAACATCCTTTAAGCCCTATGCTGTCAGCCGATACTAGTTACCTTGAACGGCCCCCTTTACTTAATTTTCATGGTTCTCGTGGCGGTGAGTTCTTTTTACCTTTATGGCTTACCTTGATGCATTCGGGCATCGATGATCTACGTGAACAGGTTCAACAACGGTTGCAACAAGCTAATAGTCTCGCTAAACAGTTACAAAAACATACAGATTGGCATGTTCATCAATCCGAAACCGGTATAGTCTGTTTTCGCCCAGCTAGCTCCGTCGACTTAACAGATCTGGTCAACCAGAGAATACTTTCAAAGGCCAAAGTCGCTGGACAAGACGTTTACCGCGCTGTCTTTGCCAGCTCAAATACCAGAGCAAATGCCGTTATTGCTGAGCTTGAACCATATTTTTGATTTGTTTTTGTACACTATCAAAACGACGTAACCAGGAAGGCAAGCTATTCAGTGGAGCAGGCCACTTGCTACTGGCTT
>JAOUJZ010000025.1 GCA_029882915.1 Gammaproteobacteria bacterium | reverse complement strand
ACGTCATTATCACCAACCCGACACACTATGCGGTCGCCATACGTTATGACCAGGCTGGAAGTGGTGCTCCGATGGTTGTTGCCAAAGGTACAGATCTAATTGCACAACATATTCGTCAGATTGGTGATGCCCATCAGGTACCTATTTTATCGGCGCCACCACTCACTCGTGCCATTTATTACAGCACAGAATTGGGGCAGGAAATTCCATCTGGTCTATATATTGCAGTAGCGCAAGTATTAGCGTTTGTCTTCCAGTTGCGTCGCTATAACAACCGTGGCGGTAATAAGCCACATCTCAACACGGAGGACTTGCCAATACCAGATGAATTAAAAAGAGATTAAAACTAAATGGAAAGTAACGAACTTATCACTCGCCTGAAATCGTTGATAAATGGAAACATAGCAGCCCCTATGGTTCTGGTGGCATTGTTGGCAATGGTGGTGCTTCCGCTACCCGCATTCATGCTTGATATGTTATTCACATTTAATATCGCGCTTTCACTCACCATTATGCTAGCGAGTATTTATGTACTTAAACCACTCCACTTTGCTGCTTTTCCTAGCATTCTACTCATTGCAACCTTACTTCGTCTGGCGTTAAATGTCGCCTCAACACGTATCATATTATTGGAAGGGCATACAGGTACTGCTGCAGCCGGTAATGTTATCGAAGCCTTCGGTGAATTTGTTATTGGTGGTAATTACACCGTTGGTTTTGTCGTATTTGCCATTCTTGTCATTATCAATTTTGTCGTAGTTACCAAAGGGGCAACGCGGATCGCTGAAGTCGGCGCACGTTTTACCTTGGATTCAATGCCTGGCAAACAAATGGCTATTGATGCCGATCTCAATGCAGGTCTTATCGACCAGGATGAAGCTCGAACACGCCGTTCTGAAATTATGCAAGAATCTGATTTTTATGGTTCTATGGATGGTGCAAGTAAATTTGTCCGTGGTGATGCTGTTGCCGGTATTCTAATCCTGTTTGTCAATATTATTGGTGGCCTTGTTATTGGTGTCGTCGAACACGATTTAACCTTTGCTGATGCTGCCCACAACTATACCTTACTCACTATCGGTGACGGACTGGTCGCACAAATCCCTTCATTGTTACTTGCTGCTGCTGCTGGTTTGCTAGTTTCTCGTTCAACGAAAGAACAAGATATGGGCGAACAAATTGTCAGTCAATTGCTTAAAGATCCTAAAACACTGGCTGTCACCTCTGGCATTATTGGTGGTATGGGTTTGATACCAGGAATGCCTAATCTGCCTTTCCTTATTTTAGCGGGTGCAGGCGGCGGAAGTGCCTGGTTAATAAGCCAACGTCAAAAAGCCGCCGAAATTGCAGAAACTGTTGCTATCAGCCCAGAAACTGAAATCCCAAGTGAACAACGTGAGCTTAGCTGGGATGACCTGAGTCCAGTTGATCCTATTGGCCTTGAAATCGGCTATCGGTTGATTCCACTGGTTGATAAAAACCAAGGTGGTCAATTAATGAACAGAATTAAAGGGATTCGTAAAAAAATCTCTCAGGAACTGGGCTTTTTAATCCCGCCAGTACACATTCGAGACAATTTAGATCTGGCTCCAACCGCTTATCAAATCACTTTGTTTGGTGTCACATTCGGTGAAGCAGAAATACATCCTGACAGAATGATGGCTATCAACCCAGGTCAAGTTTTTGGCGAACTGGATGGTATTAAGGGTCATGATCCTGCATTTGGTCTGGAAGCAGTATGGATAGAACCTACCCAACGAGAATATGCTCAGGCACAGGGTTACACTGTAGTTGATGTAGATACAGTTATCGCCACACACTTGAGCAAAATATTACAGGATCACGCACATGAGCTATTAGGCCGAGAAGAGGTGCAACAACTACTGGATAATTTGTCCAAAACAGCACCAAAATTAGTCGAAGGTCTCGTGCCTGATACTATTCCTCTGGGTGGTGTGCAGAAAGTATTGCAGAACTTATTGGAAGAGAATATACCCATTCGAGATATTCGTACTATCGTTGAGTCCATATCAGAACAAGCCATTCGCAACCCTGATCCAGAGGCAATGACGGCCTCAACTCGCATGGCATTAAGTCATTCGATTATCCAGCATGTCAATGGAATTAAAGCAGATCTGCCTATAATTACTCTTGATCCAGAACTGGAACAGATATTGCTTCAAACACTGCAAGCCACAGGAGAAGGTGGCGCCAGTTTAGAGCCAGGACTTGCCGAAAATATGCATAAAAATTTAACTGATATAGCACAACGCCAGGAAATGGCTGGAGAATCATCCATTCTAGTTGTCCAAGCTGGAATCCGTTCGTGGATATCACGTTTTATTCGTCACTCAATACCCGGTCTAAACGTTCTGTCATATAACGAAATACCGGATGATAAACAAATTAGGATTGTTGCTAACGTTGGCCGTTAGCACTAGAGGTTATCACTATGAAAATTAAACGCTTCCAAGCTGCTGATGTTCGTCAGGCCATTAAAGAAGTACGCGATGTACTTGGTCCTGATGCTGTTATTCTGTCTAATACTCGTGTTGATGGTGGTGTCGAAATAGTCGCCGCTACCGACTATGACGAAACAGAATTCAAACGGTCTTCTCAACAAACACTTAATGCTCCAGCAGCATCACCAACCGTTGAAATAAACCCTGGCATGGGATCTAACCGCCCTGTCACACAGCAGCCACAGACCACTCAGAACATTTGGTCTCAAGAACCGACCTTGGTACAAATGCGTAAGGAAATTTCAGGCTTGAAGGACATGCTACAAACCCAACTGTCTGATCTTGCATGGAAAGACATGAAACAGAGTAGTCCGACTCAAATGCAATTATTGCAACGTCATCTGCAAATGGGTGTGCAAGTTGATCTGGCGAAAAGAATTGCCTCAGAAACAAGTGACATCAAGGATATTGAGACTGCCTGGCGACACTCATTGGGGGCTTTAGCAAGTCAAATTGATATTCAGGAAGATGACATTATCAATACTGGCGGCATCTACGCACTTGTTGGCCCAACTGGCGTAGGAAAAACTACTACTGTGGCCAAGATTGCAGCTCGTTGCGCTCTAAAACATGGTGCAAAAAATGTGGCTTTAATTACTACTGATTGTTATCGCATTGGTGGTCAGGAACAACTGCGTACCTATGCAAGAATTCTAGGTGTTCCTGTTAGGGTGGCTAAAACACATCAAGAACTTGGTGATGCGCTAAATGATCTACTTGATCGACGCTTTATACTGATTGATACTGCCGGAATGAATCAACGAGACATGCAACTCACCGAAAAGTTTGCACTGTTAAAGCATCAATCTCCAACCATTAAAAATTACCTGACTTTATCTGCAACCACACAAACAAGTATACTCAATGATACTATTAACGCTTTCTCACATCTTGAATTGAGTGGATGTATTTTGACTAAAACAGATGAAACTAATAGTCTCGGTGGCGCGCTTTCAGCTTTGATTCGCCATAGATTGCCATTAGCCTATGTATGCAATGGTCAACAGGTGCCGGAAGACCTTAGTCTGGCTCGACCAAATACACTGGTCAAACAGGCAAGTGAATTGATAAACGAAGAACAACTGGATCCACAAACTGTATCCAGCTATGGAGGTTTTGCCGCATATGGCTGAAGCAACAAATGATCAGGCCAATGGTTTAAGGAAAATGACAAGCCCACCCAGGCCTGTCAAAGTAATTGCTGTTGCCAGCGGTAAAGGTGGCGTTGGCAAAACGAATATAACGGTCAACCTTGGTGTTGCTCTGGCATCTCAAGGTAAGCAAGTATTATTGCTTGATGCTGATCTAGGTCTGGCTAATATAGATGTCATGCTGGGCTTACATCCTCAATATAACCTGTTACATGTCATCGATGGCACTAAAACACTCGAAGAAATTATTGTTGAAGGTCCTGCTGGTTTAAAAGTTATTCCAGCAGCTTCCGGTATCCAAAAAATGGCTGAGCTCAGTCCAGCACAACATGCAGGAATGATCCAGGCTTTTAGTGAGATGGATCAACATATCGACATCCTATTGATAGATAGCGCTGCTGGCATTGCAGACAGTGTGGTCAGTTTTACTCGGGCAGCTCAGGAAGTCATCGTTGTGGTATGTGATGAACCGGCATCTATTACCGATGCCTATGCGCTTATAAAATTACTCAGTCGAGAACATAACGTCGATCATTTTCACATCATCGCCAACATGGCCAGAAATATTCAGGAAGGTCGCGAACTATTTAACAAAATATCAATGGTCTGCGAACGTTTTCTTGATGTAAATCTGGATTTTATGGGAATTGTACCGTTTGATGACGATTTACGACGTGCAGTGAAAAAACAACGAGCTGTTGTTGATTATTTACCTCACAGTAAATCTGCCACTGCATTTACTCATTTAAGCAAGAAAATAGCTCATTGGCCCGTTATCAATCAACCTCGGGGGCATATGGAATTTTTTGTCGAACGACTCATACAAGCCAGTCTGGAAATAGCCTGACATGAATGGGGTATCGATGTATTCGAAAACAAGTGCATCAAACTACTCGTCAATGGCCGAGCTGGTTGAGCAGCATGCGACTTTAGTCAAACGTATTGCTTACCATTTAATTGCTCGCCTACCCCATACTGTGGATGTAGACGATCTAATACAAGCAGGCATGATAGGTCTATTAGATGCGGCTCAACACTATAATGCTGAACAAGGCGCTAGTTTTGAAACCTATGCAGGAATTCGTATTCGTGGATCCATGCTAGATGAAATTCGACGAAATGACTGGGCGCCGCGTTCAGTTCACAGAAAAGCACGTGAAATTGCAGAAATCATGCAAGAAATTGAGCAACAGAAAGGTCGAAATGCACAAGACAGTGAAGTTGCCGAAGCCTTAGGCATCAGCATAGAAGAATATCATCATCAGCTACATGACTCCGCTGGTCATCAAGTATTCAGTCTTGACGAATTTAGTGACAGTGATGAGGTCAATGCCCAACCCATTAGCAATCACGAATCTGATCCTGATAAAGATACTCAGACATCTGGGTTTCAGGAAGCACTGGCTAATGCTATAAACACACTGCCCGAACGTGAACGTTTAATGATGGGACTCTATTATAATGAAGAGTTAAATTTGAAAGAAATTGGCGAAGTACTCAATGTCAGTGAATCACGGGTCAGTCAGATTCACAGCCAAACTATTATTCGACTTCGGTCTAAACTAAATGACTGGTTAAACTAACTAATTGGAGGTATGCTTTGGACAAGAACATGAAGATCCTGATTGTGGACGATTTTTCCACAATGCGACGGATTATAAAGAATCTATTACGTGATTTGGGATTTAATAATACCGTGGAAGCCGATGACGGACTCACTGCGCTTCCTATTTTAAAGGCTGGTGGGATTGATTTTTTGGTCACTGACTGGAATATGCCAGGCATGCAAGGTATTGATTTACTAAAGACAGTCCGTGCCGATGAAAAATTATCGTCATTACCTGTTTTGATGGTGACAGCAGAAACCAAACGCGAACAAATTATCGAAGCGGCTCAAGCAGGCGTCAACGGTTATGTCGTCAAGCCATTTACGGCTATCACGTTGAAAGAAAAAATCGATAAAATCTTTGAACGCATTGACGAACAAGGTTAAAGGGTTATATTAAATATGGATTCAATTCAAAAAAAAGTACAACTTGAAGCAGCCACCGCACTGGTTTCAGCACTGGAAGCAGGCGATGAAGAACAGGCACAAAAACAACTGACCATCCTGACTCAAGCTCAGGAAAGCGCTCTCTTTCACCAAGTTGGAACACTAACCCGAGAATTACATGAATCCCTTAGCAATTTTAATATGGATTCCCGTCTGGCTGATTTAACAAACGATATCCCTAATACTCGTGAGCGGCTCAATTATGTCATTGAGACTACTGAAGAAGCTGCTCACAAAACGCTCGGCTTTATCGACCAAACTCTTCCTCTGGCATCCGATCTCAAACAAACTGCAATAAAAATTGATGAAAGTTGGCACCGTTTTCGCATGAGAGAAATGAACGCAGATGAGTTTCGAGCTCTAAGCAAAGAAATAGAATCTTATTTGCCCACAGTGAAGCAACACTCGGAACAGATCCATGCCAACCTGTCTGAAATGATGATGGCACAAGGATTTCAGGATCTAACCGGACAGGTTATTCGTCAAGTAATAAACTTGGTTGAAGAGGTAGAAGATAATTTGGTACGGCTGATTAAAGTATCTGGCCATCCAAATGAACATAAACAAAAAGACAACAAGCCGGTGGATCCAATTAAGGCCGAAGGGCCTCAAATAGGTGCTAAAAACAACCCTAATGTTGTCAATGATCAAGATGAGGTCGACGATTTGCTATCAAGTCTTGGCTTCTAAAAGGATATAAAAGATGGCGCTAGACACTGATGACGAAATTCTACAGGATTTTTTGGTAGAAGCTGATGAAATTATGGAAGGGCTGAATGAGCAGCTGGTTGAATTGGAAACTAATCCAAAAGACAGCGACTTACTCAATGCCATTTTCCGAGGATTTCATACCATTAAAGGTGGCGCAGGGTTTTTAAGTCTGGAATCTATGGTTGCTCTGTGTCACGAGGGAGAAGACGTCTTTAACATTTTGCGTCAAGGTGAACGTACCGTCGATGCTGAAATGATGGATACTTTTCTTAAAGTACTCGACATTCTCAACAGCATGTTTGAAGAAACCAAATCTGGTGAATATCCCAGTCCAGCTGACCCAGCAATATTAAATCATCTCAAAAGTTATCTTACACCCGGTGCTGCTCCGTCTGCCCCGCCCACTCCTGCTCCAGAACCAGAGCCCGAACCACAACCTGTCGTCGAAGCTGTGTCCGAAGCTGCTGACAATGATGATATTACCGATGATGAATTTGAAGCCTTATTAGATCAGCTTCATGGTGACAAAGCCCCTGGAAGTAGCGCAGATGTCACGTCTAAAGAAGAACCAGCAGCTGTGGCAGCACCTGATAATGATGACATTACTGAAGAAGAATTTGAAGCATTGCTGGATGAATTACAGGGTAAAAAGAAAGCCAGTTCTACAACACCAAAAGAACCGGCTACTGCAGTAGAAACTGAATCTAAGACTTTCGCTGAGCCAGAACCAAAAGAGAGCGAAGTTAAGAAAGAACCTGAGCCTGCTGTGGTTGCTGCGTCAACCGCCCCACCGATAGCAGCAGCTAAAGTTGAACCAGCGGCAAAACCTGCCGCTGCCGCCAAACAAGCGGAAACAAGTGTCCGCGTTGATACTAGTCGTTTAGATGAAATCATGAATATGGTCGGCGAATTAGTATTAGTTCGTAACCGAATTAGTACACTTGAAACCGCCATTGAAGATGAAGAGATGGCTAAAGCAGTCAACAACTTGGCTGTTGTAACATCAGACTTGCAAACTGCAGTCATGAAAACACGTATGCAACCGATTAAAAAGGTATTTGGTCGCTTCCCCAGAGTTGTCCGTGACTTGGCCCGTAGCCTGAAAAAAGACATTAACCTTGAACTGCGTGGCGAAGAAACCGATTTAGATAAAAATCTAGTTGAAGCGCTTGCAGATCCATTGGTGCATTTAGTTCGAAATGCAGTCGATCATGGGATTGAAATGCCTGATGTTCGCGAAAAAGCGGGAAAACCACGTACAGGACAAATCGTTTTGGGTGCAGCACAAGAAGGTGACCATATTCTGTTAACCATTTCTGACGATGGCGCAGGCATGGACGCGAATGTATTGCGTCAAAAAGCAGTTGAAAAAGGCATGATGGATGAAGAATCCGCTTCGCGCCTGACCGAATCAGAATGTTATGCACTCATTTTTGCACCTGGTTTCTCAATGAAGCAGGAAATCTCCGATATTTCTGGTCGTGGCGTAGGAATGGACGTTGTAAAAACCAGCATTTCAAAACTGAATGGCGTTATTGATATTCAATCTGAAGTTGGTAAAGGCACCATTTTATCAATTAAGGTTCCCTTAACATTGGCCATCATGCCCACCTTAATGGTCATGCTAGGCGACCAAACTTTTGCATTCCCTTTAGTTAGTGTTAATGAGATATTTCATCTCGATCTCACAAATACTAATATTATCGATGGTCAACAAACGATCATCGTTCGCAATAAAGCCTTACCATTATTCTATTTAAGAAAGTGGTTAGCGAGCAGTTTCAATGAAACAGAAAGACCTGAATTTGAGCATGTTGTTATCGTCAATGTCGGTACACAACGCATCGGTTTTGTCGTTGACCAGTTAATTGGTCAGGAAGAAGTCGTGATTAAGCCCTTAGGTTCCATGTTACAAGGTACAAAAGGTCTGGCAGGTGCTACAATTACTGGTGATGGACGCATCGCGTTAATACTAGACTTTCCAGAACTAATGGATACCTACGCCCGTCGAGGGTACTAAGGAGAAAAGTGGCTGTACGTGTACTTATTGTTGACGACTCGGGTTTTTTTCGTAGACGACTTTCCGAAATAATTTCTTCTGATCCCAAATTACAAGTAGTTGGGACCGCTGAAAATGGCCAACAGGCCATAGAGCAAGCTGCACTACTAAAACCTGACGTTATTACCATGGATATCGAAATGCCGGTTATGGACGGTATTACTGCTGTCCGTCGTATCATGGCCAAACAACCTACACCCATCTTGATGTTATCTACCTGGTCAACTGAAGGAGCCAAATCGACACTTGATGCACTTGATGCCGGCGCTGTTGATTATATGCCAAAACGTTTTAAAGATATTTCAGGCGATCAACATATTGCACAGAAAAAAATATGTCAGCGTCTTATTCATCTGGCAACATCTTTCCATGGTTCAAACACTGCCCAGTTAGTAAATACCACACCAACAAATGTTATAACAACAAGCCGTAGCGCAGACAACAAAGCTATCAAACTGATTGCAATAGGCACCTCTACTGGCGGTCCAGTCGCATTACAAAAAGTGTTATCCCAATTACCTGCGAGTTTCCCTCACCCGATTTTACTCATTCAGCACATGCCTGCATCGTTTACCCCTTCATTTGCAGAACGACTTAATGCACAGTGCGCTATTAAAGTTAAGCAAGCCCAAGATGGTGACCGCATAGAAGCTGGTACGGCATACCTTGCTCCTGGTGGAGCACAAATGCTGCTAAAAGGGAGTAAAAGTCATCCGCACATCTCTATTCAAACCGGTGAACCAGATCAAACTTATCGCCCCTGTATTGACATCACTCTGAATTCAATTTCACAGTTCTGCTCAGCTGAAACACTCGCCATTATCTTAACTGGAATGGGTGCTGATGGCCGGGAAGGTTGTAGAGTATTAAAGCAGTCTGGGGCTACAATTTGGGCACAAGATGAGAAAAGCAGTACAATTTATGGGATGCCGATGGCTATTGCTAAAGCACAATTAGCTGATAGAATTCTAAGTCTGGCAGACATTGGCAAACAGTTGGCGGAATTAAATTAAAATATGGATATCCTTAGTATTCTAGGCTTGTTACTTGGTTTTGGTGCCATTATCGGAGGCCAACACCTTGAAGGCGGTCACCTTGATAGCATACTCAACTCTGTAGCTTTTCTGATTGTAGCTGGTGGAACCGTCGGTGCAGTGATGCTTCAAACACCACTCAAAACTTTTTTGCGATCCCTTAGAATAGTTGTCTGGGTCATTTTTCCACCTAAATTATCCGCACAACAAACACTCGACAAAATATTAGAATGGAGTCAAGTAGCTAGACGTGAAGGATTACTGAAACTTGAAGCCATGGCCGAAGAAGAGACTGATTTATTCACTCAAAAAGGATTGCAACTTATTGCTGACGGTTCGGAACCTGAAATTATTCGCGAAATTTTAGAAACTGATCTCGATCTATTAGAAGCCCATGATATAGCAGCATCCAAAGTCTATGAAGCAATGGGGGGCTATTCACCTACCATCGGAATTATCGGTGCTGTAATGGGATTAATTCATGTTATGGGAAATCTGGCTGATCCAGCATCACTTGGGTCTGGGATTGCCGTAGCTTTTGTTGCCACTATTTATGGTGTTGCGTTAGCTAATCTGCTATTCCTGCCTGTCGCCGCCAAACTTAAATCAGTGATAGAAAAACGAAGTAGCATACAGCTAATGCTGATTGCTGGGCTTATCAGTGTCGCTGATGGCGATAACCCTCGACATATAGAAAGTCGACTGCAAGCTTATCTTAGCTAAACACTTCCCGTTATGGCGCGTAGAAAAAAACCAGAAGAACACGTCAATCATGAACGATGGTTGGTATCCTATGCTGACTTCATCACTCTGCTATTTGCATTTTTTGTTGTTATGTATGCGATATCTTCTGTCAATGAAGGTAAATATCGTGTGCTGTCCGACACCTTAGAGGCCGTTTTTACAGAACGCACATTCAGTAATGATCCCATTCAGGTTGGTGAAATTGCACGCGGTACTGGTGAAAAGTCACCAGATCCTGGTTCCACACCCAAACCACTTAATGTTATTGAACTTCCTACAGCTCCCCCACCCCCTGTTTCTGAAGAGACCATTCAGTCAATTAACGAACTGTCTAAAAAGCTTAATGCTGCTTTATTTTCCCAAATTGAAAATGAAGACATCATTATCAAGCAAGGGGATGACTGGCTAGAAATAGAAATAAAATCAAAGGTACTTTTTGGAAGCGGTGAAGCACGATTAGAAAATAGTGCTATTCCTGTCATTGGTAAGGTAGCTGAGATTGTTGGTGGTTCAGCAAACCCTATTCAAGTAGAAGGCTTCACGGATAATGATCCAATCAATACGCCACGATTTCCATCAAACTGGGAACTCTCTGCTGCACGTGCTGCTAGTGTGGTTCACCTACTCGATCGTTATGGTGTCGTACCAAACCGTATGTCAGCGATTGGTTATGGTGAATACAAACCTGTTGCTGACAATGACACTGAAGAAGGACGCCAGAAAAATCGTCGAGTCGTACTGGTTATCCTAGGCGGTAAAGACAGTCGACGTACCCTCGACATCTTCGATGGTCAAGCTCCTGTAGAATCGGAACCCACATCAATGCAAGCGACCGATTTTTTACCTGACACGACAGTATCCGACATCCCTAGGAATGATTCTTCCTCTCCTACACAGGGCTCTATTCAGCAACCTGACTTCCCACCTCAATAAACGCCACTATTCGTCATTACATCAAGTTTGATTTTTACATATCGATAACTTAATTTCGTATCCTGAAGGTTGGCATCATGATCGCCTATAGGTGTAGTATTCATAATTATCACAAAATCACCCCAGCAATTAGACATTATCTATATTTAACTATTGTAGATTGACTATGGCATGAACCGTGCTTATATCTATACCAACACACAATGTGTCACTATTTTGAAAAACTAATTTTATAATCACACTGTGAAGAATGATGCTAAGGACAAAAAGATGAGTCAACAAGAAAAGGTAGAAAATGATAACGATCCTATACTTCAGTGGGTGACTTATTATCTGGAAGACGAGGTGTATGGAATTAATGTTATGCAAGTACAGGAAGTATTACGGATAACTGAAATAACACCCGTTCCAGGTGCGCCTCATAATGTACTAGGTATCATTAATCTGCGCGGTAGCGTGGTCACCGTTATTGACATGCGACGTAGCTTTGGCTTATCACCCAAAGAACCTGATGAAATGAGTCGCATTATTATCGTTGAGGTCAACGGCAATGCAATTGGGCTATTGGTAGACAGTGTGGCCGAGGTTGTTTATTTGAATCAGTCTGAAATTGAGACTTCCCCCACTGTTAAGAATGAAGATACTTCACGATTTATTCTAGGGGTTGCTAACCGTGAAAATAGCTTATTAATTTTAATTGATGTAGATAAATTCGTAGATGAAGATGAAACTGATGAGTTTAGCAGTTTCTAACAAATTGAATGGCTGAAGAAATAAACCCTACTCATCCAATAATACCATCACTGCCGGTGAATCCACCACCTGATGATAGACGACGCCATGCTCCAAAAAAACAGGAGCAATCTGAGAAAGATGGACAGCAGCCAAAAGATGAAGACAAAACAGAGCGACAACATCACGGTTTATTTGATGAGTATGTCTAAAATAAACCAGAACATTAAGGAGTCAAAATCATGACGACATTATTTTTAGCTATCGGCAGCTTACTGACTGCGGTAATTATTTCAGGTACCTGTTACCGACTATACAAACTCAGTCGGCTACAAACAGAAAAAATTGCTTCTTTACAAAATCAATTATCCGCTTTATGTGCCGGCGCAGTAGGAACAGATGAGCGTATCATCCATTTTGAACAGACACTCAATAAGCTAAAGGAATACCAGAACACCATTAGTTTGGATATCCCTTCACAGCATAGTTATGATCATGCCATTAGATTGGCTCGTAAGGGTGTTGATATTAATCAACTGATTGATAACTGCAACTTAAGTGATGAAGAAGCACATTTGATCAGCCGACTTCATGGCGGTAAAGACCGCACATCAAATCAGGAGCTACACTAGGAAGAAGGCAACAATGACTGAGGTTTACCGACTAAGTATCCCTGAATATAATCCACACCATATTCCTTTAATAAATCCATAGTACTTTGACGTTCAACAAACTCCGCTACCGTTTTTTTACCTAAACCGTGAGCGATATCAATCATCGATTTAACCAGTAACTGATCAACTGCATCGTTATCTAAGTCTGTGATAAACGCACCATCAATTTTCAAAATATCGACGGGAAAATGTTTTAGATAACTGTATGAGTTAAAACCAGCCCCAAAATCATCCAAAGCAAAACTACATCCCAGTGAACGTAACTGGACAACCATTTCTTTAGTCTGTTCAAAATTAGAAATGGCAGATGTTTCAGTAATTTCAAATACAATTCGTGCTGGGTTTATACCCGTCTGAGACAGCTTTTTCTCAACTAAAGGATAAAGTTCACGATCAAGAAAAATATTGCCCGATAAATTGATGGCGATTGAAATATCATCCGGAAGTGTGCGCATTAAGTCGAAGGCATGATTAACCACCCACAAATCAATCTGATGTATCAACCCCATGGTTTCTGCAACAGGAATAAAATCGTTAGGGTAATACAGGATATTATTCTCACCTCGCATGCGAATCAGGCATTCATAATGACTCACGTCACCCGTCTCAAACGAATAAATAGGCTGAAACTCTAGTACAAATAACTCCTGTTTTAATGCTGCTCGAATACGCGGTGCCCACTGAACATTGTGACGTAAGTTATACATTTCCCTGTCATGGGGGCTGTATAAATGGACACGGTTACGTCCTCTTTTCTTTGCGGTATAGCAAGCCTGATTTGCCTGAGACAATACATCGCCAGACGTTAAAGTATCTTCAGCAGTAATGAGTTTGATGCCGATACTCACTGACAAGTGGTATTGATGCTCATGATGCTCAAAAATATAACCATCGAACAGGGCACGCAATCCTTCGGCAGTTGCCATCACCCTATCGCGTTCAGTCGTATCAACCAGAATGGCAAACTCATCAGAGCCTATGCGTACCAGGGTATCTTTGACTGAGAAATAACCGCGTAGTGCATTGGAAATTTGCACTAATAGCGTATCACCCACTTCATGGCCTTCGGCATCATTCAGTACTTTAAACCTGTCTAAATCGACATAAAATAAAGCACTAATTAGATTAAAATTACGTACATTGGTCAGGGTTAAATCAAGTGCCTGCTCTAAACGACGACGATTTGATAATCCCGTTAAATCATCATGTCCCACTGAAAACTGTAATCGAGCTTCCATCACTTTCAGATTAGCCAGTTCATCCTCAAGTTGAATTTGTTTCTGAGTGACAACATCACGCTCTTTTTTAACCGCCAGTGCAGTCATCACAGCTGGAGGAAAAGATTCTGCAGTCATAGGATGGTAAAACAGACTGGTCACACCATGACCTAGGTCTGTCAGGATTTGAGCATGATCCCATTGTGACTCTTGAGTAAGAGAAATGATTGGAATACGTCGCCATTCATCAAACTGGTCCATGACTAATCGCAGTTCACGTACCGTTATGCCAGTCAGATTAGTGTCGATCACCAGTAAATCAACGTCGCAAATATCATCGTGAATTCCCTGACGAAGACATTGCATTACTTCATCGCCATCATACGCAACCATGATGTTAGAAAAGCCACTTATTTCAAGCATGGTTTTCATGAATGCGACATCAGAGATTCGGGTGCCAGCAATGATGATTTTAGAGTCAAGCAACACGTCAACGTCTGAACCGACTACCGGAACGATCTGCTGTGTTTGAGAAACATCGCTTTGATGTTCCATACTTATTTCACTCAATATAGTCATTGTCTCACTATTACGACACTACATAGTCCATTTCTGGATACGAAAAGACAATATCTGTTTTATTTATAAAAATCAATACTTAATAACATTTTTATAATGCTAATTATAAAGTGTTGTATTTTTGACACTCAAGCTGTTCCTATACCAAATCAAAAACATGATCCATTTAAACTGGCTTTTTATCTTTAATTACAGGGACTTTACCTGAAACCATATAAGCATAAGCTATCACCTCAGCGATCACTCGGTACAGTATTGGTGGTATTTCTTCACCAAGTTCTAATTCACTCAGTAGTGCCGCCATCATTGCATCTTCACGCAATGGCACGCCATGCTCGCGCGCGATTCTAATAATTTCTTCAGCGATACTCCCTTCACCTGAGGCTGTAACGGTAGGTGCATTTTCACCATCGTATTTCAAAGCAACAGCACGCAAAGGCTCATTATGATTCATACTGATATATCCACTAATGAGTTAGTTCTTGTCAAATTATGTTTCGCTACTAATGTTGGTTTTGAAAGCGGCCCACAAACACAACTAATATGCTCAATTGAAATACCTAATTTCGATAAAGCTTCGTGCAATAACGTCACGTAATCTTCTAATAGCTGGGCACTTTGTTGCCATTCCGCACGAAATACTATTTTTACGTCGTCGGCATGCATAGTTACTGTTGCCTGAACTGGTCCAAGATTTTGGGTGTCCAATCTTAACTGTACACTCCAGACATCGCCTTGTTCAGATTCAGATTGTCGCTTATGCCGATCTATCTGAAGTTGCAAAAAGTCCACATCCACTTTATCTTTCAATGGTAAATCCAATAACCAACTTGTAACTGCCGTAGTGGTTTCAGGTTCATCTAACATCGAGAGTTGATTAAGCTGTAACTTGGCATGTATGCCTTCAACTTCTTTCAACAAATTCTGTAGAACGGATAACTCCATCGGTGATGTTCTTGATTTATCCGCTGAAACAGCCTTGGTCAACATTTGGGCTAAGGTCAGCGCGTGTGGTTGAGTAGCCAGCTCCGGCATAACTGGCGGACTGGTGATATTTAGGCCTATAGGTGTTTTAATATTTCTGGTCAGTTCAGACTCCAAAACCGCCAACAACCTAAGCAAATTAGCTTTAAAGTCTCGATGAACAATTTCAGGCTGGGTTAGCAATTGTTTTTCTGTAAATGAACCAGATAATTGTATTGCCTGTTTCAATGCCTGAGGATTATTAACTGCTTTCTTTTCCATTACATTCTGTAGCAAATTCTGCGCTTCACGTCTCACTGGTTCAGACAACTGTGCATTTTTTAGTGCATGGAGCAACCCATCTAGCTTTAAGGTAGTCGGCAATTGTGGAAGTAACTGTCTGATTCGTTGTAATAATTGCTGTTCTCGCTGATTTGGCTCAGATTTTAGTTGAATAGTCAGTGGCTTAACACTAACAATCTCCATCAGTAGTTTTTCACCAGGCTTAATTGTTTTATCCAATTTGCTAACATCGACGTCAAATTGTTGGGTGGCGACAGCTTTAGAGCTGTTATCTAACTTGATCTTTGATTCGAGCAATAATCGGTTTTCAGCTAAAAGTTTTACAACTTCTACCAGCACTTGCTGCCCAGGCTGGAATAACATTGGCGCTGTTGAACGGGAAACTGTCGATGTGTTTTGATTTGGTGGGATTAATTTAAGTACTTGTTTACCGCCAGCCTGAACCACTTCAAGTTGTACGGTTTGCCCTTGACGCAAAGGCACTGGACTTCTAATTTCCAACAGACTGTCAGTCACCTTTAGTGAAACTACTTGGGCAGTTTGAGCTGGTGTCATTACCAATGCATCTAGCCGCTGCCCGACAGTCAATCCAGTCAATAACTGGTTTGGAATATCTTTCGCAACACCCAGTGTTTTCTGCGTAAACTGCTGAATATGCATTAATTACAACCCACTTTTGGCAATCAGAGTGCTAGTATAACAAGCAACATCATCGCTTAGATAACATATAGAATGAATAATAAAAACACATTATGGTATACCCGTCAGAAAGGCTCAATTAAAGGGCCTTTTAACGCTGCAATTATTGGCAATAATTTATTACTTGGCAGGCTTAAACCTAACGATGAAGTCAGTATTGATCAAGTTAACTGGTATCAGTTAGTTAGCCAACCACAATTTACTCAGCATCTCGGCTCTGAAGCCATGGAACAGCTTAAAAAGAGTCTTGATGAACGCAATGGTTTTGACCGCCGATTTTTAGAAACAACTGACCTCCCATCCACAGTCCAACACAGACAAAATGATCGTCGTCAACATGAAACAGATCTTGAAATAAGACGCCGTCAATTACACACCCTGCTAATGAACAAATTCCGCCAGCGCAAAGAAAAACTGTTCTGGCCGCTGATAACAACACTCTTTGCCGTATCTATCACTTTTATGCTCGCTATTTTATATCCTGAAAAGTTACCAATACCGCTCGCAAAGTGTAATGAAACCGCTTCCCCCAATGTAAATTGGAGTAATTGCCTTAAACCACAAATCGACTTGCAGAACCAAGATTTAACACATGCCCAACTCCGTAACAGCCAGTTGATTGGTTCAAACATGATGAACACCACTCTTATTGGTGCTGATATCGCATACGCTGATTTGCGTTTTACTAACCTAAGCTACAGTCAATTGCAAAATGCCATCCTGATTGGTGCCAACCTCAACAAGGCAGACTTAAGCTATGCGGATCTCACAGAAGCCGATTTATCCTATGCGAACCTTACTGGCGCTAATCTAGGTGGCAGTTTATTAAATACTGTACGACTAGATCATGCAATCTGGATTAATGGACAAACCTGTGCACCAAACTCAATTGGGAGATGTATTAAACTTGAACAATAATGTCTGTAATTGCCGGTCATGAACTCGCCCTAAACCTAATTGAGCAACAATACTGCCTGATAAAGCCAGAAACATATCCCATTGTGTATCCCAATTATCGCCTTGGGTACCTAGAAAGGACTCAGCCGCCTGTTCATTCACAAGAGCGACCCACCACTCAACAAGCTCATAAAAAGCACTAATCGCTAAACTTATGGCACAGACAATAGCAAACAACCATTTACCTCGCTGTAATGGAGATGTTCTGAGCAATAACTCACGCCCAACTATTGCAGGTACCACACCCTGCATAATATGGCCTAGGCGATCGTAGTTATTTCGCGCTAGATCTAACTCCGTTTGAATCCAGTTAAAGAGTGGGTTTTCCGCATAAGTATAATAACCACCAATAATTAGGATAAACCCAAACACGGCCAGTAATCGGTAACTTAATATGGTTAATGGAAATAGTTTGAAACTAAAGATAAGGACGATTAGACCGATCATGACGGGAAACGTTTCTAGCGTCCATGTAAGGCGATCTGCAACTGGGTCAATACCAGATATAACCAAGCTAATCAGTAGTAAATAGAACCATAATTTTTGTTCTGCAGCTTGATTCATGTTGATTAATGCAACGTTTGTGGGGCTGCTAAAGTAAAGGCCGGTATATCAACTTCAAAACGTTCGCCGGCATCGTCAACCATCATATAATGACCTTGCATCATGCCAACAGGGGTATCTAACATGGCAGCACTAGTATAGGTAAACTCCTGTTCAGGCGCCAAATAGGGGTGTTGTCCTACAACGCCATCACCTTCCACTTCCTGCTCATGGCCATCACCACCTGTAATTTTCCAGTAACGAGACAGTAATCGTGCAGCATTACTACCTGTATTTTTTATGGTGATGGTATAGGCAAATAAATACCTTGCCTTATCTGGATCTGACTCATTGTCCAGGTATGTGGTTTCGACATCCACAGCTATATTTTTGTTATTTTCTTCTGTACTCATTTTTTTATTATACAGTGAATTTCTGTGCTAATAACCGCGCACCCAATAAGCCTACTTTGGGCTGTAATATTATTTTAATCGGTATTTTTTTCATTAATGCTGTCATTTTCCCTTTTGCTGAAAAAGCGTCAAGAAAAGAGCCCTGCTTGAATCTCTGTAAATTCTTAGCGGCGATACCACCAGCAATATATAAACCGGCCATTGGTAATACTGTCAGTGCCAGATTTCCTGCCTGAGCACCATAAATTTGCACAAATAAGTCCAGAGCTTCCATCGCCAGTGCATCTTGATGTTCAAGTGCAAATTGACTGATGACGGCCGCTGGATCCGCGTTCACTATTGCCTGATTAAGTTCTAAATTTTCATCATATTGCTGATAAGTACGTAAGAACTCATAAATCAAAACCAAGCCTGGACCAGATAAAAGTCGTTCATAAGAAACATGATCAAAACGGTTTATCAGCTGTTCCAGTAATACAATCTGCTTTTGATCTATTGGGGCAAAATCGACGTGACCACCTTCAGTAGGAACAACGCGCCAGCCTTCATTTTCTGGTAGCAATAAAGCCTGCCCCAAGCCAGTACCCGCACCAATTACAGCTCTTGGCGCATGGTCATCAATCTCACCCTGCTGCAAAATAAATATGTCGTCATCCGCTAGACACGTTATGCCATAGGCAACAGCTTCAAAATCATTACATAAATGCACATGATGGATATCAAATGTCTTTTCCAAATCATCAGCATTGAGCTGCCACGGTAAATTAGTGACTTTCGCTTTACGCCCAAGAACTGGGCCAGCAACTGCAAAACAAGCGCTATCTATAGTATGTTTTGTGTTCTGTCCTTGATTTAAAAACTCAGACAACATCAGGTCGAAGCGAGCAAATTTCTGGCTGGGAAATTCTTGCTCCAGAACTGGTTCACCCTGCTCCGTACTTAGTAATAACAGCGTCTTAGTGCCACCAATATCAGCTGCTAACGTATGACGCATACATTACTGCCCAGCAGCGGCTGCATCCATGTACCAATAATAATCACCTTGTGGTGCCAAGCGCTGAACAGGCAAACCTTGCACGGCATCGGTCGTAATATCTCTAACTATTGCTGATTTGGCTTCCCCAGCGATAAAGACTATCACTTGTCTGGCGGCATTGATGACTGGATAGGTCATCGTCACACGCCATGATTCAAACTTCTCAACATAAAGGCTAGTCGTTAACTTGTCTGCGACGTCCAAAGCCTCTGTATCGGGAAATAATGAGGCAATATGTCCATCCGGTCCCACCCCTAATAACACTAAATCAATAGGCTGACCCTGCAAGTACTTTTTCATAACATGTGCGTAATGGATCGCCACATCGGGTGCAACACCATCCTCAGTTCGCACGCGATGAACATTCTCCTCAGGAATCGCTATATGATCAATCATCGCTTCACGCACCATTTTGTAGTTACTGTCCTCGTGATCTGGTAATACACAACGCTCATCACCAAAAAACAGATGTACCCTTGACCAGTCAATTTGTTCTCTATATGGTGATGTAGCCAATTTTTGATACAAACCTTTTGGGGTTGAACCACCAGCTAAAGCCACATGAAAGACACCACGTTTGGCAATCGCTGATCGCGCTGATGCAACAAATTGCTCGGTAGCCGCTTCAATCAAGGCTGTAGTATCGGGCAGGATTTTCTGTTCAGCTTTCATTTTTTTCCTCTATTTTTCTAAACTCGTTTGTCGCAACGTGACTCGGCATTTTTAATTAATGCATTGTTGCCAAATACCATAACAAAAACATGAATAATAATGCCCTAAGGGCAAAAGTCCTAGTCCTAATTTAATTAATATTAGCGCTAATGATTCAGGCTCAATGTCAATTTTGATACTAGCATTCTGTATCAGTCAGATATTTAGATAAAAAATATGACATACGATCCAAAACCAACTCAAGATATAATCTAGTGGATACCAACCAGCCTTCAATAAAGGAAGTAAATATGTTTATTCTATTTCGTTTAATTGCAGCATTATTTATTTTGTTAGCCGCAGTATCAGTATCTGCAGACACTATAGCTCAATATGAACGGATCAGTTTACAGGCCATTGCAGTTAATAATGTGGCTAATGATGTTTTAGTTGCAACATTAGTTGTACAGGAAAATGGTAAAAATCCTGCTAAACTAGCTCAACGCGTTAATCAAAAGATGACGCAGGTATTGGATAAAGTCGCTCAAATTAGAGGCATAGTGAGCCATACCACCAACTACAACAGTCACCCAATATACAAAAATGGCCAAATAAATTCATGGGAAGTCAGTCAACAACTTAGATTAACCAGTCAAAATTATGACCAGCTTGGCAAAGTGATTGCTGATCTGAATGAATTGACAACAGTGCAATCAATGGTATTTAGTGTTTCTGATGAGGTGATTGACAGCATCAAAGAAGAATTGACTAAGCAGGCTATTACTAAATTCAGAGCCAAAGCCACATTAATTGCGAAACAGTTCGGCAAAACCAACTATCGCCTTGTTCATGTCTCTGTAGATGGCAACCAGCCAATACCCAGACCTATGATGGAAAAGGCATTGATGTCAGATTCCCACAGTGCAACATCTCCAGCCTTATCAGCAGGTATCAATAAAGTCAGCGTAACGGTGAGTGGCACCATTGAATTGCTATCAGCCGAACAGTAATTGTCCTAATGTCTGGATTCGCCCTGCCCAACTTCAGGGTAAATTTTGTCCATGCCAATACTGGAACCATTAGCCATCACCACTATTCTGGCATGACGTCGGTTTAAAGCTCGAGGATTAGTTACACCACATGAATGGGCAATAATGCCTACCTCTTTCACCATATTATTGACATAATTGCTTACCCGCTCAGCCTTGGATTCAGGATTAAGCCCTTTCTGTAATTTGGAATTATGGGTGGTGATCCCTGTCGGACAGGTATTTTTATTACATTGTAAGGCTTGAATGCATCCAAGTGAAAACATAAAGCCACGTGCACTAGTAATAAAGTCAGCTCCAGCACACAATGCCCATGCTACAGCAGCAGGCGTAATAAGCTTGCCAGAAGCCACAACTTTTATCCGATCACGCAGACCATATTGATTCAATTTATCAACAACAATAGGTAAACTTTCACGCAATGACATTCCAACAGAATCAATTAATGGCATTGGCGCAGCCCCAGTACCACCTTCAGCACCATCTATAGTAATAAAATCTGGTGCTGCTTCAATCTCATATCGAATAATGGCTGTAAACAGGTCATCAAGTTGTTTTGGCTCGCCCAAAACCATTTTGAACCCTGTTGGTTTGCCTGTCACATCTCTTACTCGATTAATCATATTAACCAAATCGTCGAAATTACTTATATCAATATGGCGATTTGGACTAAAAGCATCTTTTCCAGCTTCAATTCCTCGTATAACAGCAATTTCTTCTGTCACCTTCTCTCCAGGAAGCATTCCTCCTTTCCCTGGTTTGGCGCCTTGGCTCATCTTTATCTCAAACATTTTCACTTGAGAATGAGCCGCGACCATAGCAAGTTTTTCATCATTGAGATTACCTTCCAGATCGCGCACACCATTTTTAGCAGTGCCTATCTGAAACACAAGATCCGCACCGCCTTCAAGATGATAAGGTGATAAACCACCTTCACCTGTATTCATCCAGCAACCCGCTAATTTTGCACCCGCGGACAGAGCACGTACTGCAGGTTTCGATATTGCACCGTAACTCATACCTGAAATATTGAAAAACGAAGCTGTCTCATAAGGATGTTTACAATTAGGTCCAATAGTAACGGATTTTGGTGGTACAACATCCTGTCCTAATGTTGGAAATGCGCAATTAACAAATAGCACTCGCCCCGAACCATGCACATTATCAGTCGAACCGAAAGCTACTGTACTATCAACGTTTTTTGCCGCACGATACACCCACGAACGCTGTGCACGGTTGAAAGGGTATTCCTCGCGATCCATTGCAAAAAAGTACTGACGAAAGAATTCGCCCATATGTTCAAAAAAATATCGAAAACGCCCAATAACAGGATAGTTGCGTCGAATAGCTTGTTCGGTCTGGGTCACATCGGCCACATAGGCCAATATAACCCATAACACTAAAAATCCAATTGCAACCACGAACAGGGCTGCCATAAGCTGCAATGCAGTCATTATGAACTCAGCCAACTCTATAGACAGTGTATCCATGCATCTCAATCCTTACCGTGTTTAAGGACTCTGGTTCAGATAATTACAACTTTCATCTTTTAGCCAATAGTCAAATACATTCTCAGATAGTCAAGGCATACTATTTCAAAAAAATATCATACGCTGGGTTATCTGTTTCTTGCCAGTAGGCATATCCCAATGCATCAAGAAAACCTTGAAAATCTTTTTGTTCATTATCCAACACTTGCACACCCACCAATACTCGGCCATATGCAGCTCCATGGTTTCGATAATGGAAAAGCGTGATATTCCATCGTTGCCCCATTCGGGTCAGGAATCGCAATAAAGCACCTGGTCGTTCAGGAAATTCAAATCGATACAATTGTTCGTTCTCAACTTGTGGAGCATGGCCGCCAACCATATAACGCACATGCAGTTTGGCCATTTCATTATCGCTAAAATCTGTCCACTGATATCCTGCAGTATCCAAGCTAGCAAACAATGCTTTACGCTCATTATCACTGCCGTTAATTCGGACACCCACAAATACTTGGGCTTCACGACTATCAGCATAACGATAATTAAACTCGGTAATACCATGATCGGATAACACCTGACAAAACTGCTGAAAACTACCCGGTTTTTCTTCAATTTTAGCTGCGAATACCACTTCTCTCCGCTCACCCAGCTCTGCTCTCTCTGCCACATGGCGCAGTCGGTCAAAGTTGATATTCGCACCACTGTCAATAACAACAATATGTTCATTTTTCAGCTTTTCACGTGCAATGTATTTTTTAGCTCCTGCCACCGCTAGAGCACCTGATGGCTCTGCAATTGAACGAGTATCATCAAAGATATCCATGATTGCCGCACAGATTTCATCACTATCAACCAGAATGACGTCATCAACAGTTTCTCGTGCAATCCTGAACGGCTCTTCCCCAATCTGGCGTACAGCTGTACCGTCAGCAAACAAACCAACTTGATCGAGCGCAACCCGTTCGTTAGCATCCAATGCAGACTTTAGACTGGCCGCATCCGAAGGTTCAACACCAATCACTTTGATTTCAGGCCAGAATGCTTTTATATATGCGGCTATACCTGCGATCAAACCACCGCCACCGACAGGCACAAAAACAGCATATAGCGGATCAGGGTGTTGACGCATAATTTCCATCGCAATCGTACCCTGACCAGCTATCACTTCAGGATCATCATATGGGTGAATGAAAGTTCGTCCCTGTTGCTGGGCAATGTCTAATGCATAACTACAGGCATCGTCGTAACTATTACCATGTAAGGCAATGTCAGCACCCAATGCCTGAACAGCCTCAATTTTGATAGCTGGCGTTGTTTTTGGCATTACAATTAAAGCCGAGATAGCCATTTTTTTTGCCGCTAAAGCAACACCTTGAGCATGATTACCCGCTGACGCTGCTACAACACCTTGCAATCGCTCTTCAGCGCTAAGATGGCTCATCCGATTATATGCGCCCCTCAGTTTGAACGAAAATACCGGTTGTAGATCTTCACGCTTCAACAACAAAGTGTTGTTTAAGCGCTGCGACAGCCTTGGCATTTCATCCAATGGCGTTTCATTTGCCACATCGTAAACTCTCGCCTTAAGGATCTTTTCTACATATTCAGTCAGCATGGCTACACAATTTCTTTATCTAAATAGTTAATATAGTGGTTACGTTACCATTGCCAGTGATTTATCTCTATAATTAGTCCGATAAATGATACTAATTTAATACAAGGATTATGCAATGACCGCTGATGAAATGAAAAAGCAGGCCGCCT
>JAOUJZ010000092.1 GCA_029882915.1 Gammaproteobacteria bacterium | reverse complement strand
CAAAAGTCACCATTGTTGAATTTCTGGATCCGGCCTGCGGCACCTGCAAACAATTTCACCCCGTCATAAAAGAGTTGCTGAAAAAATACCCTGACAAAATAAACCTGGTTGTTCGCTATGCACCGTTTCATCCTGGTTCCGATCAGATGGTCGCCATTCTCGAAGCTGTGAGAAAACAGAACCAGTTCTGGAACGTGCTGGATATGATGTTCGAGTCTCAGGAATACTGGGCAATCAACCATCAGGCCAAACCGGAACTGTTCTGGGGTTACCTAAAGGGTTATGGCTTTGATGTCACACGTATCGAACGAGACATGAAAGATCCAGCCATTGCAAAAATAATCGAACAAGACCTGGCAGATGGCGCGTTGTTAGGCGCAACAAAAACCCCAACATTCTTTGTGAATGGAAAGCCGTTGAGCAGTTTTGGATATCAACAGCTCATGAATCTGGTCCAGAGTGAACTTGCTGCGAATTATTAATATAAGCATCAAATGGATGTTCATCATAAGGAGCTTACATGGCCACCCAGTTTAAAAGTTGCAGATGGTTTATAGGTAATTGTGGGTGTTCGCGTAAGGTTCCTAAGTTCCCAACCGGGAATCAGTAATCAACGATTGAATGTTAAAATGTGTCCTTTAAAATTGTGATCCAAATAATCAGTCTGAAGCGGTTTTTTGTGTGATGCGGAATAACCATATTCTTCCATGCGTATGCTTAGTTTGTTTTTTCTTCCCCTGGCCGGATCGGTGATAATAACTTCGCATGTGGGTTTGGCATGTGCGTTGATGAAGTTTGCTAGTAAATCAATATGCTGATCTTCATACAGGAGATCACTCCCGATGATTAAGTCAAACTTGCCGAGTGAATCCTGTTTGTCTGCCCAGTCGGCACGAACAAATGTAATGGTTTTTCCGTTGTTTAGCGATGTGTTTCTTATTAAGAATTTTTCGACTTCAGGGTGATGGTCTGTGGCTGTTATGTCGGCATTTTGTTTGTTTAACAACAGACTTGATAATGCCATACCACAGCCAATCTCCAATATCCGCTTGTCGTCAGTTTCGTAATTGTTAATAAAGTGGGCAAGTACAAGGCTGGATGGCCAAATTATTCCAAAAACAGGCCAAAACGAGGACGATATACCGAGATCTTTAGCAATTCCATCTGGGTCATAAAATTGTTGTTTATCACGAAGTGTACACAGATGGATATCTGTATTATCAAATTCAATGGTCTGGTATCGCAGTCGGAGAGGCGTCATATGTATCCTTTTTGAGTGAAATGGCTAAGCTTGCCATTTAGGATAATGACATTGTCTAGAGTATACCTATTCGTGAGAAGAGCAAGGTGTTTTTGCTGTTGCTGACAGAATGCGATTGCTCATTTTCTGTTTTTGATTAAATCGTGCAATATCGTATTTATGTTCGTGATTTATTGAGTTGTAGCGTGGTCTCACCCCAGTATTCATCACTGTCGTCACTCAGCTGTGAATACTGAAAGCGTTTTTGTATCAAACTCTTGATTTCATTGGCAGGAACGGGTTTGCTGATAAGATATCCTTGAATTACATCGCACTGCTGTTCCTGGAGG
>JAOUJZ010000024.1 GCA_029882915.1 Gammaproteobacteria bacterium | reverse complement strand
TTTCGTTCTTGCCAGATTATAAATAGGAAAAACTCATGGTTTATACAGGAGTGTCTCCTAGTGATTTTAAGGTAAAAGCGGAATAGAGTTGCACCTTCATGATTCAGACACTTTTTAAAGTCGTCATCGTGAAAATAATAAAATTATAGAGGAAACCATAATGAAGCTGAAAACATTATCATTAGCAATGCTAGCAGTAGCTGCACCAGGTTTGGTCGCTGCTGACGAGATTGCAACAATGCAACAAAATGAAAATAACTGGGTATCTGCTGCAGGTAACTATGACAATCAACGTTATAGCAAACTGACTCAAATCAACAAAGATAACGTTGGTGATTTGAACATGGCATGGACTTTCTCTACCGGTGTTTTACGTGGTCACGAAGGTAACTCTCTAGTTATCGACGGTACTATGTACGTTCACACTGCTTTCCCAAACAACGTTTTTGCTCTTGATTTGAACAACGACGGTGCTATCAAGTGGAAATACGAACCAAAACAAAACTACGATGAAACTGTTCCAGTCATGTGTTGTGACACAGTTAACCGTGGTTTAGCGTATGGCGATGGAAAAATCTTCCTGGCTCAAGCTGATAACGTATTAATCGCTTTAGACATGAATACAGGTAAAAAAGTATGGTCACACAAACGTGACGATGCTAAGCGCGGTGCGACAAGCACAGGTGCTCCACACGTATTCAAAGATAAAGTACTAGTTGGTATTTCTGGTGGTGAGTTTGGTGTACGTGGTTACGTTAAAGCGTATGACCTAAACGGTGCAGAAAAATGGCAAGTTTACAGCACAGGTCCTGATGCTGAAATGGGCTTCGATCCTAATAAAACAACATCTATGTTGAAACCAGTTGGCAAAGATTCATCTTTGAAAACATGGAAAGGCGACCAATGGAAAATTGGTGGTGGTACAACATGGGGTTGGTATTCTTATGATCCTGATGTAAACCTGTTCTACTATGGTAACGGTAACCCATCTACATGGAACCCGGTACAACGTCCTGGTGACAACAAATGGACTATGTCTCTATTTGGTCGTGACCTAGACACTGGTATGGCTAAATGGGTATACCAAATGACACCATACGATGAGTGGGATTATGATGGTATCAACGAAGTTATCCTGCAAGACCAAAAAGTAAATGGCAAAATGCGTAAAACAGTCGTTCACTTCGACCGTAACGGTTTTGGTTATACTTTAGACCGCATCAGTGGTGAATTGTTGGTTGCTGAAAAATATGATCCAGCAGTTAACTGGTCTAACGGTGTTAGCTTGAAAACAGGTCTTCATGATCGTGTAGCTAAATACTCAACAGCTCGCAACGGTGCGGACGTTAACACACAAGGTATTTGTCCTGCTGCGTTAGGTTCTAAAGACCAACAGCCTGCTGCATACTCTCCACGTACTGGTTTACACTATGTTCCAACAAACCACGTATGTATGGATTATGAACCATTCGAAGTTGAATACACTTCAGGTCAACCATATGTTGGTGCGACTTTAAGCATGTTCCCAGCTCCAGGTGGTACACACTTGGGTAACTTCATTGCTTGGGATGCACGTGTAGGTAAGATCGTATGGTCTAACCCAGAGCGTTTCTCAGCATGGGGTGGTGCGTTAGCAACTGCTTCTGACGTTGTCTTCTACGGTACATTAGAAGGTTACATCAAAGCGGTAGATGCACAATCTGGTCGTGAGCTTTGGAGATTCAAAACTGCGTCAGGTATTATCGGTAACGTCAACACATACAAACATGCTGGCAAACAATACATTTCTGTATTGTCAGGTGTAGGTGGTTGGGCTGGTATCGGTATGGCTATTCCTAGCTTAGAAAACGATTCAGATGGTCTTGGTGCGGTAGGTGCTTACAAAGCGCTATCTAGCTGGACTAACCTGGGTGGTGTTTTAAGCGTATTTAGCCTATAAGACCTTTTATGTATTAAACTTTTTAATATATAAAAACCTAAATAAAGAAGCCCGGCACTTGTGTCGGGCTTTTTTTATGGATATATCACACATTAATGCATAGAATGACAGTTCGTAATTAACAGGATAAGGAAAAATGATGGTACTTTTTCGTGTATTCCCTCTTATTTTATTAGGGCTAATTTTTAATACAATCATTGCTAATGCCGGCGAGTTCAAACCGCTACAAGGACAAACGGCGTTACGAGTGTGTGCAGATGCACATAACTTACCTTATTCAAATGACAAGCTGGAAGGGTTTGATAATAAAATTGCCGCGTTAATCGGTGAAGAATTAGGGATTCCCGTTGAATATTACTGGTTTCCACAACGAATCGGTTTTACCCGTAATACCATTAAAAAAATAGATCCTGAGACAGGACGTTTTCTTTGTGATTTAGCGATGAGTATTCCTGCTGAGGGAGGAATGTTGGCAGCAACAGCACCGTATTATAAATCCATTGAAGCCATGGTATATCGTTCTGGTGAAGGGTATGAACTGAACCAAATTAGTGACATCGCAAAAGTAAGCAAAGATGTAAAAGAACTTAAAATTGGCTTATTTGATAGAGATGATGCGACAGTACATCTCCTGGATGATGGCCTAAGTGAACAGATCGAATATTTTCAATTTATGTCTGGTGATGCGCTTGTTTATCCTGGCCGGATTGTCGAAGATGCGTTAGCTTCAGGTAAAATTGATGTTGCCTTCGCTTGGGGTCCAATAGCGGGTTATTTTGCCAGTAAGTCAACTGCACCTATGACAGTCGTACCCCTAAACGAGTTTGGTGAACGGCATGTATTTAGCTTTGCGATGGGTGTACGTCATCAAGATAAAGCATGGAAAAAACTGCTTAATAACATATTGGACAAACGCAAAGATGATATTGCAGCAATAATAGACCAATATAACTTTCCTTCACTTGCAAACGTCAAACCTGAAGTTAGGAAAAAGCGAGAAATTTATAAAGTTGAAAATGGCAAGGTTGATGATAAAACCTATGTAGGTTGGCGCTTGTTTAATTCAACCTGCTTTGTATGTCATGGCAAACATGCGACAGGCACAGATCGTGCTCCAAACCTGCTTGTACGACTCGAGGGAATGAGTGAAAGGGCGTTCAGGAAAAAATTGTTAAGCCGCTATTTTGCTAAAGTCAATTTAGATGATCCGGATCGTAGAATGGAGTTTTTGAAGCAAATCGCGGAGAAAGATGCCGTTGAATTTAAAATGCCAACATGGGACGATGACCCTAATATTCGTCCACATATAAGTGATTTATACGCTTATTTGAAAGCCCGTTCAGATGGGGCTTTAGGAGAAGAACGTCCTGAGCGGCTTGAACAGTAATGAGAGATGTGACTAGTCTATAGTTGCCTCAATTATTGTTCTAAGATTGTTATTGATTCGTCTGGCAAATTCATTTTGTTGTTGATTTGGGGTGTCGTCATTCATTAGTTTCGTGCTGACAAGAACGCCGTTTTTGCTTTCACGAACGGCCACATTACAAGGCATATCGTTGATGAGATCGGGATTAATTTCCATCATTTCTTTGGCATAAGTAATGTTGCAAAAACTCGTGATGGTCGAAAGAGGGAATTCTTTATCGCCACGGTCACGTACTGCTTGACCGATATGGCTGCGATGAATAATTCGATAGTTGCTTTCGGAAATAGCAATGTCGAGGTTTAATAAGGTATCCTCAAAATTATAGCTGCTATATTTTTGATAAAGACGGTCTTGATTGCTTTGTCCGCATGCTATTAGGAAAAGTGTAATAAAAGCAAAAAAAGCAGGAATCTTTAGTAATGATCTTATGGTCATAGTTTTAGGCGTTATAAAAAATATTTCTTGGTCAAGAATAACATTAAATATAAAAGAGGTAAGTGGTTGTGAGAAAAATGTGGTTGTCGCTGGTTTCAGCATTTTTACTGTTATTGGTGTCAGTGAATGCCTATTCGGTAACAGGATTTACAGAAGTAAATAATGCCTTATTTGATAAGGCTCATTTAAAAAATATTCTGCAACCAGCTAAGTTGCATTACCAGTATAAAAAAGAATGCTTAATTGAAGGTGGGCGTGAAGATACTGTTGATATGGATGTCACTAACATCCGTAATACCGGTCGTCGAGATACACATGTTGAATTTTTCACCGGTAAAAACAAACGTCCTTATGAAGATCGTGAGAATCAGCAGGGAAACAGTGTTTTTGTTTTTTTTCTTGAATTTGATGTGCATGAACTGAATCGTTTAACGGGCGGTGAGTGGCGTTATTTCCAGCGCAAGATAAGATGGGCGCTAGCGAAAGGTGCAGATAAAAAAGAAGTTGATATTGACTATCAGGGTAAAAAAATAAAAGGAACACAATACATAATACAGCCATATAAAAATGATCCTAAAAATGGGCGTTATAGTTTGTATGCTAATAAATACTATATCTTTACATTGGCAGAAGAGATTCCTGGCGAGATTTATCAGGTGCGTACTATTGTGCCCGATGGTGACTCATGGAAAGAAGGTGATGTCGTTCTGACAGATGAGTCCATTACTTTCACTGGCGTAGACAAATTATAAAACTGGCAGTCAATGAAGTACCAGAAGCGGGCATTTAATGCCCGTTTTTTTGATGCGTAGTCTATTATGTTGAAACGTTTTAATTCATTACAAGCCAGTTTATTGCTTCATGAACTAAGTTTTGTTTTTTTGGTTTTGATAACCGGCACGGTAGGCATTATATGGTCGGTATCTTGGCAACATAGTTCTGAGGAATCATTGCGGCTGAGCTCAATGAATACCACAATGCAAAATATTCGTGGTGAACTGTATCGACAATTAAAAGAGGTTTTCGATGCCTCTTTCTTGCATGATAAAGACGCTGAAAATGAATACCAAGCCTACACAAAAACGATAAATAGTTATTTTGTTGGCCTTACTGCCTTAGCAGTCGATGAACATGAACATGATGCCATTAAGCGCGTTTCAGACGCATATCAGAAATTTCATGGTGAAACAGCTAAGCTACTGGGCCAACCGGAATTGGATATCAACCAAAAAGATCTTTTGGATAAACAGTTAGAACAGTACGTTTTTGCACAACTGGAGCATGCCTTCACCGGCCTTGATACAGTGTTAAAAGACAAACAAAATGCTCTTTCCCTTTCACGACAACGCTGGACAACAAGATTAAGCTGGCTAGCACCAATTCCGGTTCTGTTGGCAATAGGATTATTGATTGCTGCTCGGCATTTTGTGCGACGCAATGTGGTGCAACCTTTAGCTGACGTTATAGACGGCGCAAAGCGTATTAGCAAAGGCGACCTACAACATACTATTCCGCTAATGGGCGTTGCAGACTTGATTAGGCTGTCTGAAGCAATAAATGCAATGGCTGATGAAATTGCTGTGAGTCGGGACAGGCTGATAGAAACTAAAAAACAAGCAGCATTAGGAGAGTTAGTCCCCTTAGTTGCACATAATATTCGAAACCCACTGGCGGGGATTCGTGCAGCGTCGCAGGTGGCGCGTGATGAAGATCCTTCAATGTATACCAAAGATGCACTAACTGACATTATCGTAGCGGTCGATCGTTTGGAGCGCTGGGTGACGTCACTACTTAGTTATTTGCATCCTGTCGAACCGCATCTCTCGCAAACGACATTAACAGCAGTTGCCGACAATGCTTTATCACTGATAGAGCTGCAGCTCGCGGATAAAGAAATTACCATCGAAAGAGTTGGTTGGAAAGAGGCAAGCAAAATAGTAGCAGTAGATATACATCTGTTCGAGCAAGCAATCTTTAATCTGGTACAGAATGCACTTGAAACATCATCATCTGGTGATGTCATTCAGCTACATTATAGCCAACAGCCTGAACAAGTGTCATTGACTATAGCTGATCAGGGGCTAGGGATGAAATATGACCCTGTGGCTGAACAGGTGACTGATGGTGGAGCTAAGCGTCAAGGGTGTGGGTTAGGCATACCTTTTTCATTGAAGGTGATTAAGCAGCATGCTGGGCAGCTTATTTATGGCACGACTTCTTCAGGTGGTACTATCGTGACGATTAAATTGCCAATAACAAATCATGAACGTGCGAATGAGAAAGTTTAGGAGTCTGTATTCATGGTGAAGGTGTTGTTAATTGAGGATGAAACTTTATTTGCTAAATCAGTACTGAGACGACTAGAGCGCGAAGGCTATCAGGGAAAAATTAGTGAAACTATTGCTGAAGGCAGGCAACTCCTTAATGCGAGTTTACCAGATATATTGCTACTTGATGTACGCCTACCCGATGGTAGCGGTCTGGACCTACTAGCTGAAATTCGTGCAACTGAGGATGAGATATGGAAGTCTTTGCCTGTGGTAGTGATGACCGCATATGGAGAGCTGGATGATGCGGTTTCAGCGATGAAGTTGGGCGCTACAGATTACCTGAAAAAACCCGTTGATTTAGATGAGCTGGTGCTAACAATGTCAAAAGTAATGACAGCACGACACTTAAATCAACGACTCAACTATTCGCAGCTGCGAGAACAGCATGTTTTAGATCAGATTGAAATGATTGGTTCCAGTAAAGCTGTGATAGATGTGCGTAATCAAATTAGTCGTATCGCACAATTAGTAGATAAAAGTAGTGACAGTCATCCTGTTATTCTTATTCATGGGCAGACGGGGACGGGTAAAGATGTGGCTGCTCGGTTATACCATCAGTTAGGCAGTTGGCATAACAGGCCATTTGTTCATGTAGATTGTGCCTCTTTACCAGGTGAACTGATTGAGGCGGAATTATTCGGTCATGAGCGCGGAGCCTTTACTAATGCACATCATGCGAAAGCTGGTTTGATTGAAGTTGCAGAGGATGGAACCATATTTCTGGATGAAATTGGTGAACTACCACTGGATTTACAGGCAAAGTTACTCAATGTACTAGAGCGTCGAGTGGTGAGACGAATCGGTTCGACTCGGGAAACCCCGGTATCGGCACATTTTGTAGCTGCAACAAATCGAAATCTTGCTGACATGGTGACACAAGGTACTTTCCGCTCAGATTTGTTTTATCGACTCAATATTTTGGAATTAATTCTGCCTCCTTTACATGAGCGTATCGGAGATATTCCCTTATTAGCACAGCACTTTGTAGAAAAGCTGGCAAGACGATATGGCTTACAGACACCCGTTCTGAGCTCAGTAGCATTACAAAGGATGCAACAGTATGGATGGCCAGGAAATATAAGAGAGTTACAGCATGTTTTAGAGCGTGCTGTGATGTTATGCCAGTCAGGTCAGATTGAGGCTGATGACCTTGTGTTACAAACATTAACGGCCAGCATTAAAGAAGCAGGGACATCCGTTCAATTTGACTCATTGGAACAGATGAAGTTGGAAGAGGTTGAAAAAGTTCTGATTGAACGGTCGTTAGATCGTAATTCAGGTAATGTATCTCAGTCAGCTAGGGAGCTTGGTCTTACCCGTATGGCCATGCGTTATCGAATTAATAAATACGGCTTGTAAGTTACTTCACTACCGTTAGGCCAGGGCGGCGAGGTTTGTTCGATGTACTTGTTTGTTTTGGTGGCGGTGGTGACGGTTCTTCGACAGAAAAAAACATCCCTTGATTATTTTCCTTGCCATAAATTGCTTCTATAGCTGCGATTGGAATAAATAATTCCATAGGCTTGCCAGAAAATCGTGCTGAAAAACTTATCCATTCATTGTCCGCGTGAAAATTATTGACTGCACCTGGATCTATATTGAGTACAATTTTGCCGTCATTAACGTATTCGTGAGGTACCTGTACACCATCAAGTGTTGCATTTACCAATAAATATGGAGTTCCTTGATTGTCTAGCAACCACTCATAAACTGCTCTAATGAGATAAGGTTTTTGTGACGTCATATTTTGCGTTATCGCATACCTCGTTCAATATCACTCAGACTGGCCTGAAAACTATCTCTGGCAAAGATACGTTCGGCATACTCTGCCACAGCTTTGGCTTTAGTTGGTAGTTTGATATTGAGCATTGGTAAACGCCACAGTAAAGGCGCCAGACTACAGTCTAAAAGTGAAAACTCATCACTCATAAAGAAGGCTGACTCAGCAAATAGTGGAGAGAGCACGGTCAGATCTTCTTGAATAATTTTACGTGCTTTTGATGCCTTACCTTTTTCAGTGCCAGTGAGAGCGTCCCAAAGTGAATACCAGTCTTTATCAATGCGATGTAACATGAGTCTGGTTTTTGCACGAGCAACGGGACCAACGGGCATTAATGCGGGCTGTAAAAAGCGCTCATCGAAATAGTCTATGATGATATTAGAATCAAACAAGACTAGGTCACGATCAATAAGAGTTGGATTTTTACCATAAGGGTTGGCCGCAGCAACATCTTCAGGCCATTGGCCATCAAAGACGTCCTCAATATTAGCCTCAATATTTTTTTCGTGCATAACGATGCGTGTGCGGTGGCTAAATGGGCATGACGGGTCGGAATATACCGTCATTACTGCTCGTCGATTGTTACTGGTCATGTGTTGCTCCTGTGAATACCGTGGGAGTGTACAATTAGGCATTCAGTATTAAACAAAGAAAGGGAGCACGCTCCCTTTCTTAAATTTCTATATGGTGAGTTTGAGTGTATTAGTGGATATCTTTCCAAAATGCTTTCTTCATTGGATAGGCAACAAGGAAAAACACGAATAAATACAATAAAACCCATTTCGCCAGAGCTAACCGTTGTATTTTTGATGGTTCACCAATATAAGCCATGAAATTAACCAGGTCGGCTATCATTGCATTATATTCCTGAGTGGTCTGGCTACCTTTTGTGTCAGTATCGAGATGTCCAGTTTCAACATCATTTTTCAAGTAACCTTGTTGTTGCCACAAAACATGAGGCATACCGACATCTTTAAAAGCTAGATTATTAGTGCCCATGATTTTTGCATCATCGATATAGAAAGTACGCAGGTAGGTATAGAGCCAGTCTGTACCACGAGAACGTGAAGTCACTGACAGGTCGGGAGGGGTGACTCCGAACCATTTTTTAGCATCGTCTGCACGCATGGCAACGGTCATAGTGTCACCAATTTTTTCGGATGCAAACATCAGGTTTTGTTTCACTTGCTCATCGGTCAGACCAAGATCCTTAGCCATACGGTTATAGCGCATGAAGGATGCTTGATGGCAACTTAGGCAATAGTTCACAAATGTTTTTGCACCACGTTGTAAAGATGCCTGATCTGTTATATCAATCTCAACCGTATCTAAATGAAGACCGCCAGACGTTGCCATCACTTGGCTGGACGTAATGGATATCAAGCCAACAAATAATGCATAGATTATAGTTTTCATTTAAAAGTCACCCTTTCTGGAACAGGTTTATCTTTATCTAGCTTGGTGTAGATCGGCATCAGGATAAAGAAGGCAAAATAGATAAAGGAAAATGTCCGAGCCAGCAATGTATATAACTCTGTAACAGGCTGTGTTCCTAAAAAGCCTAATCCAAGAAAGCTAATAGTGAACAGTGTTAGGGCTATACGGAACAAGATGCCACGATATCTAATTGATTTTACTGGGCTACGATCCAGCCATGGTAGTAAGAATAAAAAGACGATGGCAAGCCCCATGGCAACCACACCTGGAAATGCTGACCCAGCGATACTTGGAACGGCTCTTAATATGGCGTAAAAAGGAGTGAAGTACCATACAGGTGCAATATGTAAAGGCGTCTTAAGCGGATCAGCAGGAATGAAATTAGCATATTCTAGAAACCAGCCACCCATTTCTGGCATATAAAATAGTACCAGCGAGAAGATAAACAGAAACACAATCACGCCGACAATATCTTTCACGGAATAATAGGGATGGAACGGTATACCATCAACAGGGTTACCATTGCTGTCCTTGTTTTTCTTGATTTCCACTCCATCCGGGTTGTTAGAGCCGACCTCGTGTAACGCAACGATATGTGCGACAACGAGACCGAGTAGTACAAGAGGAACAGCAATGACGTGAAAGGCAAAGAAACGATTTAATGTTGCATCGGCAACGACAAAATCACCACGAATCCACAAGGCAAGTTGTTCTCCAATAAAAGGAACTGCGCCAAAGAGCGAAATGATGACCTGAGCTCCCCAGAAAGACATCTGTCCCCAAGGCAACAAATAGCCCATAAAGGCTTCTGCCATCAGTGCTAAATAGATAAACATTCCGAAAATCCACACCAGCTCGCGTGGTTGTTTGTATGAGCCATAGATTAGGCCACGGAACATATGAAGGTAAACAACAACAAAGAAAGCTGAGGCACCAGTAGAGTGCAGATAGCGTATCAACCAGCCCCACTCAACATCTCGCATAATGTATTCAACAGAGGCAAATGCCAATGCAGTATCTGGTTTATAATGCATTGTCAGGAAGATACCGGTTACAATTTGAAGAACCAATACCAACAAAGCTAATGAACCAAAGAAGTACCAGAAATTAAAGTTTTTTGGCGCGTAGTACTCAGAAAGATGTTCTTTCCACAGCTTGGTAGCTGGAAAACGTGCATCAACCCAACCCATTAGATTAGAAAACATTATGCTGCTCCTTGTGCATCTTCACCAATAATAATACGGTTATCACCTTGAAAATAGTATGGTGGAACAACGAGGTTTGACGGTGCAGGAACACCTTGGAAAACACGTCCAGCAAGGTCAAAGCGTGAACCATGGCAAGGGCAGAAGAAACCACCTTTCCAATCTGGACCCAAATCTTCAGGCGCCAATTCAGGTCGATATGTTGGAGAGCAACCAAGGTGGGTACAAATTCCAACCACTACCATCACTTCATCGCGAATAGATCGTGCTTTGTTCTTTGCATAGTCAGGCTGCTGACTTGTCATGTCACTATTAGGATCAAGCAATTTATCATTTTGAGAATCAAGAGCAGTAATGGTTTCTGGAGAGCGACGGAATACCCAGACTGGTTTGCCTCGCCATTCGATCGTTATACGCTGCCCTACCTCCAGTTTGCTGATATCAGCCTCAACAGGTGCACCAGCAGCTCGTGCTTTTGCACTTGGCAACATGGATGAAACAAATGGCACGGCAACAGCAGCAGCTCCTGCGCCACCGACAACACTGGCGGCAGCAGTTAGAAATCGCCGTTTGCCGGTATCAACTGTGTTACTCATTAGATGGGCTCTCCCAGTATGTATATCGTGAAAATTTTGCAGTTTAAGCGCAAAATGCAACCAAAATTCTATCACAGACATTGACCGATGGATCAAAAAAAGCCCGCTTAATTTAAGCGGGCTTTTGAGTTAGATCAATAATTCAGGAATTGAAGGAATTATTTCATTGCTTTTACTGCTTTTTTGTACAGACGTTTCGCAGCGCCTTTTGGTTCTTTAGCGCCTACATCATCCAGATTGGTTGGTGTACCAACGATAATAACGCCGCCCATACCTGTACCCCAGTGAGGATCACATTTGTAGAAGTATGCTCCTTCAACAGTCAATGGTGGAGTTTGGAAATTTTCACCCATTGGTGAATTCCAGCCTGTAGCACCTGCTGGCAGATATTCATCAATAGTGTGAGAGATATGACCATTCATGTTTTCCCACGAGACGGTGTCACCGGGTGCAATTTTGATAACCATCGGGTCAAATGCAGTGACTTGTGCTGATACAACGTGGTTTGCGGCCATAACCGTTGTAGCAAAAAGAGTAGATGCCACTAAAATGGCACCAATAAGGGATTTAACATAGTTCATTATATTTCCTCTCAATTTAAGTGTTTTGCCCTAGTGCAGTTGTAGCTTGCCATAGAAAAGCTGAACTGAACATGAACAGATTTTTGTACCTCTTAGGGGCACTTATGAATAACGGCTAGGCCAATGTTCAGCGCGACATACTAACCTAATAAAAGGAAGAATGTCCAAAATTACAGGATTTTTATGTGTGAAATCACCTATTAGTGGCTGTTTGGATTGCTTGTTTTGCGCCTTTTAACGTAAAGGTGGTATGCGCTTTACTGCCATCGGATAAAACATAATCAAAACGAATCTCCTGCCCATTAGCAAGGGCATCAATTGTTCCTAGATGTGGACGTGATTCGCCTTGCCAAATAGGACAAATCACGCGTTCTGGTAATCGTTCAGCAATAATATGATTGATACTGAAATTTCTATCGGTGGAGATATTTTCATCGTCGGTGACAATGATGGCCTCAATTCCTTCTTCAGCGGGTACAATAGTGGCAGTAAATCCGCGTAGCATTTGCACGGGTTTTTGATCATCAATTTGAAATCTTGGCAATTGATTTTGTGATAACTCATCAAAGCTATTATCAGACAGGCTGAAATCCATCCATATGAAGCCTTCGGCAGTTTTGAAAACAGCCAATTCAAAGCCGTCTTCGTTTCTAACCATAGCAGACTGACTTTTAGAATTTGTCGCTTCGTGGCTAAATGTCTCTACACGCCATTCTGCGAAAGCCGTAGAGCAAAGCAGAAAAGCAGCTATAAATAGGATAATTTTATTCAATGATGATGTCCTTTTGTTGTTGCAGTGCCCACATAGCGGCATAGCGACCCCCAGATTTTTCCAACAGTTCATTGTGAGTTCCGCGCTCAACAATTTTACCGTATTCCAAAACAAGAATGGTATCGGCATCAACCACCGTTGATAAGCGATGAGCAATGACTAAGGTGGTTTTGTTAGCACTAATAGCCTGTAGTTCACTGTTAATTGCTTTCTCTGCATGGCTGTCGAGTGCAGAAGTTGCCTCATCAAAAACAAGAATGTGAGGGTTTTTTAATAAAGTACGAGCGATTGCAACGCGCTGTTTTTCACCCCCCGATAGTTTTAAACCACGTTCACCAACCATAGTGTCGTATCCATCGGGCAATTGTGAGATAAACTCATGGATGTGAGCTTGTTTGGCCGCATCAATAACGGCTTGTTTATCTTGTTTTGGATTGCCATAGACAATGTTGTGATAAATAGTGTCATTAAATAGCACAGTATCCTGAGGAACAACACCAATCACTTGACGTAAGCTATGTTGTTGCACGTCTCTGATGTCAACGCCATCTATAGTGATGTTGCCAGCTTGCGGATCATAAAAACGAAATAACAATCGAACCAAGGTGGATTTTCCTGAACCACTGGGACCGACAATGGCAAGCTTTTTCCCTGCTTCGATGGTGAAGTTAATGTCGTGCAGAATGGCACGGTTTGAATCGTAATAAAAATCAACATGATTAAATTGAATGTTACTTTGTTTCACTGTCAGAATCGGTGCATTCAACTTGTCAACTGTTTCTGCTTCTTGATCCAGTAACTTAAACATGCGTTCCATATCTGCCAGAGAATGCCGGATCTCACGGTAGACAAACCCAAGAAAACCTAATGGTAAATAGAGCTGTAATAAAAATGCATTGAGCAACACCAGATCACCCAGTGATAACTCACCAGCTACCACTCCTTGACCGGCAAGTAACATCAAAATTGTAATGCCGATGGCGATAATGGTGCCTTGTCCAACGTTAAGCAGTGATAATGAAGTCTGGTTTTTTATTGCTGACTTTTCCCATGCTGCCAACTTGTCATCATAACGTTGTAATTCGTAATCTTCATTATTGAAATACTTAACGGTTTCGTAATTTAATAGGCTATCAATGGCCTGATTATTGGCCTGTGAGTCCATCTCATTCATGGCGCGGCGAAACCGCATTCGCCACTCGGTGATGATTAAAGTGTATAGGATGTAAAGCAGGATAGTGCCAGTGGTAATAAGGGCAAAGATGCTGTCATATTGAGATAATAAAATGACCGTAACCAGAGCAATTTCAACCAGTGTAGGCAAGATATTAAATATCATAAAGTTGAGTAAAAAGCTGATGCCGCGAGAGCCGCGTTCAATGTCGCGAGAGATGCCACCAGTTTGGCGCTGTAGGTGAAAGCGCAGTGATAACTGGTGTAAATGTTCGAAAATTTTATCGGCAATCATACGGACAGAACGAAAGATGACTTTTGCAAATAAGGCGTCACGTAATTCGCTAAATAAGCTGCTCGCTAGACGTAGTAAACCATAAGCAATCAACATAGCAATGGGTAAATAAATAATGTCTTGCTGTTGAGGATCTAGCGCATCAATGGCCTCTTTTAGTGCAAGAGGTATAGCTACATTGGCTAGTTTGGCGAGAGTGAGGAGGGTAAGAGCAATAGCAACTCTTCCCTTGAATGCCCATAAATAGGGCAAAAGGCTACGGATTGCTTTCCAGTCGTGATGATCTTTCATGGAGAAAGTTTATCTTATTCTTTTCAAGTTCGGGAAAGCAGAACAGCCGATTACTGGATTTTTTGGTACAATCATTCGGTTGTTAGATTGAAAAATGGAATTTTTACCGCACATTATACGGACAGGTAAAAATGAACGAGGAAGATGTAAATGCCATTATATGAATATCGTTGTGAAAAATGCGAACATGAATTTGAAGCTTTGCAAAAAATGAGTGATGAACCGTTAATTCATTGCCCTGCTTGTGAAAAGGCATCATTGAAAAAGTTAGTATCAGCCGCAGGATTTCGCTTGAAAGGCGATGGTTGGTATGAGACTGACTTCAAAAGTGGTAACAAACGCAACCTTGTTGATAGTGGAGTGGATTCGTCAGCAAAAAAGCCTAAAATGGCAACCTGTACTACTGGTTGTGGTTGTCATTAATTTTTATGCGTAAATACCTGATTGCCGGTTTATTGGTCTGGATGCCACTAGGGATTACTTTTCTAGTGGTTCGGTCCATAGTCGGATTGTTAGATCGTACATTGTTGCTATTGCCAGAAGCCTACCAACCCGATAACTTTCTTGGTATTCATATACCGGGATTGGGAGTTGTTCTGGCAGTAATATTGGTGCTGACTACAGGAATGATTGTCGCCAATTTACTTGGAAAGAGAATTATTTCAGCTTGGGAGTCTCTGCTGGCAAGAATTCCATTGGTGCGAACATTGTATGCTGGGGTGAAACAAATACTGGAAGCGGTGTTAGCCGCAGATGCAAAGTCATTCCGCAAAGTTTTGTTGGTGGAATATCCACGTAAGGGAGTGTGGAGTCTGGCATTTATGACGTCAGACGCATTAGGTGAGGTGCAAGCCAAAACGGGCAGTAAAGTGATCAGTGTTTTTATCCCGACCACGCCTAATCCTACGTCTGGATTTGTGTTGATGGTGCCAGAGACTGATGTGATTGAGCTGGATATGTCGATTGAAGAGGGTCTGAAAATGATTATTTCGATGGGTGTTGTCGTACCTGTCTGGCAAAAAGAAAATTTAATCAATGGCATGATTGCCAGTGAAAAATAAATAAAAGAGCTGATTCTGTTTTGATGACAGGAACAGTATTGCGAAACTAAATAATTTGAGTAGCAGGAATAACTATGCGTAGCCATTATTGCGGCGATGTAAATGAAACATTGGTAGGTCAAACTGTAACAGTAGCGGGTTGGATGCACCGTCGTCGTGATCATGGTGGGGTGATATTCATTGACCTGCGTGATCGTGAAGGATTGGTTCAGGTGGTATGTAACCCTGAAGATGCGGAAAGTTTTGCAACAGCAGAACGCGTTCGTAGTGAGTATGTATTACAGATTGAAGGGGAAGTTCGTTTACGTCCAGAGGGGAGCGATAATGCGGATTTAAAAAGCGGCAAAATTGAAATCGTTGCCAAACGTCTGGATATTCTCAATAGCTCGGAAACACCGCCATTTCCACTGACAGAACAGGCGGAAGTGAGTGAAGATGTTCGTTTACGACATCGATATATTGATTTGCGTCGTCCTGAGATGTTGCAAAAATTACGTTTCCGCTCTCAGATTACTCGTCAATTACGAAGTTTTTTAGATGACAATGGTTTTCTTGATATTGAAACACCTATTCTGACCAAAGCGACACCAGAAGGTGCCCGTGATTATTTAGTTCCAAGCCGTACCCATGCTGGCGATTTCTTTGCGTTACCGCAATCACCACAGTTGTTTAAACAACTATTGATGGTGTCAGGTATGGATCGCTACTATCAGGTTGTGCGCTGTTTTCGAGATGAAGACCTACGTGCCGACCGTCAGCCGGAATTTACCCAATTGGATATCGAAACTTCTTTTGTGGAAGAAGAAGATTTGATGACCATGATGGAAGATATGATTCGTAAGCTGTTTGCCAATGTTTTGGAGCAAGCACTGCCGAACCCATTCCCTCGTATGAGTTACGCGGAAGCGATGGCCCGCTTCGGTAGCGATAAGCCAGATTTGCGGATAGCCCTAGAATTAGTCGAAATCAGTGACTTAATGAAAGAAGTCGACTTCAAGGTTTTCTCTGGCCCAGCCAATGATGAAAAAGGGCGAGTTGCCGCATTACGTGTACCTGGCGGTGTGAGTCTGAGTCGAAAAGATATTGATGATTACACCAAATACGTTGGTATATACGGTGCCAGAGGCCTAGCTTATATCAAAGTCAATGATCTTGATGCTGGTCGAGAAGGTTTGCAATCACCCATTTTAAAATTCCTACCTGATGAAGTTGTTGATGCCATCATGCAGCGGACTGAAGCACAAAGCGGTGATTTGGTGTTCTTTGGTGCTGATAAAGCAAATATTGTTAATGAAGCCTTAGGTGCATTACGCGTTAAATTGGGCCATGACTTGAACATGGTTGAACATGGTTGGCGCCCATTATGGGTAGTGGCCTTCCCAATGTTTGAATGGGATGAAAAGTCTGATCGCTGGACTGCCTTGCACCATCCGTTCACGGCTCCCCGTGAATCTGATCTTGAGTTATTGGAAACGGATCCAGGAAAATGTCTGTCTCGTGCTTATGATATGGTGCTTAATGGTACTGAGTTAGGCGGCGGTTCAATGCGTATCCATAGAGCGGATATACAAAGCAAAGTATTTGAATTACTAGGCATTGATAAACAAGAAGCCGATGACAAGTTTGGCTTCTTGTTAGAAGCATTGAAATTTGGCTGCCCGCCTCATGGTGGCTTGGCATTCGGCTTGGATCGGCTGGCGATGTTGATGACTGGTTCAGCTTCTATTCGTGATGTGATGGCCTTCCCGAAAACACAGTCAGCCAGCTGTTTATTGACGAATGCACCAAGCTCAGTTAGCGATGTTCAGTTAAAAGAATTAAATATTCGTCTGCGTAAGTTACCTACCACTGACGCTGAGGCAAAGTAGGAGACAGTCCATGGCTGCCAAAGAATTAGCAATCGAACAGTACTTTTCACTGGATGATGACGCCTGTGAGGCCCGTATTGCGGTAGCAAAGGAAGCCTTGGGCGATGACCTAATTATTCTGGGACATCATTATCAGCGCAATGAAGTATTTAGACACGCTGATTTTTCGGGAGACTCACTAAAACTGTCTCGAAATGCAGCCGATTCCAGCGCTAAATACATTGTATTTTGTGGTGTACACTTTATGGCTGAGGTGGCTGATATTTTGTCCAAGCCAGACCAAATAGCTATTTTGCCAGACATGTCAGCTGGATGTTCAATGGCTGATATGGCTAATCGGGTGAACGTTGATCGTGCATGGAAAGAGATGTCGGAAGTGCTGGATCCCGAAGAGATGGTCACACCGATAACATATATTAATTCTGCTGCGGATCTGAAGTCGTTCTGTGGTAAGCACGGCGGTATTGTCTGTACATCGACCAACGCGCCACATGTATTAGACTGGGCGTTTACACAGCGTGAAAAAATTTTGTTTTTCCCAGATCAACACCTTGGTCGTAATACTGGGCATCGCATGGGAATTCCACTGGATGAAATGGTGGTATGGGATTTTGATCAGCCAATGGGTGGTTTAACGGCCGATGAAATTCGTAAAGCCAAAATTATTTTATGGAAAGGATTTTGTTCTGTCCATCAAATGTTCCAGCCCCAGCAGATTGACAGCTTTCTGGAGAAGTATCCGGAAACCAAGGTGATTTCACATCCGGAATGCAGCTTTGAAGTGTGTGAAAAATCGGATTATGTCGGTTCAACAGAATATATTGTGAATACCATTGCCGATAGTGAACCTAATACGCGCTGGCTGGTGGGGACGGAGTTAAATCTTGTGAATCGTTTACATGAACGCTTCCAGTCACAAGGCAAGTCGGTGCATTTCATGTCACCCACGGTGTGTATGTGTTCAACGATGTTCCGAATTGATCCGCAACATTTGTTGTGGGTACTCGAAAATCTGGTTGAAGGAAATGTGGTCAATCAGGTCTCCGTTGATGCTGTCACTGCCTCTGAGGCCAAACTGGCTCTAGACAGGATGTTACAACTCCCCATTTAACCTTGAACTGTAGCGGAGAGATAGGATGACTGATAACCAACAAGCCTGTACAGAGAGTCGTTATGAAGTAAGCCGCAAAGACCTGCCACTAAGTTGTCCTATGCCACCTATGATGACCTGGAATGCACACCCAAGAGTATTTCTGGATATTGAAACAAACGGTGAGGTGTCATGCCCTTATTGCGGTGCTCATTACGTGCTTAGAGATTAGCGGGTCACCATCTTTGTTATGACGGTTCATGTTGCTGTTGCAGTCATAGTAAATAATGATAGAGAAGTGCTGATTGCTCTTCGTCAGGCGCATCAGCATCAAGGCGGTTTTTGGGAATTTCCCGGCGGCAAGGTCGAGCAATCTGAAACCGTTTTTGATGCCTTGAAACGTGAGACAGCAGAAGAGCTGGATCTGAAGATTACCAAAGCGTCATCATTGCTACAGGTTTCTCATCAATATGCGGATAAAGCAGTATTACTGGATGTTTGGATGGTCACGGAATTTGATGGCCAGGCTAAAGGTCGAGAAGGCCAGCCTTTGCGCTGGTGTGCAATTGATGCGTTACAAGTAGATGACTTTCCAGCGGCAAATGTAGCTATCATCAAAGCTTTGCAGGAAAAGTTTTTACATAGTTAATGGAAGTCATTAGATTCGTTTTCTGGTGAAATTGCTGGTTTGCCTGCGATACGATGGTTCTCAGCAGCCCAATCACCTAAATCAATTAATTTGCAGCGTTCGCTACAAAAGGGCTTCCATTTTTGGTCATCTTGCCAGGGAACGGGTTGACCGCATTGCGGGCATTGTACAGTTTTAGTCATATTCAAAAAGAACTCACATAGCGCAACATTTCAGTGAAAATCTCACATCATCGCTGACTTGTTGGGGACGTTGATTGATGTCAAATTGCATAAAACGCACTGTAAAACGATGTTTTCCACCGCTAATTTCTGGGTAATATGTTGATGATTCAGGTATCTGAACTCGGATAAGTTGATTGGACTGATTACTGTCCAGATTTTGCTGGTAGAAACCACTGATAGCTTGATGTTCAATAAAGCCTTTGCTCTCTCTAATGAGTCTTAGCGCTATTTCAATTGCAGCTCGCGCGGCGGAAAACTGATTTAACCATTGCGATAATTGTTGTTGCCGTAGTTCAACAGGTGTGTGTTGTAGCCAGAAGTGATAGGCAGGCAAATCAAAGTCACAAGTGCCGCCGGGCATGCTGGAACGCTGGCGGATATTATAGAGAAAATCGTTGTCACGAAGACTTTGACCAATAGCAGATTGGCTGAGATGCATTCCATCCAAAATTTGATCCAGTTCGGCCAATAAATCATCGAGTGCTTTTTGGTCGACACCGGGACTATGTTCTAATGCAGAAAGCGTTACAATCAGCCGTTCTAATTCTTTAATCAGTTCTGATTTTAAATCCGTGCGCTCAAATACAGCCAACATATTGAGCAGGCCATCAATGGCATCACGATTTTGTAATGCGCTATTGCCTTGTAGTGCAAGATCAATACGCGCAAATAAAAATTCAAGCCTAAGAAAGTTGCGTATGCGCTCATTGAGCGGTTGTTCATAAATTATTTGTTTAGACACAGACAGTTATAGTTTAGGCAAGCTGCAAAAAGTTTTATTGTCCATGACTATCGTTGTGCTGGCAACTGCTAGCTGATGATTTAGCCAATTCACAGTATTTATTATGTAAATCTTCAACAAATTGCGCGAGTAATTCTGGCGAACCATTGTTGATGATGATGTCATGTGCAATTGATAGTCGCTGTTGTCGAGTACATTGATTGTTAAGTACCATCTGCGCGTTATGAAGTGATAGATTATCACGCTCACAGAGGCGTTGAAGTTGGAGTTCAGGGTCAATATCAATGACCAATATATGATCAACAAGATCACCCATATGGGCTTCAATAAGCAAAGGAATAGCCAATATGCAGTAATCAGCAGTTTGTTGCTCACTCTGTGAAAATAACTGTTGGCGAATGCGTGGGTGAAGAATGTTTTCAAGCTGCTGTTTGGCTTTAGGATCAGAGAAAATAAGTTGACGAACTGCTGCACGATTAAGTGTGCCATCAGTTTGCAATATAGCAGTACTAAATGTCTGTACTATCTCTTTAAGGCTGTCCTGACCGGGATCAACTAGCTGTCTGGCAATACTATCAGCATCAATAACTGGGATGCCGTATTGGGAAAATAATTGACACACAGTAGATTTACCGCTGGCAATCCCGCCAGTGAGACCGACTTTAAACATGGGATGTTAACTGATGCCTGTCCAGTTGAGATAGGCGGTGTTTATTTCTTGTCCCCAGACCAGAGCAATCCAGCCAGCAGCAGCTAGATAAGGTCCGAATGGAATCGGAATGTCACGTTGGTGCTGGCGTAGAATGATAAGTGTTATCCCAACAGCGGCACCTACGAGCGATGATAATAATATGATTGAGGGCAATACCATCCAGCCGAGCCATGCTCCCAAAGCAGCCAGAAGCTTAAAGTCACCGTATCCCATGCCTTCTTTGCCTGTTGCAAGCCGAAAAGCATGAAATACCAGCCACAGAGACAGATAACCAGCAATGGCACCGATTACGCTGGATTGTAAATCTGTATAAATGGCAAATAAATTAAACGTAATACCTAGCCACAATAGCGGTAGAGTAATGCTATCAGGCAATAATTGATGATCGACATCAATAAAAGTGAGCGCAATCAGTGACCATGTTAACAACAGGGCTCCTACGCATGCCCAGTCAAAACCAAATTTCCAAGCGATGATGCCAGAGAATAAACCGGTCAGAGCTTCAATGGTGGGATAGCGTTTTGAAATAGGGTTTTCGCACTGCTTACATTTTCCACCCAGTAGCAGATAACTGATGATGGGAATATTCTCCAGAGCAGTAATTTCATGGTTGCAATGTGGGCAACGAGAACGGGGCGTGCTTAAGGTAAATGGTTGATAAATTTCGGGTTTATTGCCTTTGAGTTCATCACATTGAGCCAGCCATTCACGCTCCATTACAATAGGCAAGCGAAAAATTACTACATTCAGAAAGCTACCAACCAATAACCCCAGAATAATGACAAAAGTGATAAATAGTGGGGCTGATGACTGTAAAAGATCAATGATCGCCATGCTTTAGACAACGGCACCCAGTTTGAATATTGGCAGATACATCGCAATGACAAGGGTACCAATCAAGCCGCCAAGAAAAGCCATGATCATGGGTTCCATAAGTGCGGTCATATTATCCACGGCATCATCCACTTCACGCTCATAGAAGTCAGCAACTTTAGCTAGCATTGAATCAAGGGATCCAGATTCTTCACCGATGGCAACCATTTGAGTCACCATGTTAGGGAATAGTTCGGTATTTTTCATTGCTATGTTGAGCTGGGTACCTGTTGAGACATCATCTCTCATTACCATGGTGGCTTCACTGAAAACAATATTACCAGTAGCACCAGCAACAGACACCATGGCTTCAACCAAGGGCACACCGGCCTTAAACATAGTGGAAAAAGTTCGTGCAAAACGTGCAATAGCCCCTTTCTCCATCACAATCCCAATAACAGGAATTTTCAACAACATACGGTCAAAGAAATGCTGAATCTTACGGGAGCGTTTTTTAGCTGCCATGATGCCAGTCACGCTACCGATAATAACGCCGAAAATAAGCCACCAGTACTCCTGAAACACCTGAGATAGATGGATGACCATTTTGGTTAATCCAGGAAGATCAGCGCCAAAACCAGTGAATAGGGATTCAAATTGTGGAATTACAAAGATCATTAAAATAGCAGTAACGACAAACGCAACAACAATAATTGCTGTTGGATAGACCAAGGCTTTTTTAATTTTTGCTTTTAATGCTTCAGTTTTTTCTTTGTAGGTTGCAATTTCATTTAACAGGGTTTCCAGAGTACCTGATTGCTCACCTGCATTAACTAGGCTGATATAAAGATCATCAAAATGCAGAGGGAATTTCTCCAGCGATTCTGCCAAGCTGGTGCCCGATTCAACGTCGGCTTTAATAGCAAGAATCATATCTTGCATGCTGGCATTTTCATGACCTTCGCCAATAATTTGCATGGATTGCATAAGGGGAACGCCTGATGCCATCATGGTGGCTATCATACGACTGAAAACAGCAATGTCTGATGCTTTTATAGGTGGTTTTCTAGGGGCAAATAGATCTTTGGGTTTTTTCTTAACCTTGATTGGAGTAATACCCTGACGACGAAGGTCAGCTCTAACCGCATTGAGATTGGCACCGGATTGTTCGCCTTTAATGCGACGCCCCTGTTTAGTTGTGCCCTGCCAGACAAAAACCGGGTCGATTTGCGCTTTTGGTGGTTTTGCTTGTGCCACGAATTACTCCTTGATTACACGGTTTATTTCTTCAAGGCTAGTCAGACCAGCAGCAACTTTTTTCAGGCCTGACGTTCTTAAGTCATCAATGTCTTCTTTTTTTGCCTGATCTGCCAATTGCATAGAATTACCACCTTCCATGATGATTCGCCCCATGGCTTCAGAAATTGGCATAACTTGATAGATGCCTACACGTCCTTTATAACCTTCAGTACAACTATCACACCCCACTGCTTTAAAGAGTGTAATACCTTCATCAATTTGAGTTTGAGTAAAGCCTTCTTCCAGTAATGCTTCTGTTGGAAGTTCTACAGGCTCTTTACAATTGTTACATAAACGGCGACCTAATCGTTGAGCGATAATCAGTGATACGGCGGAGGCTATATTAAATGGTGGCACACCCATATTAACCAAACGAGTCAGAGTTTGTGGTGCATCATTAGTGTGCAGGGTTGAAAATACCATGTGGCCTGTTTGTGCCGCTTTAATGGAAATTTCAGCTGTTTCAAGATCACGAATCTCACCGACCATAATGACATCAGGATCCTGACGCAAAAAAGCACGTAAGGCATCTGAGAAATTTAAACCTACAGCAGGATTAACATTAACCTGATTAATGCCTGGCAAACTGATTTCGGCGGGATCTTCAGCGGTAGAAATATTTCTGTCATCGGTGTTGAGGATATTCAGAGCTGTATAAAGCGATACTGTTTTACCACTACCCGTCGGACCTGTAACCAGAACCATACCATAAGGATTGTGCATGGTTTCCATGAATATTTTTTTCTGATCTTCTTCATAACCAAGTGCATCTATGCCAAGTTGCGCACTGGTTGGATCTAAAATACGCAATACTATCTTTTCACCAAACAGGGTCGGGCAGGAGTTAACTCGGAAATCAATGGCCTTGGTTTTTGACAGCTTTAGCCGCATTCGACCATCTTGAGGAACACGGCGTTCTGCAATGTTAAGTCTGGATAGGACTTTTAATCGGGCAGCTATCCGACCGCCCAGTGCTATCGGAGCTGTTTTAGTTTCATGCAAAATTCCGTCAATACGGGTACGCACCCGGTATTTTTTTTCATAGGGCTCAAAGTGAATATCAGATGCGCCCGCTTTGATCGCAGTTGTCAGTATGCCATTGATAAAACGAACGACTGGGGTGTCATCCACATTGGAGTCAGTCACTTCCTCTTTTTGATCGAAGTCATCTGAGCCGAGATCAATGTCATCAAGGTCGGCATCACCAAAATCATCAAGTTGTTCGTGAGTTTTGTCTAATGCTCGTTCAATGAAGGTTGATAGTTGCTGTTCATCAATCAGTACAGGGTATGTGTTGAAGCCAGTATTGAACTGAAATTCATCCAATGCTTGCAAGTTGGTTGGATCCGAAACGGCAACATAAAGCCTTTTTCCGCGCTGATAGAGTGGTAGTGCATTATGTTGGCGGATCAGTTTTTCCTGAATAAGGCTGGTTGCTGCCAGTTCCATGTCCATGGCATCAATATCAAACAGGGGTACCCCAAATTCTTGCGAAGCAACAGCGGCAATGTCCTTGCTGGACAAAATTTTGTTGTTAACAAGATAAGTGACAAAAGCAAGTTTAGCGTCTTTAGCTGCTTGTTGTGCGACTTCTGCATCTTGTTCAGAAAGTAAACCATCGCTGACTAAGCGGCGGGCAAGGCCACTTAGTTTGAGGGTTTGAGCTGGATTTGCAGTTACCAAAGGATCGTCCTCAAAAATATCTTTTTCAAACTATACCAAACTATGTAGGGTTATATTATTTAAGTTAAGAGATAAATTCTAGTTTCTAGTTGCATGACGTACACGATGGTTAGCGTATATACTGCACAACGAGTAATCTTGAGGGGCATATCTGATGCAAAAAATGAAGAGTTTAAAACGCTTGGCAATCGTATTATGTTTGCTAGCGGTAGTGGTGGCATGTGGTCAAAAAGGCGATCTTTATTTACCAGAAGGTAAGTCATTAATAAGCTGGTTAGGTTAGGGGATAGATGGATTATTTTCATTATCAGGCGGGTGAATTATTCGCCGAAGATGTAGCATTGTCTTCAATAGCAGAACAATTTGATACTCCTTGTTATGTGTATTCACGAGCAACACTAGAACGTCACTGGCGGGCATTTCATGATGCATTTTCAGAATTACCTCATTGTGTATGTTATGCCGTAAAAGCGAATTCCAATATCGCGGTATTGAATGTATTGGCCCGATTGGGTTCAGGCTTTGATATCGTTTCTGGCGGTGAATTAAAACGGGTACTGGCTGCCGGAGGGATGGCGGAACGTACTGTTTTTTCAGGAGTAGGTAAAACTGTTGCGGAAATTAAATATGCTTTAGAGCAAGGTGTTCGCTGCTTTAATGTGGAATCAATTCCGGAGTTGGAACGAATAAATGACGTTGCTGGCGAACTTGGGAAGCAAGCTCCAATTTCTATTCGAGTGAATCCAGATGTTGATGCGCAAACGCATCCCTATATTTCGACCGGATTGAAAGAAAACAAATTTGGTATTGCTGTAGAACAAGCGGAAGCGGTGTATATACAGGCTCAGAAAATGTCACATATTGCCGTGACAGGGATTGATTGCCATATTGGTTCGCAGTTGACTTCAGTGACTCCTTTTGTCGACGCATTAAAACGTGTTTTAGTGTTAATTGATCGACTTGCAGAATCCGACATTCATTTAAGTCATCTTGATATTGGTGGCGGGCTGGGAATTAATTATCGTGATGAAGTGCCTCCAACGCCAGCAGAATATGCACAGGCATTAAAAGCCTTGTTAGTTGATCGTAAACTGGAAATTCTGCTGGAACCAGGGCGTGCGATTGCCGGTAATGCGGGCGTGTTATTAACTCGAGTAGAATATTTGAAAGCTACGGAAGATCGTAATTTCGCGATTGTGGATGCAGCTATGAATGATTTGATTCGCCCGGCTCTCTATCAGTCATGGCAAGATATTCAACCAGTGGTGAACGATGAAACCGTGCCTGCAGA
>JAOUJZ010000052.1 GCA_029882915.1 Gammaproteobacteria bacterium | reverse complement strand
CTCAGCTGGATTATTCAAAACAACAGGAACGATACCCATTGCCATCGCTTCCAATAATGCATTTTCGTTGGTGCCGTAATGTGTCGGGTTTTGTAGATAAGCCAACACATTAATTTTAGATAATGCAGTAGGCACATCTTCAACATACCCAACAAAATTCAGTAATTTCGGTTTGTTCAATGATATCGCTTGATGTTGCAGAACATCCTGGTTGGTTAAATCACCAATCAAACTGATTTTAAAATCATCAATCGCTACAGATGCCAGAAAATCAACATAATTCGGATGTAGTTTGGCAAAATTAAGACTGCCAATATAGCCAACGGCTAGAGGTTCATGTTCATCACAGGCTGACGACATTGGCCAGGCCTCCAAACCACCATTGCTATGCACAATTGCCAGACGCTCTTTCTCCTCAGAACTTAATAGTTGTATTTGTGTTGATTGCAAAGAACATGCGGAGGTTAATAAAAAACGAGCCGATGACTTCAACAGTTGTTCAGGTATGATCTCGTTATACAGACCAGAAACATGGCACCAGACAACCAATCTCATCGAAATGCTAGACAAGTGACTTAGGCACTCAATTGTCGCTGGATGGCGCCACCACTCCAGCTGCACGATATCACTCGCTTCAATCTGTTCAATTATTTTGGTTCGAGATGGTGCAACTAAAACCTTGCAACCCAGTTCACGAATTGCTTCAAGAAACTGCTTTTTTTCTGGTTTTTCTAAACAGATAAAACTATGTTCGATGCCATTGTTAACATTGGAAGCAACACCTAACAATGCTCGGCCAACGCCCCCTCCCATGTGTGGAGTAAGGTGTAAAACGTTCATTACTATCTAGCCAAATGCGCTTTAAACTTATCAAGCAAGACTTGTTGATAAGGATCAATATTATCAGGAAGGCAGTGTGTTAATTGCCCACAATTGTTACACACTGGGTTTTCACAACGTTTACCTTCCAAATGCTGCAATCGGAGTGTGTTGAATTTATCCGAATTCCATATTGCTGCAATACTTTCCTCTCGTACATCACCAACAATCAGTTTACGTTCCCAGTCCAAAAAGCAGGAGCTGACCAAGCCATCAGCATTCACTGACATGCCATAAAATATGTAAGGACAGGTTTCTGTATTTGAAATTGGTTGATTATATATACCTTCGGTAATCGAAAAACCTGTTTTAGCCTCCACATCAAATTCAGGCCAACATGGGGCAAAGTTTTCTAGTGAAATACGATCGCAATAATCTCCAAAAGTGTCTAGAAATTCCTGTTGCTGTTTCTGTGTAATCAATTCTTTCGGAATTTTCATTACAATTTCACAATTTCCTTTGTTTTCATATAGCCATTTCACATTGTTTACAAAGCCATCAAAATCAAAATCAAAATTTGTGAATTCAATGTATTGTTCCTTGTTCATCCCATCCACAGAAATATTAATTTTATCCAGACCCGCTTCTAATATTGGCGCCATTCGCTCGGGGGTCATCAATGAACCATTGGTGGTGGTGTCGATATAATCAACCATGCCGCTCTGTTTGGCATAGGCAATCATTTTTGCCAGCTCTTTATTCAGTAAGGGCTCACCATCCTTATACATCCGCAGGACCTTTATGGGCTTATCAAACGCAACTAAGTCATCAATTACTTTTTTGAACACGTCAAATTTCATTCTGCCGACAAATCGTCCGGTATCTTTGATCAGGTCTTTGTGTCCCGTAGGGCAAAATGTGCATTCAAAATTACACGCACTTGCAGGATCGACAAACAAAATCATCGGAGTGGAAAGAGGGATGACCTCTTCAAGCCGAGTACGACCCTCAAGATTAATTCTTGGTTTTATCTCAGCTTTCATCTATATCTTACCTTTAATTTTCATGGCTCATTCAGCCACTGTTGTAATTTATCTCGACAACCCCAAAAAGCCAGAGGCTCATATTCCAAATAAGGATACTTTCCCAAATCAGGTGTGATGTTTGTCTGTTTATCTGCAATATAGTTTTCCACTAACCGCCTCACTGATATCGGCTGCCCACTACAAATGTTTATAGTGCCGTCACAATCTGGGTTTTCGACCAATCTCAGCAAATGTCTCACCACACTTTCTACAGGCAAATAATCGCGAAGCTGCTCCCCTTCTGACATCTTAAAAACAGCATCACCATTATCTATAGCCTTTTGTAACTGAGCCAATAAACTGTTGGGATTCTGCCCTTCACCATACATATAAAACAGTCTTGCCCATTGCAGTCTAAAGACATGCTGTTTTTGTAATAACTGCAAATATTTTCTTAGTGTATCTTTAGCCAAACCATAAGCCGTTACTGGTTTTGTCTCCATCTCTTCTGAAAGTGGGCCAGATTGCATTCCATATTCAAGACATGTTCCAGTAACCAAAACATGGTCAATGCCATTCTGAATTACCTTTTTTAAAAAACGGCAGTCCGCAGGTAAATTAGAATCAACATGAAATGACTCATTGTAGTTTGGCAGACCCTGCCACGCTAAATGAATTAAAGCATCATAACCTGATAATTGAGGAATAGAGATCTGTTCGTCCTGATGAATATCTATTTCCAGACACTCAACCAGCGAAAACCAATCATAAACGCTGGCCCGTTCTATATCTCTGACTATCACAGTCACAACATGCCCTGATTGCAATAATAAAGGCACCAAATGTCTGCCAATAAAGCCTGTTGCTCCTGTGACTAACAGCTTCATTGCAACGTCCTTATCTCAGGCACAGCAACAAGTAATTGAGTCTTATCTTGAGCAATGATCGTTGCAAGCTGTGATTTTATCTCGTTAGCAATATTCCACGGAAAGATTAATATGTAATCAGGCTGATCTTTTAATCGTTCTGGTGGGTATATCGGTATGTGTGAGCCAGGCAGGAATTTACCTTGCTTGGAAGTGGCTGCATCACACACAAAAGGCAATAAATCCGATTTTATGCCTGCATAATTCAGCAACGTGTTGCCTTTTGCTGCAGCACCATAAGCCGCTACTGTTTTGCCCTGTTCTTTTTGTGTGATTAAAAACGTTAACAGTTCATTTTTAATATGATCGGCTTTTGACTGAAATTCACTATAGATTTTTAAATCTCGTAAACCATGTTGCTTTTCATCATCCAGAATTTTTGAAACAGAAGGCAATTCTTCACGGGTATTTTCTTTATGACACCCAAATATACGCAAGCTACCGCCATGAGTAGGTAACTCTTCCACATCAAAAATACGAAGCCCCGCCTTAGCAAAGATCTGATTGACTGTGAACAGTGAAAGATATGAGAAGTGCTCATGGTATACCGTGTCAAATTGAACATGTTCGATCAATCGCATCAAATGTGGAAATTCCAACGTAACGATACCGTCAGTTTTAAGTACTGCTTTGATCCCTTTGGTAAAGTCATTGATATCAGGTACATGAGCATACACATTGTTACCAGCGATCAGATCGGCCTGTTTTCCCTGTTCGGCCAGTTGTTTCCCCAACTTCTCACCGAAAAATTCTCGCATCACAGGGATACCCAATTTTTCTGCTGCTGCTGCAGTACTGTCGGTTGGTTCAATACCCAGACAGGGTATATCTGCCGATACGAAGTTCTTTAGTAAATACCCATCATTTGCTGCAATCTCAATAACAAAACTATCCGCACCTAAATTTTCCCGTTCAATTATCATCTGGCTGTATCGTTTTGCGTGCTCGAGCCAACTGTGTGATGTTGAAGAAAAGTACGCATAGTCTTTATTAAATAAAGATTCTGCCGATGTGTAATCTTCGGTCTGAACTAGCCAACAGTGTTCACACACAAACAGTTTTAACGGGAAATAGAGTTCTGGTTTTTTCAAGCCATCAGCTGTCAGGTAAGCATTTGAAGGTGGTGCAAAACCTAAATCCACAAACATGTGTTGCAAGGGTTGTTGGCAATGTCGACAATTCACAATACAACCCCAGTAAAGTCATCACTTAATAGTGGGTGCTGACGATCTCTATCTGACAAATCCTGTATTTCCATTGGCCAATCAACGGCCAACTTTGGGTCGAGCACATTCACTCCACCTTCTGCATCTGGATTATAAAAAGCAGTGTGCAGATACAGTAATTCACTCTCATTTTCTAATACCTGAAAACCATGGGCACATCCTTCAGGAATAACCATCATCTTGCCGTTTTCAGGTGTGAGTTCCTGCGCAAACCATTGCAAAAAAGTCGCTGAGCCCTGACGCAAATCAACCGCCACATCCCACACTTTTCCTTTAATGCACCGTACTATTTTCATTTCGGCGTGTGGTGGATACTGGAAATGCAAACCGCGTACCGCTCCCTTGTTGTTGGTGACGGTATGATTAATTTGAACCACCTGACGTTCTGAAATCACTGGAGTCAGTTCTTTTTGACAAAACAACCGTCTTAAACTTCCTCTGTCATCTTCGACTGGTGGAGACTTTACCGTAACCACACCCTCAATATAAGAAGCGATGATATCCATTTAGTGACACCACTGAGACTGGGAGGATTTAGCACAGGAAATATAGTCCTGTAACTGCTGGCTACTGATCGCTATCGCCGATGATAAATACTGCTGATACCACTGTGCAGTTATTGACAGTGTTTCATCCAGTTCCCAAAGCGGCCGCCATCCTAATTCAGCTTTTACATCACTATTATCGAGGTAAAGTAAATGAGCCTCGTGTGGCTGAACATCATGATTTATATGCCACTCAATTGCTGGCCAATAAGATTTTAATTTTAATAAGATGTGCTCTACTTGCAGATTACTGGCTGGTTCAGGGCCAAAATTCCAGGCTCTCGCCAAGTTATTATTACCTTGATACAGTTGTTGTCCTAACATCAAATAGCCACTCAGCACATCTAGAACATGTTGCCAAGGGCGTGTAGACAGAGGTGATCTGATTTCCAGTGACTGTTGATTATCAATACTTCTAACAAGGTCAGGAATCAGGCGATCTTCAGCCCAATCGCCGCCTCCAATAACATTACCGCCTCTAGCCGTAGCAACCAAAATACCCGCATCGTTAAAATAAGAACGTCGATAACTATCGACGACTAATTCAGTGGCTGCTTTAGAGGCACTGTACGGATCATGTCCTCCCAGAGTATCTGTTTCTCGATAGCCTCTGGATAATCCTCTATTTTCATAACACTTATCCGAGGTTACCACTACGATTGCTTTAACAGTATCAACCTGACGACAGGCCTCCAACACATTGGCAGCGCCCATTACATTAGTTGACCAGGTTTCTATAGGATCCAGATAAGAACGCCTCACCAGAGGCTGCGCTGCAAGATGAAAAACAATTTCTGGCTTGAAGTTGCTAACAATATTAGTGACTGCGTCACCATCACGAATATCAGTTATTTTTTGCTTTGTATGATTAAGTTCAAGTAATTGCCAGTGATTGGGGCTGGTGTCTGCTTCCAAAGCCACTCCCATCACTTCAGCTCCTAACTCTGTCAACCACAGTGTTAACCAACTACCTTTAAAACCAGTATGGCCTGTCACTAATACTCGACGGCCGTGAAATACATCGGCAAACATTATGTCCAGACTTTCCAAGGTGCGGTTGTTTTCCACAAATTTTCAAGATTATTCTTGTCACGCAAGGTATCCATTGCTTGCCAAAAGCCCGTATGCTGGAATGCCATCAGTTCATTTTTTTTAGCCAATGTTTCCAACGGTTCTTTTTCCCAACCCACTTGTTCATCGGAAATAACATCAAATATTTCAGGCTCTAACACAAAAAAACCGCCATTTATCCATGACCCATCACCAGCTGGTTTTTCCTGAAAATTGCGCACAGCCTTATCTGTTATATTTAAAGAACCATATCGTCCAGGAGGCTGTATGGCCGTCACCGTTGCTGACTTGCCATGCTGACGATGGAAATCAATTAATGCTTTTATATCAATATCAGAGACGCCATCCCCGTAGGTAAAACAAAATGTCTCATCACCAACATAATCACGCACTTTTTTCAGCCGGCCACCCGTATTGGTATTTTCTCCGGTATCCACCAGCGTCACGCGCCAGGGTTCTGCATATTGTTCATGCACTTCCATCTGATTATTAGCCATATCGAACGTGACATCTGACATGTGGAGAAAATAGTTGGCAAAATATTCTTTGACAACATACCCTTTATAGCCAAGACAGATAATAAAGTCATTGACGCCATAATGAGAATAAAGCTTCATGATGTGCCAGATGATAGGTTTACCACCGATGGTCACCATCGGCTTTGGCTTGAGATGTGATTCCTCACTTATGCGTGTGCCCAGCCCACCAGCAAGGATGACTGCTTTCATACCTTAATTCCAATATAGAAAAGACTAATGAAAGTCTGTCATAAATAATTAAATAATGACAATCCCTGAACTTTAACAAAAGACTGTTGTGCTGCTTGCAAGCCTGTCATCTGCAGGTTGAGTCGTGAGATAGCCTCGGCATAGTCTAAGTCCTCCACCTGAGATAGCATTGTCTCCATGCTGGCTTTAATGTTCTCATTCACGGCTCGCTGCTGATCAACTGCATTCATTCTTGCGCCAACACGTGTTCTGGTATCTAGAAGCGTATTTAGTGAGTTATCAATATTCGATAAAAAAGCGCCATTAGCTGATGCTGGTCCAACAGTATTTGCTTTTAAATCAGTCACAAAGTCATTGATAGTTT
>JAOUJZ010000091.1 GCA_029882915.1 Gammaproteobacteria bacterium | reverse complement strand
GTTGATCCTGCGACCAAGGCTGAGAATGTAGATGCGTTTAAGGTATGTTCTGCATGCAGGATCAAGCACACATCCATAATTTTAGCCATCAATGGGTCAGGTTCTTTACCTGTGAACATATAAAGCAGGTTTTCAGCTACAGATAAATCTTCACGCGGCTCAATAGGATCGTATCCTTGACGCATATGTTCCCACATGGCCACCAAAGGTGCCATTTGCGCGATGATATTCACTGTCATATTGCGAACATAGTGAATATCCTTACAGACTTTGCTACCCGTCAAACACTCATTACCGAAGTAAAACATGCCCAAACTTGATACGGCTGTTTGCAACATATCCATCGGGTGACCGGTCGAAGGAAAATGACGCATCATTTCACGGATGTGATACTTAATACGGTAATTGCTACGTAATTGCTGGGTAAAATCTGCCAATTCACTTGCCGTAGGTAATTCCCCTTGTAGCAATAACAAGGTTGTTTCTTCAAAACTACTATGCTCAGCCAGAGTTTCCAAAGGATAGCCACGATATGACAATAGACCTTTTTCACCATCTATAAATGAAATGGCTGATTTGGTAGCGGCAACGCCTTCCAATCCAGGTAAAAAATCGTTCATTACATCCTCATATTTCTGTGTGACAGCGATAGATAAAAACAAGATAGCAACATATTATACTGCAACGCTTCGTTCTAGACATCTATAGCTCCCGTGAATAAATGTGGAAATACAGATGAAGAGATGGTGAGATGGAGAATCATCTATCCATATTCAAAGGCAAGAATACATGCAATGCATATTATTATGAAATTTTACCACTGAAGGGGGATGGTCAGCGATTTAAGACTCAATATCTATTCATGCCCAAAACAGATCCGTCCTCTACAATCCAAAAATCACCGCATTCAGCTTTTCCTGATCGTCATACAAATGAAAATGGAACTGCGCAAAACCTTCGTTATGCCAGACGACGTCATCTATATGAATTTTTTGTGCTTCTCCATGTGATTTGATTAGCAGTACATCGCCTGTATTGGCGTAATTACGTGACATCAATATACTGGGGGTCAAATTAGCTGAACTATCAAGTAACAGGCACTCTTCTGATTCATGGTTCTTGCTATCGAGTTTTACTGCCTTAATTTTTTTTACCTGTTGTGCCAGTCTGTAAACGCCCAGATTAACAGCGTGGCCACCATCCTCCACTGCCTGCATCCAGCAGATTGTGCCCAGTTGCCAGTCAGTTTGCTGATCTATAGCTGTTTCCTCACGCTTCTCCCTAGGCTTATTAAGTAACAACAACTCGCCAACAGACAATAAATCATCATCCTCTAACTGACAGCATAATCCATAACCGCCAGGGCTTTTATTAACAACTTGCCAGTTATACATAACGACTGGCGTAGCTGGTTTATCCAATTTTGGTTTTGGTTTTGGTTTTGGTTTTGGTTTTGGTTCTTCAATAACAAAATATTGTAGTTCATCCCAGACGTCAAAATCGTCTTTTTCTGCCCACAGTTTACCGCCATGTTCATCATCAATTTTTGAAGATTGTATCTTCTGACTCAGCAACAACTCATCTTCTTCTGTTGTTAATAATTTTTCTATCTGGCTTAAGCCAACCACCACTTTTATTGTTTCGTCTGTCGCAACACGATTGACTACATGTTCTGGATGTATTTTTAAGTTACTAATTAAAT
>JAOUJZ010000051.1 GCA_029882915.1 Gammaproteobacteria bacterium | reverse complement strand
TTCTTACTACCAACTGACCATTGAACCCAACACATTATTCTATCAGCACCCTCCGACTTTACCGGACGATGATCCCATTTATGATTGGCAAATCGCCAATCAAGAACGCCTTGCTGGTTCTGGTTACCAACAGTATGAAGTTTCTGCATATGCCAAAAATAGCCACCAATGCCAGCACAACCTGAATTACTGGCAATTTGGTGATTATTTGGGGATTGGCGCTGGGGCTCATGGCAAAATCAGTGATGCCGCAAAACAAAGTATTACTCGTCGTTCAAAACAAAAACAGCCGCAGGCCTATACCGACACCGCTGGCACATCTGCTGTTATCCTTAGCGAAGAATCTATTAGGCACACAGATATCGGCTTTGAATTTATGTTGAATGCATTGCGACTGACTGAGGGCTTCCCAACCCCGCTATTTTACCAACATGCCGGCATGCCTATTTCCCATATCGACCAGGCGTTACAACAGGCAGAACAGCAAGGTTTAATAACCAGAGATATTCATCGCATCTGCCCGACAGAAAAAGGGCAACGTTATCTCAACACTTTAATTGAGCTATTTCTGCCACAATAGTATGCTTAAGTGAGTTTCTAAGGAGTACAGCATGATCAAAATACGTTTCATCCTTGCTAGCACACTATTACTCTGTTCAGCATTTGCCAGTCAGGCAGAAGTCATATCTATTGCAGATCCTCGCTATGATGTGGCGAATTCACCTGAGGGTGTTGTTCGACCAACACAAGGCATGACGATGGCAGAAGTCGAACAGAAATTTGGTCCCGCCGAACAAAAAAATCCAGCGGTAGGTGAACCGCCCATTACTCGCTGGGTTTACAAAGACTTTGTGGTGTTTTTTGAACACAATCAGGTTATTCATTCTGTGGTACCACATTAACGGTGGAGTTAATTTCGATCAATGTATCGTTGCCAAAAGAAATTGATCACAACAACACACACATTCAAACCAGCATTTTTAAACAAGCAGTTGCAGGTGATATTGCCGTTAATCAGTTAAATCTGGCCGGTGACCAGCAAAGCGATCTGAAAAATCACGGCGGTGAACATAAGGCCATCTATGGCTTCTCAGCCGGCCACTATAATTTCTGGCGACACAAACTTAATAATCCCTCACTTCATTATGGTCAGTTCGGTGAAAATTTGACCATTACTCATCTTGATGAAGCTTCACTGTGTATCGGTGATCGCATACAAATAAATGACTGTGTTCTTGAAATCACTCAACCAAGAGTGCCTTGCTTCAAACTGGGTATTGCCTTTGATCTCAGCACCATGCAAGAACTATTTATTCAACATGCCGCAACAGGCATCTATTTTCGAGTATTACAAACTGGCAGCATCCACACTGGCAATAAAGTAGAACGAATACATCAACACCCAGAACAATTATCCGTACAGACCCTGTTTAAAGCCTATTTTGATAAAAACTTTGTTGACCCAGAAACTGTACTGAAACAAGCTGCCGGTATCCCCGAACTTTCCAATGAATGGCGACAAAAAGTAGTGACACGAATCAACAATACCCAATGAAATCATCGCTCATTATCGCCACATAAACAGGGTAAATAACGATGTCATCAATACACTTATAAAAAACCACCTATTTATTATGGTGTTTGTTACAATCCTGATTTTATGACTATTTTTATGAAGGAAGATTTTCATGTCACGCGTATTCAACTTTAGTGCTGGTCCAGCCATGTTGCCTGAAGCAGTGTTACAACGTGCCCAGCAAGAATTTATGGAGTGGAATGGCTCCGGTATGAATGTCATGGAAATGAGTCATCGTGGCAAGGAATTCATGTCCATTGCTGCTAAAGCTGAAGCAGATCTGCGTGACGTCATGGGGATCCCTGATAACTACAAGGTGCTATTTCTACAAGGTGGCGCCTCTGCTCAATTTACTGCCATCCCAATGAATTTATTGCGTGGCAAAAAAACAGCCGATTATTTCAATACCGGACAATGGTCGAAAAAAGCCATTCAGGAAGCCAAACGGTATTGCGACGTGAACGTGGTTGCCAGCTCTGAAGATGATAATTTCACCACCGTACCAGATAAAGCCAGTTGGAAATTAAACCCGGACGCGGCCTACGTGCACTACACGCTCAATGAAACGATTGGTGGTGTCGAATTTGATGCGATTCCTGATGTTGGTGATATTCCACTCGTGGTCGATATCTCTTCTACAATCTTGTCCCGTCCGATTGACGTATCAAAATTTGCTTTAATTTATGCCGGCGCTCAAAAAAATGTTGGCCCTGCTGGTTTAACGATCGTGATTGTACGTGATGACTTAATTGGTGATGTACTTCCCGGCACCCCAACAACGTTCGATTATAAAGTTCAGGCTGATAATGACTCCATGTACAACACGCCGCCTACCTATTCTTTATATCTATCTGGATTGGTATTCCAATGGCTTAAAGATCTGGGTGGTTTAGAAGCCATGGCAAAAATTAATCAACGTAAAGCAGAAAAACTCTATGCTGCCATCGATAATTCCGGTTTTTACCAAAACCCGGTTGATAAACGCTATCGCTCATGGATGAATATTCCATTTACTCTCAATGATGATTCACTGGATGCAGACTTTTTAGCCGGTGCCAAGCAAGCAGGTTTAGTCACCCTAAAAGGCCATCGCAGTGTTGGCGGCATGCGTGCCAGCATCTATAACGCCATGCCAGAAGAAGGTGTTGATGCACTGATTAAATTCATGCAGGAATTTGCTCAAAGCAACTCATAATCAATGACTTAACATAGCACGTCTATTTCAAACCACTAAGATTTAAGGTAACACGTTACGCGCAATAATTAATGACACAACCAGTAATGCGGTAGTAGGCTAAGCAGGGCAATCGCTTATGCCTGCTTCCTCATTACGCTCACAACAACAGGGGAAATAAATGTTTAAAGTTTTAACGCTTAATAATATTTCAGTCACTGGCTTAAATCGCCTGCCTCGTGAGCATTATGAAATTGCCTCAGAAATCACCCACCCAGATGCCGTCCTTGTACGTTCTTTCAAAATGCATGACTGGGAAATCCCTGACACCCTGCAAGCCATCGGCCGTGCTGGCGCTGGCGTTAACAATATCCCCGTTGAAAAAATGACCGAAAAAGGCATTCCGGTGTTCAATGCACCCGGTGCCAATGCCCATGCTGTTCAAGAACTGGTGTTAACGGGTATGTTATTAAGTGCACGTAATATCTGCCCCGCATGGGACTTTGCTCGCCAGCTTGAAGGCACTGATGCCGACATCAACAAACAAGTCGAAGCGGGTAAAAAGGACTTTGTTGGTTTTGAGTTACCCGGTAAAACACTCGGCGTAATTGGTCTGGGCGCGATTGGTATCAAAATCGCCAATACCGCTATTTCATTAGGAATGCGTGTTATTGGCTATGATCCAAAAATCACTGTTCACAGTGCCTGGAAACTGTCTCATGAAGTCGAACAGGCCACCAGCATTGACGATCTCATCTGCCATTGTGACTTTATCACTTTTCATGTGCCGTTGATTGAAAGCACCAAACACATGATTAACGCCGACCGACTGGTTAATATGCGTGACAATGTCACCATCTTGAATTTTTCACGTGCTGGCATTGTGGATGATCAAGCCGTTATTAACGCTTTAGATAAAGGCAAAGTGCATTGCTATGTCTGTGATTTTCCCAGCAACTTGCTCAAACAGAACCCAAAAGTGGTTACCCTTCCCCATCTGGGCGCTTCCACCATGGAAGCAGAAGAAAACTGCGCCATCATGGTTGCCGACCAGATACGGGATTATCTTGAAAACGGCAATATCTCTAACTCGGTCAACTTTCCTACCATCAGAATGGCCAAGGTCCCAGACCAATATCGCCTCACCATCGCTCACCGCAACATTCCCAATATCATTGGCCCCATCACCAACGCCATCGCCAAAGCCAACATCAACATTGTGGATATGCTCAACAAATCTCTCCATGATGCGGCGTATACCTTGATCGATACCGAAACAGAATTACCGGACTCCGTCGTCGATGAAATCAAGGCAATTGAAGGGGTATTAAAAGTGCGGTGTTTGAAATAAAGCTGTGCAGAAAATGGGAAATTTTACTCTGTCCCACTTTTTGCTAAAACTAACGTTAGGGTTTTGCTAAAAATGGATACATCAATAATGATATCAGCGATATCTGCGTTTATTGCATGTGGAGCAATACTGGTATCGTTTAAAGCATACAGGCTAGCAGAGTAGACGTAGTGATAGATTATTAGATATTAGAATTAATTTTATTGAATTAAAGCGGTATACATTAGAAATAAAGCACAACTTTGAATATATGCTGGGTGATTCCAATAGTGACTTCGCTCTAGAAGTGCAAAGTGGATTAGATACCATAAACAAAATTATAAAAGGTATTGACGAAGATATGTGTGGAGACTTGACACACTTAAATGAAAGACTCATAGATGAAGCATCTATTAAGTTGCTTGAGGCAAAAAATGCCATTGATGCTTTAAATAAAATAGATCTACAAAAGGGGGATCAATAGGGTCAGAGTCAAACTACTCTGTTATCTGATCTTCTTCACCCAAAAACCGGCGTCTTGCCCATTTTGGGAATGTCCCCATCCGTGCATGATGCAAGGAATCAGACTCAATCACAATCAGCGTCAAAACTGTCAACAAGGTCGGCAAAATGCCAAAACCACCAATCAAGGCATAAACCGCTTCTTTCATCATGCCCAGATATTGATTACCCAACCAGCCAAGCAGTGAAACCGTTGCCAGTAGCATTAGCACGCCGGAAAATAACATACTCCAGCGACGAGCGATTTGCCAGTGAATATAGGCAAATTCACCGTCTTCACGTTTAACGGTACTTGCTCGATAAAACGTATAAGCCAGTGCCATAACAGAAAACAGTGGCACTAATGCCATAAAATGCATGTATTGCTGGCCAAAGGTCGAAATACCTGTGAACAACAAGATATGGTTCATTATCAGGTTGCTGAGAAAAATATCATGCGGCGCTTTGGCAGCCGCAATCTCATTTTCAGTAGGCTGTGTATCTTCAGTCAACGTTATGGAGCCATGTTGTTCAAAATCGCATCACGTACCGCTTCCAATGTCGCTTCAACAGTCACCAGTGGTGATGTGCTTTGTTTGATTGCAGTATCAGGATCTTTCAAACCATGACCGGTTAATGTACATACAATTTTGCTGCCTTCTGGAATCTTACCGCTATTAATATCGTTAATAGCACCGGCCAATGACGTTGCAGAAGCCGGTTCACAGAATACACCTTCGTGTTCAGCCAATAATTTTTGTGCAGCCAGAATTTGTTCATCACTGCATTCATCAAACCAGCCTTGTGATTCTTCTTTGACTTTCCAGGCTTTATCCCAGCTTTGTGGATGACCGATACGAATAGCGGTTGCCACTGTTTCAGGATTATCAACCATATGACCACGCATAAATGGCGCGCTGCCCGCAGCTTGATAACCGACCATTTTAGGACGTGTGCCCACGATGCCATCTTCAAAATATTCGCTGTAACCCATCCAGTGTGCAGTGATATTACCGGCATTACCGACTGGCAGGCAGTGGAAATCAGGAGCACAGGACAGTTCTTCTACAATTTCAAATGCCGCTGTTTTCTGGCCTTGCAAGCGATATGGATTGATTGAGTTCACAATGGTCACAGGCGCGTGTTCTGCTACGTCTTTAACCAATTGCATGCCTTCATCAAAGTTACCTTTGATCTGAATAACTGTTGCACCATGCATCATGCCTTGTGCCAGTTTACCCAAGGCAATCTTGCCATCAGGAATCAATACAAACGCAGCAATGCCAGCACGGGCTGCATAGGCTGCTGCAGCTGCTGAGGTATTACCTGTAGACGCACAGATAATGGCCTTGCTGCCTTCTTCAACCGCTTTGGTCACAGCCATAGTCATACCACGATCTTTAAATGAACCTGTCGGGTTCAAGCCTTCGTATTTGACGTAGATTTCAACATCTTTGCCTAATACTTTAGGGATGTTGTTGAGCTTAATCAGTGGCGTATTACCTTCTCCAAGACTAATCAGTCTTGTATCGTCATTCACCGGTAAGCGGTCACGGTATCGTTCGATTAAGCCGGTGTAACGTGGTCGAAATGGCATAACATGTTCCTCTTTAAATTTATTCTTTCTGAGTCAAGCTGCTAATTGATAGCGCTTATTTCAGTGATTCCATGCGAATACGCATAACTGAATCATTAACTGTGTTGAGCGCTTCGATTTGTGCAATCGCTGCATCCATATTCTTCTCAGCAATTTCCTGTGTCAACATAATGATCGGTACATTGCCATTATGATCTTCTGGTTGTTTTTGCAGAATGGCTTCAATACTGATGCCTTGATCACCCAGAATTCGAGTAATGTCGGCAAGTACACCTGGTTTATCTTCAGTATGGATCCGTAAATAATACGACGTTACGACCTCCGACATTGACAAGATAGGTGTATCTGCCAACGCATCCGGCTGGAAAGCCAAGTGTGGCACACGGTTTTCTGGATCGGTAGTCAGAGCACGAACAACATCCACAATATCAGCCACTACTGCTGAGGCTGTCGCTTCTGAACCAGCGCCCGCACCATAATAAAGTGTTGGGCCTACGGCATCACCTTTTACCAATACCGCATTCATTACTCCATCAACATTGGCGAGCAAACGACGTTGCGGAATCAAAGTTGGATGGACACGTAATTCAACACCTTGCGCTGTTTTTTT
>JAOUJZ010000090.1 GCA_029882915.1 Gammaproteobacteria bacterium | reverse complement strand
CTGATGCCGTACGTAATGATTATTTTGGCATTTACCTTTTTATATAAATTTATTCCCAATACTCAGGTGGCATTAAGTCCGGCATTGATAGGTGCAACTGTCGCAGGGGTGTTGTGGGTAACAGTCGGTACTATATTTGCCTCTTTTGTTGCATCATCAACCAACTATACCGCTATTTATTCCAGCTTTGCCATATTGTTCTTTTTTATGATTTGGCTCTATCTGGCTTGGCTTATTCTGCTGACAGGCTCACAGGTGGCATTTTATCTTCAACATCCAAAACTGGTTAGTTTAGGGGGAAGGGAATATAGACTAAGCCCACGATTACGTGAGAAAGAAGGCTTATGGTTGATGACGATAATTGCAAAACGGTTTCACCATCAGCAGCCGGCATTGAGTGTGCAGGCTCTGGAACAAGAAACAGCATTAACATCGAATTTATTACAGGAATTGTTGATGACGCTGGAAAAAGGTGGCTTGTTGGTTGAACTGACAGGTGATGAGCCAAGTTATGTGCCAGCACAGGATATATCAGAAATAAAAGTGAAGCAGATTCTGGACTGCTTGCGAACAGCAGAAGAGTCAGAAGTTGTGGTAGCAACCAGTAATGTCGATCCTGTTGTTGATCGATTACTGCAACAATTGAGCGATACTCAAACATCAGTGTTGGCCGAATTAAGTTTGCGTGAATTAAGTATGGGTGAGCTGAAATAAATGAGTGAACATTCACTTTCTGATAAAAATATCATTGTTGCGGTTACAGGAAGCATCGCTGCTTATAAATCTGCCGACCTTGTTCGACGGTTACGGGATGTCGGTGCTGAGATACGGGTGGTTATGACTAAGGCCGCGTGTGAATTTATTACACCTCTGACGTTACAGACCTTGAGTGGCCATCCGGTAGCTATTGAATTGCTTGATGCCGATCAAGAGTCTGCAATGGGGCATATCACATTAGCGCGTTGGGCTGACTGGATTTTAGTTGCCCCCGCCAGTGCGGATTCGATCGCCAGACTAGCGCAAGGACGGTCAGATGATTTATTATCTGCTTTATGTTTAGCTAGTGAGTCCCCACTCGCACTTGCACCGGCTATGAATAACAAGATGTGGGATAGTCAAGCCACGCAAGATAACTTGAAAATATTAAGACAAAGAGGGGCTCAGATACTGGGGCCAGCCAGTGGCGATCAGGCGTGTGGCGAACAAGGTGAAGGACGGCTATTAGAGCCAATGGAGATCGTGTTTGAGATGGCTCAATTAGCGGTTCCAGAAAAGTTGAAAGGTAAGCGTGTGATTATTACTGCTGGGCCAACATACGAGCCTATCGATCCAGTACGATTTATCGGTAACAGAAGTTCAGGAAAAATGGGTTTTTCTATTGCAAAGGCGGCGGCTGAGGCTGGAGCTGAGGTCACCTTAATTACGGGTCCGGTTCATTTGAGCACACCCACAAATGTGGCACGAATTTATGTTGAAACAGCGCAACAAATGCATGATGCAGTGATGGAGGTGATACCCCATTGCGACCTGTTTATTGCCTGTGCGGCGGTGGCTGATTATCGACCTGAAAAGTCTGACAATAAAATAAAGAAAACACAACAGAACACGCTACAATTAAACCTGAGTCCCACTGTGGATATTGTGTCGGCAGTGGCAAGTCTGGTGGATAAGCCGTTTGTCGTAGGCTTCGCAGCAGAAACCGAG
>JAOUJZ010000089.1 GCA_029882915.1 Gammaproteobacteria bacterium | reverse complement strand
CAACAAAAGAGGCAAATATAGTACCGACTGTTACCCACAACACCCCTGCGACAGTTGCACCTATCAATGCCGGACTTAATGCCACCTGAGTATTGGGAATAAATTTATATAAAAAGGTAAATGCCAGAATAATCATTACGTACGGCATCAGTTTGCCTATTAACAATACCAAAGAGCCGAAAGGCTCAATTGATTGCAGGCTCTGCACCACATCTGCATTCATTACTGTTGCACCTAAACCCAGTGCAGTAAAAATAAGTACCGGCCCAATCATGACCACGCTTAAATAGTCTGTAAATCGTCTTGCCAGCGTTCTAGGACGTTTCACACGCCAGACAAAATTAAATGCATTTTCAATTTTCTGTATCAACGCAATGATGGTGTAGAACAACATCGCCACCCCCAAAGATCCCAGCACCCCAACTTTTACATTTTGTACAAAGCCAATAATATTATTGGTGATCTCAGGCCCTTTGGGACCCAGTGGCTCAAGCAATCCAAGCAAAAGAGGTTCAATCTGATTGTGGACACCAAACGCTTTCAATACTGAAAACGCAACCGCAATCAATGGCACCAATGACAGTAAGGTTGTAAATACTAAACTCATCGCTCGTAAGTTCAATTCACCAGTCGCAAGCTCGCGAACCATGATATAACCGACTCGCAAACTATTAATTAACCATCGCCATATAACATTTGATTGTTCAGGCAAGTCCTGCCATAACGTCAACACAAAGAAATTTTTTATTTTTGTTATCAATTCACTCATCATTACCTAAATCTCGCTCGAGATATAACTCGCCATGCCCAGTATCTTAAACTGGATTATCAATATCAATAAATTGATGTTGTATATCAAACTTCTCCGCAAGATGGTCTCCCAATGCCAACACGCCATAACGCTCAGTCGCATGATGCCCGGCAGAAAAGTAGTTGATGCCAAGTTCACGTGCCAGATGAACAGTCTGTTCCGAGATCTCGCCACTCAAAAAAGCATCCAAACCCAGATCTGCTGCTTGTTCGATATACCCCTGTGCGGCACCACTGCACCAGCCGATGGTTGTCATCGGTCGATCGTGTGCCTGTACCACCATCGGCTCACGCCCTAGTGTTTGTCGAAGTTGATCGGCAAATTCCGGCACTGTTTTAGGTTCTGCCAAACAGCCACATAATGCAATCGCAGGATCTCCTGTGGCAGAAATTCGACCATCAACTTCCAGTTCCAGCAACCGCGATAATTGCGCATTATTACCCAATGTGGGGTGCGCATCGAGAGGTAAATGGTAAGCAATCAAATTTACATCATTAATCAATAACTGTTTCAAACGACGTTGTTTAATTCCTATCACTCGAGGATCTTCACCTCTCCAAAAATAACCGTGGTGAACCAGAATAGTATCGGCTTTTAGATCCAATGCAGCATCAAGCAATGCTTGACTTGCTGTCACCCCTGTGACCAGATTATTAACTGTTTCACTTCCAGCAACTTGCAGACCATTTGGGCAATAATCCTGAAACCGGTTTGGCTCTAATAAGGTCTCAAGGTAGGATAGACATTCCGTTCGGGTTATCATCGTACTATTTCCGACAGTCAGTAAAGTTGTCACTATACCAAATTAGAACGACACCACTATTAATTCTAGGTGATGTTCTGGAGGACAAACAATGGATGCAGTGAGTATCATCGCACTAAGTATGGGAGCCGCCTGGGCCAGC
>JAOUJZ010000088.1 GCA_029882915.1 Gammaproteobacteria bacterium | reverse complement strand
CGGCTCACCCTCTAAAGGACTAGTTGAAATATGCACCAACCGCCCATTTACCAATGACATATCATGGCCATCATCCATTTTTGGTGAAAATGCACGTTCTATTACCGAAGACCAATGCTCGCCATCCAGAGGTTCACCCAGCAAATTAATTGCCGAAGCATTACATTGCTGAACCACACCTTCTCCATCAAGAACGATGACTCCTCCCGGCAGCACTTCTAGCAAACGTGTCATTCTGTTAGCTAATCGCATTGCCTGATCAGGTTGCTGTTCTTGCTGGTGACTGTGATGAGTCAGTACTGTTGTAGGATGAACATTACCACTGCCTAACGGCCAGTCACGTTCAGACAAGTCAGCGTTATACAAAACAGACGCTTGCATAGCGCTACTCTGCAACAACGACTGTTTTTCTGATGACTTTAAGTTCATATTTTTCTCCAACATAACGATATGTGTTTTATCGTCATGAAAGCAAAAAATATGCCTGTCTATATTTATACTTATTTATCAGTGACTTGCACTTTATTTTAATGTGTTGTCAAAGCAATGACACTGTATCATTAAAGTCTATCTACTGAGATTCGATATCAAGAACACGGGATTTAGCCATGTGGCTTGTGCCGCAGCACTCACCCTACCCACTTTGATAATGTTTTGGCCTTAATCAGTATCACGTTGAATTCCATACTTACGCATCTTTTCCACCAGAGTTGTACGACGCATTTTCAGTTTATTCGCAGCATGAGCAACCACGCCGTCAGCCTCATCCAAAGCCTGTTTAATCAATAAATATTCCAGATTGGCCAAATGCTCTTTTAGATCTAGTCCATCTTCTGGCAAGCTTTCTAGCTCACTACTTTCTTGGGCTGGATTTGAACTGGTTGATGGCCTTACCGATTCAGGCTGCGCTATCTCTGGCTCAGGTTGTTTAACCGGCTCCAACTCAGGTGATTGTTCAATTACCGTGACCACAGCCTCTGGTAAGTCGCCACCTTCAACTTGAAACTTCTCTGGTAAATCATCAAAATCCACCGTGCCATAAGGGTAGAGGATCACCAGGCGCTCAATGACATTTGCGAGCTCACGTACATTACCTTGCCATTGGTAACGGCACAATGATGCTATGGCTGCTGGCGTTAACCGGACTGTGCCACGATTTTCATGCTCAACTCGTGTAATCATTTCATTAATTAAAAGTGGTATATCTTCCGGCCGCTCACGTAATGATGGCATTTCAATCGGAAATACATTTAAACGATAAAATAAATCTTCCCGGAAGTGTCCATTTGTAATGTGTTCTTCTAAATTACGGTGAGTTGCTGCTATAACACGCACATTAGTCGTCATAGTTTTGTTGCTACCTATACGTTCATAGGTTCGTTCTTGAAGTACTCGCAATAATTTAACCTGCATCGGCAACGGCATGTCACCAATTTCATCCAGAAACAGTGTGCCACCTTCGGCCATTTCAAATCGACCTTTTCGAGTTGTAATCGCACCGGTAAAGGCTCCTTTTTCGTGCCCAAACAACTCGCTTTCTAATAATTCACCTGGAATGGCGCCACAATTCACTGGTACAAATGGTTTTTCACGGCGCGATGAAAAGTGATGCAAATTACGCGCAACCACTTCTTTACCAGTTCCTGACTCACCTAGTATCAATACATTCGTTTCTGAATTAGACACCTGCTCAATCATTTTCTGCACGGATTTCATTGCACGACTATTACCGACCAGA
>JAOUJZ010000087.1 GCA_029882915.1 Gammaproteobacteria bacterium | reverse complement strand
TGGCTTGAGTATAAAGCTGGCGGGAAATGCAACTTGTTCAGGGTGGAGTGCAGCCAGTGTTTTAGGTGCAACTTCTGCAAATAACAAAATAATTAATGTGAGCGTAAAAGTGGCAACCATAATGCCATTTTCGCCCAATAATTTTATTCCGATAACAGTTGCAATGGCCGAAGCAAAAATATTGACGAAATTATTGCCGAGCAGAATTAAACCAATTAGACGATCGGGACGATCGAGCAACTGACTTGCACGCACAGCACCGGTATGACCTTGTTGCTCAAGATGGCGTAACCGATAGCGATTGAGTGACATCAGTGCAGTTTCTGAACTGGAAAAAAATGCAGAAAACAGCAACAGGACAAATAGAATTAGAAACAATAATAACAGTGAGGTACTTTCAAGCATGATGAGTGATTAGTGACTTAACAAAAATTCCAGCACAAGCTTACTACCCAAGTAAGCGAGAACCAAAAATGAGAAACCAATTAGTGTCCATTTAATTGCAGTTTTAGCTCGCCAGCCATATTGCCAGCGGCCCCATAACAAAGTGGCAAATACACACCAGGCCACAATGGATAAAGCCGTTTTGTGAACGAGGTGTTGTGCGAATATATCTTCAATAAATAATACACCGGTTAATAAGCCGATAGTTAACAGGATAAATCCGCCGCCAATAAGCTGAAAAAGAGCCGTTTCCATGGTTTGTAATGGGGGTAGCTTTCGCATCAAGCCAGCAAGATGACGTTGACGTAGTTGCTGTTCCTGAATAGCCAGTACGATTGCTTGTACTGCAGCTAGAGTAAATAGACTGTACGCAGCTAAGGACAGAAGGATATGCCATTCCAGAGCCGGGTTTGGCAAATTGGTCGTTTGTTCAGCTGGCAATGTGGTTTTAAGAATAAGACTCAAAGCAACTAGGGGATAAATGATCATGCCTGGATGTGCTTGTGGAATTTTAGCGCCTGCTAAAAATGCAATGAAAGCCATTAACCATGCAGCGACTTCTAATGTGGTGAAAAGACTTAAGTCCCAACCACCAGCCAGACGCATGGTGAAGAAAATATCTGCACTATGAAAGGTCAGCGCTAGTATGGTCATAATGCCGACGGGCAGTGTGATCGAACGCCGTTGATCGCGCTGAACAAAATCACGAATAAGGATTACGCTACAACAGAGATAGAGCAGAAAGGCTAATGAATTGGCAATGGCCATAGTGGTTCATTCCTCAGGTGGCGATAGTGTGACATAAACGAATGATAAACGATGTAATCATAATCAGACTAATATATCAGTTATAATTCTATTCTTTTAGTAAAGTTGCCAGAAACTATGGCGGTGTTTGTTTTAAGGTGAATCATGTTTGATAGTTTGTCTGAAAGGCTAGGCGTAACGTTACAAAAAATTCGTGGCCAGGGTCGAATCACAGAAGATAATGTAAAAGAAACGCTACGCGAAGTACGTATGGCGTTACTCGAAGCGGATGTCGCCTTGCCGGTTGTACGAGAGTTTATTGACCGGGTAAAAGCGCGTGCGATGGGACAAGATGTGCTTCGCAGTCTGACCCCAGGGCAAGCACTGGTTAAAGTGGTAAATGATGAACTGGTTGCTGTAATGGGGGAGGCGAATGAGACGCTAAACCTTAATGCACAACCTCCCGCTGTTATTTTAATGGCTGGTTTACAAGGTGCAGGTAAGACGACCAGTGTGGCCAAATTGGCTCGCTGGTTAAAAGAACGTGAGCGCAAGTCGGTCATGGTGGCGAGTGCAGACGTA
>JAOUJZ010000086.1 GCA_029882915.1 Gammaproteobacteria bacterium | reverse complement strand
CAATGCGGCACCCGGAGTTGAACCACTCAGTGGTGCTGGTTTATTAATCGTAGTCCATCAGATTCTAATCGGTGCCTGCATGGGGTTTATGCTGCAGTTATTGTTTAATGCTTTTATCATTGCTGGACAAATCATTGCTATGCAAATGGGATTGGGGTTCGCATCCATGGTTGATCCCCAAAATGGGGTAACCATTCCCGTTATCAGTCAATTCTATTTAATTTTTGTTACTCTGGTTTTTCTCAGCCTGAACGGCCATTTAGTTCTGATTCAAGTGCTTGCAGAGAGTTTTATGGCCATACCGGTAGCACCTACAGGCTTACCACATACGAGTTTTCGTGATTTGGTTTCTCAGGCTAGTTGGATGTATGCCTCTGGTGTCATTGTCGCCTTACCTGCGATTGGTTCATTGATGTGTGTCAATCTGGCATTTGGTATCTTGTCACGAGCGGCTCCTCAAATCAGTCCATTTTCTATCGGTTTTCCGATGACTATTATTCTTGGCTTTGCCATCATATTTGTCACATTGCCAACGGCTTCGGCTCATTTAGTCACAATGGCAGACCAGATGCTACAAATAATCCGCTCATTGGTACATCCTTATGGCTGAAGAATCAGGTCAAGAAAAGACGGAACAGCCTACGGGCAAGAAACTCAATGATGCAAGGGAAAAAGGGCAAGTCCCACGTTCAAAAGAGTTCACTACCGTTATCGTACTGATTGCCAGTGCAGTTGCCTTAATGTTTCTGGGCGAACGCATACTCCGTAGCGTGGCTGAAGTAATGACAAAGTCATTCAGTTTTACTCGTAAAGAGCTGTTTGACCCAGCCGCTTTAGCACATCATCTTTTATATTCCCTCGACACAGTTGCCTTTGATTTAGGTTCTTTTTTAGCCATTACGGCACTAGCCGCCCTCATTGCACCCGCCAGCATCGGCGGCTGGAATTTTTCTACACAAGCCTTGGGCGTCAAATTAAACAAATTGGACCCAATTAAAGGGATCAAACGTATTTTTGGTCCGCAGGGATTAATCGAGCTGGTAAAAGCTCTGGCTAAATTTATTCTGATTGGAACCATTTCAGTTTTATTATTATGGGGTATACGTGACCAATTATTGACGCTCGGCATGCAGGAAGTTGAAGTGGCTATGTCAACGCTCGGCAGTTTAGTGCTCTGGGTTTTTTTTGCCATATCCAGTAGTTTGCTCTTAATTGCCTTGATTGACGTGCCATTCCAACATTGGAATCACATTCGTCAACTCAAAATGACCAAACAGGAAATCAAGGATGAAGGTAAGGATGCGGAAGGTAGTCCTGAAGTGAAAGGACGTATAAGACGCATACAACTTGAAATACACCAACAACGAATGATGCAAGAGATACCAGAGGCTGACGTCATTATCACCAACCCGACACATTACGCTGTTGCCATACGTTATGACCAAGCTGGTAGCGGTGCTCCGATGGTAGTTGCCAAAGGTGCAGACCTAGTAGCACAACAAATTCGCCAGATTGGTGATGCCAATCAGGTACCTATTTTATCAGCGCCACCGCTCACTCGTGCCATCTATTACAGCACAGAATTGGGACAGGAAATTCCATCTGGTCTATATATTGCAGTAGCGCAAGTATTAGCGTTTGTCTTCCAGTTGCGTCGCTATAACAATCGTGGTGGTAATAAGCCACATCTCAACGCGGAGGACTTACCAATACCAGATGAATTAAAACGAGATTAAAGTTAAATGGAAAATGATGAAATTATTACTCGCCTAAAGTCTATTGCAAATGGAAAAT
>JAOUJZ010000085.1 GCA_029882915.1 Gammaproteobacteria bacterium | reverse complement strand
TACTATAGCTTCAACGCCACCACCCACTCCTGCAATGCACGACATTTCAGCAATATGTTCACGATCCAGTTCTATCGCCACTTGATTTGCCAGCTGAGCAATATTAGAACAGCCTGAACAAGAATAGACTAAGGGAAGAGTATGACTTTTTCTTTTTGCCACAGTATGGACTCCTATTTCAGAACCAAAGTAAAGGCGAGTCTTATCGCATCACATTGAAATGTTCACCTGCATCTGAAAAATCCTCATTGAGTCAACGAATTTATTGTTTAACTTTCAGGCTTCACTGGCGGATTATTCAGCTTTTATCCACCCCCCGTATTGCCTACCGTTACGATGGTTAGCCACTGCAGAAATGGTGTCAAATAAAAACTTTCAAGAATAAATTACATTTATTTAAAAATCCATTATTAAAACCGTCGAGCATGATCCAGATCAGGATTCAGATTATTAGCCTGTCAACTAAGGAAAATCCTGATGAAAGAGCCAAAACCAAGGTATAGCATTGCTTCCACTGTTTGGGATTTCAAATAGTGTTTACATAATAATTTAATAATATTGGAGAGTTAATATGAAAAATTGGGTTGATCCAGCATATTGTGATGTACGTTTAGGTTTTGAAGTAACTGCTTACGTTTACGTTCGCTAAGTTAATAAAACTTAAAATTAAAGGGGAGGCAAGCAATTTTGCTCCCCTTTATTATTTTTAATTCTAAAACTTTAGGTTATGACATGGTTGAAACGATAACAGCCAATGATGTAGTAGAGCTGTCGCCAATGTATCTATTCCGATGGGAAGAACCACAACAGGCATTCATTCTGCTTTATCCGGAAGGGGTAGTAAAACTCAACGAAACAGGTGCCGCAATTCTGGAACATTGTGATGGCACTCATACTGCACAAGAGATTATTTCTAAATTAAACGAAACTTATGCAACAGACGTGAGTGAAGGCGTCTACAAATTTTTGGAGGTATCCTATGCCAAAGGATGGATCAGAATTAAGTCCTGATAGTTCAGAGTTAACACTCGATGGTTTAGGAATACCAATGTGGCTCACTCTTGAGCTGACATACCGCTGTCCACTGCTTTGCCCTTGGTGTAGCAACCCCCTCGACTTCGATAAATTTAAAAATGAGCTTTCGACTGAAGAATGGAAAAAAGTTCTGGTTGATGGCCGAAAAATGGGTGCATTACAACTCGGCTTTACTGGCGGGGAACCAATGCTACGTGATGATCTTGAAGAACTGGTCGATTATGCGGATGATCTGGGTTATTACACCAACCTGATCACTTCAGGAGTAGGTTTGACCCCCAAACGACTGCAGGCATTGAAAGATGCTGGTCTTAAACAGATCCAGCTCAGCATACAAGCCAGTGATCGTGAATTAAATGAGAAACTGGTTGGTGTGGATGTCTTCGATCAAAAAATGGCTGTTGCAGAGAATATTAAAGCCCAAGGTTTTCCTATGGTGCTGAATATCCCAGTTTGCAAACAGAATATTGATCAAACTAGAACAATGCTGGAAATGGCTGAAAAACTTGAAGTCGAATATATCGAGTTTGCCAATATTCAGTATTACAATTGGGCTATGTTGAACCGTGACGAATTTATGCCCTCGCGAGAACAATTGGAATCAGCTGAAGCGGTGGTCAAAGAATATCGAGAACGCCTTGGCAATAAAATGCAGATCTATTTTGTTATCCCTGACTATTATGATGATCGCCCTAAAGCCTGTATGAATGGCTGGGGAGCAATACATCTGACTATCGGACCAAATGGTGATGCACTGCCTTG
>JAOUJZ010000023.1 GCA_029882915.1 Gammaproteobacteria bacterium | reverse complement strand
CCAATGATGTTATTGTTATGAATTTGGATTATGTGGGGGAGCAATCAGGCTTGGATTATGGGTTATTGTCTACAATACAGAAACAATCAATACGTAGTCGGATCATTGCCGCCGGAGGAGTGAGAAATCAGCAGGATTTAATAGATTTGGAACAACAGGGGATATCGCGTGTTTTAGTTGCTAGCGCACTACATAGTGGCATGCTAAACGTTGAACTGGTCAAGCAGAGACAGACAGTAAAATAACACCGACCTTTAGAAAAAAGGTCGGTGTTTATTTATGTCAGATCTTAGTTTGCAGCAAATGGGTGAGCACTTGAACCACGAGCAGCTAATACGTCAGCAGCTTTTGGCTCACGAGCAACAGCACGTTTGATTGATTCTTTAGTTGCACGGTAGTTCCAGTCCTGGATTTTTTCATCACTATCAGCAGTTGGAGAGATGAAAACACCAACACAAATGAAGCAATCATCTGCCTCATTAGCTGGGATAGTACCGTCTTCAACACAATCAGCAACAGCCATCGCAACACCACGTTGTGCTGGACCAAACATTTGTACGGCTTGCTTCATGTTTTTGATGGTTACTTTATTAAACATAACGGTAGCAGGTTTAACCATCAGATTAGGTGCAATCACAGCTAATAGACCATTAACACCTTGTTTTTGATCTGTCATAGTGCGACAAAAAGCATCTTCTGCAGCAGAGCCACGAGGCCCCATGATTAAGTCAATATGAGAAACGTTGTCTAAGTCACCATCTTCAATGACTAAAGATTCACCTACAAGTACGCGATCGATAACTGGCATGTTATTTGTCCTATTCCAAAAATATTATAAAAAAAACCTATTCCTCTCTCAAAGGAGAGGCAATATACGTATTAAAGGAAACGTACGCCCTGCTCAGTACCTTGCTGCACTTATATCGCACCATGGTGCTGAAATTCAGTTAAGAAAGCGCCTGTTCAAATGCATAGACCAATAGTGTTGCTGCGGTCATATCTGCTGTTGTACCAGGGTTTATCTCTTTCTTTTTTAATTCGTTATCCCATGCAATAAGAAAAGGTTCAACAGCTTGTAAAGTGTTTGTCTCACTTGCTTTACATGTGATCTGTTTCGCGTTTTCCATCACTTCTCGGGCGCATTCCAGGCCATACTTTCGGCAAATCAAGGTATCTGGAACACTTGATAGAATCTTAAGATACGCTAAAGCGCTAGCCCATTCAACACTTTCCCCACAATTTATCGCAGATGTCAAATTAGATAAACCAATATGAAGTATTTCATGGTAATTATTCAAGTACTGAGCAGCGATAGTATCTTCTTGTTCAGCAAGGGCCATTGCTTGTCGCAACGTGACTGTTGGCACGTCATTAATGTCTTGTTGTTCACTTGTTCCCATCCCGCCAGGTTCTGCCAACCGGATGGCCTGATAGCAAGCAGCGGCGTCTTCGACAGTCAGGTTTTGTAAGACTGAATTTAATGCTGAGGGTAATTGTTCAAATTGGCTGCAGTTTTGAATTGCCTTACACAATGGAGCGAAAAGTAAGACAATGCCGAGATTGGTATTGCAATTCACCACGGTTCTAGTTGCCTTGATGGCCTGTAAAATCATATCACCGATAGCGAGTCCTGGTTTTGACAGCGCTGGAGCTATGGCATGAGCGCTACTGATAAAATCCTGTATTTTCATATTATGGCCGTCGCCGTAGCAATTTACGTTGCCAGGTTTAGGGGCGGTGACTTCTTGTTCACAAGCCCAGACGATGCACTCTTGAATAGTTTCAGTGGACAGCATTATTGAATGGCACTTTATGACTGCTGCTGATCCGCTTGGCTAAGGCGTGTGCAATGTGATCAGCAATAGAGATACCTGTTGCCTGATACAGTCCTTTCCATGCCGGTACACTATTCACTTCTAAGATACTGTAATGGCCTTGTTGATCTCGAATCAAATCTACACCCGCATAGTCAGCCTGCACAACACGTGCGGCATTAATGGCCAACTGTTCCATCTCTTGTGTAATGGCAGCAGGAAAGCATTCGGCTCCTTGAGCAAAGTTAGTGATCCAGTGCTGAGAACGTCGTGACATGGCAGCACAAACCTGACCATCTATGACCATTAAGCGCCAGTCTTGCCAGTGACTGGATTCAAAGGGCGCCATATATTCCTGTAGATAAAATGCATCACCGACCGGTTGAATTGCATCAAATTCACCTAAATTAGTGACTTTTTCAATGCCTTTACCCTGGCAACCAAATAAGGGTTTAATGACCAGTATGCGGCCCTGAGAAAATTGTTTTGAAGCAATTTCTCTAGCGATAGTACTATTTTCGCAAGCCCATGTTTTTGGTGTATTCAGCCCGGCAAGATGAAGTCGTAAAGAGGTGCGCGCTTTATCTACCGTATGTTCAATTGCGCTGGCAGGATTAAATACTGGAACGTTGAGTTCAGCCAGTGTATGTAGTACGTCCATACGCAGGGTTATTTGTTCCAGACTGCCTGGCGCAATACCGCGCACTATCGCTGCGGTGGGAAGTTGATCTTCAAATCCAGGGATAATGATGCCGGCTGGATGGTCGAGATCAATCGTACAATCAGCCAAGTCCGTCAAAATAGCAGTAATGTCTAGCAGTTTTAGAGCGTCAACCAGCTGTTTACTGTGCCAGCCATGGGTATCATTAAAAATGACAATTTTAGGAGAAGACATGAGTAGTGATGAAGGGTGAATACAGAGCAGCTTGACAGTAGCCACTCCGTATTAAAAATTTATAGACCAAATGATGTGGTTAACAGTGCTTGGTTAAGCTCACCTGCAGTGAAACTATTGCCTGTTTTTGCATTAGTCACAATCACTTTGGCAGGGCTGAATAACATGGGATCAATCTTGAAGAAATCATACTCGTATGATTTAAATATTTCTCCAAAGGGACGGCCGTAGTCTGAAGAAGTATTACTTGGCATTTTTTCGGCTAGATCACGTGCCTCTTCATCTGTTGCATCAACAAATAAATGCACCATGCCCCCGTAAAGAATTGCATCGTTTGTCCGTCCCATTCCTGTCATGAAGTCACCACCTGGAGGAGCGACGGGGGTAACACCAAAGCCATCTATAATTTTTTCCATCGGAAAATGTAAAGTATGGGCTTTATGCATTGACACTTCAAGAACACGGATAGCAATTTGCATAACACCAGCAAGGCTAGATGTTGGCGTTAAAATGAAGGTCAAATTTTCAGGTTTGATACCACAGTTATTAGCCACTTTTTCTGCGACCTCAACCGGTGGAAATGAATCCACTTCCAGTACGATAACCGTTGAATCTGCTTCGTCTTTATAGCCAAACTCTTTTAATACTTCTTCACGTCCCGCAAGTGCACGGCCTGGGCCAGAACCTAAAGCAAAGAATTTACTGTCTTCACTTTTGTGCGATAAACTCCAGCCAGCGTACTGACTACCAAGACAGCTTAAAACAGGTGTTTTAGCATGGACATTCACAGACCAAGGCCAGTTATCAAAGCCGCTGTTGGTGCCTAACGTTGCGGTGCCCAATCCGCCCATACAGATTTCACCAATGCGGCGACCCGCTTCTAAGCCACCGACACAATTAATACCGGCATCGACAATGCGAGTGCCATTACTAAGAGTGCTAATTTCGAGTTGCAAGGCTTGTGCGTCGGCAACAAGGCTATCAACAAGAGGCTGGCAAGCGGCATTAACACTCGTCCAGTTGTCAGAAATGTGATTGCTCATAGCGGTGATCCTGTGCCGTAAATAAAAAAGAAATTATACGTGATGTACTAGTGGCTGTAATCACCGTTTATTTAGCTTGTTTGACTTCGGTCATGATTTTGTTAATTGCTTCAATGCGTTGTTGTCGTATGGCTTCCGCAATGGCTTGACCTTTGAGGCCTGCATCAACAAAAGGCTTGGCACTGATGTTCTGAACGGCAGTGAAACAGCGATTAAATATGTCGATTTCTGGCATGGGAGAATTTTCATAGCCCGGACGACCACGAAAATCTGCTTCACTCGCCAGTAAATATTGTTCAAATCGTTCCGGTCTTCGGAAAGCATCCATGGCGTCAATGACATTTAAAATTGTGGCTGGATGCATTTCAAATAATAGATGCATGTGGGTGTGATATTCAGCAACTTTAAGTGCTAATGACTGAATATTTTTAGGAACTCGCAGACGCTCACATAATAATTGCGTGAGTTCAACGCTGCGTAATTCGTGCCCAACATGTTGTGGTAGCACATCGGCAGGTGTGGTTCCTTTTCCTAAGTCATGACACAGAGCGGCGAATCGTACTGCAATATCATCAGTTAGCCGAGCGGCTTGATCGATGACCATCATGACATGAATGCCCGTATCAATTTCTGGATGCCATTTAGGTGATTGAGGTACTCCAAAAAGGCGATCAACTTCTGGAAATAAACTGGCCAAAGCACCAGCATCTCGTAATGCCATAAAAAATAATGAAGGTTTTTGGGTGGCCAGGGCTTTTTCCAGTTCTTGCCAGACGCGTTCTGGTACTAAGTGATCGAGTTCTTTGCTAGCGACCATTTGCTGGATCAGTTGGGTGGTTTCATCGGCAATTGTGAAATCAAAACGTGCAGCAAAACGTGCAATACGTAATACCCGAACAGGATCCTCGGTAAAGGCAGGTGAAACATGTCGTAGTATTTTGTTTTTGAGATCCTGCTGCCCATTAAAAGGATCAATCAAACTGCCATCATCTGCTTGTGCAATGGCATTAATAGTTAAATCACGTCGGGCCAGATCCTGTTCCAGAGTGACATCAGGTGCGGCATGAACTACAAAACCATGATAACCGGGAGCGGTTTTACGTTCGGTGCGGGCAAGGGCATATTCCTCGTGAGTTTTTGGGTGCAAAAAAACAGGGAAGTCTTTGCCTACTGGCTGGAAGCCTTTAGCAAGCATTTGCTCTGGTGTACTGCCAACAACGACCCAGTCCCGGTCTTTAACCGGTAATCCAAGCAATTTATCGCGGACACAGCCGCCGACGAGAAATGATTTCATATTTATAGTTTAAGGTTTTTTGGCTTTTACTGCAGTCATGCGATCAGAGAGTGGTGTGATGGTTTTTTTGCGTTGATAATCGAAGATAGCTGCATAACTTAACACTCTTCTTGTGTAACGACGAGTTTCATCGAAAGGAATATTTTCAATCCAAATGTCCGCGGGCAGTGCATGCTTTGGTAGCCATTTTTCTACGCGGTGTGGTCCTGCATTATAGGATGCGGTGGCAAGCACAGGATTACGCTGATTTTGGTCATACATTCGACGTAAATATGCGCTACCAAGTTGTACGTTTCTGTTGGGATTTAATAATTCAGATGTTCTTTTCAAAGGCTTATTTATTAGTCGTGCAATGAGTTTGCCGGTGTTGGGCATAATTTGCATCAATCCCATGGCTCCAACATAGGAGCGTGCATGTGGGTTAAAGGCACTTTCTTGGCGGGCAATGCCAAATAACCATGAGGGATCAATGCCGTATTTTTCCCCCGAGTTTAATATGGCAGTGTCATAGGCTACTGGAAAACGCAGATCTAATGCATCCCAGTATCTCGCTTTACCAAGAAGTGCGATAGTTTGATTATGCCATCCCCATTTGTGAGTGATGGTGGCAAGGAGTTGAAGCTCCTGAGGCGATAAGTTTTGTTGAAGTTGATAGGCTTGCCGACGTGATTCTGTGCTTAAATTAAGTGCGTAAAATTCATGTAAGCGAGCCACTGCTGGACGTTGAGAAAACTCCTCCAATTCTGATTGTTCAAATGTGATTGGGTTATGATTCATTTGGTAAGGTTGTTGTAATTGGTCGGCTGCCAGAAAACCATAATAATTTCGATCCATAATTAACTCTTGAAAAATATAGTTGGCTGCGTCGTGATTACCAAGCTTAGCCTGACTTCGGGCTAACCAGTATTGCCAACTAGGAGTTTGCTGTTGGTCAATATTTAGACTAAGAATAGCTTGTTGTACGGCCTGCCAGTCCTGTTGCCATAAAGCAGCACGTACACGCCATGGTTCAGCGGGAATATCGGCAAAAAATTCTAAGGTTCGGTCTTCACGCCTTAAAGCTGCGCGGTTAGCAATATTTCGTTGGATTGTCAGTTTATCTTGTTCACTAAACCGATAAGCAGGCTGGATGCGCAACCAGGCATCAAAAGCCTGATCTGTAGATTTTCGAGTTAACCGATTAATGCCATGTTGAATAATGCCCCTAGCGATAGGGATGTCATGAGTCAGGCTAACTTCTTGATTTTTTATAGGCTTGCTGGGAAGTTGTTTTAATAGTGACAGTGGATTGTGGTGTATTTTTTGCCATTGATTAATCCACGCATTAGCTTCATTGGCATTTTTGAGTGATTTAGCAATATATTTGGCCAAATTAAATTGATTTTCATGCAAGGCGAGCTGAATACGTTGCCAGCGGAGTTCGTCAGTAAGTAGACCGTGTTGTTCCCAGATTTTGAATATTGGATCACAGGCTTTATCTTGTGAGCGGGGCACTAGCCATAGGGCAGGTACTTCTGCTAATGCCTGTTCAGTATTGCCAGTGGCAATCAATGCTTGAAGGCGCACACATTGTCGAGAAGCAGGTTGCGGTTCCTGATAATGTGCCAGAAATAATTGCCATTTTTTATTTTTAGCAAGCCGATCCAACCAAATATTGCGTAATCGATCAGCATAAAAAGTCCCCTTCTGCTCATTCAGAAAGCGAGAAATCGCTTTACTGTCTACGTGGTTGAGTCGATGTCTGAAATACAAATAATCAAGATAAGGTTGTAAGGGATAGCCATCAAGTTGTTTTTTGAGGATATTAAATTGGGTGATTTGATTTGTGTTCAGCGCTTTTTGTGCTTGTTGAAAAACGGTACGCTGTTTATTTAATACTGAATTATCCACAGCATGACAGAGCATGGGCATGAATAGCCATACACCGCAATGTAATAGTATTTTTAAAAAAGGCATAACGCAATCATAAACTAAAAAACAGGATAAAAATGTTGGGGCAGCGTTCTAGAACGACTTATTGTTGCTGACTAATGGTAGCTTCAATTGTATCCAGATTTGGGATATAAGCAATCTTGTTTCCAATCTGGATTTGGCAATGTAGAAATTGAGTGTTCTGGTTTTCTGGTGCTAGTTTAAGAGCAGATTCAGTTAAGTGAATAAGTTGTGGTGAACCGCAACAGGGGAAGGCGTAGGCGTTAACGTTTGCTGTAGTATTGATACCATGGAGAATACAGAGCTTATTTGCTTCAGCAGAATCTGAAGGTGTGCCTTCAACCAGACTTTCTAGGTTAATAACGGGAAGTAGTGATGAGTTCCAATTATATTGCCCCACCCAATAGTCAGGTTTGCTGTTAATAGAATCGAGTCTTGGCATAGGGATAACTTCAGCAATAGTCGCATTAGGCAACAATAAATAATGTTGCTGTAAAGGAATGAGCATGCAAGGAATAAAGTCGATAGCGTTGTCAGCCATATATAATGGTTCTCCTGAACATGATTTTTAGCCCCTTGTCTGCGGGTACTTATCACCCAGTAATTTTTGCATGGTTTTAACAAGATCTAATTCTTGATATGGTTTACCCATATAGGCGTTTACCCCAATACTTGTCGCTCTATCACGGTGTTTATCTCCCGTGCGTGATGTAATCATGATAATCGGGAGATCGTTATATTTTTCATCATTTCTTACTAGAGCCGCAAACTCAAAACCATCCATGCGAGGCATTTCAACATCTAGCAGAATAATGTCGGGTGTTTTCTCATTTAACTGGGCAACAGCATCAATGCCATCACGAGCAGTAATAACTTCAAAACCATGGCGTTTTAACAGGTTACCAGAGGCTTTACGCATAGTAATTGAGTCATCGACTACCATCGCAACAGGGACACGATGCGGTATTTCTTCAGAAGCAATGTCGGAACCAGGTGATGGTTGAACGACACCGCTTTCCAGTAAATTGCTGGTATCTACAAGTGTTGGAATATCGATAACAAACACCACCTGCCCATCACCCAGAATAGTCGCCCCATTGATGGCAGCAATATGACCCAGTTGTTCACCGACAGATTTGAGTACAATTTCACGATTACTATTAATTGAATCTACCAGTAAAGCAATATTCATATCACCATATCTGAACAATAATAACGGTAATTGTAATTTAGGATTGTCAGGTAAACTGAAAGGTTGATCGACCAGATGTGCTAGAGGAACGAAACGGTATGATTCACCGTTAAATTCATAATGGGGTTGACCCTCTTGTGCCAGTATGTCCTTAATTTCACTTACCGCGATCCGTTCACCTGAATGAACCGCTGCGAGGGGGATGGCATATTGTTGGTGGCAACTACTGACGAGTAATGTTTGCATGATTGATAAGGTCAGAGGCAGGCGAATAATGAAGGTGGTACCCTGACCTGAAACTGACTGGATTGAGAGACGACCTTTTAATGCTCTGATATCACTACTAACCACTTCCATTCCAACACCGCGACCAGCAATTTGCGACACACTATCAGCAGTACTAAAGCCAGAGGTGAAAATCAATTGAATCAGATCTTCATCGCTTGGCATCTCATCGGGTTTAACTAGCCCCTGATCCAGTGCTTTTTGTCGGATTTTTTCAACATTAATGCCCTGACCATCATCGGATAGGGTGATCAGAATTTCAGAACCATCACGAGCGATGGTTAGCGTTAATTGCCCAGTTTCATCTTTACCGGATTCTAATCGTTTTTCCTGTGATTCGATGCCATGGGCAATTGCATTTCTAAGAATATGTTCAATAGGAGCAACAATACGATCAAGAATAGTTCTGTCCAGTTCACGTTCGGCACCCTGTACAGACAATTCGGATTTTTTACCCAGTTCAGTATTGGTTTGACGAACAATTCGTTCAAAACGAGGCACCAGACCAACAAAAGGTAGTAATCGTGTGTTCATCAAACCTTGTTGCAGATCGGTACTGAGCCGTGATTGTTGTAGAAGTATCGTATCGGTATCACGTACCAGAGTGCTGAGTGATTGACTAATGTCATTTAAATCACTGACACTTTCAGTTAGCCCACGTGACAATTGCTGTATCATCGAGAAACGATCGAGTTCAAGCGGATCAAATTCAGATTTACGATTAGGCAATTCGTCTTCGTAACGGAACAGGATCTGAGTTTCAGTTTCAATTTCAAGGCTGCGTAACTGATCCTGTAATCGAGCTACGGTTGCTTCCATTTCAGATAATTGTTGCTTAACCGCCGAATTTTGCTGGGTAACTCGATCACGAGAAATATTGACTTCTCCCGCAAAATTGGTAAGAAAATCAAGCAAATCCGAGCGTACTCGGACTTGTTCAACCGCTGTTGTTTGTGCTGTTGGTTTGGTTTCTTCTGGTTGGACGGGTTCGGGTGTTAATGTAGCTTGTTCAATTTTAGGTGTTTGTGTTTCAAGATCAGCTATTTCCTCTGTTTCGGGTAATGTCGCTTCGAAAGGCTGGATGAATTGAAAAATTTCAGCCAGTAAATCATGGGAAAATGCGATTTCATTTTTGTTGGTTAAATGATCCTGCATATCTGCCAAACGATCCTGACAGCGCTGTAATAAATCGAAGAATTGATTATCAAGCATATCGCGATGAGCTATACCCACAGACATTAAGGATTCTGTGTGGTGTGTTAGATCGGCAATCGGGGTTATAGCCGCTAGTCGTGCGCCACCTTTAATAGTGTGTAGATCACGTTGCAATTGCATTTCGGCTTCTTGATCATGGTGATTCTGTTGCCAGGTTTTAATTGCATTCCCACTTGATTCCAATAATTCAGCACATTCCTCGGTGAACGCTTCTAACACCTCAGTATCCGTGGTTGGAATAGTGAATAATTCCATATCGCTATCACGACTATCTTGATCAGGAGCAGGTTGTTCTATTTCTATCTGGTTAAGGTAGCGTTCAACTTCATCCCTATAAGCACTAATATCATCTACTATTGGCCTATTCTGGATGAGGCATTCTATCTGATTGTTAAGTGCCTCATAACCTCGTTCAAGTAAACTGAACACGGTATTGTGATCGCTGGCAGATTGCTGAGTCAGTTGAGCAAGTAATTGATATAACTCGGCGATAGTGCTTAGATTCGCGTGCTCTGCATTAGTGGTAAGGGTACCCAGAGTGTGTTGGATCGCATGCTGATAGTCTGTATTGTCGGGTTGCTGTTGGAGCTGTTTAAGCTGTTCAGTGTATTGATCCAGTAATTCGTTGGTTTCTTCCAAATATGCCACTAGTAGCTCAGGCTCGATGAGTCTTTTCTGAGCTTCTTCCTTAGGCGTGATCTGATAAATCATGTCCGTTAATGGACGAATATCCGGTTCTTCAATTTGTGGAGAGAGATGAGATTCAACAAGAGTGGCAATGCCATCAATTGTGGCAGTTAATAATGCCAGTTCCTGTTGCTCAAGCGCGACATTTTGTTCATAAATCGTATGTAGGGCTTGATCCAGTTGAGTTGCAATCAGGGCAATAGGCGTGACCTTGGCAATATTGGCACAGCCTTTTAATGAATGTGCCGCCCGCAACCATTCTTTATTCAAATAGAATGGTGAAATTGCTTGAGATAGTGCCTGCTTTAATGTGGCAATATGTTGTGCTGCTTCGTTATAAAATATTTGTTGTAACTCATCAAGCTCAGTCAGGTTAGCTTTGTCTCGGGCTTCGCCTACAAGTTGAGCTTTAATATAACGCTCAACTCCTGTTTCGGGCGGTTCTTGTTGAGTGTGTTTGCTTATGTATCTAGCGACACTTGTTTCTGTTTCTGTTTCTGCGCCGAGCAAGTTGTTAACGCGACTTATTAGATCTTCAACCTGTTTTGTTGAAGACATATCGCCACGCATAAAGCGCGTTAATAATTCGGGGATAATTTGATAAGTGTCAATAACCAGCTGCTCTATTGCAGGTGAGTGATCTCTAGAACCTTCTACCACATGATTTAATAGATGCTCAACCGACCAGCTTAACTCACCGATGAGGTTGGCACCTGCCATTCGACCACTGCCTTTAAGGGTATGAAAGTGGCGACGGATATCGGTTAATGTTTCCTGTTCGTGCTGCGATTGCCAGTCAGGTATAAGTGTTTTTAATTCAGCTAATACCTCATTGGCTTCTTCAATAAAGATGTCAGCAATTTCTGGATCAATGCCCTCAGCAAACTGTGAAATTTGCTCAGCTTCTATTTCCGGCTGATTAATTTTTTCGAGCTCAATTTGATTCTTGATGTAGCGATCAACACTGGTTTCATTCTTTTCTAGTTGTGTGTGTGCTCGTATGTAGCGTTCTACACCAGTCTCTGTTTCAGGAAGAGATAAAGGCTCAGCAATCTCGACAATGAGTGCTTCAGTTTGACTATCATTAACGGTTTCATCTGCTTTTACGAGTTCAGATTGGCCTAAATTAACCAGTAGATTCTGTGCGTTATTCAATAACTGCGTTTGCTGTTGGCCATGTTGAGTCACGCCCTCTAGATACAGATCAATCGCTGAGATTATTTCAGCAAATAAGCCTAGCTCTTCCTCTGAAATTCTCCGGTTTTTCTGACTGGTTTGAACCATCTGGAGGGTGGTATTTTCAACTAGACTAGCGGCCTCGGCTAAATTTAGCATCGTCAGACTACCGCCAATGAGTTCTAATTGGTTAGATAGTTCTGTTAGGACTGACGTTGTGTTATCCGGTTGAACAGCGAGCAAGCTTAGCGTTTCTTTAACATTGCTAAGTACATCCAGACATTCACTGATAACAGACTGTTTAAGTTGGTCATCCTGAACGGTCTGACTTTGGTTGCTATTTGAGTGTTTCTGTAACTTATCCTCGACCTGAAGAAGGGTGTTGGCAAGCGCCATCAATTGGTCATCGTCTGGCAATTGTTGTTGTGTGATGAGTCCTTTAAGCTGTTCGGTCTGTTGTTGAAGCAATTCACTAGCAGGATACTCGGCCAGTAGTTGCAATGTATCAGACATATTATCCAACTGCTCTGAGAGTTGCTGAATGGTGTCTAAAGCATGGTCACCGTGTTGCTCAAACTGTTCTACTTGCGCTTTAATTTCCTGTAACTGATCGAGTAATTCTGAATGTACATCTGCCAGTGCATTATCACCAAAAGTATAAATTTTTTGATGCTGTTGACTATCAAAAAAGTCCAAATGAAATGCTTTTTTTAGAGCGCTTACGTGTTTCCCGGTGCTGGTTGAGCGAGCTACGAGCAGTAATAATTGATGCACTAATTCAGTTGGAAAGAAACTGAGCAATTGTTGTTCATCGCTATTTGAAAAAAGTTTGATGGGTGGACTGAGCTTGCCCAGGCTGAGTTTGACCTCAGGATCAATTGTTAATCCACCGTCTAGCAGCGCTTCAATAATACCTTCAGCCACCCACCAGAGAACGATAGAGCGTTCTTGAACACAATCAAGACGTAAGTAATTAACAATGCTAGCCATTTTGCGAAGACTGGCTAGGTCTTCATTTTTTATCCAGTACAATAATGACACTTGAAAAGCATGACTGACATGTTCACGCGAGAGGCCAATATTTGGCAGCTCTTTGCGCGGTGCAGGAGTAATATATTCAGGTAGATGGATAGATAGCACAGGTTTAAATAAACTGCTGGGCTCAATAATCGTATTGCCTCGTGCACTACGTAACTCGTTGATGGTATCAATCAGGCGCAGGGGATGGTCCTGTAATTCTGAACCGAGTAGCTTCAGATAATTTGGTAATAGCAACAGGCCTTTTAGAAGGCCATCTTGTATTTGAGTGAGATCCGTATTTTGCTGTTCACGAATGGCGATTGCCGATGCCAGCATTTCAGCTGCCAATAATTGTGCACCTTGTAGATTGAGCATTTCTACAGTGCCATTGATCTGATGTAGTTGTGTGATGCAAAGGCTTATTGCTGCTGTGTCTTCAGGTGTGTTAATAAAGCGAGTAAACGCCTCCAAGGTGTCGGCTAGAGACTGTTGAAGCTCATCCTGAACCCAGACAAGTGCATCATAGTTACCACGATCTATCTGTGCCATTTATTGCTCCAGATCAGTGATTAAGGTATCAGTAATGAAATACAACATTTTTTGCCTGTACCGAAATTACAATTTGAAACCAGAAACGGATTTACGTAATTCATTGGCGAGTTCTAATAAACGTCCAATAGAAGCAGCGCTTTCATTTGTTCCAGTGGATGTTTGCATGGTGATTTCCTTAATTACGTTCATGCTATCAGAGGTGCTGACCGCTGCTTTTGCCTGTTGCTTTGCGGCATCTGAAATATTATTGATCAGGTCAGCCAACTGATGTGAAACCGCTTCGATTTGAGCCAGAGAGCTACCCGCATCTTGTGATAATTTTGCTCCAGAAACTACTTCAGCCGTACTCTGCTCCATTGAATTAATGGCTTCACTGGTATCGTTCTGTATCGTTTTAACCAAAGCGTCAATTTGTTTGGTGGCATTACTCGAACGTTCAGCTAATCGTTGTACCTCATCGGCAACAACGGCAAAGCCACGTCCAGCTTCACCCGCCATGGTGGCCTGAATGGCTGCATTGAGTGACAAAATATTAGTTTGCTCGGCAATGTCATTGATTAATTCAACAATATCTCCAATTTGCTGAGAGCTTTCTCCTAGTCGTTTAATGCGTTTTGAGGTTTCCTGAATTTGCTCACGGATAGTATCCATACCATCGATGGCTTTTTTCACAGCATCATTACCCTGTACCGCCAGATTTACTGATTGTGTTGCCACATCAGAAGATTGGCTGGCATTTTGTGATACTTGCTCAATTGAGTCAGCCATCTCGCTAATGGCGTTACTTACTTCAGATATTTGTTGAGCTTGATGATCACTGGCATCAGTGAGGTGTAAAGCCGTTGCCTGTGTTTCCTGTGCTGCAGAAGCGACTTGCATAGTAGTGGTGTTGATATGCTCAACCAGATTACGCAAAGCATCAATAGTGTAGTTGATTGAATCTGCGATGGCGCCAGTAATGTCTTCGGTGACACTGGCAGACACAGTGAGATCACCATCAGCTAGATCGCCCATTTCATCCAGCAACCTTAATATTGCATCCTGATTATGGCGGTTTTGTAATTCCATATTATCCAGAGAGTTTTTTAATTTTCTTATTGGAAGTAAGCATAGACGGATCGCCATGAGAATGGTGATGGCAAAGGCCAAGATAATGCCAGCAGAAAAATATTGGGCATTGTCTATGAACTGCTGATATTGATTGGTAGCCATTAACCAGATACCGAAACCAGTTAAGCCGGCAAATGTAATAGTAAAGAGTAAATTAAAGAAATTACCTTTTGAAAACAGTGAAGAGAAAAAAAGTTTACTTATCGAGTTCATAATGAATGTCCTGAAATCAAAATATTAGGCGGCAGCGTTTAAAAACTGTGGGTCAGCAGCAAGTTTAGTAAAACTAAATATATCCCAACGCATATCCTGTTGGACAATGCTGCCATTAATGTAGGGTGAAGTAGCATTATCAGACAGCGTGTCATTGTAGTCAGGTTTTTTGGGAAAGTGCTTTAAACCAAATACTTCGTCAAGTAATAAGCCGGAATATAACTCAGGGTGATTGATAACAATAATACGGCTACGTTTATTTACCGTTGTTGCTTGGCCATATAAAAAATATTTGAGGTCAAACAGAGGCAATAATTCCCCTCGCAGATTGGCAATACCAAAGACCCATGGTTTTGACTTGGGAACGGGCGTTATTTGATTTGGAACCGGGAATACTTCACGAGTTTCACTTAACGGAATGAGATAGTGATTTTCTGCGATCCGAAAATCTATGGCTGTCCATGTTCCATGGAGAATATCCTGTTGCGATAGCCCAACAACGTCACGCTGACTACGGTGCTCAATGTCTCTAAGAAGTGCGATAATTTCGCTTGCTGAACTGATAGTATTCATACGTTTAATGCCCTAGCAGTTTGTTGATTTCTGAGATCAGTTGCTCTTCTGTGGCGGGCTTTCCAAGGTAACCTTTGGCACCTTGTCTTAATCCCCACAACTTGTCTGTTTCCTGGTTTTTTGAAGAGACAATAATGATAGGAATAGCTTGTGTAGCGGGGTCTTTACTTAATCGTCGAGTGGCTTGAAAACCATTAAGTTTGGGCATGACGACATCCATTAAAATCAAGTTAGGACGTTTGTTATGAGCAAATTCAATTGCTTGTTCACCATCTTCGGCTACGAGGACCTGATGATTATGTTTTTCCAACATTTTTTTGAGAACATAAATTTCAGTTGGTGAGTCATCAGCGATTAGAATTAAAGCCATAATAATCACACGTCCTGGGTTTTATTTTGCCTATGAGCTCGAATGGCACCGAGTAAGTCCTCACGAGTAAATGGCTTGGTGAGATATTGTTCAGCACCGACAACTCGTCCTTTAGCGCGGTCAAACAGGCCGTCTTTACTTGATAGCATAATGACGGGGATATCACTGAAATTGGGATTGCTTTTAACAAGGGAGCATGTTTGATAACCGTCCAGCCGGGGCATCAGAATGTCAATAAACAGAATGTCGGGTCTTTGATTACTGATAATGGGGAGCGCCTCAAACCCATTTTCGGCTGTGAGCACTTCGCACCCCGCTTTTTTGAGTAGTGTTTCAGCAGTTCGACGAATTGTCTTACTATCATCGATTACCATGACTTTTAGGCCGGAAAATTCTGTTTGATTATCACTCACGTTAAAAACAATACCTGTTAACTTAAGACATGCCTAAATATTAGTTTGATAATGAAGATATACCATTTTTTACCATCAGGCTAGTAACAACCTACAAAACATAATTCTTGCTTATAGCTAGCGGACATAAGAAAATAAAGTATGAACGACGTGTTCCGCTGAAACTGTGTTCTGGTTCACATGTTGTATATGAGTAGCGGTATTTTGATGGATAAAAAGGCCAAAAGAACGATGACTACTGGTGTGCCACATTTAACGACTGCTTTGAAAGGCCCATTATTACAGCTTGAAGAACACCTGCTGATACATCAAACGCATGTGGAAACATGGCTACGAGAGCAGTGGCTACATACTCCAGCACCATTCTATGCCTCTGTGGATTTACGTAATGCTGGTTTTAAGTTGGCGCCCGTTGATACTAATCTGTTTCCGGCCGGTTTCAACAACATTAATCCGGCCTTCATGCCGTTATGTATTCAGGCCGCTCAAGCAGCGGTAGAACACCAATGTCCTCGTGCCAGACGGGTATTGATTGTTGCCGAAAATCACACTCGTAATTTGTTCTACATGGAAAGTTTGGAGACATTACGCGATATTTTTGAGAAGGCGGGCCTAGAAGCGAGAATAGGTAGTTTGCGTGATGATATTGTTAAGAAGACGATCATAGAGTTACCCTCTGGAAGAACCTGTGAATTAGAGCCATTACAGCGAGAAGGGAACCGCGTTGGGTTGGGTGATTTTTCTCCATGTCTGGTTTTGCTCAACAATGATTTGTCAGCAGGCCGTCCTGCTATTCTTGAAGGACTGGAGCAGCAGGTGACACCCCCGCTTTCAGCCGGATGGTCGGATCGTAAGAAGTCCGATCATTTCGTGCATTATAAAAAAGTAGCTGAGGAGTTTGCTGAGCAGATTGATATTGATCCATGGCTGGTATCACCACTTTCATTGCAGTGCGGTGAAGTAAATTTTATGGATCGGGCAGGCAGCGAATGTTTAGCCAAAAATGTTGAGCATATGTTGACGGCTATTCAGAAAAAATACGATCAATATGGCATTGATAAACAACCATTTGTTGTTGTGAAGGCGGATTCCGGTACCTATGGGATGGGTGTGATGATGGTGAAAAGTGCTGATGAGATTGCTAACTTAAATCGTAGGCAGCGAACTAAAATGGCTTCAGCTAAAGAAGGAATGACCGTTGAAAATGTTTTGGTTCAAGAAGGGGTGTATACCTTTGAAACCATTGGAAAGGAACAGGCGGTGGCTGAACCTGTTATTTATATGATAGATCGTTTTGTCGTGGGGGGATTTTATCGTGTACATACCGGTAGGGGAGAAAATGAGAATTTAAATGCTCCCGGCATGCATTTTGAACCACTGGCCTTTGCACAATCATGTATTACTCCCGATAGACAAGAAATGCCTGATGCAGAACCCAACCGTTTTTATGCTTATGGTGTTATTGCCCGATTAGCTTTGCTGGCGGCAGCAAGAGAGCTAGCTTAGTTCATATGCTCACTTAAATAAGCGATTGTCATGGTTTGGTTGTGTAATTGACTGTGACTATCATCTTCACCTGAGCAGATTTCGCCATTAGAATAAAAGCCTGTGACGGCTGTTTTTATACCTAGTAGTCGTTGTACAGCAAATACTTCATCAGAAATCTGTTCTTTCATCACCAGTTTTCGGCCAACACAACTAACGCATATTGCGAGTGATTTATCACTCACATTAATGTTTTTATCCAGAACTTGACGTGCAGCTGCACTGGCACCATCAACTAGACTATCGTGATCTGATTTGAGAAATCTCACGGTGGAATTTTCATTAATATTTCCGGCGAAAGTGAGACTATTCTCTTTTTCATCCACCGCCAGAAGGGTTCTGATGGTGGTAATGTTTTTATTGTCGGACATAATCGCAAATGGAAAATTAAGTCCGGATGCCGGTAGCTCACTGGCGTAATAACCTATATACATTTTATAGAGCGGTAATGCGGGCTTACCATCCAGTTCATAGACAATATTTTTAACTGCACGTGTAATTTTGCGTGGTGGGCCGTAAGGCTTCCACCCACCTAAAGCGCCACTGGTTACGATGGCATTATCACCATAAATGCCAACAGCGATGACGATCTTGTCATGAGTTTTATCTTTATTCAGTAATAGAGTTTTAGAGAATTGGGCGTTATCACCTGCTAGGCCACCAGTAATTGGCGTGTTAGGCAATACTTCCTGTAAGCCTTCAACAAGTTCAGAGCCGTTTACATTTAGCCCATCACTTAAAACAAACACACCTTTGAGGTCGCCTTGAGAAAGCTCATTGGCAATTTGAGTTCCCAAAGCGTGAGACTGCGCCATACTCTTAACAGGCTTGGCAACAAACTTAAGGGCGCTTCTCTCCCAGAGCATTGCTGTGATATGCACACTTTCATCATGGACACCGTCATCGGTGATTTCGCCAGAGGTAGTACAACCCATAACATACGCATTGGGATAACGTTGTTGAATGGTTTTGGCAAAATTTCGTTCTGTGAAGCGATCCACCGATCCAAAAACGAGCACCCAGTTAGCATCAGGTAGCGGAGATTTAGCTGGTAACTTATTTAGCGCTATTTTTGCGGGAAGATGTTCTTGCTCTAGCTTCATAAATTTATCTTGTTTAGAACCCGGAATAGTTTGCTGTGCTGATATTCCAATCTTCTTAGAGTTATCGAGTAATTAATAATTAACCGATACTACAATATTTTTTCCCCCATTAAGAAAGAGGATTAAAAAAATGTGACGCGGCTCGCGATTTATAAAAAGTTAAACCTTCATTAATTCAGTATGATTACATTTGAAAGCTCTGTGGAATATGACCAGAAAAGGCAGGTTTTTTCGCGCGATATCGTAAAAAACACAAATAAAAACAATAAGCTATAATTTAATCGCACAAAATTTATAGTGATAAATACAAGGGAGGTTTGTAAAAGTTATAAAAGTGTGTTCTAGTGACTGCCGAGAGGATCTTTGTTGAGACCTCTTAACTTGAAATTATTTCCAATAGGAAGATAAACACAAATTTATAAATTACGCAGCCTGTTGGAGATAAGTTATTTTTCACTTTTAGAGAGAGAGGAAATTATGTCAGGATTAGTTGCATTATCATTAAGTATTGGTGTTTTAGGGGGCGTTGCCACATGGTTGGCTTTTGGTCCATTAGCTGGAATGGTCACCATTTGGGGAATTTTTATTGCCTGGGGGTCTTATTTCCATAATGGTGCAGACGATGCGGCATTAAAAAATACCATTGTATGCGGTATTTTTGGATCAGTGATGGCTGGTATTGCTTTCATCTTGATGGCAGCAGTTCCGCTTGGTGATTTATTGAATGCACCAGTATGGGTTGCTGTAACAGTATTTGTGCTTGTTTTTGGATCACAAGTACCGGCTTTATCTGTTATCCCAACGGCTGTTTATGGTTATGCAGCAACAGCAGCTTATGCCATCCACGTTGGTGGTAGTGCTACAGCAATGGATTTCTCTAATCCTGTTGCCGTTATTTCACTATCAATAATTGTGGGTACTTTATTTGGTCTGGTATCTAATAAAGTGTCAGCAATGCTGGCTAAATAAACGCGACTGAAAAAATAAAAAAGGCCATGTTCTAGTCTATAGAACATGGCCTTTTTGTTAGTGGAGTAGGGGCTTTATCCGGCTAATTTTTCCTTCAGGATTTCATTGACCTGTGCTGGATTGGCTTTGCCTTTAGAGGCTTGCATTACCTGACCGACAAAGAAGCCAAGTAGCTGTTCTTTACCGCCGCGGTACTGTTCCAGTTGAGCAGGATTATTCGCAATCACTTCATCAATCATGGCTTCAATGGCACCGGTATCTGTGACCTGCTTTAATCCTTTGGCATCAATAATGCTGTCAGCATCCTTGCCTTCCCCATCCCACAGTGCTTCGAAGATCTGTTTGGCAATTTTTCCAGAGATAGTGTTGTCGATAATTCGAACTAACATACCGCCCAGTTGTTCTGCACTAACTGGAGATTCGGTAATATCAAGATCCCCTTTATTTAACGCGCCTGATAATTCACCAGTCACCCAGTTTGCACAGAGTTTGGGATCTTTATTGTCTGATGCTGCTAACACAGCTTCAAAATAATCCGCCAGTTCACGACTGCTGGTTAACACCATCGCATCGTAATGAGATAGCTTCATGTCAGCAATAAAACGATCGCGTTTGGCATTTGGCAATTCTGGCAAGGTCGCACGAACCTGCTCAATCATCTCCTTCTCTAACACCAAAGGCAGCAGATCGGGATCGGGGAAATAACGATAGTCATTTGCTTCTTCCTTACTACGCATCGAACGTGTTTCATTTTTGTCTGCATCGTAGAGTCGTGTCTCTTGAACAACAGTACCGCCTGATTCAATCAGATCAATCTGGCGTTCAATTTCGATATTGATGGCGCGTTCAACATTACGGAAAGAGTTAATATTTTTCAGCTCAGCGCGAGTCCCTAATTCCTGTTGACCTTTTGGACGAACAGACACATTTGAGTCACAGCGGAAAGATCCCTCCTGCATATTGCCGTCACAAATTTCCAGATAACGCACTAGAGAATGAATTTTCTTCATATAGGCAACGGCTTCTTTCGCCGAACGCATATCCGGTTCAGACACGATTTCTAATAGTGGTGTGCCCGCACGGTTGAGATCGATACCGGTTTGACCATGAAAATCTTCATGCAAAGATTTACCGGCATCTTCTTCCAAATGAGCACGGGTAATACCGACGACTTTTTCTGTACCATCTTCAAGCTCAATGGTGAGTTCGCCTTTACCCACAATAGGTAATTCAAATTGACTGATTTGATAGCCTTTAGGCAAATCCGGGTAGAAATAATTTTTACGTGCAAAAACAGAGCGCTCAGGCAGCTCGGCATTAACGGCCAAACCAAATTTAATCGCCATTTTAACCGCATCTTGATTGAGTACTGGTAAAACACCGGGTAAACCTAAGTCAACGGCGCAGGCTTGTGAATTGGGTGCTGCACCATATGCCGTGGATGCACCAGAGAAAATTTTAGTTTTGGTAGCGAGTTGAGTGTGAATCTCTAACCCGATGACAACTTCCCATTCCATAATATGGCCTGATCTGAATGATAAAAACCAAGAATTGTATCAATTATTTGAGGTCAGCTCTATTAATTACTCTGTTTGATGGTTGCTAGAATCATGAATCAATCGGCCTGATTATCGCAAACTGACAATTTTCCAGTGTTGTTGCTCAGCGACACGCTGTAATTGGGGGTCGGGGTCAACGGCCACAGGGTTATCAACCAGATTGAGTAAAGGTAAATCATTGTGTGAATCGCTATAGAAATAACTGTCCTTGAGAGTGTGTTTCTGGTCAGCAAGCCATTCATTTAGCCGTTCAACCTTACCCTCTTTATAAGACGGCGTGCCGGCAACATTCCCAGTGTACACACCATTGCTTATTTCAGGCTCAGTTGCAATTAAGTTCTGGATACCAAATTTTTCAGCAATCGGTGCGGTAATAAAACTATTGGTAGCGGTAATAATAAGCAGGGTGTCGCCTTGCTGTTGGTGATGAGCAATCAGTGCCTTAGCGGCCGGTAAAATAATAGGATCGATTTTTTCTGATAAATAACGTTCGCGCCAAAGGTAGAGATCGGCAATGGTATTCTCCGCTAGCGGCTTAAGCTGAAAGGCAAGAAAGGCAAAGATATCCATCGTGCCATCTAGATATTGGTCATAAAATGCTTGATTTGTTTTCTGATAATCATCGCCATCAACAATGTTATTCTCAACCAAAAACTCTGCCCATAAATAATCGCTATCTCCACCGAGCAAGGTGTTATCCAAATCAAAGATCGCTAATGCCATTGTGTTCAACTTCATAATTTTAAAAAATAGTGGCTATTGTAAGCCAAAATGGATTGCATACCGCGAGTGCTTTCTCTAACCTAGAGGGTATTGAGAAATTATGACGTTATGGAATTGAATGCTCCCATAACGAGAGATGAAGGATTGTGATTGATAAAGATGGCTTTAGGCCTAATGTAGGGATTATTCTCTGCAATGCGCAAAACCAAGTGTTGTGGGCGCAGCGTGCGCAACATGATTCATGGCAGTTTCCGCAAGGCGGTATTAAATCGGATGAAACACCTGAACAGGCCGTTTACCGCGAATTGATGGAAGAAGTCGGGTTGTCTCGAGAACATGTTGAAGTACTCGGCATGACACGTGACTGGTTACGTTATCGTTTGCCAAAGCGTTATTTACGTTACGGTAATAAACCATTATGCATTGGACAGAAACAACGTTGGTTTTTGTTGCGATTTATTGGCAAAGAAGAAGATGTGAAACTCGATAAATATGAAAAACCGGAGTTTGATGACTGGCGCTGGGTCGATTACTGGACCCCTGCGCAGGAAATTGTCTTTTTCAAGCGTCGAGTTTACGAAAAAGCATTGCACGAGTTAGCGCCAATACTGTTCCCTGAATATAAAAAGCGGGTTGATAGCCAGAAAAAAGTTAAGTAATACAGAGCCAGATGATGCGTCGGTAGTGTATTCCAAGCTTTTCTGGGCTGGGCTTATCCTATTTTTTTGCTAAATACTTTGGCATTACGTTGGAAATTGTATAAATCCTGTTTTTCTAACGGCAAGTCGCTGATTTGTGCGGGATAAAAGCCGTGCTCCAGAAACCAATGTGCAGTTTGAGTAGTGAGTACACATAAGGTGGTTAAACCTGCATTATCTGCCTGTTGTTCAAGGGTAGACAGCAATTGTTTGCCTCGCCCCAAGTGCTGATAATCATGGGCAACAGCAAGACAGGCCAGTTCACCTATTTTATTTTCAGGGTAGGGATACAATGCTGCACAGGCAATCACGGAGCCATCACGTTCCATAACCGTAAAATGATCGATTTCCATTTCTAGATGTTCGCGTGAACGTTTTACTAAAAAGCCATTGTCTTCCAACGGCTGAATCAATTCCAGAATTCCACCAACATCATCAATCGTTGCTTGGCGCGTAGTTTCAAAGGAAGTGGCCGTAATTAATGTGCCGGCTCCATCACGACTGAACAATTCCTGTAATAAGGCACCATCAATTGAGCGGTCTAATAAATGAACACGTTGCACACCTGCATTGCAGGCTTGTACTGCAGAATTAATAAAGTGTTGTGCTGCTACAGGTGTTTTTTGAATGGCTTCTTGCGCTTCTACGATGGTTAATTCGCGAGGGAGATTTTGATTTCCTTCCCCAATAAGAATTAATTTGTCAGCAGAAAGAGCTGAAGCCGTTGCTGTTGCAATTGTCTCTGCAGACAAGTTAAAAATTTCCCCAGTTGGGGAGTAACCCAGCGGTGGTAATAACACAATATTGCCCTGAGCGAGTTGCTGCTCAATGCCCTCAACATCAATACGACGAACTTCACCAGTGTGCCCCAAATCAATACCGTCTTTAATACCAACGGGGCGTGCTGTTACCAGATTGCCGCTCGTGCAACGAATGCGCGCATCGGCCATTGGAGTATGCGGTAGACTGAATGATAATTTGGCTTCAATTTCAAGACGTAATTTACCTATGACCGACTTGGCAATTTTTAAACTGGCTTCATCGGTTACACGCAAACCTTGATGATATTGAATGGCAATATTATGGGTTTTACATTGCTGTTCAATTTGGGGGCGAGCGCCGTAGACCAGTACTAAACGGATCCCCAGACTATTTAATAGCGCCAGATCATGAATTAAGTTATCAAAATTTGAGGATTCAATAGTTTCACCGTCAAATGAAATGACAAAGGTTGCATCCCTGTGGGCATGAATATAGGGTGCAGCACCGCGAAACCAGCTAGTGGTTGAATCAAAAAGATGTGTTTTTGTGGTTGATTGTGGCTTTTTCATATCACCCTTTTTATCCTAGTCCCGGCAAGCTTGCAAAGTTCGTGTAAAATTTATCAGATTGAATATTGTTGCTCATGTCTGGCAACAAGTAAAAAAATCTATTTGTCTGGAGAGTTATCATGCCTGAATACCGTTCAAAAACATCCACCGCAGGTCGTAATATGGCCGGTGCCCGCGCATTGTGGCGTGCGACAGGGATGAAGGACGATGACTTCAATAAGCCGATTATCGCCATTGCCAATTCGTTTACTCAGTTTGTTCCCGGCCATGTGCACCTGAAAGACATGGGGCAGCTAGTTGCGCGGGAAATTGAGCGCGCTGGTGGGGTGGCAAAAGAATTTAATACTATTGCTGTGGATGATGGTATCGCAATGGGGCATGGCGGTATGTTGTATAGCCTACCATCACGCGACATTATTGCAGACTCGGTTGAATATATGGTCAATGCCCATTGCGCAGATGCCATAGTCTGTATTTCCAACTGCGACAAAATCACTCCGGGGATGCTGATGGCATCGCTACGATTGAATATTCCAGTGATATTTGTATCGGGTGGCCCGATGGAAGCCGGTAAAACCAAATTGGCGGGCAAGGATGTCAAACTGGATCTGGTTGATGCGATGGTGCAAGCTGCCGATGAACATGTCAGCGATGAAGATGTTGCACAGGTAGAGCGTTCAGCGTGTCCGACTTGTGGTTCCTGTTCGGGTATGTTTACTGCCAATTCCATGAATTGCTTAACGGAAGCACTAGGCTTGTCATTACCCGGCAACGGTTCGTTGTTGGCGACCCATGCAGATCGCGAAGAACTGTTTTTGGAAGCAGGTCGCCGAATTGTGGATTTGGCCAAACGCTACTATGAACAGGATGATGATTCTGCTTTACCGCGATCCATTGCGAGTAAAGCGGCGTTTGAAAATGCCATTGCTCTGGATATTGCCATGGGCGGCTCTACCAATACCGTTTTGCATTTGTTAGCTGCTGCTAATGAAGGCAAGATTGATTTTACTATGGCTGATATCGACCGCATGTCACGTAAAATTCCGAACTTATGTAAAGTGGCCCCTGCAACCCCTGATTACCATATGGAAGATGTTCATCGCGCTGGTGGTGTGGTCAGTATTTTGGGTGAACTGGCAGCAGGTGGCTTATTGCATACTGATCTGCCAACAGTACATACAGCCACTCTGGCAGAGTCGTTAGCACAGTGGGATGTAAAACGCAGTGATAATGAACAGGCCAAAAAACGCTATTTAGCAGGACCGGCTGGCATTCCAACTCAAACGGCATTTAGTCAGGATTGTCGTTGGCCGGATCTGGATCTGGATCGAGAAAAAGGCTGTATCCGTGATATTGAACATGCCTACAGTCAGGATGGTGGTTTGGCGGTGTTATTTGGTAATTTGGCGGAAGAAGGCTGTATTGTTAAAACGGCTGGGGTGGATGAATCTAACCTGACTTTCTCCGGACCTGCACGAATATTCGAATCTCAGGATGCTGCAGTAACCGCTATTTTGACCGAACAAATTATCGCTGGTGATGTGGTTCTGATCAGATATGAAGGTCCCAAAGGCGGTCCGGGTATGCAGGAAATGTTATACCCAACCAGTTACTTGAAATCAAAAGGCTTAGGTAAGGCCTGTGCCTTACTGACAGACGGTCGTTTTTCTGGTGGTACATCAGGATTATCCATTGGTCATGCTTCACCGGAAGCAGCAGAAGGTGGCACTATCGGACTAGTGGAAGAAGGCGATACTATCGTTATCGATATTCCTAATCGTATTATCAAAGTGGATGTTTCAGATGACGTATTGGCACAACGTCGCATCGTGATGGAAACCAAAGGTGATCAGGCATGGCAACCGGTTAATCGTGAGCGTGAAGTGAGCCTGGCATTGCAGGCTTATGCTGCCTTGACGACATCGGCATCAAAAGGTGCGGTGCGTGATTTAGAACAGCTCAAACGTCGCTAAGTTTTATTTTAAACACCTATCTAACAAAAAGCCCTTCTTATCTGGTGTAAGCAGGGCTTTTTTGTATTGAGTATTAGTGGTGACGTGGCAGTTTTTGAGACAGCAGTGCCGCGGCGCCAATAAACACGGCCGATGTGATCAAGCAGCCGATTAAATTATAGTGCTGATAAATAAGGCCTGATAACACTGTTCCGGTTAAACGTCCGCCAGCATTAGCCATGTAATAAAAACCAACATTCATCGCTACTTTGTCATGATCTGACCAATCAACAATCAAATAGGAATGAACTGCAGAGTTAATTGCAAACAGAATGGCAAACACGCCAAGGCCCACAATAATGACCTGACTCGGGTCAAATTCTTTATACAAAGCCAAAGCAATTCCAACTGGAATAAGCATCAACAGCCATGCAAAAATTTGAGTGGTCAGACCGTCAGGTGGGTGGCCATGTTTTCTGTTCCGGATAATTTTAGGAGCGACTGCTTGTACAAAACCATAACCAATAATCCATAATGCAAAGAAGCTGCCTGTCTGTTCAAAGGTCCATCCTAATGTGGCGGTTAAATAGACCGGTAATCCCACTACAAACCAGACATCTCTGGAGCCAAACAGAAAAAAACGGGCTGCAGATAGCCAGTTAATGGCTGCTGAGTTTGAAAATAGTTGAGAAAACTTTGGTTTCGATGTGGTTTTCCCTAAATCACCGGGCAATAAAAACCAAGTCAATAGTAGTGCTGCAAATAATGCAGTTGCCAGCACATATAAGGCACCATTAAAACCATAGAGTGATAATAATAGCCCGCCTAGAAAGTAGCCGATCCCTTTCAGGGTGTTTTTGGAACCGGTTAAAATAGCTATCCATTTAAATAAGGTTGAAGATACTTGATGTTGCTCGGTATCTGGTGGCACCATTAACTTGACGCTGGCTTTGGCACTCATTTTATTCAAATCTTTAGCGATACCTGATAACGCCTGTGCAGCCATGACATAAATAATCGTCAAATACTCTGCTGGCACAGTCAGCATTAGCAGGGCAAACACCTGCAGCAACATGCCAACATGCATGGTGGTATTGAGACCAAAACGAGCCCCGAGCCAGCCCCCAACCAGATTAGTAACAATGCCAAAAAACTCATAAAACAAAAACAGGCAGGCAATGGCCAAAGGTGAATAACCCAGCTGATGGAAATACAACACCACCAGCATTCGGATAGCACCATCTGTTAGCGTGAAGGCCCAGTAACCACCAGTAATGACAGCATAGTTACGCAAACTGTGGACAACTGACATGGTTACATTGCTCTGGCTATCATGTGTGCGATATCTATCATGCGATTGACGTAACCCCACTCATTGTCATACCAGGCCAGCAGCTTGACCTGAGTGCCATCAATGACCATGGTGGAAGGTGCGTCAATAATGCTGGATCGTGGATCATTGGTGTAATCGATCGATACCAGTGGACGTGTTTCATAACCTAGCACGCCATTCAATGAATCTTGTGCGGCCACCCGAAATAGGGCGTTGACCTCATCAATATCTGTCTTACGTGCCGACTCAAAAACAAAGTCAGTGATCGAACCATTCAATAATGGTACGCGAACCGCAAGACCATTTAATTTTCCTTCCAGCTCTGGAAATATTTTGGTGATGGCTTTGGCCGATCCTGTTGTGGTCGGAATTAAAGACTGTCCAGCAGCGCGAGCACGACGTGGATCCTTATGTCCTTTATCGGCAATGGTTTGGGTATTGGTAATGTTGTGAATTGTCGTCATTGACCCATGTACGATACCTAATTGTTCATGCATCACTTTGACCATGGGAGCCAGACAGTTTGTGGTGCAGGATGCCGCCGTTACAATATGATGCTTTTCAGGATCGTAAATCGTGTGATTAACGCCATAAACAATATTGAGTGCCGGTTCAGGGGCTGGGGCAGATACCAGTACTTTTTTGATGCCTTGATCAAAGTAGGCTTGAAGTTGATCTGGTGTTATGAATTTACCCGAACATTCCAGTAACAGATCAATTTCTAATGCCTCCCAATCAACGTCAGTTGGTGAAACGTGTTGGCTAAAGGAGATGGTCTTCTCATCGACAGATATCTGATTATTGATGCTTGATATGGATTTATCCTGTCCCCAACGTCCATGTATGGAATCAAATTCCAGTAAATGGGCGTGACACTCTGCATCACCTTTAATTTCATTGATATGAACAAATTCCAGTTCATCACTTTCCCAGCCAGCCCGTAAAGCCAGTTTACCCATCCGCCCGAAGCCATTAATACCCACTCGTATTGTCATTGCTTATATCCTTAAAAAATTAACAGCAGGTTTGATTGGGTCGATCTGACATTGATTCCAGTGCAAGTCGATCATCCTGATAAGGTGGTGTTGCTGAGATACCCTCGGTAGTCATCTGTATCACGGTTTTTACCCACGTTGGAATATCGTCGTTAATGCGGTAATAAATCCATAAACCCTGTCGACGGGCTAGCAATAGGCCTTTTTCTTTTAATTGGGCGAGATGTCTTGAAATAACCGGTTGTGCCAGGCCAAGTGCATGGGTAAGTTCACACACACACAGTTCATCTAGTTGGTTGATTAGCACTAAGGCTCTAAGTCTCATCGGGTGTGACAGGGCAGCGTATAAGTCATCGGCTTGCAGGGTCATAATTAAATATCCACAAAACTATATGTGAAATATTATATATATGGTTTTGTGAATATACAATTGCGGTGACAGAATTTGAAGCTTAAATTGAATAGTGCGGGTAATTATGAATAAAAAAGCCGTGTCAGAATTAAATGCTGACACGGCT
>JAOUJZ010000022.1 GCA_029882915.1 Gammaproteobacteria bacterium | reverse complement strand
CGTTCAAGTTATGGCATGGCGACTATTAAAGCGCCTTGATTCAGAAGATTGGGCACAAGATCTCCTCGATACGCTATATCTAGAACCAGAAGTCCAGCAATGGGCTCAGGCAACAGAATCTGTAGATAATATCGGCGAACCCTTATCCAAAGATAGTAATGGGGCTTTATTACAAAGCGGTGACAGTGTAACCCTGATTAAAGATCTTGACGTAAAAGGGGCCAACTTCATAGCCAAGCGAGGCACCTTGGTAAAAAACATTTCATTAACGGATAAGCCAGAGTACATTGAAGGCCGAGTCAATGGCACTCGGATCGTGTTATTAACCAGGTTTTTAAAGAAAGCTTAATACTAAACGGCCCCTGATGGAAACAGGGGCCAATGACATTAATATTCTATGTGGCAATCAAAACTAATATAACGAGTGCCCAATTATCTTTAAGAATTAAACTTTAAAATTCTCAACTGAAAGATTCATTTCAACAGCAAGCTGTGACAATTTATCTGCAGCGCAGGATGTTTCTTCTACCGTGCTCACCGCCTCAGCATTGATGTCTCTAATGGTATTAATACTGTTATTGATTTCAGTAGCCATCGTGTTTTGCTCTTTTGTTGCCTCAGCAATACGAACATTCATTGCGGCAATTACACCGACCGTTTCGACGATCTGCTCTAAGGATTCACTAGCACGTGTTGCAGTCTCAACGGTTCTCTCTCCATTCTCCTGTCCATGCTTCATCGTTTCAACGGCATTGCCCGTACCCGTTTGAAGTTTCAGGATAATTTGCTCAATTTCTTGAGTTGCTTCATGTGAACGCTGTGCCAGAGTACGTACTTCATCAGCAACCACGGCAAAACCACGACCATGCTCTCCAGCACGAGCCGCTTCAATGGCCGCATTCAAGGCCAATAAATTAGTTTGTTCCGCAATGCTTCGTATCACGTCCAGTACGGTACCAATTGCATTACTGTCATTTTCTACTTCTTCCATAGTGCCAGCTGACGCTTTTAGTTCATCGGCCAAGGCACGAATAGTATTCATTGATTCAGACATCACTTGACGACTTTCGCCTGCCAAATGATCTGCTGATTTTGTTTGCTCAGATGCCAGCACAGCACTGTCTGCAACCTCCTGTACAGAAGCCACCATTTTATCTATGGATGAAGCTAACTGATCGGCACCATTTTGCTGTGCGTGAACACCGTCCTGATTTTTGTGCGAAACCCCCTGTAATTGGGAAGATGCCTCAGTAATGTTTGCCGCAGATGCGGAGATCTTCATCACCACTTCTCTGAAGCCTTTAACCATTCCGTTCAGTTTCGCAGACAATGCCAGTATTTCATTTTGTGAAACTTCGTCTTGTTTGGATGTGGTTTTAAAGCCTTCAATTTCGATGAGCTGGGTCAGATCACCACTAGCGATAACAGACAGTTTTTTCATGATCGTCTGTAATGGTTTCAACTGGTATTTCAGCACCGACACAATCAAAACTATCAATAACACGCCCGCCAATAGGCTCAGTCCAATCATTTTATTTCGCAATGAAATCGATTCTCGAGTTAATTCTTCAATATTCGCTCCAGCCACTAACACCCAGTTCCAGTCACTATATGTCTTGAATGAAACCAGTTTCTCTTTAACTTCAGAACCCTCTAGCCAGGAGTAACGCGCTGTACCCTGTTGTTGTTCGATTATGTGCTTAAAAATTGGCCTACCATTGGCATCATTGACAGCAACTACTTTTTTTCCTTCATCAGAAGGATGAAGGGCTAGCTCACCTTTTTTCGAGTCAATAACAAATGCGTAGCCAGTCTCACCAAATTGAAGCTTGCTTATAGACTCTTTCAGGGAGGCCATTCCATCTGAAAAATCAAAGCCGACGAACATAATGGCTACCACCTCTCCCTGACTGGACTTCACGGGTATATAAAGTGTCATATAGTCTTTGCCAAACAGATGAGCCTTACCAAAATAGCGTTCACCTTTTAAAAAACCCTGATACCCGGGATGCCCCTTACCTAACAAGGTACCAATTGCCCGTTCACCATTTTGTTTTTTTAACGATGTAGTCACACGCAAGAAGTCACCCTGATATTTCGCAAAGACGGTCGCGACCCCACCGGTCATTGTGGTGAACTTATCAACTGTATCGAAGTTTAAATTGATTGTTTCGCCGAAATGCTGCAGCAATGGGGTCTCATACTGGCCTATAGAAACTGTATTACTAACATCAATAGAAAAATCATGTGGGTAAAGCGAAAAGAAAATATCGCCTAAATTTTGTGTGTTTTGCTTGAGCGTTTGGTCATAAAAACTCAGCATTTCATTTAGAAGGCTAACTTCCTTTGTCAGTGACTCCTCAGCTTTATCAAGCAATGAATTACTTGAACTCCAGGCAATAAAGGCCGTGAAAAAGGCAAATACGATGCCTATACCAAGCAACAACATAATTGAAATTTGGTAAACGATAGATAATTGTCGTAATTTATTTAACATACTTTCCTCAAAATCCATATCCGGTCAGTTTTCGGCATCACAATTATCCTGCATTTTCAACTCGAGATAAAAACTTTGGCCATAGTGCCTTAACTGTTGACTTTGTTTAGCATATATCATGCCAGACTTTTTTGACTGAGGGTTACGGTTGGCATGTCTGGTCTTTATTATTGAGCTTTCTAGCAAGCACCTTATTTTTCCTTGTCACACGTTCAACAGGGCCTTCTGATTGTATTTTCTATTAATAGATATCTCTAGCGGCAATATTTGCCGGATCAATTCTATACCAGACACATGGTGAAGTGATTAACAAAAAACCTATTCTGACTTTAAAACCAGTATTCAACTCCGACTGCATCAACTCAGCCAGCGTCACAAATTCCAGGCGCCCCTCCCAGCATCTACTAGCCCCTTGTAGCAACTTTCGGTTTGCGAGAAACAGGTGTTTTTCCTGCGCGACGCGGTTTGTTTGTGTTCGGTTTTTGTTGTTCGCCACGCCGCTTCTCTGCTGTCCATTTTGGCTTTTTGATCTTTTTTGGATGCTGCTCTTTCAATTGAGTCAGCGGTACAGGCTGGCTCGGAACAAAGCCCGTCTCAACTTCGCGCACCAACGTTTGCCTAATCAAGTTCTCAATATCTGAAAGAAACTTAACCTCGTCCGCACTCACCAGAGAAATCGCTTCACCTTCTGAGCCGGCACGACCAGTACGCCCAATACGGTGGACATAGTCTTCAGGCACATTAGGCAATTCAAAATTAATCACGTGCGGCAACTCACTAATGTCGATGCCTCGTGCAGCAATATCCGTTGCGACTAAAACGCGAATTTTATTGGCCTTAAAATCAGAAAGTGCACGGGTACGCGCACCTTGACTCTTGTTACCGTGGATTGCAGCCGCAGTAATACCAGCCTGCTCCAGTTTTGTTGTCAACCGGTTAGCCCCGTGTTTGGTCCGGGTAAAAACCAACACTTGTTCCCAATTGTTATCCCCCACCAGATGAATAAGCAATTCTGTTTTCTTGCTCTTATCTACCTCATACATCGATTGCTGTATGCTCTGTGCCGTAGTGTTTTCAGGGCTAACCTCTATCTGTACAGGGCTTGATAACAATCCATCTGTAAGCGCACGAATTTCACTGGAAAATGTAGCGGAAAATAATAAATTCTGTCGTGTCTTAGGCAATAAGGCTAGGATCTTGCGAATATCTCGTATAAATCCCATATCAAGCATCCGATCTGCTTCATCCAGCACCAGAATCTCCAATTGAGCAAATTTGACGGCATTCTGGCTATAAAGATCCATCAATCGACCCGGTGTTGCCACCAAAACATCAACGCCACCACGTAATTTCATCATCTGTGGATTAATTTTAACGCCACCAAATACCACGGTCGACTTTAATGACAGATGCTTACCATAAGTCGCTACGCTATCTGACACTTGTGCCGCCAGCTCACGGGTCGGCGTTAACACCAAGGCACGGATATGATTAGGCTTTACCTTTGATCCACCATCAAGGCGTTGTAATAATGGCAAGGTAAACCCTGCTGTTTTGCCTGTACCTGTCTGTGCTGCTGCCATCACATCCTTGCCAGACAGCACCGCGGGTATAGCCTCAACCTGAATCGGTGAAGGTGTGGAGTAACCCTTTTCATTGATAGCACGAAGAAGGGGCTCAGAAAGTCCTAGAGAGGAAAATGACATAGGGTATTAGCTCGATTAGCGGTTAATGATCTCGACCGTAAATTTGATATTACATGTCGTGATTGGAAGGTGGCGAATTATACCATTCAAATCAATGGAACACTGCCCTATGTCAGGAGAACTGTTCTGCACAAACCATATTTCTGCCAGCATCTTTAGCTTGATACATTAAGTCATCCGCTTTTTTTATTAGCTCATCGATGGAGCTATTTTCGTCTTTTTTCCCAGCGACCCCGAGACTTACCGTTATTGAAATAGTCTCTGTTAGGACCTGAACTTTAAGATTGGCAATCTTCTGTCGTAATCGCTCTGCAAGCTGCATTGCTTGTTCGGCATTGGTTTCAGGCAATAACAGCACAAATTCCTCACCCCCCCACCGTGCAGAAATATCGCCCAAACGAATGACTTCCTGAATAGTTTCCGACACTCTTTTGATAACACTGTCTCCAGCATCATGGCCATACCTGTCATTGATCATTTTAAAGTTATCAATATCCAGAATGATGATAGCTAAAGGGTGTTTGTGTCGCTGTGCATTACTTAATAAATGCGCGACAATCTCGTCGAATCCTCGTCTATTTAACAAATTAGTAAGAGGATCGTGCCTCGCCATTTTTTCCGCATAGACTTTCTGATTCTGAACCAACCGAAACTGTTCTGTTAACGCAATAGATAACAATATTGCCTCTATTGCTAAACCAATCTCTGTCGCACGGTATGTCCATTCATAATAGGGGACAAGGCCCCAGACCGTCAGTGCTGTTACCAATGAGCCTGTCAAACCAGCCGTTGCGGCCACGACAAAATACACAGCTTCTTGAATTTGTCTGACACTGTAAACTGCCAGAATTAACACAAATATCGTGAAAAAAATTATAAAGCCAATAGACACTGCAACCGCCAGTGTTTGCATTTCCATCTGAAAAAACAAAATCTCTGAAAAACAAAAGGCGATACACAACCATATTACGTTCTTGAAAACACCTGGGAATAATTGTCGTGTTTTCAAAAAAGAAAATGCAAAAGCAATACCCGCCAAACCAAAAACGCTTATAAAAAAAGGATGCGCCCAATGTTGCCAGTAATTATTTTCGGGCCAGAAAAAAGAATAGCCATGTCCTGTATAGGTCAGATTCGTCATTATGAACGCAGCTAGATAAACCACATAAAACAGGTAGCGCGCAAGTCGAAGCCTTAAATACAGGATAGTGTTGTAAAGCAATAACGCTAGGATAATTCCATATAGAAGGCCATAACTATATCCGTTGAAAACATCGCGATAATCATAATCGTTCTGATAACCAAAAAATATCGGCAGCATCATGGGATCAGGTGTTTCTGATCGAATAAAAACTTGGCTTAGTCCCTTTGCATAATCATGATCAAAAACAAAAAATCGATGGTCTACTGGCCGAGCGTTAAATGGGTAGCTATCCCCCATTTGTTGTTGAGCAACAACTTGGCCTTCATGAATCACATAAACATCGGCCTTATCCAGCCATGAGTTTTCAATGGCAAGTCTACGTGGTGCAGGCCTATCTAAATTATTTTCAACGCCAAAGGTCAGCCAAACGGGACGGCTGCCAATCCCAAAGCTGGCAATAGATTTGTTTAGGGTAGAGAATTTACCTTCAATAAAAGCCATTCTCGCCTGCTCTATTGATAATGGCTGTGCGGCTTCTAGCCGTGTGAAGGTGTATTCACCAATACTGCTATAGCTATTATTAGTTGTCAGAATGTTTGTATCGGCTTTTGCCATGTTTACCAAGGCCAGAGCTGTAAATATCAATGCAAATAGTATTTTTGTTCTTTTTGGCACTCAAAAACCTTTAATAAATTTCGCCTAACTGAGCTTTACGATGAATTAAACGAAATTAGGAAAACTGGAGCAATGTACCGTTTTTATCGAAAGCCAGATACTTTGATAAATCTCCACCATTTTGTACGGCTTGGACCATTTTCATAAGTGGCTGTTCTGCTTCATCTGAACTTGGAAAATTTCCATTTGCGCCTGAAAGGCAGCCTATTAATACTATTTGCCAGTCCTGCTCCATATTCTGAGCTTCGGCCACCAAAGCAGAAAAAGCACTTAGCTCATCCAGTCTCTTATCTACACACATAACGGGGTGTAATTCTCCGCCTTGCCCAGCTTGAAACAGTTTAGCCTGTTCCTCTTTACTGCTTTCTGACAGGGATGACTGTAAAAATACAAACAAAACTCGTTGTGGCTCTATTTGTTGCTCGGCAACCTTTAAGAAGGTTTCGAAATTAGTAATGTCGATGTTAATGCTAATCTTCCTTTTATTTTTTCCGTGGCCTATCGGAAAGCCAAAAATTTTCAGTTAGTTTCATGGTATGAAACCACTCGCGCAACTTCATTTTTTGAACCCAGAATAACCGGCACACGCTGATGTACATTTTCTGGTTGAATATCCATTATGCGTTGCCGACCGGTTGAGCTAACACCGCCTGCCTGCTCAACAATAAAACTCATCGGATTCGCTTCATACATCAGGCGTAATTTTCCACCTTCCGTGGTGGATTTGATATCCAATGGATACATAAAAATTCCGCCTCGGGTAAGTACTCGATACACCTCGGCAACCATCGATGCCACCCAACGCATATTAAAGTTTTTTTCACGGCTACCATCCACGCCTTTAATGCATTCGCTAATATAACGCTGTACCGGTGGCTCCCAAAAGCGCTGGTTCGACATATTAATGGCAAATTCTGCAGTATCTTCAGGTATGGTCATACGGGGATGTGTGAGAATAAATTCACCGACATCACGATCAAGACTAAAACCGTATACGCCATTACCCATAGTTAAAACCAGCATTGTCGATGGACCATAAACACAGAAGCCTGCGCACACCTGCTCTGTGCCTTTTTGCATAAAATCATCAATGGTGGGTTCCGTTACACCATCAACTTCAGTTTCAGGACAACGTAAAATGGAAAAAATAGTGCCCACTGACAAATTGACATCAATATTGGATGATCCATCTAATGGATCAAAAGCAATTAAATATTTACCTTTAGGAAACTGATCTGGGATCTGGATAATTTCTTCAATTTCCTCTGAGGCCATAGCAGCCAGATGGCCTGTCCAGTTCAGATGTTCAACCATCACATCATTGGTGATGATATCTAGTTTTTTTTGGACCTCGCCTTGCACATTTTCTGAATCAGAGGCGCCGCCCAAGCCAATGATGCCACTGCGATTCACCAAGTGGGAGATCTTTTTACAGGCACTGACGATGTCATTAAGTAAGCCCGATAAATCGCCCGTTGAATCGGGATGAATACGCTGTTGCTCGATTATAAATTGGGTAATCGATTTGCCAATATCTGACATGGTGCTACTCTCCTTATATTATTCAGGGTTCCAGTTATTTGGTTCTACCCAGAATAAATGCTGGCCGGTTTTTATTAAAGTTTAACCAGTATTTCTCCCATACCAATGCCGCCTATATCGCCCGCATAACGTTGTACACGAGAGAACGATTCCACACTGGCAAATTTACTGTCCAATTTAGAAAAAGAAGCAAATAACAATGGCAAGAATGCCAGTGTATGTGAACCACAGTCATTAAAATTAGCAGAGATGCCCTGGGCTGGCGCCTGTGTCAGCAATAAGGTTCCTCGCTTCATACCATAGCCCAGATGTGCACCCACCTGACCCAACACAGCAACAGTACCAGAGACCATACGGGCACCACAATAATCACCAGCATCTCCTTCAATCAAGATCATGCCTCGTCGCATATGATCCCCAGTTCTTGCTCCCGTATTACCGGTCACAATAACTGTGCCACCCGTCATGCCATTTTTATAGCCAGGACGGGCACCACCCACAAAATCACCGGCATTTCCATTAATCTTTATTTGGCCCGCTTTCATTTCACAGGCAGTATAAATATCGCTATTGCCGTTCACCTCAATCTGGCCACCTTCCATGAACTGGCCCAAATACGCACCGACATTGCCTGTCACCGAAATTCGCCCAGTGGTCATGTTATGGCCAATAAAATCCAGCTTGTCACAACTGTTAACAATTGCAATATCTGAACTATTGTCACCGCTGATATCAAACAGACTGTCCACTCGTTCAGTATGATTACCTGTCACCAACGCTACTGCAGCAATATCAGCCAATGACATATTAGTTAACCTATCAGGGGTTAACGGCGAACAATCTATACGTTGTGCAGGTGTGGTTTTGAGGGTAAACGTTAATGCGCTCATGCCATGATCTCCTGCAAATGAAAGTGGAATGGCCCTAATTTACCGCCATAATTACCGGCGCTAATTCGGCGAATACCATTTTCAGCGCCCAAATCACAGACCGCCTGAATGCCTACCCTCATGGCTTTATCAATATCTTCTTTAGTCAGGCCATCAATAACAATCTCCATGACTGATTCTACTTCTGGTGACAAATCACTCTTTGTCTGACCTTTTAGGGTTGGGCAAAACGCATCGTTAGTCGATGCATTCAAGGCTTTGAATTTTGATCCCACTTTTGAACCACTTCGAACAACACCGCCCGGAAAAGGCATGATGACATTCGGTATTTTCTTCATTTCTTCAATCGCGGCTTCACAGGCGGCTAACGCTTGAGGTTGAGATTCTGCTAACACCAGAAAGTTACCACCACCAACAGCAGCAGCCACCCCTGTTTTTTCTTGTGTCAAAAACTCCCCATCCATCACCGGAATACGCCAGTAGCGTTTACCGTCGATCATTTTGGAAATCTGGAACCCGTCACCGAAATAACGTAAGTTTTGACCCAAGGCCATTTCAGTCTCGCTTTCCAGCCCTGAAAATAATGCGGATGTTGGTGAAGTAAGTACACACTGACCCGATCTGGTTTCTACTTGTTTAGCCAGGCCTTTCCCACCCATAGCAAAAATTAAGACGGCAACACCTGGTCGACCATCGGGCGTTTCGCTTGAATCTAATTCTCTTTCAATGCCAGCCTCACAACCACATGCAATTACTGATGTTGCAAAACCGGTAAAGGCTTGCGCTGAAATCATGGCCCACTTGGCATTGTGTGCAGTGATGATCAGTCGTGTACCTTTCATTGGGAATGCCTCGGCAAAGGTTTCATCAATCGTGACGCCGTTGATAATCATAATGCACCTCCTTTATGCAACGGCTGTACGGTCAAGCTTCCTCGGCCGTCATCCACAATTTCGTCATCGCTTATTTTGAAATTACCCATCTTTTGGGTGTGGTAACGATCAAAATAAGGTTTTAATGAATCCTCAATACTGTTGTCATACTCTGGCTTCACCACATGTGTTGTTCCCCACGTGACATCAATAAGATCACCATGTTTAACAACCATGTTGCCGTCTTTAAATACATAATCCGGTTTACTGAACATTTTCTCGCGATCAACGTCATCAGTATAAACGGTAATATCGGCAGCGGCACCAACACCTAAATGTCCGCGATCGGCCAGACCGACCAACTTAGCCGCACCAGCACGAGTCATGATCGCCATTTCATACAAAGAATATTCACGATCCAGAGAGGCCAGATGACTGGCTTTTTGTGCTTCTGGATGCAAGGTTGATAACACGTCATTACGGAACGTTTTATCCATCAACAAGCGGATCAGATGTGGGTAACTGGTAAATGGCGCACCATTCGGATGATCGGTCGTTAAGAATATCCGCCACGGATCATCAACCATCAGGAAGGTTTCCAGACCAATCATCCATTGCAGGGCATTCACATAGCTCTGATCTTTATATTTGAATGGCACCACACCACAACCTGCATCACATTCAATATCCATGCACACCCATTTGTTCGGATGGGAGTGAGGGCTACCTGCAAACTGGCGCATATTATCGCCGGAGGCCGTCACTGTTTGACCAAACAGGATCTGACCAACATCAACGGTGATATTTTTGTGTTTATTGATCGCTTCAGCAATTTCAGCTGCGCCGGAAGAGAACTTGAAATCCCCTTCTGTACCATAGCTATGGAATTGAATATGGGTCATATGCATCGGCAGACCATCAATACCCTGAATAGTGTCGAGGGTGGTGTTCATATTGCCTGGCACACCAAGATTACAGCCATGAACATGTAAGGGATGCGGTACTCCCAGTTCATTAACGGCTCTAGCGAGCCGCAACAAAATCTCTCGTGGTGTCACTCCGTAATATTGGTTTTTTTCGTCCAAATCAAGTTTGCGTTGGTTAAATTTAAACGCATTGATTCCACCGGGGTTCACCACTTTCAGACCTATAGCCTGGGAATGTGTTATGGTCCAGGCCACGTAGTTGTTAATGGCTTCCTGATCCTCATTAGCCGCCATCATGCGCAGTAAGAAATCATCACTGCCCAACATCGCATAACCACCTTTATCGATGATTGGTGTGTCATGCATTTCCATGTGTGCCTGACGAGCATTAGCCGGCAAAATAGCCGGTTCAAAACCAGCGGTGTAGCCCATTTCAGCATAGCGATAACCGGCGGTTAATGTACTCGGTGCCGCATGGCCGCAGCCGGAACGCATTAATTCTGTACGAGCCACCACATCAGCAGCATGATCTTCAGGCAACATGGTACGGGCAATATTGATCTTACCTCCACCAATATGGGTATGCATATCAATCGCGCCCGCCATCACGACCTTGCCGCGAATATCAATCTCTTTACCAATTTTACCATCTGCCGGGTGCTCTACAATACGACCATCGCGGATATAAATATCACGAACTTCGCCATCCACCCCATGCGTCGGATCGTAAACTCTACCGCCTGTTAGTTTCGTTAACATAATTCTGTCTGCCCCTTATAACGCTTGTTCGACGGCTGTTAATACCTCAAAGGTACTAGGCAAACCACTGTTACGTAATTTTCTCAATGGAACCGCGACAGAGCTATCACATCTAAATGTCCGCCCTTCGTGATCTATCCCGGGAGTACCGACAGGAATAAAAACTTCCGGTTCCTGCTCAAAAGTCATGCCTGAACGGCCAAGTACCACTGTTGTCGCAGCAGATTTTGGGGGTGTTTTATCGACATCGAAGCTGGAAACCCACAAAAGGGTGTCGACTTCATCTTTAGCCAGCATCTGCTCGACATTATTAAGATAAGGATCATAGTTCGGATATCCACGATTAAAATCAGTACGCATGGGATAACCGCTCTGCCAGGAAGACACTGCATTGACTGTTGTGTCGCCATCTTTGCCTCCAAGATACAATCCACTGCTTCTCGTGTTGGCATTCAGCTCCTTCACCATTTCACAGACATTTTGAATAACCACTTCAGCGTGGTCAAAATCAAGCTGAGATCCTGACCAGCACACCACTGAGTATTTAGCCTGCTTTAACTGTTCGGCCAATTCACTCAAGTCAGTAACGGAAATACCGCCCACCTGCTCTGCCTGTATACTCCGGCCCTTAACTAATGCCCGCAGTACCGATACTACTTCCGGAAGATTAGTATCATCACAAGCTATAAGGCGTGCTTTTTTACCTTTTGGTGATGTTGATGCATCACCAGACGGCGACTTACCAAGATAAATGACCTCTCGCGATTCAATATCCTGGCCAAACATACTTTCCTTATTCCAGACCATACGTTCATAAAAACGTGGAAATGCAGATTCAATATCACTACCAACCACCAATAACAGATCAACCCGGTTACGAACTTCGGTCAGTGTTGTTGTCATCCAACCTGTATCCTGCAATACCAAGGTGTTTCTGAAAGTAGCTTTAGAAAACATGCTATCAACCGTTGCTCGGCTTTTATCGGCAAGCGCCATAGCGGCACGCGCACCGTTCAGATCCGTTGCCATACCGGCAATAACAGGTTGTTTACTACTACGTAACAACTCTGCTACATGAGACACAGCCTGTTGCAAGGAGACTTCTTCACCCTGTATTCGTGGTGAAGTATCAGTGATTGGGGTTTCAAACCCCTTTTTAGTGATGGCATCACCGTTTTCCAATACTGACACGGAATTCCCTTCGACTTTGATCATTAGGTCATCTGATGCAATTCCACAAAACGGGCTGGAAACTTCTTGCCAAATTCCTGATTCTGTCATTTCGGTCATCGCGAGGCCTCAATCGTACTTAATGTATTTAAATCTGGGATCCGAAGGTGTTCCCTCAAAAGAACTACCATCCTGGTCTGCCGGCTGCCATTGAACAATTTGTTCTATTTTTTTCGCTAATTCAAAATCTTTATCCGTAACGCCTTTGGCGCTATGTGTGGTGAGTTTTACAACCACAAATGCGTATGATGCGGAGATATCAGGATGGTGCCATGCCGCTTCAGCTAAATGACCAACTGTATTAATCACCATTAATGTGCTTTTCCAGCCACTGGTTTTATATTTACGCCTTATCCAGCCATTTTCAAAATACCAATGTGGCAGCTCTGCCTTTAATTTATCAGCAATTTCTGTTTCAGAATATGTTTTTTCATTGGTATCAGTCATGACAACTACTTTAGATATCTGGATTGTTTAGTTTAACTCACTAACCATACTTAGCACGCATCAATAAAGAATCAATATCATTTTGTTTTAACTGTTTTTGTAATGCATCCACTTTATCGCGACCAATAATAGGTCCCACCTGCACCCGATGCCAAGTGTCTTTATTGTCTATCGTTACCTTCTGGACTTTTGACTCTACACCTAAAAAGGCCAGCCGTGCCTTCAATGCATCAGCATCTGATGATTTTCTAAATGAACCAACCTGTAACATATAACTGACTTGTTCAGGTTTTTTTCTGGCCTGTTCTTGCTGCTGTGTTGGCGCTGTTACGATATTCTTTTTTGTTTGCTCCGGCGTATTTACCACCACTTCCATTTCCGGTAACAAGGTATAAAAATCAAATGTAGGCTCAATGGCTGCCGATTTTTTTTCGATTTTTTTTTCCTGTCCGGACTTGCTTTGATGATCGGCAGGTACATTGTCTTTTAGATGTAACAAAAACATAATAAATGCGCCCACAGCAAAACTGATCAACATCGGTCCCCACGGAAGCGATGACTTTTTTTGTGAGTTATGCGAATTTTTTTTAGCTGCCACTTACATTGTCTCCGGTGCTGACACGCCCATAACTGTCAAACCATTAGTAATCACTTGTTTTACTGCTGAAATCAGTGTCAGCCGTGCTTGACTCAACTCAACATCTTCAATAATAAAGTGATGGGCATTGTAATAAGTATGGAAGTCACGCGCTAAATCCATTAAATAGTGAGCCAATATATGGGGGGTGTGATTGATGGCTGCTGATTCCAATACTTCTGGATAACGTGCCAACATCGATAACAATTCCTGTTCATGGCTTTCTGTTAACCGGATCAGATTTTTTTCACCCAGATCTCTATCCCAAACCAAGCCTCGCTCAGTCAGTTGTCTGAATACACTACTTACCCGTGCATGAGCATACTGCACATAGTAAACCGGATTATCATTGCTTTCAGATTTAGCCAGTTCCAGGTCAAAATCCATGTGCTGATCAGCACCACGCAACACATAAAAGAATCGCGCTGCATCTTTCCCCACTTCATCACGCAATTCACGCAAGGTCACAAACTCACCACTTCGGGTCGACATTGCTACTTTTTCAGTACCACGGTACAACACAGCAAACTGTACCAACAGTACTTTTAACTTAGTCACATCCTGATTCATCGCCACTAAGGATGCCTTAACTCGAGGAATATAGCCGTGATGATCGGCACCCCAGATATCAATTACTTCATCAAATCCACGCTGATATTTATTTAAGTGATAAGCAATATCAGAAGCAAAATAGGTGGTTTGTCCATTATCACGCACCACTACCCGATCTTTTTCATCACCAAAGTCTGTCGATTTAAACCACCATGCACCATCCTTCTGGTACAGCACATCTGCTGCTTTGAGTTGTTCTATCGCTTTATCAACAACACCGGTTTCCATTAAAGAACGCTCGGAGAACCATTCGTCATATTCAGTACCAAAAGCCGCCAAATCTTCACGGATATCAGCCAAAATAGCATCAAGACCAACTTTAAAGACTTGTTGATATCCAGTCTCGCCTAGTAATTGTTTAGCGCGTTCTGTTAAGGCATCAATATGCTCTTCCTTATCGCCAGCCTGTGGTTCATCAGCAGCAATATCAGCAAAGACTTCAGCTGCTGAATGATGGAACTCATCACCATAACTGACATGTAAAACAGCGGCTATTTCCAGGACATACACACCACGATAACCATTACTTGGGAAAGCAAACTTTTCGCCACACGCTTCTAGGTAACGTAACCAGACACTGGTGGCCAGAATATCCATTTGACGACCCGCATCATTGACATAATATTCGCGGTGAACGTTAAAACCAGTGGCCTTCAATAAACTACTGACGACGGAACCATACGCTGCTCCACGTCCATGTCCAACATGTAAAGGTCCAGTTGGATTGGCAGAAACAAATTCCACCTGCACTGACTTACCTGCCCCAATTTGACTACGACCAAATTGATTACCTGCAGCCAAAATATCCTTGATGATTTTTTGCGTTGAATCTGCTGATAAAGTGAAATTAATAAAGCCGGGACCAGCAATATCTATTTGAGTAATAAAATCTGTTTTTTTAATAGCATCAACGATCAGTGTCGCAATCTGACGCGGATTCATTTTAGCTGGTTTAGCCAGCATCATGGCAATATTGCAGGCAAAATCACCATGCGATTTATCTTTTGTTCGTTCGATTTGCACATCAGGCACATCCATTTCTGGTAATGAACCCTGGTTAATTAAGTCTGATAGCGCGTTTTTAATCAGTGTTATGAGCTGTGCTTTCAATGTGGTAAAACCTGAATAGGGAGAAATCAGAGCATTTTAACCGATCATAGTCTGATGATCACATTTAGAAATGTGTGTGATGACTTCCAACAAGTTTTATTACAACAAATCGAGTGGGTCAATATCAATCGACCAACGTACTTTTCTAGCTAATTTTAACGTTGAAATCGCATCAATAGCATGGTCAAGTAACTGATGTATTGGTTTACGCTGTTGTGATAACAATAGCAACTGTGCCCGATATCGACCTGCTTTTTTTTCCATAATGGCAGGAACAGGGCCCATCACCATCACTTGCTGCTGCGAGTATTGATTTAAGATTGCCGATACTTCTGATAATAACTGCATCGCCAATGATTCTTGTTTATCCTCTGCTCTGATTACACATAAAGATCCTGAGGGAGGCAATCCCATTTCACTTCTTTGTTGTAATAACTGTTGTGCGGTGTACTGATATCCCTTTTTAATCAACCCCTGCCAAAATGCGTGTTGAGGCTGACTGGTCTGGATAAACACTTCACCTGGCTTATCTCCTCGCCCTGCTCGTCCTGTTACCTGAACAATAAGTTGAGCCAGTGCTTCCGTTGCGCGATAGTCCGCACTAAATAACCCCTGATCCGCATCCAGCACACCAACTAAAGTCACATCATGAAAATCATGGCCTTTTGCTAACATCTGAGTCCCAACTAAAATTTTGGCACCTCCTTGTTGAATCTCCTTCACTATTTCAGAAAAAGCATTCATTCGCTGAGTGGAATCACGATCAATTCTTAAAACAGGCGTATCTGGAAAATAGCGCGTTAACGTTTGTTCTATTTGTTCGGTACCAGCACCGTAGGTATTAAGATCGTTTGCCCGACATTTTGGACATTGTTGAGGGAGACGCTGAATGTAACCACAGTGATGGCAACACAAAACATTACGTCGCTGATGAACAATCATTCGTGCATCACAATGTGAACATGTGGCTTGCCAACCACAATCATGGCACATCAATACCGGTGCAAATCCACGTCGATTTATGAACAGCAGTACCTGATTGCCTGCAGTTAATTGAGCATGAATTGCGTGATATAACTCACTACTAATACCACTGTCTACTTGAGGACCAGCACTGTCAATCACCTTCACTTTTGGTAATGTTGCACCGGTTGCTCTCTGATTCAGTTCCAGTAACTGGTAACGTTGTTGTTGAACATGATGTAAACTTTCCAATGAAGGTGTTGCACTGCCTAGTATGATTGGAATACCGGCATTTTTTGCCCTAATCAGAGCAACATTTCTAGCATGATATCGAAGCCCATCTTGTTGTTTATAAGAACTGTCATGTTCTTCATCAATAATGACTAATCCTAATTTATTAAGTGGGCTAAAAACGGCTGAGCGAGTACCAATAACGACATCTGCGACCCCTTCTTTTGCCAGTAACCAGGATTGTTTACGTTCACCATCTGATATTGATGAATTGAGTACCACAATGCACTCTGGTAACCGTTGTCTGAAACGCTCAACAAATTGGCCTGTCAAACCTATTTCTGGAATAAGTATCAACACCTGTTTACCTTCAGCGACTATTTTTTCTGTCAGCTGTATATAAACTTCAGTTTTGCCACTCCCTGTAATTCCCTGTAATAAAAAAGATGAAAATGTGGACTTTTTTTCCAATACTGCTGAAACCACTTTTTGTTGCTCTGCATTGAGTTGTAACGGTTTCGATAAAGTAGGATATATCTTTGGTTTTTTGGGTCGTTGTTGCTGTAGTAAATAGCCTTTTTGTTCCAGACCAAGCAAAGAAGAACGGCATTGTCCAAATTGTTGGGTAATTTCGCTTTGACTTAATCCAGCTGGAGTTTGTTTAAGGGTATCAAAAATCTGTTGTTGTTTTTTTCCTAAATGATCTAAGTCAGTTATCTGTGTAACCTGCCAGACACTTTCTAAAGCGAGATCTGCTGTTTCTCCTTTACGTATTTTTTTAGGCAATACGGCCTGAAAACAATCACCGATCGGATGGTGGTAATAATGACTCACCCATAAAGTGAGTGAAAACAATTCATCTGTAATGACTGGATGCGTATCCAATGGTTTTATAATGGATTTTAAATGTGAGAGGTCCTGGTCCAGGGCGGGGGTTATTACATCCAAAATAATCCCTACTACTTGGCGTGTTCCAAATGGAACAAGAACACGTAGTCCTGTTTGCCAATGTGTTTCAGAATTATCCGTTAGATAATCAAAACATTGTCTAAGAGGACAAGGAATAGTAATCTGTAAAATGATAGACATTAATAATAATATATAAAGTATTTAAAAGATTATGATGTTGATGATTATTGTCTGTAGATAAGTATGTTGTTTGTATTTTTTATTAATTATCAATCTATTATCTTTATTTTTTCTGTTAATAACTCTTATTGGAAAAGTTAAATTACCTGTGGATAACATTATGACTTATCCACAGGTAAAGTTATCCACAACTTATGATCAATCTTATCAGGTCTGTTATACAGATGTTATTCCTTCATTGTTTTCATTGTTAAAATTAAGATTTAAAGATGAAAAATGCATAGATGCTTTAACTGCTTGCTGATTTATGCGTCTTATGTGACTGATTGAAGCCATTGTTTTATCCATTTTTGCTATTGAAAGTGTACCTTCAGCTCCTCTTCGTAGTAACAGTGATTTTAAAGACTGGTATTCAGATTCAAGTTCAGATAGTTCTTTGGTTAGATTCTCTCCATTGTTCATATCATGACCTATTTGGGTATGATCAAGTAGATGTATGCTGTGTTTATAAAATTCATTCAGTTGGCTTTGTATAGCAGGATTAAGTTCGGTAGATATTTGTTTTTTTGATACATTCAGCATGACAGCTAATTCAGATATATCATCGTAATACTGTGAAATACGAAGAATAATAGGAAGTTTTTCAGAAATTTCTTCGGTCAGGATTTGTCGATACAGTTCAGATGTGTAATCTCCGATAGCAAGAGTCAAATTTTTAACGACAGATTCTTTATTTGTCAGTTTATTATTTATGCTTTCGTAGTTAATACTATCCTTTGCGATGGCTAGAGTATATTGACCAACTCGTTGTATTTCATGGCTCAGTGCATGTAAGGCAAGTGAAGGCAGGCTTAGTGATTGTTTATTAAGGTATTTTAGTTTGCTTTCATTCTCTTCTTCGGTTTTAAATCTGTTTGATAACCAATTGATTAGTTGATTGGTAATTGGCCACATTAAAAGCACCCCAAGTAGATTAAATAAGGTATGGAAGAGTGCAAGGGAGATAGTATGTTCTCCGTTCATGGAGAGTAAATCTTGACTAAATAAAATTAACGACAGTAATGGGGATAATAAAATAAGAGAAATAACAGCCGTTATCAGGTTGAAAATAACGTGGCTAGCAACCACACGTTTCGCTATCGAATTAGTACCTATAGATGAAAGAACAGCTGTTGTGGTTGTGCCCAGATTACCACCAATCACAATAGCAGCGGCAGGCAATAAAGTAATAACTCCCCCACTGAGTGCAGTCAAAGTGATCGCCAATGTGACACTGGAGGACTGCATCAATACCGTCAATAAAAACCCAATTCCTGTATACAGTAATAGTTGGTTAATATTTGTTTCACCACTACCAGTTAATGAAACATCTGTACCCATAAGAACGAAGGCGTCTTTTAAAGTAGTAATACCTAAAAATAAAATTCCAAAGCCAACAAAAGCCTGGCCAATACCATCAAATTTGGTATCTGGCTTCAATAATTTTAGGAACATTCCCACAGTAATCATCGGTAAAGCGATGGTGCTTATTTTTAAGTTAAAACCGATTAATATGACTATCCATGCCGTTGTTGTAGTACCAAGATTACTTCCAAAAACAATCCATATGGCACGTTTTAAACTTAATAAGCCAGCATTAGCAAAACCAATAGTAGTAATCGTTATTGCACTGGAAGACTGGATTAGAGCAGTTAATATTAAGCCTGTAGTTAGCCCACGCAATCTGGTTTTTGTCCAGCGGTGTAGAAAGTGATGGAGTTCACTACCAGCAGTCATTTTTATCCCATCGGACATTAACCACATACCAAGTAGAAAAAGTCCTAAACCACCTATTACAGCACTGATTGTTGAGAAAAAAGCCATTTATCCAGTCTCGTGCTTTACTTATCTATTTACGTTGATAATACCTGATATTAAGGGGATAAGTGTTATGATATACACCAGATAATTTTGGATCTTCAAGTAATGAAATTGGCAATTATTGTTGCAACAGATGAACAGGGTTTAATTGGAAAAAATAATGACTTACCTTGGAAGCTCTCTGCGGATTTACAATACTTTCGACGCGTTACAATGGGTAAACCTTTGATTATGGGGCGTAGTACCTATGAGTCTATTGGTCGTCCTTTGCCAGGAAGAAAAAATATTGTTGTAACAAAAAAACAAAATTATCAGCTGGAAGGTTGCACAGTGGTTCATTCAATAGAAGATGCGATCCAATCTTGTGATAATGCAGAAGAGGTTATGGTAATGGGGGGTGCTTCTTTGTATGAACAATTTTTACCACGGGCAAATAAACTGTATTTAACGTTGATTCATGCCTGTCTAGAAGGTGATACTTGGTTTCCAGAGTGGAATCTTGAAGACTGGTACGAAATTGACAGGGAAGATTATCTATCTGATGATAAAAATGATTACCCTTATAGTTTCATCGTTTATGAGCGAAAAAATAATCTGATTAAGTAAAACGCTCTCTAATATATAACGATTAGAGTTAATTCTGAGACGTTAAGATACGTAATGCAGCTTGAGTATGTTCAGCTGCTTCATGGCCCAAATCAGTTAAGTAGCCCCCGTCTTCTTGAGAAACAAGCCCTTTTTTGAATAATCGATGAGTAGCATCAATAAGTCCTTGTCGTGCAGAGTGATGGACTTTTATACCCTCTTGAGTAGTGTCGAGGTTATAGCGTAGTAATAATTCAATTTCATCAACAAGCTCTTGTTTGATAGTCATCTTGTCTGCCTTTACTTAAGGTTAATTAAGGGTTAATCGTACACCCATTAATTATATTTATCATCGCTAAATTTTATGATTATTTTGAAGCTAGCCTTTGCTGATTATAGCGAAAATAAAGTTCACCTTGATTTTCAATAAATTGCGACTAAATCCTTATTTTCACTTTAAAAAAGGGATATTATTTAGTAATTATATGAATTGCATCACAAAAAATACAGCTGTTCAGGGTGATAATTTTACTTATTCGTCTACTTGTTGTAGGCTAAGTGTCTGAATTCCTTAAAAGGAGAGTGTTATGGATATCCCAGGTATTGCATCATTTCGGGGGCAACCCACACTGACTAATCCGGTTAATCAGGAAAAGTTAATAGAAGGACGGGTAACACAAGCACAAAGTATAGGTGAAACCCGCAATACAGTGACAGTAAGCGAACAGGAGCCGACAAGTATTCGCAGTACTGGCGTAGTTGAGCAGCCTAACGAATCACAAGAAACCGGTTTTGATCAAAATAATCCGGGTGGCAGTATAGATATCACTGCATAAGGAGACCGTTAAATGGTAGCCCCAATTATTTCAGATAATCCACTTTACAGGCTTTTAAGAGAGGGGAAAGTGGCAGAATTTAACCAGCGTATTGCTGCTGGTGAGAAGGCTGAAATGTCAGGCTATGATTTTAGAAATCTTGATCTGCAGGGACTCATCGCTGATGGGTTAGATTTCTCGAACTGTTATTTTCGTCAGGCAGACTTACGTGGTATAGACTTTTCTAACTGTGCCAACCTTGAAGGTGCCAGCATTAATGCAGCTAAAATATCAGGGGTTTATTTTCCAAAAGAAATTCGTACAGAAGAGATCTTGTTGTCATTAGAGCATGGGACTCGGATGCGTTACGACAAGTAAGCTTAGCTGTCGGTCTTTTTCGGCAGCCAGCGAGCACAGAGTAAACCCAGTTCAAATAATAGCCAAACAGGTAATGCTAATAAGGTTTGTGAGATAACATCGGGTGGAGTGAGAAGCATCCCAATCACAAAGGCACCAACAATAATATATGGACGTTTTTCAGCCAGACTTTCTATAGTCGAAACTCCCGTCCAAACCAATAATATGGTGGCAATCGGCACTTCAAATGCCAGACCAAAAGCAAAAAATAATTTCAGTACAAAGTCTAAATAACTACTGATATCGGTCATTACTGCCACGCCTTCAGGTGCTGCCTGAGTTAGAAAGCCAAATATCAGTGGAAAAACCACAAAATAAGCAAAAATAATCCCCAGGAAAAAAAGTGCTGTACTGGCGAATAATAAAGGAAAGACGAATTTACGTTCGCTGGCATACAAGCCAGGCGCTATAAATGCCCACAGTTGGTAAAGTAATACAGGTATAGACAGTAAAATAGCGGTGCTGAGAGTGAGTTTAAATGGAGTTAAAAAAGGTGATGCCACTTCCGTAGCAATCATGGTGCTGGTCTCAGGAAGGTGGCGCAATAATGGTTCTGATAAAAAGTGATATAAATCATTAGAAAAAGGCATTAGGCAGACTGCAACTAATAAAATAGCTAGCACACCACGTAACAAACGATCACGCAACTCTAGCAAATGGGACATCAATGGCAATTGCTCACTGGTTTCCATTGCTGTCCTTTATGGTTGTTTTTACCGAGTCCAGCGGAATCACCTCTTTTAAATCTGGCATGTCATCGATGGGCTTTTTTAATGCCTGTTTGAGCTCTTCTGCTCGAAGTTCTTGGGATATTTCGCTGCGAATAGTCCGTATGGAAGCGTTAGCGCGACCAATCCATAGGCCGGTGACACGAATGAGCTTGGGTAATCGCTCTGGCCCAACCACAACAAGGGCGACGACAGCTATTAGTAATAACTCCCAAAAACCAATATCAAACACGGTGATTAACTCGACGTTTTGTCTTTTTCTGTGGTTTGAGTGCTATTGTCATTGTTATGATTAATTGAAACGTCGTCGTTGTCGGTATTTTCACCTTCACGTACCGAGGTTTTGAAGTTTTTGATTGCACTGCCTAAATCACCACCTAGTGATCGTAGTTTTTTAGTGCCAAACAATAAAATCACAATTACCAATACAATCAGCAATTGCCAAACACTAATTCCACCTAAACCCATGATGATCTCCTAATTAAAACCGGGTAAGCCTTTGCCACCCAATATATGTATGTGTAAATGGCCAACTTCCTGGCCACCGCCAGGCCCTGTGTTGATAATTGTACGGAATCCGTTTTCTAAGCCTTGTGAACGAGCCAATTCAGGTAGCTTCAACATCATATGAGAGATCAATGTTTGATGTTGCTCATTGAGGTCGTCCATGCTCTCGATATGGCTTTTCGGAATCACTAATAGATGGACGCTAGCTTTGGGATTAATGTCTTTGAATACAAATAGCCGTTCATCTTCATAGACTTTTGAAGAAGGAATGTCACCAGCAATAATTTTGCAGAAAATACAATCAGACATTTATTTATCCCTGCTGGCCTTTTCTTCAATACCGGATAAACCAAACCGACGATCCAGTTCGTCTAAAATTAACTGTGGCTCAATATTATTATGTGCCAATAAGACAAGACAATGAAACCATAAGTCTGCAGTTTCATAGATGATCTCATTACGATCACCACCTTTGCCGGCAATCACTGTTTCAGTGGCTTCCTCACCGAGTTTCTTAAGAATTTTATCGGTACCGGCATGATAGAGGCTGGCAACATAAGAACTGTCAGGATCGGCATGCTTGCGGTCCTCTAGAATGGTTGCCAGTTTATTTAATATTTCACTCATCGGTACATCTCTTTTGGATCTTTTAATACAGATTCAGTTGTTTGCCATTCACCATCAATCAATTGTTGATAAAAACAATGGTGGCGTCCAGTATGGCAGGCAATCCCACCTTTTTGTACAACTTCCAGCAAAATAGCATCATTATCACAGTCCAAACGAATAGATTTTATCTGCTGTTGGTGGCCAGACTGTTCACCTTTTTGCCATAGTTTCTGGCGAGATCGTGACCAATATACGGCATAACCCGTCTCAGCAGTAAGCCGCAATGATTCCTTATTCATCCAAGCTAAAGTAAGTACTTGCTTAGATTCAAACTCCTGAGTAATCACAGGTGCAAGTCCGGCATCATTCCATTTAACCTGGTCTAGCCAGTCCATTACAATCGAACCTCTATGCCTTGACTAGCCATTTGCTGCTTGGCTTCTTGAACGGTGTGTTCGCCAAAATGGAATATGCTTGCAGCCAGAACAGCATCTGCACGCCCAAGTTTTACGCCGTCAGTTAAGTCTTGTAAGTTGCCCACACCACCAGACGCGATGACGGGTACGGATACCGCATCACTGACAGCACGAGTTAATTCGAGATCAAAGCCTGATTTAGTACCATCGCGATCCATACTAGTGAGTAAAAGCTCGCCGGCACCCAGATCGACCATTTTTTTTGCCCACTCAATGGCATCAATTCCCGTACCTTTGCGACCACCATGGGTAAATATTTCCCAGCGGGGTGTCGCTTCATCTTCTGTTGATACACGTTTAGCATCAATAGCAACAACAATACACTGTGAACCAAACTTCTGGGCAGCTTCATAGACAAACTCAGGACGAGCAACGGCTGCTGAGTTAATGCCAACTTTATCTGCGCCTGCATTTAACATGCGTCGAATGTCTTCCAACGATCGAATTCCACCACCGACAGTAAGTGGAATAAACACCTGGCTGGCAACAGCTTCTACCACATGTATGATGGTGTCACGGTCGTGATGGGTGGCCGTGATATCCAAAAAGGTGATTTCATCAGCACCTTGCTGGTCATATCGTTTAGCTACCTCAACAGGGTCACCCGCATCACGAATATTAACAAATTGCACCCCTTTTACGACGCGGCCATCATCAACGTCAAGACATGGAATGATACGTTTAGCTAGACCCATCTGTTATTCCTGAGTTATTAATAGTTTTGAGGTGGGTTCAGGCGGTCAGCTAGGGCTTGACCTTCTTTGAGATCAATCGTGCCTTCATAAATTGCACGTCCTACAATGGCTCCCATTACCCCTTCACTTTCATAATGACATAGGGCTTTAATGTCGTCATAGCTGCTGACCCCACCGGAAGCAATAACTGGAATATTGATCGCACGCGCCAAATCACGGGTTGATTCCAAGTTAACTCCCTGCATCATTCCATCTCGGCTGATATCCGTGTAAATGATCGCTTCAACACCATCTTGTTCAAAATGTTTGGCAATGTCTGTAACATCATGGTTCGACAGTTTCGACCAGCCATCTATGGCAACTTTGCCATCTTTGGCGTCAAGACCAACAATAATATGTCCTGGAAATTCAGCGCAGATATCACCAACAAAGTGAGGAGCATTGACGGCTTTGGTGCCGACAATAACATAACGTACACCGGCTTCCAGATAAGTCTGGATAGTATCTTCATCACGGATGCCGCCACCAATCTGAACATCAAGATCGGGGAAGGTCGTGCAAATTTGATGGATCACACTGGCATTGACTGGTTTGCCAGCAAATGCTCCGTCAAGATCAACCATATGCAAGCGTTTAGCACCGGCCTCTACCCATTGTCGAGCAACAGCAAGGGGATCATCTGAAAATACCGTGTCATCTTCCATGCGTCCCTGGCGCAGGCGAACACAGTGACCTTCTTTTAGATCAATGGCAGGGATTAATAACATAAATCATTCTCCAATTTAGTCAGAATTAGGACTGACCATCCCAGTTTAAAAAGTTTTTTAATAATTGCAGGCCAACATGTTGGCTTTTTTCTGGATGAAACTGTACAGCAAAAACATTATCTTTAAGTATCGCGGATGTAAAGTTATCTGGGTACGCTGTTGTTGCTGCTGTCACAGCATCATCGGCTGGATCTACAAAATAACTGTGTACAAAATAAAAGCGGCTATCTTGTTCAATGTCCTTCCAGAGGGTATGTGGTGATGTTTGGTGGACTTCGTTCCATCCCATGTGGGGAACTTTCAAGTGTTTACCATTATCAGCAGGCTTGATGTCGAAGTGACGTACATTTCCAGCAATAATGTTTAGAGCATCTTGTCCTTCATTTTCTTCACTATGGCTAAGCAGTGCTTGCATGCCAAGGCAAATACCTAATAGCGGCTTACTGTTGGCGACTTCACGAATGACGTGATCCAGTTGCAAACGTTTCAACTCCGTGATGCAATCACGTATCGCGCCAACACCGGGAAAGACAACATGGCTAGCGGCAAGAATTTTTTCTGGATCAGCGGTCACTTTGACGGAAACATCATCTCCACCAACCGTTTCCAAAGCTTTAGAGACAGAGCGTAAATTGCCCATGCCATAATCGATCACTGCAACGTGACGCATATAAAACCTGTGTGTGCGAATTAAAAGACTATTTTACGTAATTAAAAGCTAACTTGATACGATAAAAATTTATAAGGCACCTTTGGTGGAGGGCAATTGCTCTAAAGCGCGTGGATCCAGTGTTGTTGCCATGCGTAAAGCGCGACCAAAAGCTTTAAAAATAGTTTCAGCAATATGATGGGCGTTGCGGCCCTTTAATGAGTCTATATGCAGCGTAATGCCCGCATGGTTAACCATGCCTTGGAAAAACTCATAAAATAATTCCACATCAAATTCACCGATTTTATCCCGACTAAAAGTGACATCGAATTCTATTCCTGGCCGTCCAGACAAATCGAGCACGACTCTTGATAATGCCTCGTCCAGCGGTACATAAGCATGACCATAACGTACCACCCCTTTTTTATCGCCAAGCGCTTCTTTGAGTGCCTGACCAATGGTGATGCCAATATCTTCAACGGTATGATGGGCATCAATGTGTAAGTCGCCCTTTGCAGTTACGGACAAATCGAATAAACCGTGACGTGCAATTTGCTCCATCATGTGATCGAGAAAGGGCACTCCTGTTTCAGCAGCAAATTGACCGCTACCATCAAGGTTAAGTTTTACCTCAATTTGTGTTTCAAGTGTGTTACGGGCAATAGTTGCTGTACGAGATGTCATGACATTTCCTGACTGAATATAATCTATAAAATAGCATAATAACTGTTTCAGTGACGGGTTTGAAGGGGTATTATGACCGTATTTGAAATATAGATGTAGGATTAAGTAATGTCTAATGTAGACAATGTGGCGCCGTTATTTAAAGACCTTGCAGATCATTATGTTGCGTGTCAGGACTGCTCACTTTATCGATTTTGCTTGCCTTTGGGGTTACACAGTCGGGATCTCCAGCTACTTGATAAGATCATAAAGCGGAGCCAAACTTATAAGCGTGGCCAGCCATTATTTGCAGCTGAGACAGAATTTACATCATTGTATGTGGTGCGTTCAGGATCATTTAAAACAACGATTTCTACTAGTAATGGTCGAGATCAAGTCACCGGCTTTTATTTTCCAGGTGAATTTATTGGGCTGGACGCGATTCATCAGCAGACGTATAAATCGAACGCCAAGGCTCTGGAAAGTAGCAGTGTGTGTGAATTACCCTTTGATAATTTGCAAGAGCTCGGTAAAGAGATGCCTCAGTTACAAGTGCAGTTGCTAACACGCTTGAGCAAAGAGCTTGCCGGTGATAAAGGGCTGATGTTGCTACTGGGTAAAAAAGCAGCAGATGAAAAATTAGCGACTTTTTTGTTGTCGTTGTCCCAACGTTTTAAAGAGCGTGGCTTTTCTGCCGCTGAATTCCAGCTCAGCATGTCGCGAGGAGATATAGCAAATCATCTTGGGCTAGCGGTTGAAACGGTGAGCAGGCTGTTTTCACGCTTTCAGGATGAGGGGTTGATTACAATAACCGGAAAGGCAATCGCATTAAAAGACATGGAAAAACTGCAGTCGTTATGTGAATAATAAACCAAAAAGAAAACAAGATACTTTGATGGTTTTGATCTCTAATAAAGTAATAATGTTTTTGCCATAGCTACGAAAAAGTTACAGATTATTTGATCTGGCTATGGATAAGAGTAAAATAAATTTCAGCTTTAATTGATCTAGATCATGGATATGAATGTTAATGCCGGTATCAACTGATTTTATTACAATTTTCTTAAGGTTCTAGTTATAATATTTCTTCGATTTTTAAGATTCAAATTCAAATCTCAAGGTGGAGAAAAATGAAAACAACAAAACTTGCAGTAACATTATTGGCCGCAATGGGTATTTCCGCGGTTGCAACACCCGCGATGGCATATGAAGCTGGCGATTGGTTGATTCGTGGCCGTGTTATTAACGTTAACCCTAATGATGATAGTGGTAATTTGTATGTAATGCCTGCCGCTTCCTATGTAAATGGTGGTGAAGGTGTCGAGGTAAACTCTGATACTGTGCCTGAACTCGATATTACATATATGATTAATCGCAATTGGGGTGTTGAATTAATTTTGGGTTACTCAGACCACACCATTAAAGGTGAAAAAGGACAAGCTGCTCTAGGCGATGTTATTGATGCTAAAGTTTTACCACCTACTTTGACGTTACAGTATCACTTCGCACCGGATTCAAATATTCGCCCTTATGTTGGTGCAGGTATTAACTACACCTATTTCTTTGATGAAGAAGTTGCAGGAAGTGTGTTGGATACAGCAGGATCTAAAGTTGACCTAGATAGCTCGTGGGGCTTGGCGGCACAAGCAGGTGTCGACGTTGCATTAAATGACGACTGGTTTGTGAACCTTGATGTTAAATATATTGATATTGATACAGAAGCTCATTTTACAAATATTGCTGGCGGAGCCTATAAAAAGGCCAAAATAACTGCCGATGTAGACCCATTTGTATGGGGTATTGGTATCGGTCGTAAATTTTAAGACGATACATCGCTTTACAGTTTAAATTTAAAGGCCTTCGGAAGAAGGTCTTTTTTTGCCTGTAAATATTAGCTTCTCAAAAGCTATTCCTTTTCTTTTCTCCGGTCATACCCTACTAGTTATTTTGATTTTATGTAAACGACCGGGTCAGATATTGCCGGTATCAGGTTTCAGCAAATATTTAACCTTTATGCCCACAGCTGACAGCACTGCAAAATAAACCATTGCTCCACTGATAATTAAACCAGACAGCCAGCTAACACGACGCCATACGTTCCAGCTTGGCCAGTCAGAGCTAATAGGGGTTAAGACGACTAATAAGGCCAACAAGCTGACATTAGCAATAATCAGTTTGAGTGCAAAGCCACCCCAGCCAGGATTGGGTCGATAAACACCAAGCTTTCTAAGTCCAGCATAGAGCAGCCCCGCATTTAATACTGCGGACAATGCGGTTGCCAAGGCAAGCCCAACATGGGCTAGTTGCATCATCAGGATAATATTAAGCACCATATTGGTGACCATGGCGATAACACCGATTTTGACTGGTGTTTTAGTATCCTGGCGGGCAAAGTATCCAGGTGCCAGAACTTTGATAAAAACAAAGGGCAATAGCCCTAAGCCATATGCCATTAAGCTGAGAGAAGCTTTGTGGGCATCCTGAGCTGTGAATTCGCCGTATTGGAACAAGGTTAGCAATAAAGGTTCTGCAAGCCAGATAAGGCCTATAGAGGCCGGTGTGGCGATAATAAACACCCATCGTAATGCCCAGTCAATGGTATGGGAGAATTCGGCCTTTGACGATGTCGCATGTTTTTTAGATAAACTTGGCAAGATGACAGTAGACAAAGCAATACCAAAAACACCCAAGGGAAACTCAACCAGTCGGTCAGAATAATAGAGCCAGGAGATGCTGCCGGTAACTAAAAAAGATGCCAATAAGGTATCAAGTAACAAATTAATCTGCGAGACAGATACACCAAACATAGCGGGTATCATAAGTTTCAATATTTTCTGGACGCCACTATTTTTCCAGCCCCAGCTAGGTTTGGGAAGTTGATTAATTTTCAATAAAAATGGTATTTGAAACAGCAGCTGAACTGCTCCGCCAATAAAAACGCCCCACGCTAGCGCCGTTACGGGGTTCGCCAGGTGTGGCGAGAGCCAAATAGCACACACTATTAACGATAAGTTCAGAAACACAGGGGTAAATGCAGGTACAGCAAATCTACCAAAGCTATTTAATATTGAACCAGCCAATGCGGTCAGTGAAATAAAAAACAGGTAAGGAAATGTGATTTTAAGTAAATCGCCAGCAAGGTCTAGTTTTTGAGGGTTGTCAATAAATCCTGGGGCAAAGATCATAATGAGCAATGGTGCGGCAACTACGCCCAGTGCTGTGATTAGAAATAAAATCCCTGTCAGTGTGCCGCTGACATTTGAAATCAATGACTTGAGGTCACTATCTCCACGTTGACGATATTCAGCCAAAACAGGAATAAAAGCTTGAGAAAAAGCACCTTCAGCAAATAGCCTGCGTAAAAAGTTTGGTATCTTGAAGGCGACAAAAAATACGTCGGCTCCCACTCCTGCACCAAACAGGCGAGCGATCACGATATCACGAATAAATCCGAGGATACGCGATAAAAAGGTCATACTGCT
>JAOUJZ010000084.1 GCA_029882915.1 Gammaproteobacteria bacterium | reverse complement strand
CTAATTTAGGGATAGTTTCAATCAGACCCAGAGTTTCTTCATAATCATCTAGTCTGACAGCCACATCAGCGACACCCTGCATGCCTAATGATTGCCACTCATTCAGATCTTTTTTGCCTGTATAGTACGCCAGTGCCTCAGCATAAAACTGAGATGGTTTTATTGCTAGATTTTTTGTTGCTTGGGCATTAAATGCCGCCATTTTGTCTTCACGCGGATTAAAGGTGTATGGACTATCTTTCAATGCCCCTTCGATATTGTTGCCCTCTTCCGTCGCCAGCATGCATTCTCCAACACGGTCAAGCAACATCACTAGAAACTCATCTCTAGCCGCCTGGATAAGTAAACCTTGTTCGTCCAATGGCAACTTCAAAAACCAGACATAATGCTCTTCAGGTACTGCCGGATTCCAGAAAATCACGCCAAATAAAGCCATTTTTTGGAAAGGGTAAGGATAGGGCTTTTTAGCCCCTTCAAAATTAACAAACTCATCGGGTGCCAATTGAGCGACTCGTCGTCCCATATCAAAAACACGGTATTTGGCACCACTATGATGGAGAAACTCGCTCAATGTGGTTATCTTTTTTGATGTCATTGATCACCCCAATGCAATGAAAAATATAGTGTCTACCCAGCTTGTTTATGTATTCGCTCAAGATTTTTCACACGAAGAATGTGAAGATTTAAGTGCAAGAATAACGCGATCACAAAAAATATGGAGAATGCTTAGGTACGATACTCAGCATTAATCTTGACATAATCGTATGAGAAATCGCAGGTCCAGACAGTATCTTGAGCATCACCACGACCCAATTCAACTTTAATGGTGATTTCATCTTGACTCATCACTTGCTGACCTTGCTCCTCGGTATATTCTTTGGCTGGTTGGCCGCCTTCCACGATACAAATATTACCCAAGAATATCGATACTTTACTCAGATCAAAGTCATTAATGCCACTTCGCCCAACTGCCGCTAATATTCTTCCCCAGTTGGGATCGGATGCAAATAAGGCCGTTTTGACTAAAGGTGAATGTGCGATAGTGTATGCAACCTGCCTGCATTCTTCAGTATCCTTACCTTGTATAACATCAATCTCAATGAACTTGGTTGCGCCTTCACCATCACGCACGATTGCATGTGCCAGTTGTTGACTGATTTGAGCAATCACTTGATACACTCTTTGTGCATCAACGCTATCAAGATCGGTGATAGCCGTATTTCCTGCTTTGCCAGTTGCCATTAACACACAAGCATCATTGGTTGATGTATCACCATCCACGGTAATTCGATTAAATGACTGTTCAATCGCGTTAAACAACATCGCATCTAGCACGGATTGTTCAATCGATGCATCTGTTGCAATATAAGACAACATGGTTGCCATATCAGGGCGAATCATCCCTGAACCTTTTGCTATGCCTGTTACCGTAATTGTTTTTCCATCAATTTCCAACTGTCTTGAAAACGCTTTTGCCACCGTATCCGTGGTCATAATTGCATGAGCGGCAGCAAACCAGTTATCGCTTGCCAGTTTTGAAAAAGCATCCGGTAACACTTGTGTGATTTTTTCTACAGGTAAGGCTTGTCCAATAACACCAGTAGAAAATGGAAGTACAGAATGATTTGTTACATCTGTTAGTTCAGCAATAGCCTGACAGCACAAATTCGCCGCCACCAAGCCCTGCTCACCTGTCCCAGCATTAGCATTGCCGGAATTAATCAGTAAATAACGTGGCATGGCTTGTTTTTGATGTTGTTTTGCCAAGGTTACAGGAGCTGCACAAAATGCGTTTTTAGTATAAACCGCCGACGTTACAGTACCTTCATCCAATTGAATCAAGACCAGATCAGGTCGACCTACTATTTTGATGCCAGCACTGCTAATGCCGAGTTGTATACCCGCGACAGGCAATAAATCTGAT
>JAOUJZ010000083.1 GCA_029882915.1 Gammaproteobacteria bacterium | reverse complement strand
GCACGATAATCCTCAAATAAAGAAATATTAGTTCGAGCATCAAAAATCGCACCGTCGTTTTTTTCCTGCTGCTCTGTGGCAGCAGGGCGTACCGCTGCATAAGCAGGGTCACGCTTAGCTGTACTGCTCATACATCCTGTGAGAATGAGTAGACTTACGAGTGTCAATATTTTGATGAGGATTTTCATTTTATGTCTCCAAATACCGTGTGTTATTTGGATTAATGCAGACTCTGTGCCAGATTGTTTTTTCCTCATCACCACTGGCCTAAATAGCCAGGGTGATAAGCTATAAATCAGACATTAACCGCTATAAATTCTGACTTGCGTATTGCAGCATTTGGTCAGCTGTTGAAATTGCTTTTGAATTCACTTCATAAGCACGTTGGGTTTCGATCATATTAATCAGTTCGGTCACTACATTAACGTTGGAAGTTTCAAGCGTATTACCGAGCACCCTACCAAGACCTGTTAAACCAGGTTGTCCTACTATCGGTGCACCGCTTGCTCCACTTTCCTTGAACAAATTTTCACCCATAGCCTGTAAACCGGTAGGATTCACAAAATCTGCCAGTTCAATATTGCCAATGATGGTTGGGGTATTTTGTCCTTGTTCCAACACACTCACTGTTCCATCAGAACCAACAGTAAAGCTTAATGCGCCTTCCGGTACAGTAATGGCTGGCTCTAAAGGATAACCACTAGACATTACGACCTGGCCAATCGAATCAACCTGGAATGTACCATCACGTGTATAAGACAATGAACCATCAGGCATTAAAATCTGAAAAAAGCCTCGACCATTAATCGCCATATCCAATGAATTTCCTGTTGACTGAAGACTACCCTGTGTGTGTAGTTTTTCTGTCGCAACGGTGCGTACACCCGTACCTAACATCAAACCAGAAGGTAACTGTGTACTAGCTGATGATTGCGCTCCTGGTTGGCGCATGGTGTGGTACAACAGATCCTCAAACACCGCTCGATCCTGTTTAAATCCAGTGGTATTCACATTGGCTAGGTTATTTGAAATGACTGACATCCGCGTTTGCTGGGCATCAAGTCCTGTTTTGGCAATCCATAATGCTTGATTCATGTCTTACCCTCCTCTAAATTTTGACGCGTTATCGCGCTTTAATTACCTAATTGCAATAGCCGTGCCGAAGCAGCGCCATTCTCATCAGCCGATTTCATCATTTTGACCTGCATCTCATACTGACGTTGCAATTCAATCATATTCACTAATGCGCTCACCGCATTGACATTACTACTTTCCAGTGTTCCTGATGCAATAGTGATAGTTGCATCCAAAGGCGCATTACTACCATCTTTCAGTCGCATTAAACCATCACTGTCTTTAAATACATTTTTAAGATCTGGTTTAACCAGCTTAATACGATCTAAAATGGCCAGTGCATTGGCTTGCTCGCCAATGGGACGAATTGAAATCGTGCCATCAGCACCAATTTCAACTTTTTCTGCCGGTGGAATCGCTATCGGACCACCTTCACCCATCACGGCAAGACCCGTACCTGTTACTAATTGCCCTGCTTCTGTGATGTGTAAATCACCAGCACGGGTATAGCCTTCACGACCATCTTTACCTCGAACCGCAATAAAACCTTCGCCTTGAACAGAAACATCCAGCTCACGACCCGTTGACTGAACCGACCCTTGTTGATAATCAGTTTGAGGACGCTCACTCATAGAATACACACGAGTTGGCAGGCCCTGACCAAACACAGGCATGCTTCGGAACTGTTCAAAATCAGCCCGAAAACCAGTCGTATTTACGTTCGCCAGATTATTACTGTTTGCTGCCTGCGCTAACATAGTTTGTTGAGCAGCATTCATCGAAATATAAAGCATGCGATCCATAGTGATATCCTCCTAATCACCCTCTCCCAGAAGGGAGAGGACCAGATAGAAAATTAACGTA
>JAOUJZ010000050.1 GCA_029882915.1 Gammaproteobacteria bacterium | reverse complement strand
TTAGGAGTCAATTGCTGAAGATAGTGGTCAGTTGCAGTACTGCCATCACCATTGATGGGGAATATGATGACTTCAAGAGGTTTATACCAGGAGGTAGTCTGCAGGCGTTGTTCTTTAGTATAAATGGCTGCTACTGCTAATATTGATAGCAGAACGGTAATACGAATATTTTTAAAGCTAAATACCTTCATTAATCAGAACCTAATGAATCTAGCCTGTCATAGTAGCAATAAAAAAGGCCGGTGGAATAATTCCGACCGGCCTTTGATATTTAAAACTAATTATAAATTAGCCTGGAACTACATTCTCAGCTTGTGGGCCTTTGGCACCCTGAGTGACTTCCATTGTTACAGATTGACCTTCTTTCAGAGATTTAAAACCTTCTGATTGAATTGCACTGTGATGTACAAATACATCTGGGCCATCTGCTTGTTCAATGAAACCGAATCCTTTTTCATCGTTGAACCATTTTACTGTTCCGGTTACTTGTTCTGCCATGTTCTGTCCTACCTTTGTTGTTTTTTCATGTTATAAAATTATTCAGCTATAAAATCTGCTGGTGGTGTTGACCCTTCACCAAAGAAGAATTTATCTAATTCTTCTTTAAGAAACTGCTGTGATTTTGGATCGGCCAATGATAATCGATACTCGTTTATCAGCATGGTTTGTTGGCCCAACCACATTTGCCAGCCTTCTTTCGAGACAGACGCATAGATTTTTTTGCCAAGTTCGCCTGGATAGGGTGGAAAGTCCAACCCTTCAGCTTCTTTGTGCAGTTTAACACAATGGACAGTATGTGCCATTAGTTCCTCATTTATTGTAATGATATTAAAAATGTTTTTACTGGCGCGGGTAGTCCGAGCTGTAATGCATCTTGTATTTTATACCAACTAAAATTTTTATTCTCGGTTATATAATTACTGTCAATTGAACAACTAACAAGGTGAGGATGAATGTCTAGTTTAAAGTGACTTAATACATGGCGAAAGTGAGTCTGTGTAACGATTTTAGTTGTTTCTAAATTAAACTGATTCATACATATATGGTCGATATTTTCAATGGAATTAAGTTCTGGAAAACTCCAAAGGCCACCCCAAATTCCAGTATTAGCACGCTGTTGTAATAGCACTTCTTTGGTCGGTAATTGAGCCACTAACCAGTTGATTTGGCGAGTAGGAATTATTTTTTTAGATCGAGGTGATGGATAGTTTTGCGGAATATCGCGTAGAAATGCGTGGCAATCTGACTGTAGTGGACATTTATTACACTTTGGTTTGCTACGCGTGCACACAGTTGCACCTAAATCCATTTGGGCTTGAATGTAGTTTGCAATACGATGTTTAGGCAATAACTGTTCGGCACGTTTCCATAGTTGATTTTCAATCACTTTCTTGCCGGGCCAACCTGAAATTCCGTCGTAACGAGTTAAAACACGTTTTACATTGCCATCAAGAATTGGATAGTTTTGATGATGCGCAAGTGCCATAATTGCGCCAGCTGTCGAGCGTCCAACTCCAGGCAAGGCGATTAATTGCTCAATGGTGTTGGGCATTTTTGCATCATGCTCATTGGTCATAATAACAGCGGCTTTATGCAAATTTCTGGCGCGGGCGTAATAACCTAAACCTGTCCATAAGGCGAGTACATCCTCAATAGATGCCTTGGCGAGTGAGGCAATATCAGCATAACGGTCGGTGAAACGTTGATAATAAGGAATGACAGTGCTGACCTGTGTTTGTTGTAACATGATTTCTGATAGCCAGACGTGGTAAGGCGTTGGCTGTTGTTGCCAGGGAAGATCCTTACGGCCATGTTGATCAAACCAGTTTAATAACCGGTCACTAAAAGTTGATGTGGTCAAAATATGAAAATTCTCCGTAGCCATTCAGAATACGGATTGTGCTTATTCAATGGTTAGAAAAAACCTTTAAGTTTGTTCTTCACGGCATCTTTAAGTTGATCTTCAGGTGAAACAGCAGGAGCAGATTCTTGTTGTTCTGCTGGCTTCTCAGTTGTAGTGTCAGCGGTTTCTTCTGGCGCTTTTTCAACATTTTCAGTGCCAAGTACTCCGCCTAATAGGCCACCTAAATCGCCACCCAATTTGTCTTTCAATTTATCTGTGACTTTTGATTTCACTTCATCCGTTGCTTTTTGTTTGAACAGACTAGCTAAATCAACCGTAGGTTTTGGGTTATCAAAACTTCCAGTAATGTTGACAGGGATAGTTAGACCTTTTAATTCTGTTAACTCTTTGCCCTCTTGACCTTTTGATGTACCTACAATAGAGACCTTAAGTCCGTAATCAATATCTTCTTTAGGTAAATTGACTTTACCAGCACCATTGATGCGTAATAAAGGAGACATGACCGTTAAGTCTTGGTTATTGATGATGCCATTTGTCGCTGTGAATGAGCCCTTAAGGCTGGAAAAGTCGGTTTGAAGTGGTGCATCTGATGCTGGCAGAGTTTCTCCTTTTAATGCAGCTTTGGCTTTGCGAATACTCTCGGCAATGTTGATGCCTTTCAGTGCACCATTAGTGAATGAAAACTGACCATTGCCGGTTAATGTCTGTTTCATCTGTTCGACAGTGGCTCCATCGGCTATTAATTTTGCCTCGGCATTGGCAATGCCAGAAATCTTGTCGTCGCCAGTCATGTCTTTTAGTAGGGGGCCAGCCTGAACACCTTTTAAATTTTCATTAATGGATAGCTTCAATGTTTTACCACGGGCATCAAGCCCTACGTTTCCTTGGTATTGACCTTGATAAAGATCGGCGCTCATGGGATGTAATTTTATGAGTCCCTTATCTGCATTGATTTCTAGGTGGATATTTTCGCTGTGGGTACCGCTAATTTTTAATTTTCCAATATCCAGAGTCCCTTTGGCATTAATTTGTCTTAATGTTTCCAGTGGTAACTGGGCTGCACCCGCAGTAGCGGCAGTCGCTGGAGGTGCTACAGAGTGTTGTTTTTCATCCGCTACTGGAGGCATATAACGATCAACATCAATATCATCTAGTGCCAAGTTAAAAGTAATAGCGGGTTGAGTAAAATTAGTGATTGCCATCTGGCCGCTTAATTGACTTTGATCCAGTGTCAAATCCAGCTGTTTTGCATTGAAATGGCTAGTTGAGCCTTCAAATTTGGTTGTAAGCTGAATGAACTCCAAGGTGCTGTCATCAGACATTGTGGGTAATTCAATCGCCAGACTATTGGCCAGCTTCCGGAGGTTGAACGGCTTGACGCCTAGTTGTCCTGTGAAGCCTGGATTTTGAGACAGAATTTTGTTGGCATTGATGTCGCCATTAAGTATCAGATCCTGAACTTCAACGACCAGGTCTACTAAGGAGGCAGTCTGTTTGTTCAAATCAATAGAAATATCACTTGTTAAAACTATATTGGCTTCTGGAAGAGGCAAATCCTTTCCTTGAGCATGTGTGGTGAAATTGAGTTCAGTCAGTGCATATTGCTGACTTTCAATGTCAACGATGACTTTGGTTTGTATGGTGACATGGGCGTTAAGATCGGGTTTTACACTGACCAGATTAAAATCAATATCAACAGCAGTAGGTGTTTTTGCCACCAGTGGATCAGTAGTTAGATTCAGATTTTCCAGACGATAGTTCTGAGCAGTAGTTGCATCTGACCATAAAATATTAGCGTTGGTCAGTTTGACACCAGCAATACTAACTGCGGCAAGAGCTGGAGTACCCGTATCACTGGCTTGTGTGTCTGATTTTTTAGTTGTGTTGGTTTCTGTGCTGTCACCAGCGAGATCGTCCCAGTTAGTTTTACCAGCTTTATTTTTTTCCAGATTAAGTACCAGACCATCAAGAATGACGGTGTCCATTTCTAATTGTTTGGAAAGTAGAGGCATGAGTTTGATACGAATCTCAGCAGCGTCAACTTCTGCAAAGTATTCAGCCTTGAATCCTTTAGCATTACTGAGTGATAAAGGGCCTAGTTCCAAGGCAATCCAGGGGAATACCGACAGCCCTATATCACCTTCAAGTGTTAATTTTCGGCCGGTTGCTTTTTCAACCTGATCGGAAATTTCCTGTTTGTAATCATTCGGATCGATAAAGAATGGCAAGCTGATAAGGCCTGAAAAGGCGATAATGACAATGAAAAGCAGTAATTTGACTAAAGTTCGCATAATGAGTTTCTCTATAAGGTTGCTATATGACAGCAACGGATGATGATTGTTGCCTTATGAGCCAGATTTGATTTTAAAACTAAATTGTTCATAGTTGAGCGTGTTTTCAATCAATGTATCTGCCGAGATAGTATAGATTTCTTGCTCTTGTTTAATACGTAATACCCGATTGGCTGAATAAATACCTTTATCAACGATGAGCGTTGCTGGTTGTTTGATATCTTCAATTTCAGGTAATAATAATCCCTGAAATATTTCGGTGCTACCGTCAGGGGTAAATGTCACGGCTGTTGGATGACCCTGATGAATTTCTAATCCAATATGTATCGTGTCATTATTTTCGATATGTAACCAACGAACGGTAGCAAGGCTTGTTTGCATATTCTGTTCAAAAATGCCCATAAAACCACCAATATTGAGTGAGGGCATGGTCATATTAGTACAACTTACCATCATGCCGCCACTGCCTTGATTACGCACTATCCAGTGATAAGCTTCCTCGATATTCTCGTTGCTTAGGCAGTTATGAATGGCAGACACACCATCGGCCAGACTTATCTGGCGGTTTTGTACACTCGGTAGTCTTAGATATTTACGTTCATAAGACGCGTCAAGTTGAGGAATGATTTTTTTCAGCAACTGATTATCAAGGTTATAGGCACTTTTTGCTGATGTTGCGTTCGCATTTTGCAATATATGTTCAATGTCTTGTAAAACAGTTTGTGTATGCAACAGTCTTATTTGAGGTAAAGCACGTTTTTCAACAGGTGTTTTGGATAAAGCGACAGGAATATGGCCCTCTGCACAGTCAATGCAGAAACAGGCGGTCATTAAAAAATCACGAGTAGCTTCTATTTGTTTAGAGGTAATCGGGCTGATTTCTACTTTATCAGCCATGTTTTCCATGAGTTTATAAAGTCGAAAGACATCATATTTTTCCAGACTATAAGGATCTGCTATGCCCGTCAGCAAAATTTGGCAGTAAAAATGATGGAATGAATGATGAGTAGCACTATTTTTAGTAGAGACAGTTTTGTGTAATGTTTTGCTCGACTCGCAATAAATGTAAAGCTGATTCAGATCTTTTAGAGCATCAACAGGGGCTGAACGGTAATAACGATACGCGTACAAGATCGATAAACTTATCAATTCTGCAGCACGGTTAATGGCGATTAAGAAAATATCACTTGAGCTTGGGCGAAGTCCATTCAGATAAGATTCGTTGATAATGGTTTTATACCCTGTGGCGAGTTCTGCCAACAACAAACTCAAAGCGTTGACAGCTTTTAAAAACTCAGCAGGAGAGGACATTTCTCGTTTGATCGTGTTCATGTCACGATCAAACACCAGCTTGCTAATCGGACGGCGGTAAATATCAAGCAGCGTCAAGCGAGTATTAACGGGTATTTGAGCACGATTTAGAGGTGTTAGATTTCCCAAAATGGCACTGATTATTTTGTCATTGTCATTTTCAGGTAATTGAGAAAGCCATTGTTCTAGCAATTCGGGATCGGTAATGGTATTAGGTGGCGTGGCAGACTGTTCAGGTAATTGGAAGTTCAGACTCGGCAAATCATGGGCGGGTATTTTTTTAGTGGTTAACCGTTTGGATATACTGGATGATAATGATGATAGAAATGATGTTTTTTTAGGGCGTTGTTTGTTATCAGTACCAGCTTGATCTGAATGTGAGTCGAGTTTGATTTTAGCAACCTGACTGGCTTGATCTAAAAACTGTCGTTTGTCTGCAATTGCATTCAGGGCATCTGAAAAATTTTTGGTGCGAAGCGGTTTTTTCAGAATAATATCGGCCGATTCATCGAGTTTATCCTGATTGGTCAGAATGGCGGAAAGACCTTTATTATGCTGATTCCATGCGGATTTTCCATCATCAGTGTCTAGAGAATAAATATATAGATCAGCACCATCTTGTTCCGTGATTTTCCAGTCATTATGGAGTAAATCGGCGGCCAGTTTTAGCATTGATTTTAAGGATGTGTCGTCGACACTATTTAAACCGCAGACTTTAATTGTTAAATGAGAAGACATTATTCCGACTCTTCTGAAATCATTTCATCCTGACGAATGCGAACTGTACGAATAACATTGTCAGCCGTTTGCACTACTTCAATAACATAATTTTCAATACGTAAACTCACTCCGGGATCAGGGATGCTTTCCAGATATTCCAAAATAAGACCGTTAATCGTTTTAGGTCCATCGGTAGGTAGTTCCCAGTGATTATTACGGTTAATTTCTCGGATATTGGCTGAGCCATTAATAAGGTAACTACCATCTTGTTGAGGATGAATGTCTTTGTCTTCGTCAATCGTATCGGCAGTAAATTCACCGACAATTTCACGAAATATATCCTCTAGGGTGATTAGACCGAAAATATCACCATACTCATCAACAACAAGACCTGTGCGTCTTCGATGGCGTTGAAATTGAATAAGTTGGGTATTCAAAGGGGTGCCTTCAGGTACGAAATAAGCGGGCTTTACAATACTGTGTATGGTCTCCTTGGTTAAATTATCCTGAGTCAGTAGATGTAAGGCCTTTCTAAGATGCATGATACCGATAATGTTATCCATGCTATCTTCATAAACTGGCAATCGTGTATGACTACAATAAGAAAGCTGTTTGATGATCTCCGGTAGTGTACCGTTAATGTCCAGTCCTTCTATCTCATTACGAGGCACCATAACATCGTTCACGGTGACTTTTTCCAGATCAAGAATACTTACCAGCATCTTTTTGTGACGTTTCGGAATTAAACTGCCTGCTTCCATAAGTGCCATTCGTAGTTCTTCTGAGTTAATGGCAACAGAAGCCGAATCTTCAGGTGAAACCCCTAATAGGGCCAATAGACGGTTGGTTATAGCATTAGTAAACCACACTAATGGATAGAGAATAATCAGTAGTGGCTTGAGTATAAAGCTGGCGGGAAATGCAACTTGTTCAGGGTGGAGTGCAGCCAGTGTTTTAGGTGCAACTTCAGCAAATAACAAAATAATTAATGTGAGCGTAAAAGTGGCAACCATAATGCCATTTTCACCCAATAATTTTATTCCGATAACGGTTGCAATGGCCGAAGCAAAAATATTGACGAAATTATTGCCGAGCAGAATTAAACCAATTAGACGATCGGGACGATCAAGCAACTGACTTGCACGCACAGCACCGGTATGACCTTGTTGCTCAAGATGGCGTAATCGATAGCGATTGAGTGACATCAGTGCTGTTTCTGAACTGGAAAAAAATGCAGAAAACAGCAACAGGACAAATAGAATCAGAAACAATAATAACAGTGAGGTACTTTCAAGCATGATGAGTGATTAGTGACTTAACAAAAATTCCAGCACAAGCTTACTACCCAAGTAAGCGAGAACCAAAAATGAGAAACCAATTAATGTCCATTTAATTGCAGTTTTAGCTCGCCAGCCATATTGCCAGCGCCCCCATAACAAAGTGGCAAATACACACCAGGCCACAATGGATAAAGCCGTTTTGTGAACGAGGTGTTGAGCGAATATATCTTCAATAAATAATACACCGGTTAATAAGCCGATAGTTAACAGGATAAATCCACCGCCAATAAGCTGAAAAAGTGCCGTTTCCATGGTTTGTAATGGAGGTAGCTTTCGCATCAAGCCAGCAAGATGACGTTGACGTAGTTGCTGTTCCTGAATAGCCAGTACGA
>JAOUJZ010000049.1 GCA_029882915.1 Gammaproteobacteria bacterium | reverse complement strand
CGGCGAAAACGATGATATTGATGAGTCTGCAATTGAAGGCACGCTGCAGTCATCAAAAGAGAGTCCGAGTGAAAGTAGCGCCATTGATTACGACTTGCCACTTAGAGAGGCGCGCGAACAGTTTGAACGCATTTATCTGTTACGCAAACTACAACATACAGAAGGAAATGTCGGCAAAGCTGCCAAACTGGTAGGCATGGAACGTACTCACCTTTATCGAAAACTACGGGCATTAGGCATTGATACTAAACAAGTTTAGGACAGCTTTATGAAAATTCTTATTCTCGGGGCAGGCCAAGTCGGTTCCTCCGTTGCAGCAACCCTTGCGCGTGAAAATAATGATATTACGATCATTGATACCAATGCTGAATTTTTACAAAAACTTCAAGATCAATATGATATTCGCACAGTTCAAGGTAAAGCTTCACATCCTGAAGTTTTAGCTCGGGCTGGAGCAGAAGATGCGGAACTAATTCTGGCCGTCACCAATAGTGATGAAATTAATATCGTTGCCTGTCAAATCTGTCACCATCTCTACCACACACCAACCAAAATCGCTCGAATCCGCGCCCCAGACTATCTATCTATACCTGAAATTTTCAATAGTGATGCCATTGCTATTGATATGTTGATTAGCCCTGAACAGATCGTGACCGATTATATTGAGCGGCTAATCAATCATCCCAATGCATTGCAGGTATTAGATTTTGCTGAAGGTAAAGTTCAGTTAGTCGCTGTTCAAGCCTTTCATGGTGGTCCGCTTGTAGGCAGTCCTTTAAGCGAATTACGTGACCATATTCCAAAAGCAGAAACCCGAGTCGCAGCAATTTTTAGAAATGGCAGCCCAATCATCCCAAAGGCTGACACAGTTATTGAAGCCGACGACGAAGTTTTTTTCATTGCCGCAAGTAAAGATATTCGATCAGTCATGGGCGAATTACGCCGCCTGGATAAACCCTATAAACGCATTATGCTGGCTGGTGGCGGCCAAATCGGTGCACGGCTGGCTAAGGCCTTAGAAAATGACTATCAGATCAAATTGATTGAAGCCGATCCTATACGAGCCGAACAATTATCTGAAGAATTGACTAAGACTATCGTTTTATTGGGCGACGTTGCCAATGAAGAATTATTACAAGAAGAAGATATCCACAAGGTTGATCTGTTCTGTTCGCTCACCAATGATGATGAAGCCAATATCCTGTCTGCCATGCTTGCAAAGAGATTAGGCGCACAAAAAGTTTTATCGTTGATAAACCGTGCCGCATACGTTGACCTCATTGAAAGTAGCAGCATCGATATCGCTTTGTCCCCTCAGCAGGCGACTATCGGAAGTCTACTGGCCCATATTCGTCGTGGTGATATTGTTGCAGTGCATTCACTCCGTCGAGGTGCAGCTGAGGCATTGGAGGCCATAGCCCATGGCGATAAGACTTCCTCACTGGTTGTTGGTAGACGCATTGATGAAATCAAATTGCCTCCCGGAACCACGATCGGCGCCATTGTCCGCCAAGACGAAGTCATTATCGCTCATCATGACACCATAATTGAGGCCGAGGACCACGTAATATTGTTCTTAATCAACAAACGTTACATTACCGAAGTCGAACATTTATTCCAGGTAGGATTTAGTTTTTTCTAAAAAAGAAATGGAATCATCACTACAACACCACTTTCTCATTGCAATGCCTTCTTTGGTAGATACCTTCTTTTATCGTTCGGTGGTGTATATTTGTGAGCATGACGAAGAGGGTGCTATGGGCCTAATCATCAATCGCCCCACTCAAATTATGCTAGCGGAATTACTCTCCCACCTTGAGATTAACAATCCATCAGAATTGGTCCTCCATACACCGGTATTGTTTGGAGGGCCAGTACAAAAACATCAGGGACTGGTTCTTCATAACAGTGACGCAGACTGGCAGACCAAGATACAACTGGCTGACAATGTTTTTCTCACCACTTCCACCGATATTCTGGAAAACATAGGCACTGAAAATGGCCCCGAACATGCTCTGGTTACTCTTGGGTACGCGGGCTGGGCAGCCGGTCAGCTAGAGCAAGAATTAACGGAAAATAGCTGGCTAACTGTAGCTGCCAACGATGACCTTTTATTTAATACCCCCGCTGACCAACAATGGCCAGCAGCAGCCAAATTACTTGGCATAGATATTAACCTAATGGCAAACACAGCGGGGCATGCATGAGTGCCCCTCGGACCATCCTCGGGTTTGATTTTGGACTAAGAAATATCGGTGTTGCTGTAGGCCAAGAATTGACTAAAACAGCCAGTCCACTCACCATGATCCGTGCACGTGATGGTGTGCCCAATTGGGACGATATCAAAACTTTGATAGATGAATGGAAACCTCAGCTTTTAGTGGTAGGCTTACCGCTCAATATGGATGACACAGAACAGGAAATGACGCTAGCAGCTCGCCGATTTGGCAACCGGCTTAATGGCCGCTTCCAAATTCCCGTTGAATGGCAAGATGAGCGCTTGAGCACCTATGAAGCACTTGATCAGCTTGGCATTAATAACAAAATGCAGTCTAATAACCGCGGTGATGTTGATCGCATCTCTGCCCAACTTATACTTCAATCATGGTTAAATCAACAATGACTATTCCTTCTACATCTGCTGAAATCGAGCCTTTACTACACACTATGGCCGATGAAATACGCCAACAACTTGGCGACAAGCAGCCCTTGTTAGTTGGCATTCATAGTGGCGGCGTCTGGATTGCCAAAGAACTGGCAAGGATTCTGGGGGTTGATTTTTTTGCTGCACCATTAGGCACATTAAACATTGCCTATTATAGAGATGATTTCACTCGTATTGGTATGCACCCTCAAGTCACACCATCCGATCTACCTTTTAGCGTAGATAATCGCCACTTATTGCTTGTTGATGATGTTTTGCACAGCGGGCGTACCGTCCGGGCCGCACTAAATGAACTATTTGATTATGGTCGTCCCGCCAGTGTCACTTTAGCCGTGCTCATTGAGCGCAATGGAAGAGAATTACCCCTTCAGGCCGACATTATCGGACAATCGATCACGTTATCGGCTAGCCAGCATATTAAGCTAACCAACAACAACGGTTTGCAACTAGAACTTCAGTCCAATGAGGATATTTATGACCAATAATCAACTCACGGATAGTGGTCAATTGCGTCATTTTTTGACCATAGAAGGCCTTAAAAAGCCGTTACTAACCGAAATTATGGACCGCGCCGAACAATTTTCCAGCATCTCTAATCGGCAGGTAAAAAAAGTACCACTGCTTCGCGGAAAAACAATTATGAATCTGTTTTTTGAGAACAGCACCCGCACTCGCACCACTTTTGAGCTTGCTGCCAAACGTCTTTCTGCCGACGTGATGAGTCTTAATATCAGCACTTCAGCAACGACCAAGGGTGAAAGTTTGCTGGATACACTACATAATCTGGAGGCCATGCATACAGACTTGTTTGTAGTGCGACACAATCAAAGTGGGGCCGCTGAATTTATAGCCCAACACGTTGCACCACATGTCAGCGTCATTAATGCAGGCGATGGCTGCCACGCACACCCAACTCAGGCAATGTTGGATATGTTTACCATTCGTCGCCACAAACAACATTTTCCGGACTTATCCGTCGCCATTGTCGGTGATATCTTGCACTCTCGTGTTGCTCGATCTCAAATTCAAGCGCTCGCCACTCTTGGTGTAGGTGAGATCCGAGTGATTGGTCCTAAAACATTATTACCCACTAATTGCCAGTCACTGGGCGTACATGTCTACCATGATATGGAAAACGGGCTGGCGGATGTTGATGTGGTCATTATGCTTCGCCTGCAACACGAACGAATGCAGGGCGCCCTATTACCTAGTGCCCGAGAATATTTCAATAGCTATGGGCTAACCGAGGATAAACTACAACGCGCAAAACCCGATGCCATTGTCATGCACCCCGGCCCCATTAATCGTGGTATAGAAATAGCCTCATCGGTTGCTGATGGGCCACAATCTGTCATCCTTGAACAGGTCACACATGGTATTGCCATACGGATGGCAGTGATGTCAATGGCCCTAGGCGCACAATCAGAACAACACGAGACTCATTCATGAAACTACACATAAGTAATGGTCATATTATTGATCCTGCTAGTCAATTAGATTCTCAACAGGATCTTTTTATTAGCGATGGTCGAATTGTCGCTATGGGCGATCATGCTAATGACTTTACTCCAGATCAAACCATTGATGCCAGCGGCCTAATTGTCTGTCCAGGACTGGTTGATCTAAATGCTCGACTCAAGGAATCAGGTCAGGAGCACACAGCAACTATTGAAAGTGAAACATTTGCGGCTGTTAAAGGCGGCATTACAACACTTTGCATCCCTCCCGACACCGATCCCGTTATAGATACGCCAGCCGTCATAGAGCTGATCGAGGACCGTGCCAAAAAGGCCAATCGGACCATGGTACTGACTATGGGCGCCCTTACCCAAAATCTTCAGGGTGAATTATTAAGTGAAATGCTGGCCTTAAAAGAGGCTGGTTGCATAGGCATAAGCAATGGCCTAAATCCAATTAAAAACACATTAATTCAGCGGCGCGCAATGGAGTATGCAGCAACACTTGGGCTCACCCTGTTTATTAATGCTGCTGATCCTTGGTTACAATCACAAGGCTGCGTTCATGAAGGCACTGTCAGTACCCGGCTAGGCCTTGGTGGCATCCCAGAAGCAGCTGAAACCATTGCCGTTGCACGAGATATCTTGCTAATAGAGCAAACCGGAGTACGTGCTCACTTCCATTGCTTATCTACATCCAGAGCAGTAGCGATGATAGCCGAAGCACAGAAAAAAGGCTTGCCCATCACTGCAGATGTCAGTGCCCATCATCTCCACCTTAGTGAGCATGATATTGGTAACTATGATGGTTTTAGTCACGTCTTGCCACCGCTAAGAAGTACCCGTGATCGCGAACAGTTACAACAAGCTGTGCGTGATGGCGTGATCTCTGCCATTTGCTCCAACCACCAACCTTTAGACAACGATGCCAAGCTGGGTCCTTTTTCTGAAACCACTCCTGGCATCTCTGGCCTTGAAACATTGCTCCCTCTCACCATGAAATTGGTTGATGATGACGAACTAACCCTCCAACAAGCCATTGCCTCACTAACTTGTAACCCTGCAGAAATTTTAGGCATAGATGCTGGCCAACTAAAAGTAGGTGGAAAGGCTGATATCTGTATTTTTTCACCTAACTCTCATAATGAATGCCAGCCTCAGCAGTTTATTAGTGCAGGAAAGAACAGTCCTTTTGCCGGATGGCTGTTCAACAGTGAAGTCCTGCTAACCTTTTTCAACGGCAGAGTTGTTTATCAAAAACAATAATGTGAACCAGATATCTTTTTTCCTCACAAATAAAAAGGTAATATCAGTAGCAGCTCGCCCATATATACACAAGACATATACTTAAATTATCTGGTCCACATAAGGAAAATCACCATGCCAACCACCAACAAACTGCTTACAGTGGCTTTTTCCTTATGGTTTTTTATTTTACTTTCTGGTTGTAACCCCAAGGCTGGCGCGGATGACTGGTGTACTACGATAAAAGAAAAACCTTCCAGTGAGTGGACCATCAAGGAAGTAAATGACTATTCCAAAAATTGTTTTCTAAAATAAGTCGCCTATGACGAAAACAGCTCTATATGCCCTCGATTTTGATGGCGTTCTCTGCGATAGCGCCGTTGAAACAAGCATTACGGGCTGGAAGGTGGCCAGCCAATTATGGTCAGATATGCCTACTGACACACCAAGCCATATAATTGAACTCTTTCGACAAGTTAGGCCAGCAATGGAAACTGGCTATGAAGCGATTTTAATTATGCGCTTATTGTTTGAGAAGGTAAGCGTTTCAACCTTGCTCAACAACTTTACCGATTCTATCATCGCTATTATAGATCGTGAACAACTAGCCATACCCGATCTGAAGAAGCTTTTTGGCACAACCCGAGATCAATGGATAGATCAGAATTTGCATGAATGGATTGCCATGAACCCACTGTTTGATGGCATTGCAACAAAGCTTAAACATCTTGATCAAGATTGGTGCTACATCATTACCACTAAACAGGAACGTTTCGTAAGCCAAATTCTTAATGCAAATAACCTTTCCCTGCCAGCCGAGCAAATTTTTGGCCTAGATCGCAAACTGAGCAAACAGCAAATACTGGTTAATTTATTAGCCAATCACCCTGAACACAAGATATTGTTTGTCGAAGATCGGCTACCAACATTGGTGAATGTACTTGAGGATAGTCGTCTGGAAGATATTGAGCTGTTTTTTGCTGATTGGGGCTATAACACGCCGCAGGACCGCCAGACGGCAACAGAACTGGCCATAACAACGATTAATCTCGCTGACTTCTCTATACTGTAAGTTACAAGACTGTAACTTACATTAAGCCAAAAAATGGCGGAGCGGACGGGACTCGAACCCGCGACCTCCGGCGTGACAGGCCAGCATTCTAACCAGCTGAACTACCGCTCCACATCCCTCAAGCTTCGAACTGTAATTGTTCCGGTGGAGTCTGAGGAAGCGTGCAAGAATACAGTAAATACAACAAAGGTGTTAGTGTTATTTTCTCAGATCAATGTAGGAAAATGCATTGGCAACTCAACGCTGCTTCTTATGGCTTATATCCCTAATAAAATAATGGCCTCATCTGAGGCCATTATGCTGAAACCCTGACATCTCTTGTTATTGTTTTACGGGCTTCTCGATTCCAATTGCACCATCAGCACGAGCTTTTAAATATGCATACAACTTATCACGCCCATCCATGACTTTTGGGTTTGCCTTCCATGCGGGCATACTGCCAATGGAGCCCGACTTACCATTTTCAACAACACTGAAGAACTCTTCTTTGCTTATCACATTCAAACTATCCGCCAAGTTAGGTCCTACCATGCCTTGACCATAGGTGCCGTGACAACGAGCACACCAGTTACGATACAATTTAAAGCCCTGATAACTATTTGCATCCAGCTTATTGCCATCCACAACACTATAAAGATCGTCTGTTGCGATCGTGCCTGCATCCTTTTCTTTATCGCTAGTCGTTACCGGCTGAATTTCTGGCGGTTTTTCTTCTATGACCAGTATCTCTGACACGTCCACTGTCTGTGCTAATGGTTTAGTAACCACCTCTTCAGCAGTTTTGGTATTGTATCCTTCACTGCCTCCCTTCAAGGCGGGCCAGATAGCCACAATAACAAAAACAACTAGTGCGGCAGGTACAAAAACCACTATCCACGCTTTAGTTTTATTCATTTTTATCCCTCCCCACTTTTATGAGTAACAATAATAGCATCTGCTAATAATTAGCACCCTAAAAAGCTACATTTGACAGCGCATTAGTCAACGGTTAATAAGCCTAGTATGTAATAATAGCTGTGATAAATAACACCACGCCAGTGAAATATAAGGCTCAAATATTACTATGAACACACAGCAGACACTTATGCAACGTGGCAGCTCAAAATGCGAACTATGCGGTTTTGAACATACCCTCAGCGTTTATGAGATCCCGCCTGCAAGTGATCCCAGTGTGGAACAATCTATTCTGGTATGCGAAACTTGTCATAATCAGATTGAAGAGCCTGAAAAAATGGACGTCAATCACTGGCGCTGCCTGAATGATTCCATGTGGAATCCAGAGCCCGCCGTTCAAGTTATGGCATGGCGACTATTAAAGCGCCTTGATTCAGAAGATTGGGCACAAGATCTCCTCGATACGCTATATCTAGAACCAGAAGTCCAGCAATGGGCTCAGGCAACATAATCTGTAGATAATATCGGC
>JAOUJZ010000048.1 GCA_029882915.1 Gammaproteobacteria bacterium | reverse complement strand
TGCAGAAGCGATGTTAGCCCTTGTGTTGATGGATCATACGCTTCGTCACCGGGCACAAAATATGGATGTGACTACGGAAACACCGATCATCCCAGCTAGCGCTCAGACCAAGTAGTTTGATGGGGATCGGGCGATGAGCCCACTAAAATCAACGCCGTATTGGCGTTTGTCCGGCTTCTATTTTTTTTACTTTGCATCACTTGGAGTACTCGTTCCTTATTGGGGGCTGTATCTACAGTGGCAAGGGTTCTCAGCCAAGGAAATTGGCGAGCTGATAGCGATATTGCTCGCAACCCGAATTATTGCGCCTAACATCTGGGGCTGGATTGCAGATCATCACGGTCAACGCATGCTCATTGTGCGCCTTGCCAGTCTGATCGGAGCATTAAGCTTTGCAGCCATCTTATTGAATAACAGTTACATCTGGATTGCCAGCGTGATGCTGGTATTCAGCTTTTTCTGGAATGCCTCCTTACCCCAGTTTGAGGCGACAACCCTGCAACATCTTGGTGAACATCACCACCATTACAGTAAAATCCGTCTCTGGGGCTCAATAGGATTTATTATTACCGTTGCAACCCTGGGTTGGTTACTGGAATATTTCAATGCCAGCATTGTGCCTTATGCCATGCTGATCAGCATGTCAGCCATTTGGCTACTAAGCCTGACTGTTCCTGAATCTTCATCACGTCATTTAAGCTTAACTCACCTGCCACTAGGCACCATTCTTAAACGTCCAGAAGTGATTGCCTTTTTAGCTGTCTGTTTTCTTATCCAACTCAGTCATGGCCCTTATTACACCTTTTACACGATCTATCTTGAACACCATCACTATAACCGTAGCCTTATCGGTATGCTGTGGGCACTTGGTGTCATTGCTGAAGTTGTTATTTTTCTATTTATGCATCATTGGTTGCCACGATTCGGTATTCGAAACGTATTATTAACCAGTCTGCTTGTCAGCACATTACGCTGGTTGATCATCGGTTTCTTTCCAGAATCATTGCCATTACTGATAGTGGCACAACTACTCCATGCAGCCAGTTTTGGCACCTTTCATGTCGCAGCTATCACATGGGTGCATCAAAATTTCACTGGTAGGAATCAAGGAAAAGGACAAGCGTTATATAGCAGCATCGGCTTTGGTGCCGGTGGCGCTATGGGAAGTTTAATGAGTGGTTATTTCTGGCTTTCTCCCGGTCCAACTGTAACCTTTAGTCTGGCAGCAATCACCACAACTTGTGCTTTTTTCATCGCATTGCGCTGGCTAAAGGCGACTCCTCAGAACTGACATTGCTAAAAGAAATATATTTCACACTGTAAATACCTTCACATACATCCAAACAATACTTATACTATTGAACAATCAAGGATAAAAGGAGTTTGGAATGCTGGCAGTCCCCCTGTCTCCGAGTAAGCATCTATGAATTTTTCTATAAAGAAAGGGCTCAATCTGCCCATCGCAGGCAATCCCATTCAAAGCATTGATGATGCAAACATTGTCAGCACTGTTGCCATTCTCGGCGGTGACTACATCGGCATGAAACCGACTATGCTGGTTGAAGAAGGCCAAACTGTTAAGCTCGGACAGACGCTGTTCACCGACAAAAAAAATCCAAAAATCAAATTCACCTCTCCAGGTGCGGGTAGGATTAAAGCTATCACTCGTGGCGCTAAACGAGTCTTACAGGCGGTCATTATTGATCTTGAAGGCGATGCAGAAGTCACTTTCAAACACTATGAAACCTCTCAACTACTTTCTTTATCGCGAGAGGATGTTAAGAATAATTTATTGGATTCAGGTCTCTGGACTGCACTGCGGACTCGCCCATACAGTAAAGCGCCAAATCCGGAAACCAGCCCCCACTCTATTTTTGTTACGGCTATTGATACCAACCCATTAGCCGCTGATCCAAACGTCATTATTAATGAATATTCCTCTGACTATGCAAACGGCCTGACAGTATTAAGTCATCTCACAGATGGAAAAGTATTTGTCTGTCAGCCTGAGGGCGCTGTTTCAGTAAACACAACGGCGTCTAATATTGAAACACATAATTTTTCCGGTCCCCATCCATCTGGCTTAGCGAGTACTCACATCCATTTTCTTGATCCTGTCAGTGCAAACAAAACCGTTTGGCAAATCAATTATCAAGATGTAATTGCCGTTGGCAAGCTCTTTACCACAGGTCACTTATGGGTAGAACGAATCATTTCTCTGGCAGGCCCCTTAGTCTATGCTCCCCGTTTAGTGCGAACTCGTCTGGGTGCAAAAACCGAAGAACTGGTTCGTGCTGAAGTACAGATGGTGCAATCTCGTATTATTTCTGGATCCGTTTTATCCGGTCATACCGCCACAAACTGGGCTGGATTTCTAGGTCGATTCCATAACCAGATCACCGTCATCGCTGAAAGTAATGAGCGAGAGTTCTTTGGCTGGATCAAACCTGTTGGTAAAAATAAATTCTCGGCGCTGAATGTTTTCATTTCCAAGATCATGGGTAAAAAGGATTTAAATTTAACCACATCTCAGAATGGTAGCCCTCGTGCCATGGTGCCAGTCGGTGCATTTGAAATGGTAATGCCACTGGATATTTTACCCACTCAACTTTTACGGGCGCTGATTGTAAAAGATACTGATGCGGCACAGGCCCTCGGGTGCCTTGAACTGGATGAAGAAGATCTGGCACTGTGTTCTTTTGTCTGTTCGGGCAAATTTGATTATGGCCCAATGCTGCGAATCAACCTCACTCAAATAGAAAAAGAAGGATAGGCATGTCACGCTTGCGACGATTCCTTGATCGACTGGAGCCCTCATTTCAAAAAGGTGGCCCTTACTACAAGTATTTCGCTGTTTTTGAAATGGTGGATACTTTTTTATACTCACCGGCGGACAATACCCGTGGCTCTCCCCATGTACGGGATGGTATAGACCTCAAACGCCTGATGACCTATGTGGTCATTTCAACATTCCCTGTCATTCTGATGATGTTATGGAATACTGGCTTTCAGGCCAACAGTGCGATGGCGTCTCTGGGTATGTCGGAACTCAATGGCTGGAGAGGCGAGTTAATCTCCTATTTAGGTATTGGTTTTGATCCAAACAGCCTGTTCGGCAATATGTTTCATGGCCTGCTGTATTTTTTACCTATCTACCTAACAACACTCATTGCCGGCGGCACCTTTGAAGTTTTATTTGCCGCTGTCCGTAATCATGAGGTCAATGAAGGCTTTCTGGTTACATCCATGTTATACACTTTGATCATGCCGGCCTCCACGCCTTTATGGCAGGTTGCCTTAGGTATTATTTTTGGTGTGGTTCTAGGTAAAGAAGTCTTTGGTGGAACCGGTAAAAACTTCCTAAATCCGGCATTAACCGGACGTGCATTTTTATATTTTGCCTATCCAGCACAAATGTCAGGCGATACTGTCTGGACAGCCATTGATGGTTTTAGTGGTGCAACACCACTCGCTTTAGGTGCTGCCGGAGGTCTTGATGCCATCACCACTGCAGGTTATACCTGGAGCCAAACCTTCTTTGGATACATGCCAGGCTCATTGGGCGAAACCTCAGCCTTAGCTTGTTTATTAGGTGCAGGCTTCCTTTTATACACCCGTGTGGCTTCTTATCGCATTATTTTGGGGGTATTCTTCGGCATGGTTGTAACCAGCTTGCTGTTCAACCTGATTGGCAGTGATACCAATTTCATGTTCGAAATGCCTTGGTACTGGCACTTAACACTCGGTGGCTTTGCGTTTGGCATGATCTTTATGGCTACCGATCCGGTGTCTGCTGCCATGACTGATAAAGGCCGCTGGATCTATGGCTTATTGATTGGTTTTATGACCGTACTAATACGGGTGGTCAATCCTGCTTTTCCAGAAGGCATCATGTTAGCGATCCTGTTTGCCAACATCTTTGCACCGCTGATTGATTTCTTTGTCGTGCGTGCCAACATTCAACGTAGATTAAATCGAAGTTAAGGGTTATGGCAGAAAACAATCAAAATCAGGGGTTTATCGGCAAATTACTGAGCTTGCCTAATGACAACCCGAAAAAAACCATCATTATCGCGATATTGCTGTGTCTGGTATGTTCCATTCTCGTATCCACTTCTGCGGTGGTGCTCAAGCCACTGCAAGTGGCTAACAAAGAAGCCGATATCAAGAAAAATATACTTGCAGTCACTGGCCTGTTAACAGACAAAGGTGATATTGACACCTTGTTTGCTCAGTTTGAAAAAAAAGTTATCGATCTTGAAACGGGTCACTATGCAGATATTGATGCTGGTAGTTATGATCAACGCAAAGCGGCAGCCGATCCGACACAAAGCATTAAACTTATGTCAGAACAGGATATTGCAGGCATTGGGCGTCGCGCCAAATTAGCCTCCGTCTATCTATTAAAAGAGGGTGACACTATCAAACAAGTAGTGCTACCCATTCATGGCTACGGTTTATGGTCAACGCTATATGGCTTTATGGCATTTGACGCTGATTTTAATACCATTGGTGGTCTTCAATTTTATGCTCATGCCGAAACGCCGGGCTTGGGTGGTGAAGTCGATAATCCAAAATGGCGTCAACAATGGCAGGGTAAAAAAGCATTTGATGAGAGTGGCGAGTTAAAAATCAAGGTTATCCGTGGTCATGTTGACTATAAGGTAGCAGGTGCTGAGCATCAAGTTGATGGCTTGTCTGGTGCCACATTAACCAGTCAGGGCGTTTCTAATCTGGTTAATTACTGGCTTGGTGACCATGCCTTCGGCCCTTATTTGAAAAACATGCGCTCCGCGGTGGAGAAATAACAAATGGCAAGCGAAATTAAATCAAGTGTAATCGATCCACTTATTGATAATAATCCGATCACTCTGCAAGTGTTGGGTGTGTGTTCTGCGCTAGCGGTAACGACTAATCTCATGGCAGCACTCATCATGAGCATTGCGCTCACAACGGTGACCGCGTTCGCAAGCGCCTTTATCAGTTCAATCAGAAACCATATTCCGTCAAGCATCCGCATCATTGTACAAATGACTATCATTGCTTCTCTGGTTATTGTGGTTGATCAAATTCTAAAAGCGTATGCCTATGAAGCAAGCAAACAACTGTCCGTCTTTGTTGGTTTGATTATCACCAACTGTATCGTGCTTGGCCGAGCGGAAGCCTATGCCATGAAAAATCCTCCCTTAATGAGTTTTCTTGATGGCATTGGTAATGGTCTGGGCTATAGTTTGATACTGATTATTGTTGCCTTTTTCCGTGAACTGCTTGGTGCAGGGAAATTATTGGGACATCAAGTAATCCCCGTTGCGAATGAGGGTGGCTGGTACATTCCGAATGGATTAATGTTACTGCCGCCTAGTGCTTTTTTTGTCATCGGATTGCTGATCTGGGCTATCCGCAGCTGGAAAAAAGAACAGCTTGAAGATCCAGACTATCAAATTCATCAGGTTCACCGGACGGAGGTGCTGTAAATGGAGCACTATCTAAGCCTGTTTATCCGTTCTATTTTCATTGAGAACCTTGCCCTGTCCTTCTTCTTGGGCATGTGTACTTTTCTCGCTGTTTCCAAAAAGATAGAAACGGCTTTAGGGCTCGGTATAGCCGTAATTATGGTGCAAATGATCACCGTACCTGCTAATAATTTAATCTATCAATTTCTACTCAAAGATGGTGCATTAGCCTGGGCGGGATACCCCGATGTGGATTTAAGTTTTCTTGGCTTAATCAGTTATATTGGCGTCATTGCCGCCATGGTTCAAATTCTTGAAATGGCAATGGATAAATACGCCCCAGCACTCTATAACGCACTCGGTATTTTCCTGCCTCTTATCACTGTGAATTGTGCCATTTTAGGTGGCACCTTGTTTATGGTTGAACGTGATTACAATTTTTCAGAAAGCGCCGTTTACGGCGTCGGCAGTGGCCTCGGTTGGGCACTGGCTATCACCGCTATTGCGGGCATCAGAGAAAAGCTTAAATATTCTGATGTTCCTGATGGTCTACAAGGACTAGGCATCACATTTATCACAGCCGGTCTGATGGCGCTTGGCTTTATGGCATTCTCGGGGATTCAACTGTAATGGAAATCATACTCGGCATCGTGTTGTTCACAATGATCATCATGGCATTGGTATTTTTAATCCTCAGTGCTCGATCAAAACTCGTCTCTACCGGTGATGTGACCATCGTAATTAATGATGAAAAAACTGTTCATACCCCTGCTGGTGGCAAACTATTAGGCGCACTGGCTGATGCCAACTTATTTGTGTCTTCAGCCTGTGGTGGTGGCGGTACTTGTGGCCAATGTAAGGTAAAAATATTTGAAGGCGGCGGCTCTATTCTGCCAACAGAAACATCATTGATTACCAAACGTGAAGCCAACGAAGGTGATCGCTTATCATGTCAGGTTGCTGTCAAACAAGACATGAAAATACAGGTGCCGGAAGAAGTGTTCGGGGTTAAAAAATGGCAGTGCACCGTTCGTTCCAATGAAAATGTCGCTACCTTTATAAAAGAACTTATTTTAGATTTGCCGGCAGGTGAGAATGTAGAATTTCAGGCAGGCGGTTTTATTCAAATAGAATGTCCGCCTCACGTCAGCCAATATAAAGACTTTGACATCGAAAAAGAATATCAAGGCGACTGGGATCGTTTTGATATGTGGCAATATACATCTACCGTAAAACATGATGTAGTCCGTGCCTACTCAATGGCCAATTATCCTGAAGAAGAAGGCATCATCATGCTGAATGTGCGGATCGCCTCACCACCGCCGGGTGCCGGTGATGATATCCCGCCAGGTCAAATGTCATCCTACATATTCAACCTGAAACCGGGTGATCAAGTCACCATTTCAGGTCCATTTGGCGAGTTCTTTGCCAAAGATACTGACAAAGAAATGATCTTTATTGGCGGCGGCGCCGGTATGGCACCCATGCGATCCCATATCTTTGATCAGCTACGACGGATAAAAACCAATCGCAAAATATCGTTTTGGTATGGTGCCAGAAGCTTACGTGAAATGTTCTATATCGAAGATTTCGATACTCTACAGACAGAAAATGAAAACTTTAAGTGGCATATTGCGCTGTCTGACCCGCTGGAAGAAGATAACTGGCAAGGCTATACCGGCTTTATTCACAATGTGCTGTATGAAAACTACTTAAAAAATCATCCAGCACCTGAAGATTGCGAATATTACATGTGTGGTCCACCCATGATGAACTCCGCCGTTATCAATATGCTGGAAGATCTTGGTGTAGAACGTGACAATATATTCCTTGATGACTTTGGCTAATGACCATTTTTTTCGCAACATTCATTGTCATCGCTATTGCCATTATAGGCATGGCTATTGGCGTTCTATTTGGACAACCCGCCATTAAAGGCAGCTGTGGCGGCCTAAATCAGATCGGCCTCAGTGGTAGTTGTAGTGGTGCCTGCTCAAGTGAAGAAAAGGATGTGTGCGCCAAAATAAAAGCCGCACGTCAGGATAATAGTTAATCAGTAACGGAGATAGTTATGCTCGCATCACTTAAAGTAAGAGACTATATGTCGGTGAACAAGTGCACCTTTACTCCAGATATGGATATACTGCGAGCCATCCACCATATGCTTGATTCCAGAATCTCAGGTGCACCCGTCATTGATCAACACGGCAATATGGTTGGTTTTTTATCTGAAAAAGACTGTATGCAGGTCGCACTCAATGCTGCCTACCAACGAGATGGTGCGGCTGGTCGCGTGTCTGAATACATGACCGATCATGTTGAAACCATTGATGTTGATACCCCTATCATTGACGTTGCCGAACGTTTCCAGAAAGGGTCATACAAACGCTTCCCTGTTGTTATGGATAACCGATTAGTCGGCACCATTACACGCCAGCATATTCTTCGAGCATT
>JAOUJZ010000021.1 GCA_029882915.1 Gammaproteobacteria bacterium | reverse complement strand
CAGTCAGTCCCTGTGCCTCAGTCTGGATAATGACTTGCTTTGGTGCAAACTCAGGAAAAATATCCAAACTTGAATTGGCTATTTTATAGATACCATAGCCCATCAACAGGATCGCCAAGGCAACGACAACGCCACGGAAACGAACAGAAAAAGCAACAAGATTCGAAAGCATAATTACCTAACCAATCCAAATAACATTCTGGGCAAAGAAATACGATTAGTCATCATCATCTTCATCCTGAATCTGCCACCTAAACTCTTCTGACAGCAACATTTGTGCACCATTTATGACCAACTCATCACCCACATTTATGCTGTTTTGCATAAACAATCCACCAACTGCGGTCAGACCTGATTGCAAGGATCGTCGCTGATAAATATCTTCGTCCACCTGCACATAAGCCCATCGGTGCCCGGCATACCACACCACGGCCTGTTCTGGCACGAACACTCCTGTTAATTCATCATCACCCTGTGGCAGCCAAGCATCCAATCGCATGCCCGCACGCAAATTGCCATTATCTGTTTTAAAGTAATAGGTTTCACCCTGAATGATTTGATCCGTCGACAAAGCGGGAGAAACAAAATAGGCTTTTCGTCCCTGTTGACGGTCACCATCTCGTGCAATTCTAATGACATCTACTTTCGGGGACATTGATAAACCAACAGGCAAGACTACCAATAGCAGACTCTCCTGATGAGTGAGTAACCGTTGCCATTGTTCAGAGTCTGTTGCCAATAACCATCCTGCAACCGTTTCGCCCCAGCTTTGTATGGCTTCATCCTTAACAGCCTGCAGTTCGAAATTTAAACCTTGCAATGCCGCAGATGCTTCACGCCATGATGCTTGAGCATAATTGACATTTTTCACCGCCACACTGCCTGTTCCCTTTGCCAAGGACTTTAATCTTTTTAATTCTTCTAGAGCTGACTGCTCAACAACTTTGGCCACATTTAATGATGCCAAAGCCTTGTTATGGCGTGCCTGCAACACCAGCAATGGTTTCAGATCCACCACTTTAGCCAACGCTTTCGATTCAGGAGAAAAATGGGTTTCAACCAGCGCCAATGTTTCAATACCAACATAGTCACTGATTTCATCATCGATCCGAACCAACATATTGCCAGATTGGTCCACAATCTCAGCATCGTCATCCATCTGGTGTTCTTCTTCCGCATTTTCAGAAAACCAGTTATCCAGTGTCTCAACCAGCGTTGATTTTGAGGCCACTGGCACAACAAATAAAATCGCAAGCAATACCAGAAAAACAACTAACCAAAAGCCAAATCTTTCGCGTAACTTCATTACACATCCATTCGATAAAACCACAAAACAAGCACGACATTACATCATGTCCATAGGGACTGAACAAGGCTACAGTAGAAATTAAATGCGCTATTAACTTGACATATGCCCCCTCCAACAGGTTTAATACGCGACCTTGAACGGCTCGATAGCTCAGTCGGTAGAGCAAGGGATTGAAAATCCCTGTGTCCCTGGTTCGATTCCAGGTCGAGCCACCATGAATACTAAAGCCCCAGAAGAGTAAAACTTCTGGGGCTTTTTATTGGGCGTCATTCAGGACTAGTTCTAAACATAGACTTGGTACTCATCCTAATTAAGCCACCAGAACAATGAAGAATGACCCATTATATTTGTTATAGTGCCGTTGAACAGTGGTGAGCACACCGTTTTGTGGCATAAATGATACAGATTTTTTCGTACAAGCAAAAAATAGGCTTTTTTGTTGCGAAAGTGTTGCAAAGCCTCTTCAGATGTGGAGAATACAGCGTTAACCGAGATGTATTTCCGGTTACGAGAGAAAATTAAGTAATCTGTTAACAATTATAAAGGTATACAGAAATGACATTTAACAAAAAAGTATTAGCTGGTCTAGTTGCTTTTGCTGCAGCATCAACAGCTGCTCAAGCAGTAACTTTAGCAGCCAACGATGGTTGGGAATTGGGTGTTAGCGGTGAAGTTAACCAATTTTTGGTTTACACCGATGACAACAACGCTGCTGCTGGCGTAGACAACGGAACTACAGAAATCCGTGATGGTCTATTACCTGCATTCTTGAACTTTGATATGAAAGCACCAACAATGAATGGTCTTGATATCGCTGCTCACATCTCATTTAGCCCTGGTACAAACCAATCTAGCTATGCCACATTTGAACAACGTGAAGTTTTCTTCACTGTTGACGGTTCATTCGGTCAAATCTTAGCTGGTAAAGCATTGGGTCTTTATGGTTCACACAACATCTTAACTGAACAGACTCTATTCGGTGTAGGTTACGGTACAACTGGTAACGGCGGTACAACACTTGGTGGTATCGGTCTTGGTTACGACTATGCTGCATGGCGTTCACAATTTAAGTGGACTTCACCTGACATGAACGGCTTCAAAATTGCTTTAGCAATTGCTGATGCTGCAGGTCCTGCTTTACGTCTAGGTGCAAACGGTAATCTTCCAACTGGTTCACTTGCAACTGGTGGTCAAGATTCTGAAGACTTACGTTATGAAGCTGACTTATCTTATGCTGGTGCATTTGATGGTGGTAACTTCACTGCATGGTTAAGTGCTATGACTGAAGATCATGACACTTTGGCTGAAGACGCTCAAGCTTGGACTGTTGGTGGTACACTAACAATGGGTGGTTTTGAGTTTATGGCTCAATACTCAGACGCTGAAGATGCAACAGCAGCAACAGCGGCTTCTGCTACACTTAATGCAGATACTACTATCACTGCAAATGCAGCTGTAGCTTCAACTAAACTTGAATGGTCACAGTATGTTGTTCAAGCTGGTTACCGTTTCAATGGTACAACATTAGTATCTGCTAACTATTCTGAGTTAGAAGATGATTCAAGTATTGCTGATGGCCGAGTTGTTGGTGCTGATGAATCAGACCGCATCACTCTTGGTGTTTACCATGATGTAAACTCTAACCTTAAATTGGTTGCTGAATACACCAAAATTGAAAACGACAACGACGATATTCTTGATAAAGACATCTTCGCAGTCGGTGGTTTCGTATTCTTCTAAAGTTTACAAGCAACTTAGAGTCTCAAATCGTATGATTTGAAACTTGTTAAGATTAAAAAAGCCTCAACCTTCGGGTTGGGGCTTTTTTTTGCCTGTTGGCTTGATATCCCTCTGTGGGTTAAAGCAGTTTTAGGCTAGAATAAACAAAACCTCATCTGGAAATGCACTATGACTACCGCATCATTATTACCCTCATTCATTAACGCTATCGAAGAAACCATTAATGCCAGTGCCGACGAAGTGGCTAAACTGGACCAAGCTATCGGAGATGGTGATCATGTGGTCAATTTACAACGTGGTTTGAATGCTATAGCGACCATCAGCGATGAGTTAGCTGCCGAAAATTGGTCCGTAGCTCTTATGAAGGTTGGCATGACACTAATGTCTACTATGGGTGGTGCATCCGGCTCCTTATTCGGCACTCTATTCATTAGCATGGCCAAGGCGGCGAAAGATAGAGATATTGAATTCTCAAGCTTTGCAGAGATTTTTTATCCCGGTGTAGAAGCTGTTAAACAACGCGGTAAGGCTGATTAGGCGAGAAAACCATGCTGGACACCCTAATTCCTGTTGCAAATAGTCTACAGTCATCTGTCAATGATGATATTGCTTATACAGAAGCATTAGATCGGGTAAAAACAGCTGCCATTACAGGCATGGAATCAACCAAAGACATGTTGGCGACCAAAGGTCGGGCTTCGTTTCTGGGTGAACGTGCTATCGGACATATTGATGCCGGTGCACGGACCAGCCAGTTAATGGTTTGTGCTATTGCTGATTACTTATTGATAAATAATTAACAACCCCAGCGCATTGCAGCAGTATGTACAGGCGCATCCCACAGCGTAATCATTTCATCATCCAACAGTGTTAACGTCACAGAACAGCCCGCCATGTCCAATGATGTGGTGAAATTGCCAACAAGAGAACGGCTGATTTCTACGCCTTTTTCCTGCCAGAATTTAGCCGCCAGATCGTAGACCAGATACAGTTCCATCAATGGGGTTGCACCAAAACCATTCACATGAAGCAGTACCTTTTGCCCCGGCTGTGGCTTAAGTTCCTGATCAATAATTATCGTTAAGTGTTCAACCATTTCACTGGCACTGACTAAATCCATCGGCTCTCGGCCACGTTCACCATGAATGCCCACTCCCATTTCAATTTCATTGTCGCCAATATCAAAGGTGGGTTTGCCCAATGCAGGCACAGTACAACTACTCAAGGCTACACCCATTGAGGCCGTGTTTTCATTAATTCGATCACCTAATGTTTTGCACTCAGCCAGACTTGCACCTGCTTCAGCCGCTGCACCTACTATTTTTTCAACGATGACCGTGCCGGCCACACCTCGACGTCCTGTACTATGATCCTTGGGTAGAGAGACATCATCAGACACCAGTACCGTTTCATGTGGACAGTCGATCATTTCGCCAGCGATTTCAAAGTTCATCACATCACCAGCATAATTTTTAACAATAAATAACACGCCAGCACCATTTTCGACTGCCTGCGCTGCAGCCAGCATCTGGTCAGGAGTGGGCGATGTAAAAATCTGGCCGGGACAGGCAGCATCCAGCATACCGTAGCCAACAAGCCCGGTGTGTAACGGTTCGTGCCCAGAACCACCACCGGATATCAGTACTACTTTATTCGATTTTTTCTGTTGTTTTCTACTTACAAAATGGGGTTGATGATTAAACGTAATAATCTCTTCATGGGCTTTGGCAAAGCCATTTAGACTTTCCTCTAACAAGCTTTCAACGGCATTGATCATTTTTTTCATTGTGCGAACCCCTGTTTTTTTTATAATGATGTTTGTAATAGTTGGGTGATTTCCTGAATATCCGCCATCACCCATGTAGGCTTGTAGTCAACATTAGCAATATCTTCCTCATTAGATACACCTGTCAGTACCAAAATACTACGAATACCGGTATTAACAGCGCCGAGTATGTCGGTATTTAACCGGTCACCAATAGCGATCGTTTCAGAATTATCCGTTTGCAATATCTCCAGAGCCTGTTGATACAAAATAGGCCCGGGCTTGCCAATACTAATTGCTTCAACACCCGTGGCTGCCTTTAGTGCTGCTATGGTTCCGCCATTACCCATTACCTCACCCAATTCTGTTGGCAGCGTGGTATCTGCATTCGTGGCAAAAAATTGCGCACCAGCACGAATATTCAGTGTTGCTGTTGCCAGTTTATCCCAAGTCAGATAGCGATCAAGGCCTGAAACGACAATATCTGCACCTTGATCGGTAATCCCTTTGTCTGGCTGATTGACCTGATACAGTTCTGTAAGAGTAAAACCGTGATCTATAAGCGGTTGTCGCAAACCATCTTCACCGATAACAAATGCGCGTCTTTTATCAACAGGGATGTGTTTTGCCAAATAACTGGCTGTCGCCATGCTTGATGTCAACACTTCTTGAGCGGAAATTGAAACCCCCATATTGGCTAACTTATTAATATATTGCTGTTGGGTAAGACTGGCATTATTAGTGGCCAATAAGAAAGGTATGTTCGACTTTCTTAAAGCAGTAAAAAATTCAACGAGCCCCGCCATAGGCTCATTACCGTGCCAAAGCACTCCATCCATGTCGATAATAAGGCCACCAATATTGTCTATTTTGTCCATAAATACCCTATTATTTTTAATAAAACATGCGCTCAAATCAATTTGCGTATACAAGCTTGGCATAGAATAAAACTTGCTGTCCAGCCTACCATTAACGACTTTTAGTAAGTATCATTATGATTCATAAATCTCACAGAATTGACATCGAGACCTATTGTGCTTTATATTCTCTCGGCGTATTTTTAACGTAATTATTATTTAAATAACCTTATTTTAGGAGCATGTCGACATGGCAAAAGCACTTATCCAAATGGCTCTAGATTCACTAGATTTTGACGCAACAATCGCACTTGCAGAGCAAGTTGCTCCATATGTTGACATTCTTGAAATCGGTACACCTTGCATCAAGTACAACGGACTTGAACTGGTTACTGCATTGAAAGCAAAATTCCCAGAAAAATTAATCCTTGTTGACCTTAAAACAATGGATGCTGGCGAGTACGAAGCAACACCATTCTACGAAGCAGGTGCTGATATCTGTACTGTATTGGGTGTATCTGATAAAGCAACAATGGGCGGCGTAATCAAAGCTGCAAACGCTAACAATGCAGAAGCTCAAATTGATTTAATCAGTGTTAAAGATAAAGCAGCAGTTGCAAGAGAAGCTGTAGCAAACGGTGCTCAAATCATCGGTGTTCACACTGGTCTTGACGCTCAAGCAGCTGGTCAAACTCCATTTGCTGACTTGTCTTTGATTGCTAGCCAAAACTTAGGCTGCCGTATTTCAGTTGCTGGCGGTATCAACAAAGATACTATCCAGAAAACAATTCAGGCTGGCGCAACAATTGTTGTAGTTGGTGCTGCAATCTACGGTGCGGATTCTCCTGCAGAGTCTGCTAAAGAGTTGCGTGCATTAGTTGACGCTGCATAAGCTAAAGCATTTGCTTTAAGTAGCATGTTATTTAAGAAACGGGCGACTAGATTTAGTCGCTCGTTTTTTTATTTTCAGAAAAGATTTACGATTTTAACCAATACATATTGCCACCGTTTAATTTGATTATTGAACGACGAAAGCGACTAGTGTAGTCAAAACAAAGAAGCGGTATTATAATTAACGATTGTTTAGCATTTTCTGGCTTGCCATAGTTAACTTAAACAGTAATTTTTCAACCCTATATTCAGATATTTTTCACTGAGATATAGATTAAAACAACAACATATAACAGAGGGATTTCTAATGAGTGGGAAAGGTTTTTTTGCTTCAATCTGTGACTTTTTCAAAGGTTCATCTTCGTCAAGTACAAATCAATCAACGGCTAATACCTCAGCGAACACTAGTGGTCTAACCAGTGTTGAACGTTACATCCGTAACCAGGCTGCTGCAGCTAATAAGCCACTAACTGGTGTTGAACGTTACATCCGTAATAAAGGCTAAAACAAGCCTATAGTCAGACATGCTGACTGCTGAGAATTTAAGTTGACTCAAGCTCATATCGCTTGAGCGATGTAAAACTGTTCGTTATCTGAATACAGCAGCACAATTGTGGAGCTGTCAGATTTTTTTAATATTAGAAATAAAAGGTATCTTTAATCATGGCAAATTTACTTGATCAGCTTAAAGAAATGACCGTTGTTGTTGCCGACACAGGTGATATCGAGGCTATCGAAAAATTCACTCCTCGTGATGCAACAACTAACCCATCATTAATTACTGCCGCTGCACAAATGCCGCAATACCAAGGTATTGTTGATGACACACTGAAAGGTGCGCGTGAGACTTTAGGTCCAGCTGCATCTGCTTCTGACGTTGTAACATTAGCATTTGATCGTCTTGCTGTATCATTTGGTTTAAAAATTCTTGATATCGTTCCTCAGCGCGTATCAACTGAAGTAGATGCAAGATTGTCTTACGACACTGATGCGACCATTGCAAAAGGCCGTGACCTAATCGCTCAATATGAGGCTGCTGGCGTATCCCGTGAACGTATCTTGATCAAAATTGCTGCAACATGGGAAGGTATTCAGGCTGCAAAAGTACTTGAGCAAGAAGGCATTCACACCAATCTGACCTTAGTGTTTGGTTTACATCAAGCTATCGCATGTGCTGAAAATGGTATCCAGTTAATTTCACCATTTGTCGGTCGTATTCTTGACTGGTACAAGAAAGATACTGGGCGTGATTCATATGCACCAGCTGAAGATCCTGGTGTTGTCTCTGTTACTGCTATCTATAACTACTTCAAGAAGTTTGGTTATGATACTGAAGTTATGGGTGCAAGCTTCCGTAATCTGGATGAAATCACTGAATTGGCCGGTGTTGATTTGCTAACCATTTCGCCAGGTTTACTTGATGAATTGCAATCAACTGAAGGTGAATTACCTCGTAAGCTATCACCAGAACAAGCTGCTGCTTCTGATATCGAAAAAATCAATATGGATAAAGCAACATTTGATGCAATGCATGCAGCTGATCGCATGGCCACTGAAAAACTATCAGAAGGTATTGATGGTTTTGCAAAAGCATTGGAAACACTTGAAGAATTACTGGCTAACCGCCTTTCTGAGCTTGAAGCTTAAAATTAAGGCATAGTTTAGTAACACCCAAATCTATCAGCCCAGAAACAAGTATGTCTCTGGGCTGATATTTTATTGAACTGTCTCACAAATTGACAATGTCTCACTTTGTGAACTATAGTTTCAAACCGCGTAAAAAACGTGTAAACAATCAAAACTAAAATACTTTTAAGGAGTATATAACATGGCAGAAATCCAAATGGCTCTAGATTCTCTAGACTTCGACGCAACTATGGCTTTAGCTGAACAAGTTGCACCTTATGTTGATATCCTAGAAATCGGTACACCTTGCATCAAATACAATGGTCTTAAACTTGTTAAAGCTTTAAAAGCAGCTCATCCTGATAAAAAAATTCTAGTAGACCTGAAAACTATGGATGCCGGTGAGTACGAAGCAACTCCTTTCTTTGAAGCTGGTGGTGATATCACTACTGTTCTTGGTGCAGCTGATATGGCTACAATCAATGGCGTAATCAAAGCTGCAAACGCTAACGGTGCTGAAGCTCAAATCGATTTAATCGGTGTTGAAGATAAAGCTGCTGTTGCTAAAGAAGCTGCAGCAAACGGTGCACAAATCATCGGTGTTCACACTGGTCTTGACGCTCAAGCTGCTGGTCAAACTCCATTTGCTGATTTGAAAACAATCGCTGACTTAGGTTTACCAGTTAAAATTTCTGTTGCTGGCGGTATCAATAAAGATACAATCCAAAGCACAGTTAAAGCTGGTGCAGCAATCGTTGTTGTTGGTGCGGCTATCTACGGCGCTCCATCTCCAGCAGAATCAGCTAAAGAATTACGTGCTTTAGTTGACGCAGCATAAGGAATTAATACCATGCATCGTGATCTACTCTTAAATAAAATCACTGATATCCTTGGTTCTACCGATGATTCATACGAAGCTAAATTAGTTTCAATGTGTGATGATGCCAAACGCATCTTTATTACAGGTGCAGGTCGCTCAAAACTAGTTGGTAACTTCCTAGGTATGAGATTGATGCATAGTGGTTATACTACATATATTCAAGGTGAAATCAGCACTCCAAGCATCCGTGAAGGCGATTTATTAATCGTTATCTCGGGTTCTGGTGAAACAACCCAGCTGGTTTCATTTACGAATAAAGCCAAATCTGAAGGCGCTAAAGTGGTTTTGATTTGTTCAAAATCTAGCTCAACGATTGGTGATTTAGCAGATCAAACCATTCAAATTGGTAACGACGATAGCTTTGCCGCTACTAAGGGCATGCCTATGGGAACCATGTTTGAATTATCAACTTTAATCTTTTTGGAAGCAATTGTTTCTCATCTTATCCATGAGAAAGGCATTCCTGAAGAGGAAATGAGATATAGACACGCTAATATGGAATAACCACTTTCCTGAAAGCAAAAATAAAAAACGAGTAGTCTCTGACTGCTCGTTTTTTTTTGCCTGTTGGAAAAGTGATCATAGAGCTAAGCACGGGTTAACTGTATAATTTATTGTTTTTACATTCACACAAAGATTCGCCATGACTACAGCCAAAACACTTTATGACAAACTATGGGAACAACACGTTGTCCGTACTGATGAAGATGGCACAGCCTTACTTTATATCGATCGCCAGTTAGTTCATGAGGTTACCTCACCACAGGCATTTGAAGGGCTACGTCTGGCAAACCGAGTGCCACATCGAATTGATTCAATTCTTGCAACACCGGATCACAACGTCCCCACCAATCATCGCGATCAAGGTATTGCCGATCCCGTGTCCCGCATACAAGTGGAAACATTGGATAAAAACTGTAAAGAATTTGGCGTGACCGAATTTGATCTAAATGACGTACGACAAGGCATTGTTCATGTCGTGGGCCCGGAGCAAGGCGCCACTTTGCCCGGCATGACTGTTGTGTGTGGTGATTCACATACTTCGACACATGGTGCTTTTGGTGCTTTAGCCTTTGGTATTGGCACATCAGAAGTTGAGCATGTATTAGCAACCCAATGCTTGATTCAGAAAAAAGCAAAAAATATGTTGGTTCGGGTTGTTGGCCAAGTCAAACAAGGTGTCACGGCTAAAGATATCGTATTGGCAATCATCGGCCAATTAGGTACTGCCGGTGGTACCGGGTATACCATTGAATTTGCCGGCGAAGCCATTCAAGCGCTTAGTATGGAAGGTCGAATGACTGTCTGTAATATGACCATTGAAGCTGGAGCGCGAGCAGGTATTATTGCTGTCGATGACACCACTATTGAATATTTACGTGGTCGCCCTTTTTCACCAAAAAATGAAAATTGGGATAAAGCGGTTGCAACTTGGCAAAATTTACATAGCGACGAAGGAGCTGTTTTTGATGAAACACTTATTCTGAATGCTAATGAAATTAGACCTCAGGTGACCTGGGGTACGTCCCCTGAAATGGTGGTTGCCATAGATGAAACCGTACCGGATCCCGAAAAAGAAACCGATATGGTGAAACGCAGTGGCATGGAAAAAGCGCTGGCTTATATGGGACTGACTGCCAATCAAGCAATCATCGATATACAGCTTGATCGTGTATTTATTGGTTCGTGTACCAATTCACGTATTGAAGATTTACGTCAGGCTGCCAGTGCCATTAAAGGCGGAAAAATTGCTGACACACTAAAGCAAGCGTTGGTAGTACCTGGTTCAGGGCTAGTTAAACTGCAAGCTGAACAAGAAGGTCTGGATAAAATCTTCATTGAAGCTGGCTTTGAATGGCGTGATCCAGGCTGCTCCATGTGCCTTGCCATGAATGCCGATCGTCTTGAATCAGGTGAACACTGTGCCTCGACATCAAATCGTAACTTTGAAGGTCGTCAAGGACTGGGAGGACGCACCCATCTGGTAAGCCCAGCTATGGCAGCCGCAGCTGCTATTGCCGGTCACTTCGTCGATGTAAGCCAGTAAATGAATGTCATTCATCACACGATAATTAACGAATTACATACTCTGCGTGATGTTGTACGGTGGGCGACAACACAATTTAATGCGGCTGAATTATTTTATGGTCACGGTAATGACGATGCCTTTAATGATGCGTTACAGTTAATTTTGCACAGTCTGAATTTACCAGTCACTGAATTTCCTGAACTGTTCGCTGACGCACGGCTAACTCATGCCGAAAAGCAGGTGATTGCAGACTTACTCTACCGTCGGATACATGATCGGGTACCCGTGCCCTATCTGACTCATGAGGCGTGGTTTGCTGATCTGCCTTTTTATGTCGATGAACGGGTGTTGATTCCTCGATCACCCTTTGCAGAATTGATTCACGATCAATTTTTGCCCTGGGTCGTTGATCCTGACGAGATCACTCATGTTCTTGATCTCTGTACCGGTAGTGGTTGCATTGCTATTGCGTGTGCTGAAGCATTTTCTGACGCACAGGTCGATGCGATTGATATCAGTTCAGATGCACTGGATGTCGCCAATATCAATATAGATAAACATCATTTAAATGACCGTGTACACGCCATTCAATCTGATCTTTGGTCAGCACTGGATAATCAACACTATGATTTAATTGTAAGCAACCCACCTTATGTTGGCGCGGATGAAATGGCCACATTACCCGCAGAATATCGTCACGAACCACAATCAGCTCTTGAAGCCCATGACAATGGCCTAGCTCTGGTTGAACAGATTTTATCTCAAGCAGCCAAATTCTTAACACCTGATGGGTTGCTGTTTGTTGAAGTTGGTAATAGTGATTATGCTGTAATGGAAAAGTGGCCTGATATTGAATTTTTATGGTTAGATTTTGAGCACGGTGGTCATGGTATTTTTATGCTGACTCAAGCTCAATGTGTCTCTTTTAATCAGCACTATAGTTAGGTTAACTCCTCTTCCTTCTCTGTTTTTTTCTCAACAATTCTTATACAGTTTCTTCCAGCTATTTTTGCCTGATACATTGCTCCATCAGCCAATTCAAACAGGCTATTCAAGTTATGCTTACTATTGCCATCCATTGTCGCCAAACCGATACTGACAGTGACCGGTACATTTGCCGGTTTAAACTGAGCTAGACGTTTCTGTAGTCTTTCCATTAATGCGACAGCTGTTTCTGTGTCACAGTCTGGCAATAAAAAAACAAACTCTTCACCAGCCCATCGAGCCACCATATCCTCAACTCGAACAAAACGTTTAAACCAGCTACCCAATTCCGCCAGCACTTCATCGCCTTTGGGATAGCCTTCGTTCTCATTGATATCCTTAAAATGGTCAATATCAACTACCGCCATTGTTAATGGACGCTCGAACCGAGCTGATTCACTAAAATATTTTCCCGCAAATTCACGTAATGCGTGGCGATTAAACAGCTGGGTTAATTCATCCAACATGGCCAGACTATAGAGTGAGTTTTGCTGTGAACGCAGCTCTAGCATTCTTTGATAGCTGATCACATGATTAAAAACACGCTGCCTGAGTTCTTCACGAACAATTGGTTTGGCCACATAGTCATTGACACCAAGGTGAAACAACTCGATCCGGCGAGACATATTGTCAAAACCAGAAGTGGCAATAATTGGAACATTTCCGTACTCTCCGTGTAAGCGTCTGATTTTTCTTACCAAAGAAATGCCGCTCATTAAACCCTCAAGCATAATATCGGTAATGACAAGATCATAGTTACCCTGACCAAAGGCTTGCCAAGCCTCTTCCGCATGAGTGTAGGCATCCACATCAAGCCCCATATCCGTTAGCAAATCAATAATGATTTCCTGTAAAACCCTTGAATCCTCAATAAATAAGACTCGCCCTGACAACAATCGACTCTCTCGCTCCACAAATCGCTGTAAATAGATTTTTAATTCTGCCAAGTCATTTTTACTGAAAATATCAGTAGCGCCTGCCAGCAGTGCCTGTTTGAGAATTTTTGAATTATCTTCGGCTGTTAGTACCAGTACCGAGGCAAAATCGTATCCAGGAAGCGACCTTATCTGACCACAAAAATCACTGCCAGCTATGTCTGGAAGCTGATAACTACAACAGACCAATGTAAATCGCTCATTCTTGGCTAACGCTAACCCATCATGGCCTGATTCGGCAGTCTTGACGATAAAACCAGCCTTCTCTAATAGCCCTTGAGCATTATTTCTAAAGGTTTGCTCACCATCAATAACCAATGCATTTAATTTACGCATTTATCCCACACTTAAATTATGTTTTTGTTTCATTTTGCCCTGTTATCATAAGAAGTGCGAGTTTTCATCCTTGTTCCAGCAATAATTGTTTTGTAAAAGCTGTCCTTAAATAGAAGCCTTTAGGATTAATTTGTTGTCTTGAACCACTATCAGATATTCCAGTGACCAATACCTTGCTGTGAGCAGCTTTAGGTCTTATTTGTAAATAGTCTCCTTCTTTAGCAGTAATTTCAGCTTGTTCGCCTAAGACAATACGATCCATTAACTCTTCCCAGTCACGTTGTAAGATCGCATCTTGTTTTGCACTTGGGCGCCATAACCAAGCTTGGCCAATATAACGTTCCGACAGGGGAATGGTATTGTCGGCTTCGACTGGAACCCACAAAACATGAGCCAGCTTGCGCCTTATCCAACTATCCTCCCAGACGAGATCGCCTGTTTGTTGCATGGATACCGTACACACATAGGTTGATTCTTTCGGCTGACCCTTGGCATTTAATGGGAGGGTTTTCATTTCAATACCCAGTTCTACAAAATCCGGTTGCGCCTTGTTACCCGCATCTGCTCCCAATGCCGTTTCTAACAAACTGCCTACCCAACCTTTATGACGCGCGAGATTTTCTGGCACAAATAGTTCTAACTCTGATGCCAACTGACCCAATGTTTTTCCTGCTAATGCCCGACAACGAGCGAGCAATTCCTGTTCAGTTTTTGGTGGTTTCACAGAAATCCGCTGTGAATCCATAAAGTTATCATCTGTCATTCAGTCATGATAACCTAGCAATCTTTATTATGCTTATGACGACTACTGTGCAAGCACTAACAATTCAACATTTAACCAAAACCTATAGCAATGGACTTGAAGCCCTCAAAGGTATCGATCTCCATGTCGAACAAGGTGACTTTTTTGCGTTACTAGGCCCTAATGGCGCGGGCAAATCTACAACCATTGGCATTATTACCTCACTGATCACTAAAACCTCTGGTCATGTTGAAATTTTTGATACTGACCTTGATAAATATCCAGAGCAAGCAAAAGCATATCTTGGTTTAGTGCCGCAAGAATTTAATTTCAATGGCTTTGAAAAAGTAAAACACATCCTTGTAACTCAGGCAGGTTATTACGGTATGCCTGCTAGTAAATCAGAGCCTCGTGCTGATGAATTATTACGTCAACTCGGACTATGGGACAAACGCCACACTCCTGCTCGTGCTTTATCGGGCGGCATGAAACGTCGCTTGATGATCGCGCGCGCCTTGGTACATAAACCACAATTATTGATTCTCGATGAACCAACAGCTGGCGTAGATATCGAATTACGGCGTTCCATGTGGACTTTTTTACGAGAAATCAATGCTCAGGGCACGACCATTATTCTAACCACTCATTACCTAGAAGAAGCTGAAAACCTGTGTCGAAATATAGCGATTATTGATCGCGGTAATATTGTTGAACATACCGACATGAAGTCGTTACTGAATCGTCTGGATAAAGAAACCTTTATACTTGATCTTAAAACACCTCTACCAACCAACTTCAGTTTGGATGGAGTCCACTATCAACAACTTGATGATTCAACGCTTGAAATTGAACTCAAACGGGACGATGGTCTCAATAATGTATTTGCTCAGCTCTCACAACAGGGTATTGAAGTCCGTAGCATGAAAAATAAAGCCAATCGCCTGGAAGAATTGTTTTTAACTTTGGTTGAACGTTCTGAGGCCACATTATGAGCAACAAACATGCCCATCACTGGGTCGCTCTTCATACGTTAGTGACTCGTGAAATCCGTCGTTTCATCCGTATCTGGCCACAAACATTGTTACCACCAGCGATTACGATGACTTTGTATTTCATTATATTTGGCAACCTGATTGGCAGCCGCATTGGAAACATGGGTGGCTTTAGTTATATGGAATACATCGTGCCCGGCATTATCATGATGGCAGTGATCAATAATGCCTATGCCAATGTCGCATCGTCATTCTACAGTGCTAAATTTCAGAGTCATATTGAAGAACTGATCGTCGCTCCTGTGCCCAACTATTTGATATTGGCAGGTTATGTTGCCGGTGGCACAGCACGTGGCCTTTGTGTGGGGCTAATAGTCACGATCGTGTCACTGTTTTTCACATCACTTGCCATTCAGCACTTATGGATCACGATCAGCATGGTAATACTAAGCGCCGTGATGTTCGCACTGGGCGGGTTTATCAATGCTATCTATGCAAATAGCTTTGATGAGATATCTATTATTCCCACCTTCATCCTGACACCGCTAACGTATCTAGGGGGGGTATTCTATTCAATCAGTTTACTGCCGGAGTTTTGGCAACAAGTGTCGTTACTGAATCCTATTTTATACATGGTCAATGCATTTCGATTTGGTATGTTAGGGGTATCGGATATACCCGTCACCGCCGCATTTAGCATTATTCTAGTCTGTATTATAGGATTAACCGCTTTTGCCTTGTATTTACTCAATAAGGGTACTGGTATCCGGCACTAAACTGAGAGCGTCCGCCACCACTTCTATGCCTGCACCTTTAAGATGGGCATGTTCACTCAAGTGACGTCGCCAGGCTCGCCCTCCAGCTTGCCCATGAAACATCCCCAATAAATGCCGGGTAATTGATTTAAGTGGCCTGCCTTGTAACATTCGCTGTTCGATATAAGGCAACATCTGCTCAATGACTTTATGACGTGTTGGAACAGGATGATCATCTGAAAAAATGTCACTGTCAGCCTGTGCCAACAAATAAGGATCATGGTAAATGGCTCGCCCCATCATCACCCCGTCGACATGAGATAAATGCTGATGTGCTTCAGCGAGGCTATGAATGCCTCCATTGATGTCGATATGTAAGTCAGGGAAATCCTGTTTGATTTGATAGACCCTGTCATAATCTAACGGCGGCACATCACGATTTTCTTTTGGGCTCAAGCCCTGCAACCAAGCCTTGCGTGCATGCATAATAAATATGTCACAACCTGCATCCGCTACCTGAGAAATAAAGTCAGTCAAAAATTCATAACTATCAAAATCATCTATCCCTAACCGTGTTTTAACCGTAATAGGAATAGTCACTTCAGCTTGCATCGACGCCACACCTTCAGCGACTAATTTAGGTTCCGCCATCAAACAAGCACCAAAACGACCCGATTGCACACGATCACTCGGGCAGCCTACATTCAAATTTATTTCACTGTAACCGGCTTCTTGTCCAAGGCGTGCGCATTTTGCCAGGGCGATGGGATCTGATCCTCCCAGCTGCAATGCAATGGGGTGCTCACTGACATCATGTCCCAAAAACCGCTCACGATCGCCATGGATCAACGCTCCGGTTGTTACCATTTCAGTGTAGAGTAAACAGTGTTGTGTTATTAAGCGTAGGAAATAACGAAAATCGCGATCCGTCCAGTCCAGCATAGGTGCAACAGATAAACGATGTGCATGTTTTAAGTTAAAGGTGGTTGATTTCATAATGGGCAGGCAGTGATAAAGAACCCCATTTTCTCAAATCAAGGCGTAAAATGCCTACTTTTAATAAAAATAGAGTGATATGCAAACAATCAAAGGCGAAGGATTTACTGTTGAAGTCGTGAAAAGTCGTCGCCGTAAAACTATGGCACTGAAAGTCACTCACACTGGTGTTTCGATCCACATTCCAACAACACTCCCCCTTGCCACTGCACAAGCCTTTATTCTCCAGAAAACAGTGTGGATCCAAAACAAAATCCAACAGCAGAAAAATCGCCCATTAATAACCACAAAACGATTCATTAATGGGGAACATCATTTGTATATGGGCGAAGAGTACCCTTTATCCATCGCCAGAGACAGTGATACGCAAAATAAAATAGATTTCGATGGTAAATACATCTTATTTCTTGGTGCGGCTTATGATCCGACACCCGAAGTAATACGTTCGGAATTAATATCATGGTACCACCAACAGGCAATCTCTTATTTACGACATAAAACCATGTATTTTTCTGACATAATTGGTTTAATTCCCCGGTCAATTACAGTAAAAAATTATAAAGCCAGATGGGGAAGCTGTAATAGCCGAGCCGACATTCAATTCAATTGGAAAATCATCATGGCACCTACTGATATTATTGACTACATCATCGTTCACGAGCTATGCCATATTCAGCAACATAATCATTCGCCTGCATTTTGGCAATTAGTAAAACACTATTATCCTAACTACAAAACAGCACGTTTATGGCTAAAAAATAATGGCTATAAACTTGAAACATGACCGCATCTACTGATTCATTACATAACGAAGGGTTATCTCCTGTGATATTTGAAGTATAATTCTTAACTTTAAAATACCAAATCTCAAAAATAGGACATCCTATGACACAACATTTGTTTACCTCTGAGTCTGTTTCAGAAGGTCATCCCGATAAAGTTGCCGATCAAATTTCTGATGCCGTACTTGATGAAATCTTACGTCAAGATCCCCATGCCCGTGTTGCCTGTGAAACGATGGTCAAAACAGGCGCGGCTATTGTTGCTGGTGAAATTACCACCTCTGCTTGGGTTGATTTAGAAGAGGTGGTACGTAAAACCATCACCAATATCGGCTATAACAGTTCTGATGTTGGGTTTGATGGTGAGACTTGTGCCGTCATGTCGCTAATCGGTAAACAGTCTGCTGATATCGCCATGGGCGTCGACCGCGATAAACCTGAAGATCAGGGTGCAGGTGATCAAGGTCTGATGTTTGGTTATGCCAGTAATGAAACCGATGTGTTGATGCCAGCCCCAATCACTTATGCTCATCGTCTGGTTAAGCGTCAGGCAGAAGTAAGAAAGAACGGTACTCTGCCATGGCTGCGTCCTGACGCCAAAAGTCAGGTCACCTTTGTTTATGAAAATGGCAAACCTGTTGGCATTGATGCAGTTGTACTCTCCACTCAGCACAACCCTGAAGTGTCATTAAAAGATCTTCAAGAAGCGGTAATGGAATTAATCATATGGCCAACCCTTCCCTCTGAATGGTTAACTAAAGATACGGCATTTCATATCAATCCAACCGGTCAATTTATTATTGGCGGCCCAGTAGGTGATGCAGGACTCACCGGTCGTAAAATCATTGTTGATACCTATGGCGGCATGGCTCGACATGGTGGTGGCGCCTTCTCAGGTAAAGACCCATCTAAAGTCGACCGCAGTGCCGCCTATGCCGGTCGTTATGTTGCCAAAAACATTGTTGCTGCAGGTTTAGCTGATCGCTGTGAAATTCAAGTGTCTTACGCCATTGGTGTTGCACAACCGACTTCCATCAGCGTTGAAACATTCGGCACTGGAAAGATTGCTGAAGATAAACTGGAAGCGTTGGTTCGTAAACACTTTGATTTACGTCCAGTCGGTCTGGTAAAAATGCTGGATTTGATCCGTCCAATTTATCAAGCGACTGCTGCTTATGGACACTTTGGTCGTGAAGAACCGGAATTCACCTGGGAACGTACTGACCTAGCAGAGACCTTACGTGATGCTGCTGGCATCTAAACAGACTATATTGACTATATTAAGGACTAGTAAACATGACATCACCGATTGAAAATCTGACACCCGATTATAAAATTGCAGATATCAGCCTTGCTGAATGGGGCGCAAAAGAAATTAAAATTGCTGAAACAGAAATGCCTGGTTTGATGGCTATTCGTGAAGAATATGCGGGAAAAAACCCACTGGCTGGCGCACGAATTGCCGGTTGCTTGCACATGACGATTCAAACTGCAGTTCTCATTGAAACACTAATTGATTTAGGTGCTGAAGTACGTTGGTCATCATGCAATATCTTCTCGACTCAGGATCAAGCTGCTGCCGCCATTGCCGCACAGGATATTCCGGTATTTGCATGGAAAGGCGAAACTAATGAGGAAGCTATCTGGTGTATAAAGCAAACTATCTTTGGGCCTGATGGCTGGCGTCCAAACCTGATTCTGGATGACGGTGGTGATTTAACTCAAATCATGCATGATGAATATCCTGAATTATTGGCCGACGTTAAGGGTCTGTCAGAAGAAACTACAACAGGCGTCCATCGTTTATACGAAATGATGAAAGATGGTAGCCTGAAAGTCCCTGCTATCAATGTCAATGACTCAGTAACAAAATCCAAGTTTGATAACTTATACGGTTGCCGCGAGTCCCTGCTAGATGGCATTAAACGGGCTACCGATGTAATGGTAGCTGGTAAGATTTGTGTTGTTTTGGGATATGGAGATGTGGGTAAAGGCTGTGCTCAGGCTTTCAAAGGCATGGGGGCGACCGTTATGGTCACTGAGATTGATCCTATCTGTGCACTGCAAGCTTCAATGGAAGGCTATCGCGTTGTGAATATGGATGATATTGCTGCCCTAGGTGACATTTTTGTTACCACCACAGGAAATATTAACGTCATCAATCATGGCCATATGAAAGCCATGAAAAACGAAGCCATCGTATGTAATATCGGTCATTTTGACTCTGAAATCGATGTCGCTTCATTACGTCAATATGAATGGGTAAACATCAAGCCACAAGTCGATCATATTATTTTCCCTGATGGCAAACGAATTATCTTGTTGGCTGAAGGCCGCTTAGTTAATCTCGGGTGCGCGACAGGACACCCAAGTTTTGTTATGTCTGCTTCTTTCACCAATCAAGTGATGGCACAAATTGAATTATGGCATAACAGCGATAATTACAAGAATGAAGTCTATGTGTTACCTAAATCTCTGGATGAAAAAGTAGCGCGACTGCATTTAGGTCGAATCGGTGCCAACCTAACGGAATTAACTGCAGAACAAGCTGAATACCTCAATCTAAATAAAAACGGTCCGTATAAGCCTGAACATTATCGTTATTAAAGAAAACAAGGGGCCGACCATCAGGTTGGCCCTTTTCCAATCCTTCTGTGACTTTGAACCATGACAAATACACTCACCATTAGCTGCGAATTTTTTCCTCCCAAGACAGACAAAGGGATCGCCAACATGCGTGAGGTGCGTCAACAGCTTGCACCACTAAAACCGGAGTTTTACTCGGTAACATTCGGGGCTGGCGGCTCAACTCAGGAAAACACGCTGGATGCAGTAGTAGAAATTCAACAAGACGCTGCAACTACCGGAATTGATGCTGCGCCGCACTTATCCTGTGTCGGCTCCACCGCTGAAAGCATTCGCAATCTACTCAACACCTACCAGTCACATGGCATTCAGCGCCTTGTGGCGTTGCGCGGCGATTTACCATCAGGCATGCGTGCTCCAGGCGATTTCCGTTTTGCCAGCGAATTAATTGAATTTATTCGCAAGGAAACTGGAGACCATTTCACGATTGAAGTGGCCGCTTATCCTGAGGTGCATCCTCAAGCACCATCAGCAGATATTGATTTGGCTAATTTTAAACGCAAAGTGGATGCGGGTGCAGATAGTGCTTTAACACAATATTTTTATAACATTGATGCCTACTTCTATTTTGTTGATCGCTGCCAGAAAAGTGGTATTGAGATCCCTATTATTCCTGGCATTATGCCGATCAATAACTTCTCACAATTAGCGCGTTTCTCCGAAGGATGCGGTGCTGAGATTCCTCGTTGGTTACGTAAGCGTCTGGAAGCTTTCAATGACGATACGGCATCACTACAGGCTTTTACTCTGGATTTTCTGACTGACTTTACCCAAAAACTTATTGAAAAAGGTGTGCCAGGCTTACATTTCTATACCATGAATCGAACCGATCCAACCCTCACTATTTGCCAGCGCCTTGGCTTAATCAACGCCTAACCATCACCACTAAAAGCGATATGGTATGACTTACTTTATCGACTCTTTGCTGGCTGCAATGGCATTGGTCACTCACTTTGATAGCGACATTTATCAAATTGTTGCCACATCGGTTTCGATTTCCCTTATTGCTGCCTTAATAGCTGCCAGCCTAGCCATCCCTGCCGGGATAACTATGGCCCAGCATCAATTTTCTGGTAAGCAGTTTATCCAACATCTACTAAATACCTTAATGGCTATGCCTACGGTTGTTATTGGCTTATTGCTTTATGGGTTGTTCAGTCGTTTAGGACCCCTGGGGAATTTGGGCTTGCTTTATACACCAACAGCTATGGTCATTGCCGAGGCAATCCTTATCTTTCCCATCATGATGAACCTGACCATCACAGCAGTCACATCTGCAGATCCACGACTAATACCCACCCTGTTAAGCCTGGGAGCAAACCCATATTCACTGTTTATCCAGATAGTGAAACAAACTCGTTTTGCAATCCTCGCTGCCATCATCACAGGGTTTGGACGTGCCATCGGCGAAGTCGGTGCTGCCATGATGTTAGGTGGAAATATCGAAGGATTTACCCGCACCATGACCACTGCCATAGCACTTGAAACCAGCAAAGGGGATTTTGAATTAGGTTTAGCATTGGGCATCTTATTGTTGTTGATCGCATTCATCATTAATTTTCTGTTGTCCTGGCTTCAAAGATCGCCATCATGATCTCATCCTATCAACTCAACAACATCAAAGTTCATCGAAATGAGCAATGCGTGCTGGACATTCCTCAGCTCACCTTACCTGCTCATAAATGTATTGCATTACTCGGTGATAACGGAGCCGGCAAATCAACCCTGCTAGATGTATTGGCCTTCACCAGTCAGCCATCTGAAGGTGAAGTGCTGTTAGCAGATCAAAAAACTGCCTTCCCTTTGTCGTCCAGACAGCGCCGTACTATTGGTTATGTTTCACAACACCCTTTTTTATTGTCAGGCACAGTGACCGACAATATTCAGCTCGCTCTTAAGCTACAGGGTATTGATCGGCAACACCGTCCAGAATTAACCCAGCAAGCTCTTAATTTGGTTAACCTCAATCATCTTGCCAAACAAGCGGCAAACACCCTGTCCGGTGGTGAGTTAAAACGTGCCGCCATTGCACGCGCTATAGCCTATCAACCAGATATTCTGCTATTGGATGAGCCTTTCTCTCACCTTGATCAGAATCATATCCAACAACTTGAACGTATTATTGAAAAACTAGCCCAGCAACCCGGTAAAACGGTCATTTTTTCTACCCATAATCGTTTGCAGGGCTTAGCACTGGCAGATACAACCATCAATCTAGTTGCCGGAAAAACCACTTCGGCACCCCTACTCAACCTTTTTCATGGTCGACTGCACGATCACATATTTGATACCGGACGCTTGGAAATCCATACCACCAGTGAATTGGGCAATGCACGCCATATTGCCATCGATCCTCTCGAAATTATTATTTCCACTCATGAACTGCAATCCAGTATGCGCAATCATTTTATGGGACGCTTGACACTCATTGCTGAAGAAGCGAATACCGTCCGACTCACTATTGATTGTGGCGAGCGTTTTCATGCCATTATAAGCCCTGAGTCCCTGCTCAGTCTTAACCTCACTTTGGGTGACAACATCTGGTTAAGCTTTAAATCTACTGCAGTTACTGTTTTTTAAAAATGATTAACTTTTTTTATTCCAAGACTATAGTCAATGGCATAATCTTTGCGGTAACATAATCATATGAACGCAACGTTTTTCCTGAATCATCTGTGAAACCCTCATTACAGCTACGTGTAGGCCAAAGCCTATCGATGACCCCACAACTGCAGCAAGCCATTCGCTTACTGCAACTTTCATCGCTTGAATTACAAACTGAAATTCAAGAAGCACTGGAAACCAATCCATTACTTGAAATTGAAGAAGACTTTGAGTTTAATCATAACGATCAAACTCCAGATGGTTCCGAAGCTGGTGAGTTAGTAGAAGCCGCTAGTCAGGAAATCAGTCAGCTAGAACATGCTGACATTCCGGATGAACTGCCTGTTGATAGTCAATGGGAAGATACTTTCGATAGCGCTCCCATCACTATGCATTCACAATCCTCTGACTCAAGTGGATTAGAACGTGATAATGAAGATGAAAGTGGTAACAACCTGCAAGATCATTTGTTATGGCAAATGCAACTCACCCCTTTTTCAGAACTTGAACAAGCCATTGCAACTATCATTATCGATTCCATTGAAGATGATGGTTATCTGAAAAGCTCTGTGGAGGAAATCCAACAAAGTCTTGGCGATGAATATTCAGCAGAACCCGATGAAATTGAAGCCGTTCTCCATCGTATCCAGCATTTCGATCCTGTTGGTGTCGGTGCTCGTGATTTACGTGAATGCCTGTTAATTCAACTTAGCCTGCTAGATAAGGAAACCCCTCATTTAGATTTATTGACAACGCTAGTCGAACATCATCTCGACACTCTGGCTGATCGTGAATATCTCCAAATCAAACGCGCTTTAAAGATCAATGACGATCAACTCACCGACTTGGTCAAGCTCATTCAGCTGTTAAATCCTCGTCCCGGCAACCAAATACAAACAGATACAACTGAATATATTGTGCCTGACGTGTACGTGCAAAAAATTCAAGGGCAGTGGCAATTGTCTCTAAATCCAGATAATACCCCGCGTATACATGTGGCAGAGCATTATGCACAACTTATAAAACGTGCTGATAACAGCGCCGAGAATACTTATTTAAAAAACAACCTTCAGGAAGCGCGCTGGTTCCTAAAAAGCTTACAAAGCCGTAATGAAACTCTGCTTAAAGTGGCTACAGCCATTATTGAACGCCAAAAAGGCTTTTTGGATCATGGCGATGAGGCCATGCGCCCCTTGGTTCTGCATGATATCGCTGAAGAAGTTGAGATGCATGAATCAACGATTTCCAGGGTCACTACCAGAAAATATTTACATACCCCTCGTGGTATATATGAATTGAAATACTTTTTTTCCAGTCATGTCAGCACAGACAGTGGAGGTGAATGTTCTGCCACCGCTATTCGCGCTATTATTAAAAAACTGGTGCTGGCAGAAAATCCTAGAAAACCACTCAGTGACAGTAAAATAGCTGACATTCTAGGGGATCAAGGAATACAAGTAGCTCGAAGAACAATCGCTAAATACCGTGAAACATTGGCGATACCACCATCAAACGAACGCAAGCGACTGGTGTAAACCAGTTTTCATTTATCAACCGGAGTAATGCATTATGCAATTAAACCTAAGCGGACAACATATTGAAATCACAGATAGTCTTCGTGATCACGTCAACAATAAATTTGAAAAACTCACACGTCATTTTGATCATATGACCAATGTTCATGTTGTCCTGACTGTTGAAAAACAACGTCAAAAAGCGGAAGCAACCGTCCATGTCAGTGGCGCCGACTTGTTCGCCTCCGATGAAAATGAAAATATGTATACTGCCATTGAGCATTTAGTTTCAAAGTTAGATCGTCAAATTATCAAACACAAAGATAAAATTAAAAATCATCATCAAGCTCATGGTGCCGATATGAAACATAACGCTAGCTAAAAACGAGTCTTATCATGCTTATCGCCTCACTACTCGTCAATGCTGGTAACATTCGTTGCCGAGATAACACCACATCCAGTAAAAAACGTGTTATCGAGAATATCAGCCATCTTTTGGCTACAAATACTGAGGCTGTCACAGCAGATAAAATTTTTCAGGCACTACTTGAACGTGAACGTTTGGGCAGTACTGGTCTGGGTAAGGGCGTTGCTATACCGCACGCCCGCATCCCCGGCATCACGCACACTATTGCAGCCATGATGACTCTGGAATCTCCCGTCAACTATGAAGCTGCTGACAATCAACCTGTCGATATCGTCTTTGGCTTATTAGTGCCTGTAGATGACAGTATCCATCACCTTGAACATTTATCCAGACTGGTCACCATATTTAGGGATCAACAAATTTGTCAATCTATACGTGACACGACTGATCCTGAAATAATGTTTGACTTGTTACTGGCCATTGACGACGACTAAGTCACCATGACAATCCAAGGCCTGATAGAAAATCATCATGGTGTACTAATGACTATTTCTGGTCAGGGTGTATTGATTATCGGCAAAGCAGGGATAGGTAAAAGTAGTCTCGCAATAGAACTACTCCATCATGGTCACCAGCTCATTGCTGATGATGTGGTGGATTTTGAAATCAATGCCCAGGGTCACGTTGTGGGACATTGTCCTGACATGTTGTCTGAGCTGTTACATAGCAGGGAACTGGGCATTATCTCAGTTCCAGATATTTTTGGATTGAATGCATGGACATCTCAATCCAGACTAGACTTTGTCATCTGTTTAGAGGCCAACCCTGAACTGTCCGTAGCGCTCACGCCAGACTTATCTCACTACACAGTTTGTGGAAAAGCATTTCCATGTCTAGTATTAGATATACACAATCCATCATCACTACACCACCGACTTACAACATGGTTAGCGATGCAGGAAAAGAATAATCATTCCGAGACAACCCTTCGTCAACGTCAACGACATCAGATGGCTAATACCCTTCAATGAACTCGGTTACAAAAGACAATGTCAAAAAATAAGTACTCAATATTTGTTATATTGCTAAAACACAGAGAACACTCATGACCGTAGGCATATTAATCGTCTCTCACAACCAAATCGGTACCGAACTCATCAATACCGCACGCCAAATGCTGTCTTGCTGCCCGTTACCCACCAAAGTCATTTCGATTGAGACCAAGGACAATCCTGATCGTATCCGACAGCAACTTGATGTTGAACTTAAAGGACTGGATCAAGGCAATGGCATTCTTATTTTGACCGATATGTTCGGGTCCACACCCAGTAATATCGCCTGTGCCGTCTCTGATCGCGATGATATTCGCATTGTGTCAGGACTTAATCTTCCCATGCTGATCCGGGTGTTAAATTATCCCAACCTAAGTCTTGATGAACTCGAAAATAAAGCCATTACAGGTGGTCAGGAAGGCATTGTTCGTTGTCATTACACAGGGTATTCTTCATGAGCGAACAAACATTTACTATTATTAACAAACTGGGTATGCATGCTCGTGCAGCAGCTAAGTTTGTCACTACTGCATCACAATTTGATTGTGACATTAAAGTATCTCGTAATGGTCGCACCGTTAATGGCAAAAGCATTATGGGCCTGATGATGCTGGCGGCTGCTAAAAACACTGAAATTAATGTCCATGCAGAAGGCGGTGATGCTGAACAAGCATTACAGCAAATTGGTGCGCTCATTAATGACTACTTTGGGGAAGGTGAATGACACTCGAATTACAAGGAATTGGTGTTTCGCGTGGAATTGCAATCGGTAAAGCGCATATTTTATTTCACAATCAACCGGATGTTCGGGAATACCTCGTTCCTGTATTTAGTGTAGAACAGGAAGTGGATCGTCTACTCAATGCTATTGAGCAGGCAAGAGAGCAGCTCAAAGCGATTCGTAATCATATACCAGCTAATGCGCCCACTGACGTGTCGTCTTTTATTGATACGCACTTATTAATGCTTAATGATTCGTCACTGACCACTGTTCCCATAGAAATGATTCGAACTCGTCATTGTAATGCTGAATGGGCCATGCAGCTACAACGTGATGCACTCATCAATGTCTTCAATGAAATGGATGATCCCTATCTAAAAACCCGTCAGGATGATATTGATCATGTCGTTAACCGTATTCATCGTATTTTGGCGGATGAAGACGTCATGGGTGATGAAATATTAGATGACCGCCTAACAGGCCACATTATTATCGCTGAAGATCTTACCCCAGCAGATACAGTATTGATGCAGCATCAGGGAATTGCTGCTTTTGTCACTGAACATGGTGGCGCGACCTCCCACACCACTATTCTAGCTCGTAGCTTAGGCATTCCAGCAATCATTGGTATTGAATCAGTACGGCGTTATATTCAGGATAATGAATTGCTCATTATTGATGGCGAAACCGGCACCCTGATTGCCGGCGCCGATGAGGCCACTATTGCTGAATATCAGCAACGGCTCATCTCTTTTGAGCAACATATTGCCTCTCTCAGTCGCTACAAGTCGCAACCGACTAAAACCAAAGATGATAAAGCCATCAAATTACTTGCCAATGCAGAATTACCTGATGACATCAGCACTATCAGTAATGCCGGGGCTGAAGGCATAGGGTTATATCGTACCGAGTTCCTATATATGAACCGTACGTCTCCTCCTGAAGAAGAGGAGCAGCTAGCTGCTTATCGTGACGTTGTAGAAAGCATGAATAATAGCCCGGTCACCATTCGCACCTTTGATCTGGGCGCTGATAAAACGGTTGATGGTGGCCGTAGTACCGGCCCTACAGTAACCAATCCTGCATTGGGCTTACGCGCTATTCGATTGTGTTTAAAACAACCTAATATGTTTCGCACCCAGCTACGGGCAATATTACGTGCGTCTGCCTATGGCAAAATCAAAATCATGTTTCCCATGATTTCATCACAACAGGAACTACTTCAGGCTAAATTTCTGTTAACACGTTGTAAGCAAGAACTCAAAAATGAAGGCTTGGCCTATGATCCTCATATTGAAGTCGGTGTGATGATTGAAATTCCTGCCAGTGCAGTATGTGCTGAAATATTTGCCAAGCAGGTCGATTTCTTATCGATAGGTACCAATGATCTTATTCAATACACGCTGGCTATTGACCGTATCGATGACCACGTTAACTATCTCTATGATCCACTGCATCCAGCCGTATTACGGTTAATTCATGCAACTCTGGAAGCTGGGAAAAAACACAATATTCCGGTTTCAATGTGTGGCGAAATGGCCGGTGACCCGCGCTATACCAGGCTGTTGCTTGCCATGGGGCTGGAACATTTCAGTATGCACCCTAATGCCTTACTAGAAATCAAACAGGTGATCAATGAAACGGATTTAACTCAATTACCTCGCAATACCCTACAAATCATGAATATGGCCGATCCATTCGACGCCGATATATTATTGGAAAAAATTAATAGTCCAATACATAAACACTAATATTTATCTACCCAGACTGACAACAAGCAGGCTAGAATAACAATCTGAACCCGCTTTTTTCTTGAGTATCGCCGTCCTTTGAGAGCAGATTATGTCTGAGCTAGATCCACAACACGCCGTTAATCAACCCATTGAAACGCTTGCAGAAGCATTAAAAAGTGGTCGATTCATACGTATGCGCAGACTATTAGCCAGTCTCCATCCTGCCGAAACTGCACACTTACTGGAATCATTACCTCCTTCTGAAAGAAAAATCTGCTGGCCGATTATTAATCCGGATCTGCGCGGTGATGTACTGGCCTATGTCGGTGAAGATGTACGAGCTGATTTAATTCAGTACATGGATACCGCTGATCTGGTCAGTGCAACAGAAGATCTTGATGCCGATGATGTCGCCGACATTCTGCAAGTGCTACCACAGCATGTCATGCGGGAAGTGTTACGTGCGATGGATGTCCAACATCGCCGTCGCGTTGAAACCATTCTTGCATACGAGGAAGATACCGCTGGTGGTCTGATGAATACGGATGTAATCACCATCCGTTCAGATATCACGCTCGAGGTCGTCTTACGCTATTTACGAATGCTGGGCGAATTACCCAGTAATACTGATAGCCTTTATGTTGTTGATCACAACGATAGATATCTTGGCACACTACCGCTTGCTCAACTGGTCAGTCGCCGCCGCTCACTCACCGTGAGTAAAGTCATGTCACATCAGATAGAGGCAATTTCAGCCAATATGTCTGATAGTGATGTTGCCCATCGATTTGAAAAACATAATCTTATTTCGGCACCGGTTGTTGATTTAGACAATCACCTTTTGGGCCGCATCACGATTGATGACGTGGTTGATGTGATTCGTGATGAAGCTGAACATTCAATGTTAAGTATGGCCGGTCTTGGCGAAGATGAAGACACCTTTGCGCCAGTTAAAAAAAGCATTCATCGGCGTTCCTTATGGTTAGGTGTTAACTTGCTGACTGCTTTTTTAGCATCATGGGTCATCGGATTATTTGATACCACCATCGAAAAACAAGTGGCATTAGCAGTATTAATGCCTATCGTTGCTAGCATGGGTGGTGTCGCAGGTAGCCAAACCCTCACCCTTGTTATTCGTTCAATGGCATTAGGACAACTCAACGATCAAAACCAACGCTGGTTATTGCGTAAAGAACTGGCTGTCGGTGCTAGCAATGGACTTATTTGGGCGATCGCAATCGCAATTGTGACTATATTCTGGTTTAGCAGTCTCGAACTTGGTCTGTTAATCGGTACTGCCATCATTATTAATTTAATCGCTGCAGCTTTGGCGGGAGTCACCATTCCACTGTTCTTGAAACAAATAGGTGTCGACCCCGCTCTTTCGGGAGGCGTGCTTTTAACTACAGTTACTGATGTGGTGGGATTTATGGCTTTCCTCGGATTTGCTACTCTATATATTGTTTAAAGAATTTTTGAGATTTCACTATGTCAGGCAACAGCATCGGAAAATTATTCACAGTCACCACTTATGGCGAAAGCCATGGCCCATCATTGGGTTGTATTGTTGATGGTTGCCCTCCCGGGCTTGAATTGTCTGAGGCCGATCTACAAGGTGATCTGGATCGCCGTCGTCCCGGAAAATCTCGTTATGAAACACAGCGTCAGGAGCTTGATCAAGTCAAAATCCTTTCTGGTGTATTTGAAGGAAAAACAACAGGCACACCGATTGGAATGATGATCGAAAACACCGATCAACGTTCTAAAGACTATGGCAATATCATGCATCAGTTCCGTCCTGCCCATGCCGATTATACCTACCATCAAAAGTACGGCGTTCGTGATTATCGTGGAGGCGGTCGTTCTTCAGCGCGTGAAACGGCTATGCGAGTGGCAGCTGGTGGCATCGCCAAAAAATATTTACGTCAACGTTATGGTATTGAAATTCAGGGTTATTTAGCTCAACTTGGACCTGTTGTGACTGAAAAATTTGATTGGGAACATTTTGAAAAAAGTGCTTTTTTCTGCCCGGATCCTGACAAAGAACAGCAACTCGAAGACTACATGAAAGCATTGAAAGGCGACTCCATCGGTGCCCGTATCAATGTCATTGCTCGCAATGTGCCTCCAGGTTTAGGTGAACCTATTTTTGACCGACTCGATGCTGAAATTGCCCATGCCATGATGAGTATTAATGCCGTTAAAGGTGTTGAGATCGGCGCGGGATTTGACTCAGTCACCCAAAAAGGTACGGAACATCGTGATGAAATCACTCCAGAAGGTTTTCTGAGCAACAATGCTGGCGGCATTCTGGGAGGAATTTCCAGTGGCCAGGATATTCTGGTGAGCATGGCCCTTAAAGCCACCTCCAGCCTGAGCATTCCTGGCCGCAGTATCAACACTCAAGGAGAAGCGGTTGAAGTCGTCACCAAAGGTCGCCATGACCCTTGTGTTGGTATTCGTGCCACACCTATTGCAGAAGCGATGTTAGCCCTTGTGTTGATGGATCATACGC
>JAOUJZ010000082.1 GCA_029882915.1 Gammaproteobacteria bacterium | reverse complement strand
CACGACCATCGATAATATGTGCACTGGTTACACCCGCCTGTACCGCATCTAGCGCACAGCCAATCTTGGGCAACATGCCACCGTAAATCACACCCTCGTCAATCAGATCATTGACCTGTTTTGCATTCAGGCCTGTCAATAAATTGCCGTCGCCATCTAATAAGCCTGCGGTATTGGTTAGTAATATGAGTTTTTCTGCTTGCAGTACTTCGGCTATTTTCCCTGCCACCAGATCCGCATTAATATTGTATGAGGCACCATCAATACCGACTCCGATAGGGGCAATAACTGGAATAAAGTCGCTGTGAATCAGCATATCAATAACGCTGGTATCAATGCTTTTAACCTTGCCGACATGACCTAAATCAATCAACTCGGATACATTGATAGCAGGATCATCACTGTTAGCAGCCACATGCAGCTTTTCAGCACAAATCAGTCCACCATCTTTACCCGTCAGTCCCACTGCCCGACCACCATGGGTATTAATCAGGTTGACGATGCTTTTATTGACCTGACCACCCAATACCATTTCCACCACATCCATGGTTTCACTATCGGTAACCCGCATACCGCCAATAAATTCACTTTCCTTGCCGATACGCGCTAGCAATTCGCCAATTTGTGGACCTCCGCCATGCACAATAACAGGATTCAATCCCACTGCTTTTAAGAGCACCACATCACGTGCAAAACTGTTTTTCAGTTCCTCATCCACCATGGCATTACCGCCGTATTTAATCACCAATGTTTTTCCTGAAAAACGTTGGATATAAGGCAGCGCCTCGGTAAGAACCTGAGCGATATGTGATGCTCTTTGTGTATTTAAACTCATTATTTTTTCTTTTTAAAAGTCCAGCTCTAACGTTGGTTTCACTTGCAACATTTGCTGTTTGAATTGTTGTTGAATATAACGCAGATCTTCTACCGTATTGGCCTCAAATCGTAATGTCAATCCAGATACTGTATTAGATGCTCTGACCAAACCCCACCCATTTGGATAGTCTGCTCTCAGACCATCTATTGTTGTTAGTTGTGCATCCTCAAATTGGGCTTCAACGGCCAGTTGTTGCATGAACCGCTTACCTTCCCCTGCTGTCGGCATAGCAATCACAATTTCGGGTGTATTAACACGATCAGGAGTCGCAGCAAATATCTCCGTTGGTGTCCGTTCAGAGGAATCATTGGCCAACAGTTCCAGCAAACGACAGGATGCATATAACGCATCATCGAAGCCATACCAGCGTTCTTTGAAGAAGATATGACCACTCATCTCACCCGCTAATTGGGCACCTGTTTCCTGCATTTTATTTTTAATCACCGAGTGTCCAGATTGCCACATTAACGCATTACCACCCGCTTTAGTAATCTCATCTGCAAGCAGATTAGTACTTTTAACATCATAAATGACCGTAGCACCGGGTCGGCGTGATAATACGTCCGCCGCAAACAGTATCATTAAACGATCAGGCCATATCGGTTGACCATTGACATCAACGACACCAATACGATCACCGTCACCATCGAAAGCAAGACCCAGATCTGCCTCACTTTGTTTAACCGCTGTCACCAAATCTTGTAAGTTTTCGGGTTGACCCGGATCTGGATGATGATTCGGAAAAGCCCCATCAACATCACAATAAAGTTCAATCACATTGCAGCCTATTGCTGTCAGCAACCTAGGTACCACTAGTCCTGCAACACCATTGCCGCAATCTACTACAACAGTCATCGATCGCGACAGCGTTATGTCACTGGTCACTCGTTCAATGTAGCTATCAATGACATCGGTCTCATTTTTATGGCCTTGACCTGTCAGAATATTACCTTGTTCAATTCGCTGATAAAGCGCCTGTATGTCATCACCTGCGAGTGATTTGTCCGCTAACACAATTTTCAGACCATTATATTCAGCTGGGTTGTGACTACCTGTCACAATTACGCCAGACTGAGTTCCTAGCTGATAACAAGCGAAATATAACAATGGCGTCG
>JAOUJZ010000047.1 GCA_029882915.1 Gammaproteobacteria bacterium | reverse complement strand
GCTTGTTCACCAACCACTACTTGCCAGATAAAAAGAGTATCTGGACGTTGTGGAATAAGATAGCCGGATATAAACCCCATCAATTTTTCATTGATAACAGCTGCAGCAGATGTGTTTGCGAAGTGAGAGCACTGAATCAGGTTGCAATACATCGAGTTGGTATCTAAGGGAGGGCACTGACTGATCAGGTTGAATACTGAAGCGCCATCATCGGGAGTCGGTGTTCTTAGTATTATTGATGTTTCTGGTTCTGTTTGCATATTAACTCTGACAACTCATATATTTACAGTACAATATAATTTATTGGCGTATGAATCGGCTCGAACACCATGATGTGACTGTAACAGTATGACATATAAAGTTATATTGAAAAGCAATGATACAGAAACAATTCTTAGATGTCTAAATATTGACGGGGTTGTTAGGTAGATTGCCCTCCCTTATTTATCATTTAATAACGTTGTTTCTGGCGCAATAAATACAGCTAAAATGGTATCGTGGTTTATACTGTCGGCTGTTAGATTCAGCATGAAAGGGCAGGATTTTGGGTAATATTGATGAAGTATTGATTGCGTTGCGAAGAGTTATCAGGGCAACGGATCTCCATTCAAAGCATTTGGCAAAAACAACCGGGCTGACCGCACCGCAAATTCTGTTACTTCAGGCTATTAGAAATAAAGGCCAGGTCACGATTGGAGAACTGGCTAATGACGTCAGTCTAAGTCAGGCAACGGTGACCACCATTTTAGATAGATTGGAAAAGCGTAATCTGGTTTATCGGAAACGCTCAGATAAAGATAAACGTAAGGTTCATGCATACCTGACGGAAGAAGCAATAGAAATATTAAAAATTGCACCACTACCGCTGCAAGATTATTTTACCCGCCAATTTAGCGAGCTGGAGGGGTGGGAGCAAACTATGATTATTTCTGCAATACAACGAGTTGCATATATGATGGATGCTCAGAACATTGATGCTTCGCCTGTTCTTGATGTCGGTAAGCTGGATAGGAAAAGTACTCACATTGACAAGCCGGATTTTATTGCAGGAGACAAAGACAATTAATTATGGTGGAAACCTCACGATAAAAATTATCGTTTTTTTCAAGTAGTCGATACTGCCTAACACACTTTATTATCTGTTATTATTTGGTTGATGAATTCTGCTTCATTTTAGTGGAGACGAGGCAGAATCAAAATTGAGGATGTTGTTTAGGACCTTAACTGACACCATCGATATAGGATATGGATAATGGCTGATAATGAAATAGATGAACCTTTGGAAGAGGGCTCTGATGAATCAGTAGAGGGTGAAGAAGGTTCACCACAAAAAAAATGGCAAATTTCTAAGCCAACCTTAATCAAGATTGGTATTGGTTTGGCTATTTTATTGCTTGGTGCCGGCATAGGTGTGGGCACCGTTCTGCTTTTTTCATCAGACGAAAAAATTTCCGAACCAGTCAAAACCGAAGTGATTGAAGAAGAGGATGAATTTTTAGAAGAAGATGCAGATCTTGAAGAAACTATTACCGAAGGAACGATAGAGCTTCCTGAAATGGTATTAGAAAACCAAGAAGAAGTTTCTGATGTAGAGGGTGTGCCAGAGACAGTAAATAAACCTAGTGAAGCAATTGACCTACCGAAGATGCCAGTTGCAAACACACAAGCGATGCTTGATGATCCTGCTTCGGCGGACTCACAAGAGGCGACTGCGCCAACGATAGAAGAACAAAAAGAATCATCTAAATCCAAGGTGATACCGAGCCGATATATCGTTGACTACAAAGAACGATCGTCATCTTATCCTTGGGACCTACCCCAGCCAGAGGCTATCAGTGAGCCAGCGCCAGAACCAAAATGGGGAGAATTCGACCGTCTTGGTAATAAGTGAATTTGGCTAACCTGGCCAGTCCTGAACGAGGAGGGCTTAAATAAAGACCTTCAGTTCACCACGGGTTTTAAAATATCTAATGCGACGGCTTCAGCAGCTTTAATACCATCAATCGACGCAGATAAAATACCACCTGCGTAGCCTGCACCTTCACCGACGGGATATAAACCATTTGTATTGATGCTTTGGAAGTCTTTACCGCGCTTTATACAAATGGGAGATGATGTACGTGTTTCTACTCCGGTTAAAACGGCGTCATTCATTGCAAAGCCTTTTATCTTATTATCGAACACTGGAATCGCTTCCCTGATGGCAGCGATAGCAAATGCGGGTAATGCTTTGCTTAAATCACCTAAGGTAATTCCAGGTTGGTAGGATGGGATAACACTGGCTAATTCTGTCGAGGGTGTGTCTTGCAAAAAATCTCCTACCAGTTGTGCCGGTGCTTTGTAGTCACCCCCCCCTAACGCATAAGCGAGTTTTTCCAGTTTACGTTGCAGATCAATTCCGGCAAAAACATGATCTGGATAGTCCTGTTCTGGCTCGATGCCAACAACGATAGCGGCATTCGCATTACGTTCATTGCGTGAATATTGAGACATCCCGTTAGTAACTACTCCGCCATTTTCTGAAGTTGCAGCAACAACTGTTCCTCCAGGACACATGCAAAAGCTGTAAACGCTACGACCATTATCACAATGATGAACCAGCTTATAGTCCGCTGCTCCTAAAATCGGATTGCCGGCCTGATCACCAAAACGGGCTTTATCAATCACCGATTGTGGGTGTTCAATACGAAAGCCAATAGAAAACGGTTTGGCTTCGATATATATGCCTTGATCCAGTAACATCTGAAACGTATCTCGGGCGCTATGACCAATAGCTAAAATAATATGATCGCTATGCAGGGTTTCACCATTACTTAAGGTAAGACCTGTGATTTGACCATTACCATCAGTAGTTGGCTGGCGATGAATAGTTTCTACTTTGCTATCAAAGCGAATTTCGCCACCTAACTCGATAATTTCAGCACGCATGTTTTCAACCATCTTCACCAGCTTAAAGGTGCCGATATGTGGTTTACTGACCATTAATATCTCTTCAGGCGCACCAGCCTTAACAAATTCGGTTAATACTTTTCGACCTAAATGACGCTTATCTTTGACCTGACTATACAGCTTACCGTCAGAGAAGGTTCCGGCTCCACCCTCACCAAACTGGACATTAGATTCGGTATTTAGTTTGCCTTTTCGCCACAGATTCCATGTGTCTTTGGTGCGTTGCTTGACATCTTGCCCTCGCTCGAGGACTATAGGTTTCAACCCCATTTGTGCCAATACTAACGCAGCCAGAATGCCGCCGGGCCCAAATCCAATAATAATAGGTCGTTGCTGGTTTTGAGCTGGGAAATCATCAGCCGCTTTAGCAACAAATTGATATGTGGTATCGGGGCTGGGTTTGACAAATGATCGCCCGGAAAACTTTTCTAGAACCGATTTTTCGACAGAGGGACCGAGATTAATATCAAGCTGATAGATCAGTAAGATGTTAGCCTTTTTACGAGCATCATAACTGCGCTTAAAAATTGAAAACCCCAGCAATTCATCTGGTGAAATTTCTAACTTGTTAACAATGACATTTACTAGATCTTCATCAGTGTGATTAAGCGGTAATTTAATTTCAGTGAGCCGTAGCATAAGGGAGTCGCTTGATAGGAATTGATGAGTTTATATAGAGAAATTTTACCATGCTTGGTTCATGCAGCTTAAACAAATGAACCTGCGCTATAGCCGGAAGACCAAGCCCACTGAAAGTTATAACCGCCTAAATGACCAGTGACATCAAGAACTTCACCAATAAAATACAAGCCAGCCTGTTGTTTGGATTCCATTGTTTTTGAGCTAATGCCATCGGTATCAACGCCGCCCAGTGTCACTTCAGCAGTACGATAGCCTTCAGTCGCAGATGGTTTTAGGCGCCAGCTATTCAGTAGTTCCCCAATCGCGGTCAGTTGTTTATCACTAAAGTCTGCTAAGGGTGTATCGGCAGATGACGGCCACCAAAGTATTTGCAGTTCAGTCACCAGGCCCTTGGGCAATTTTTTATTTAACACTGTTTTCAGCCGGCTTTTATGATGTTTTTTCTTGGCTTCAAGCAGCCATTGCGAGGCGTTCATTGAGGGCAATAAGTTGATACTGATCTCATCACCGGGATACCAGTAATTGGAAATTTGTAATATGACAGGGCCGCTCATACCGCGATGGGTAAATAATAAATTTTCAGTGAATGTATGGTCATTACAACTGGCCTCAACTTCCAGAGCTATCCCCGATAAACGTTCACACATAAACTTCATGCTATCACTGAACATAAAAGGCACTAAACCAGCCTGTCGCTTAGTGATGGCTAGAGAAAACTGTGAGGCGATATCATAACCAAGACCGCTACCCCCTAATGAGGGAATAGAAAGCGCGCCAGTAGCCACCACCATAGAGTGACAGTTTACACTCAGCTTAGTGTGTCCCTGCGAAAGCTTGATTTGATAGCGACTGCGTTTATCTTCTAGCTGATGTTTGTCTGAATGGCCTTTTAATTCAAGCGCTTCAATCTGGTTGATATCACAGTGTGTTTTAATGTCGACACCAGCCAAATTACACTCTGCCAACAACATGTTCAAAATATCTTTAGCAGCATGTTTGCAGAACAATTGACCATGCTCACGTTCTTCATATTCAATGCCATGGCGCTCTACCATGCTAATAAAATCCCACTGAGAATAACGGTTCAATGCCGCTTTACAAAAATGTGGATTACGAGAAATATAATTATTAGCATCAACAAAATAATTGGTGAAATTACAACGGCCACCACCGGACATGAGTATTTTTTTACCTACTTTATTGGCTTTTTCCAACACCAGAACTCGACGGCCTCGCTGCGCGGCGGTAAAGGCACAGAGCAAACCGGACGCACCTGCTCCGATAATAACCACATCGTAATTTGTTGAAGAATACTGCATAGAGCCATTATCCGCTAAAAAAGGCGTTGATCGTAACGAGGACTATAGAAAACCACCAGAAAAATACCACTTATCTTGATGAGAGTTTAATTTCAGTTCTATGGAGCAATCATCTGTTCTAGATGATGGATGACAGTGTCACTGGCATCGGTAGCTAGTTGATGTTCACTGTTTTCCCATGAGTTTAATTCGCCATGAGTTTTGGTAAGGCTGTTGATTCGGTCAAAGGGCAAACTTTTAAATAGACATTCATTGGTGTGTACGACGACTATAAGGGCGCCTACTTTTTTATCCGTTAACAATGCCAGACAGCGCTGTGCCAGATAGTTAGACGGCATGACCATTTCGTTTTCAGATAGATACAAAGTGAGCTTATGGCTGGTTAAGCAGCTGTTGACGCCCTGCGACAAATAATCCTTTTGCCTTTGTTTTGCAACGTTAAGCGCAGCTTCACCACCAACAAAAACATCGACAGGAATTCTGCCGTCGCCATCAATAAATTGTTCTAAAAAATTAGGCAAGTAGCTTTTTGATATGGTTGTGCCACCTAATAACGGAGCAAAATTGACTTCATTAATGATGGCATTGTTTTTATGCCAGGGCTGACTGATATCCGGGCTAATGATATCAATGCCTGCATTATAAAGACCAAACAGATTGGCCGCTCTGACGGCAATCGTTATATTGTCGGGATGCACGGCAGCAGTCACATCTTCTGGAGGTGCATTCCATGCGTCACTTTGGAACGGTCGAAGTGGAACCGACTCATTAGTTTTGGGAATTGACGACATGGTAAAGCCTTGGGGTGACATTGCTTCAACAGCCAAAATATCACTTGGGTATTGGTATGACCTGAGCCAGGGGGGGTTGGCTTTTTCTTTGGAATTACTGTCGGCGATAAGTTGGCTGACAGTATGGTGACCATCACCTGTTACTGAAATTGGGTGTCGTTTTGTAGCATATAAAAAGCGACCATTACTAATAAAAAGTCGATGACATGTGCCGGCAACTTCCCGTTCAATAATCACAGGCCCCCGTTTTGAAAATTGTCGGGCAACACCAAAGGCAGTCGATAACCGCTCATTATTTGTTATTCCAATGGTCACGCCTTCGCCACGATCACAATTTGTTGGTTTTAAGACTAATGGCCATCCTAATTTTTTAGCGGCATCATAAGCTGAATTTAGTGATCTAACACTGATATGACTGGGTGAAGGTAAGCCAGCCATTTTAAGCAATAAAGCGGTTTTCACCTTGTCTTGGGCAGTTCTTGAACCTATCGCCGAATCGCTATCAGTGGTGCTACGTGACATCTGACGTGAATGACGTCCCCACCCTAATTGATATACCCCCGATCCTAAATGAATAAAGGGTATGTTTTTATCATAGGCAGCTTTTAAAATAGGTAATGTCGAATTTCCACCAGTGAAAAAACGCTTAAGCGGGAGGCGGCACTTTTGATCAACAATTTTATAAAGTTGTTGAGTGTGCTGAGAGTTTATTTCTGTGTTTGCGGTCATCCATTGAAGAATTTCAAACGCCGAACGAATGGCTATTTCATAGGCATTAGCAGGGATATTAGCTATATCAGCCACAGGAAAAGTAACATTTAAATTTGATGTTAGACTTTTATCTTTATGGAGCTGGAATGCTTTTTTGGAATAAAAGGCAGGAATATTAGCGAAGCGTAAAAATACATTGGTTAACTGTTGCCCTCTCCATGCTAATTCATAAAGGTGTTTTTCAGCAGTGTCGTGCGTTGTGGATTTAATGTGAGAATAAGATTCTATTTTTAAATCAAAAACGGACAGCAACCAAGCATCAATATTTTTCAAATTATCGGGAGAAAAAGGAAACAACCTGATAGTAAATGGCTTTGTTTGCTGTTGCGGCATATTCAAGGTAATACCAAGGTAGGCGATAGTTAAAGTTAAGTCTAACAGATTAAAAGTAGATATCTCCTTTGACAAGTCATCATGATTTATATGCGTTCGGGCCAATGATTATCGGTATGCCTCGATGGAAACAGATCTTTATTTGGAGGTGGAAATATTATCTACTTACTTGCGCTGGTTTCTTCTGTTCACGCCAAGGCCAACTTTGGCAGTTAGTATTGAGTAAACGTAAACGTTCAGCAATATATCGATCGGTACGCTGACGTTGAATATGTATTGTCATTGCTAAAAATGTTTATTTTAGTTGTTGGTAAGTTGATGGGGGTACGACCCACTTTATTTAAATTTCAGAGAAAGATATATTATTATTTTTGAATTAACCTAAATTTGAATGAATAAGGACTATGAATAAAATTCGTATCATGTTGGTGGATGACCATGCGGTGGTGCGTTCAGGCTTTCGATACTTGCTAGAACAAAAAGCCGATATTGATGTGGTCGGTGAGGCCGAAAGTGGCGAGCATGCCTATCAATTGTTTACTGAACTCAATCCTGATGTCACCTTGATGAACGTGTCTATGCCCGGTATGGGTGGATTGGAAGCGCTACACCGCATTTTAACCAGAAATTCAGCAGCAAAAGCTATCATGTTTTCAATTCATGAAAATGTTACTTATGCCGTTCAGGCATTAACTGCCGGTGCGGTGGGCTACATTGCAAAATCTGTCGATACAGATATTTTGGACGCAGCGATTAGAGAAGTAATGACAGGTAACACCTATCTGAGTCCAGATATGGCCCAAAAAATTGCTTTGCAAAGTGTTGTTGATCGAGAAAATCCTACTCAACGTCTGACAGTGAGGGAGTTTGAGGTGTTTCGTTTATTAGCCGAAGGCCATACAGTCGAAGAAATAGCTAACACGCTTAACGTTAGTGCTAAAACCGCTGCGAATTATCAAACACTGATTAAACATAAATTGGGGATCAACACAGCTGTCGAGCTTGTTCGGCTTGCTCTCAAGTACGATATCATCACAAATGATTGATCTTAAAAAGTTTTCGTTCTTGCTAGATTATAAATAGGAAAAACTCATGGTTTATACAGGAGTGTCTCCTAGTGATTTTAAGGTAAAAGCGGAATAGAGTTGCACCTTCATGATTCAGACACTTTTTAAAGTCGTCATCGTGAAAATAAT
>JAOUJZ010000020.1 GCA_029882915.1 Gammaproteobacteria bacterium | reverse complement strand
TTCACTCGGACTCTCTTTTGATGACTGCAGCGTGCCTTCAATTGCAGACTCATCAATATCATCGTTTTCGCCGAGCAGCAATAATCGCTGGATGATGTTTTTCAGTTCAAGCACGTTACCAGGCCATGAATAATTTCGTAGCTTGTTTTGAGCGGCAACAGTGAAGTGGCGGTACGGTAATTGTTCTTGAGTAGTGTGTCGGTCAACAAAGTGGTGGATAAGCTCCGGAATATCTTCAATGTGATCACGTAATAATGGCAGTGCGAAAGTAATCGTGTTGAGTCGATAGAGCAATGCTTCTTGAAAACGACTATTGTTGACGGCTTGTTCAAGGGAATATTGACTGGCAAAAATCAGTTGGCAATTACTCAGTTTATTGCTGTCTAACATATGTAATAGCAAGGACTGAGCCTTATCATTCAGTAGTGACACCTCATTAACATACAGACAATTATTATTGGTGAGGGACGATAATTTGAGACTGTCCAGTGGAAATGTTTCAGGAGTCAGTTCAATAAATTTTCCTGTTGAAAAGGGGCCTAGAGAATGTAGGTAGTGAGCAAAACAATGCTTGCCTGTACCACTGTCACCCAGTAATAAAATAGGCATGCTGTGTTTAGCCACACGTTTTGCTTGCTCACGGAGCAAGGTGATTTGAGGACTTTTGCCGACAGGTTCAGGCGCTTCAAATTGTTGTTTTTCGACTTTTTTAGCTTGGTTTTCCAATGCAAGCTCGACACTTCGGATGAGTTTGGCAGTTGATAGTGGTTTTTCAATAAAATCACAGGCGCCAAGGCGAGTAGCTTCGACAGCCGTTTCAATGGTGCCATGGCCGGACATCATAACAACAATTAATTGTGGATCGTGTTCTATGAACTCGCGTAGCAGGCTAATACCATCAATATCAGGCATCCAGATATCAAGCAAAATTAACTGGGGACGTTGCTGCGTTATAGCTGTGCGCGCTGATTGGCCATCAGATGCGGTTGCTACCTGATAACCTTCATCGTCAAGAATATCTTTAATGAGTTCGCGGATGTCGGGCTCATCATCGACGACCAAAACAGTGATATTACTATTGCTCACGGTGTGGAATCCTCAAGAGGTAACCGGATCATTATACAGGCTCCGTCTGGATGGATGTTTTCCGCCCATACTATGCCTTGATGTTCTTCAATAATTTTTTTAACAATAGCAAGGCCGAGCCCAGTGCCTTTTGTTTTATTAGTTGCGTACGGTTCAAATAATTTGCTGATCATATTTTCTGGTATACCGGGGCCATGATCACGTACTTTGAGTTCCAGCCACTTATTATGATTATATTGAATGGCATCATAACTAAGTTCAACGACGACGGAAAGTCCGGCTTCTTCACTGGCTTCAATGGCATTTTTAATCAGGTTATGCAGTACTTGCCGGAAACGGTTGCTATCTAACTTTACGGTTAAAGATGGAGAGCCGTCTAGTAATGATATTTCATGTTTGGAGTTGCTCTGGTAAAGGGCTAGAACATTATTGATCAAGTCAGAAATTATACAATTACTAAGCTGTAATTCTGGGTTTCGTGCGTAGTCAGAAAAGTCATTAACCATTTCTTTCAAGGCATCAACCTGCTGAATAATCGTATTTGTTAGCTTGTTGAGTGGCTCGGTTTGGCCTTCAGGCAGTAAGGGCAAATATTTGTGCTGCAGTCTTTCGGCAGACAATTGAATGGGGGTAAGAGGGTTTTTGATTTCATGTGCAAGCCGGCGAGCTACTTCTCCCCAGGCAGCACTACGTTGAGCTTGTATTAAGGTGGTGATGTCGTCAAAGACGATAACCCAACCGGATTCACTAGGGAGAGGAGTACCACGACACATTAATGTTTGATGACGTTTGCCAGGGTATAGATCCAGTTGCTGCTGCCAGCTACTATGCTGCTGTATGTTAACGAAAATCATCTGAATGAAGTCTTGTAGGTGACCCTGGTTTTCAGCAAGTTTGTTGAGGGGGCTTTCAAGCCGATGTTGTAAGTTAATATCCAGAATTGTGCTGCTCACGACATTAGCCGTTTTTAAAAATTGTTTATCATCAAGCGTGATCACGCCGCTGGAAAGGCTGCCTAGTACGGCTCCAAGGTAGTTGGTTTGTTGCTCCAGTAAGCGATGACTCCTTTGGGTGGCATTACGGGACTGAGTTAATCGTTGCGTCATTTGATTGAAAGAGCGAACCAGAAAGCCAATTTCATCATGACCCGCGACGGTGATTTGAGTATTGTAATTACCAGAAGCCACGGATTGCGTACCATCCGCCAGCTCTTGGAGGGGCTGTACTATCCGTCTTGAGATCCAGACAGCAAACCAGATTGACGTTAATACGGTCAGCAGTACAATCAAACTTAATGTAAGCGTGAAAATAGTGATCAGAGGTTTTCGTAAATAGCTTAATTCTTTGTAATCCGTATACGCATCTTGCACGGTTTTGCCAAGAGAGCTCAGGCGCTCATTGACGGGAAACAGCACTTGTAAGACAAGATCCTCTGGGTGAGAGGGCAGTTTTTTTTGCATAAGCACAGCGGCGCGTAGTTGTAATTCACCATTATCACCGGGATCCAGACTAATATAGTCTTGTTGCTGTTGTAATTGCCGAAAAATCGCTTCGTTAGGCTTGGCAGGTACCATGATGGCTGGATTTTCTATACTGGCAGTAATGAGTTGCCCATCGATTGACCAGACGCTGAGCTCCAGTGCTCCACTGAGTTGATTAAGTTCACGTAGGCTATGGTTGAGGTCACCTTCGGGCAGATCTCTTAATACACCCGACATCATTTTCGTTTGCCTGAGCAGGGTACGCATTCGAATACCAAAAGCAGATCGGCTGAGATCCAGGGCATCATCCAGTGCTTGTTCTACATTTACATCAAACCAGCTATTAATGCCTCGATGCAGAAAGTGAACGGAAAAACTGTAAACAATGGTCGTTGATACCAGAATTAATAATACAAACAAACTGACTAGCCGAACGGTTAAACGCGAACCTACTTCCTCACGCTTGAAATCCCTGTAAAGTCTTAACAGGCTACGTATCAGGATGGCTGTGAGCAGAATAAGGCAGAGAACACCTAATCCGAAAATAATCAAAAACAGGTCATTTAATCGTGAGCTATCCTCGGTTGCAGCACTCATTAAATAGGCCAACACTAGCAGTAGCGCTGCCAGTGAAAAATAAGGTGCCGTACCAGAACTTAACCGTTTGATTAAATTTAAGGCCATGTCGCTATAGTCCATGGGCTAGTTAATTGCCATTTGGTTGATATTAATGCGCCTGGTCGCATCGGTGTTGGCAGGGCATGAAGATCGAGGCCGCTGCGTATTTTTAGAACAAGGCCATCGGTATCGCTCAGGTATTCTGGAGGCAAATTGAGTGAGCTAATTGTGCCAAGTGCCGATAGCGCAGATGCTAGTGATGGAAAATTGCGGTGATGGCCAGTATCAAGTGCTTTCAAAACGAACTGTTCTGATAGGGCATGGTAGCGTAGTTCATAGCGTAATGTGGATGTCCACAGTATAGTTTCCCATTGCCACAATTTTACAAGCAGCGAGGTTGAATGACTAAGTTCAAGTTGTTGTTGAAAAGTAATGGGGACACCATTTGAGAGGGCTTCCTTCACTCTTGGAGTGAGAGGGTATTCAATGTTGGCATTTAAAATATAGCCGTTGCCAACTTTGCGGACCTGGGCAGATTGAACTTTGAAGCCATCAGCAATGCTGCCGGAACTGAGCAGCAGTACCACACTGAATAGGACAAATCGTTTAACGATGTCGTAGGCAGACATAATAAAATCCATCCATATTGTCATCTCCCGGTAAGCGTTGATAGCCGATCGTTGCTCTAGAAGCTGGTGGATCAGTAGCTGGTTGTTCCTGTGCCTCGGGGTGTCGTTTTAAAAAGTCCATGATCTGTTGCTCATTTTCCTGTTTAAGTGCTGAACAGGTGGTGTACACCAATAGTCCATCAGTGTTGAGCAAAGGCCATAAATTTTCAAGTAATTGCTGTTGTTTTTCAACCAGATTGGCAATATCCTCTGGTCGACGAAGCACCTTGATATCAGGGTGACGTCTAATGACACCGGTACCAGAGCAGGGAGCGTCAATTAGGATGCGATCAAACTTCTGGCCATTCCACCATAGTGAGACATTTCCGGCATCTGCGGCTATCAACGTTGCATTCAGGTTAAGTCGATCGGTGTTTTGTTTAATTTGTTGTAGTCGGTTTGGATCAATGTCGAGTGCGATAACGTCATTGTTGGGTTGTGTTTCCAGAATGTGGCAGGTTTTACCGCCAGGAGCAGCGCAGGCATCTAGAATTCTTTGATTGGTTTTAATATCAAGTAGATCGACAACAAGTTGGGCAGCGCCATCTTGAACGGAGACCTCACCCTGCTCAAAACCAGGTAACTGATAAACATCGCAAGGCGTTTCCAGTAACACACCATGAGATGCTTGCTTAAGTGCCTCGGCGGTAATATTGGCTTGTTGCAGTTGCTGTAAATAGTGTTCACGGCTACCGTGTTGCTGATTGATCCGTAACATCATGGGCGGTTGCTGGTTGTTGGCGTTAAGTAATGCTTGCCATAGATCAGGCCAGTCAAGTTTGAATCGCTCAATCAACCAGGTCGGGTGGGCATATTTGGCCGAGTCCTGCTGTAGCGCACTACTCTCAAGAGTCACTTTTTCACGTTGATAATTACGGAGGCTGGCATTAATCAGTCCTGTTGCCCATTGCTTGCCGAGAGTTTTACAGGCATTGACGGTTTCTGAAATTGCAGCATGTTCAGGGACGCGCATCGCACGTAGTTGATATAGGCCACATAACAATAGGGCTGAAATATCACCGTCTTTCTTTTTGAGGCGTTTTTTTAAAAGCTGATCAGCGATAGCCTGTAGCTGTGGTTGCCAGCGTAGTACGCCATAACTCAGCTGTTGGCAAAGACTGCGTTCATTTTCAGGTAACATTATTAATGTTTTTGTCAGCACACCATTCAGTGAGCGATGTTGCTGTAAAACTTCAGCAATGATTCGAGCAGCACTGGCTCGTGCAGACTGTTTTTGCTTAGTTTTAGCCAAGATGCTCCCCTATGGATAGTGTGTTGGCGTTCAGAAAGTCGGCTACGGACATAGCTCGTTTCCCAGGGAGCTGAATTTCCGTTAAACGTAAAACACCATCACTTGTGGCGACATCTATACCTTGGCGGTTGACAGCGATAACTTCACCGGGCACCGAAGTTGAGCCGCCTTTTTGAGCAGATGCAGACCAGATACGAAAAATCTTGTCTTGCCATTGGGTTTGCGCAACTGGCCAAGGGTTAAAGGCGTGAATTTGTCGAGCAATGGCCTGTGCAGATTGCTGCCAATTGATAGTGGCTTCTTCTTTACGTAGTTTGTCTGCATAACAGCTTAACGTATCATCTTGAGGCTGGGCTTTCAGTTGTAACTCAATAAGATTAGGTAGTGAGGTTAACAAGGTGTCGGCACCAAGAGCCGCTAGTCGATCATGAAGTGTTTGTGCAGTATCATCAGGACTGATGAGGCATGTCGATCTAGCTAATACTGGGCCAGTATCAAGCCCTGCCTCCATCTGCATAATGCAGACGCCCGTTTCGGAATCACCTGCAAGGATAGCGCGCTGAATGGGGGCGGCCCCTCGCCAACGAGGCAATAATGAAGCGTGGATATTAATGCAGCCGTATGTAGGCGTATCCAGCACTGACTGTGGTAATAACAAACCATAAGCAACAACAATCATTAGACCGGCCTGATAGTCGGCCAGTTTTTGTTTCGCTTCCGCATCTTTAAAATTGAGAGGCTGTTCAACAGGAATACCATGTTCTATTGCAAGTTGTTTTACAGGGCTTGCAGTCAGTTTCCGGCCTCTACCGGCAGGGCGATCTGGCTGAGTATAGACAGCACAGATCTCATGCTTAGTGGTAAGTAGAGCTTTAAGTGTTTCTGCGGCAAACTCAGGTGTGCCGGCAAAGATGATTCGCATCTCAGCAGTCCTTTAACATGATAATGATAGTTTGCTCTACAGTTTCTGCTTGTTGTGTTTTTCTAGGCGTTTTTTAATCCGTTGGCGCTTTAAGTTGCTGAGATAGTCTACAAATAGCTTACCATCAAGATGATCAATTTCATGCTGTATACAGGTGGCTAGAAGTTCATCTGCATCCATTTCAAAGGTTTTTCCGTCTCGATTAAGTGCTTTAACGCGTACAGTGTCTGCACGTGTGACGACCTCATAAGCTTCAGGAACGGATAGGCAGCCTTCTTCGTGCTCACGCTCACCTTCTTTGAGAAGTATTTCAGGGTTGATAAATACTAGTGGAGATGATTTATCTTCTGAAATATCAATAACGATGACGCGTTTTTGGACGTTGATCTGAGTTGCAGCCAGTCCAATACCAGGTGCGTCATACATGGTTTCCAACATGTCATCTGCCAACTGACGAATATCGTCGGTAACATTTTTGACTGGAGTCGCTTTTTTTCGCAAGCGAGGGTCGGGAAAGTGAAGAATCTTTCTTATAGCCATAAAAAACCTATCTGATAGAAGCTGTGGTCTATGACCTTGTTGATAATGATTAGTTGCATATTGTATATGGTGTTGAGGCTGATTGAAAAATAGTAATGCGGAGAGCATAAAAAAGGCGACTCGTTGGCCGCCCTTTTATAATTTGTAAATTTTAATGGCAGTTATTTTAAACTGGCAAAATAAGCGGCAAGATTATCAATGTCGGCATCAGATAAGCTTGTTGCTTGCATTTGCATTATTGCTGCCATGCCTCCGTTACGATGTTTGTCACGGTAAGCTTTAAGTGATGAAACCAGATAAGCTTCATTTTGGCCTGCAAGGTTGGGATAGGAAGGCATGGTTGCGATACCGTTTGCACCATGACAGCTTGCACAGATAGCTGCTTTGGCTTTACCTGCCTCGACATCACCAGCAAATACAGTGCTGGCACCAAAAACAGCCGTTAATCCGATTAGGGTATAAATAATGCGCTTCATGATGTAACTCCATCGACAATTTTATGAAAAGCAAAATATAGCACTGTTAGTAAGGATAAATATAGTCCTTAATTGTGGAAATACAGCTGCGAACATACAGGTTCCTCACGTTATTAAAGAGTATGTATTTGCGATAGCAGTGAATTGCGTTTACGCTTATACTCATTATGGTTTGATTCTTTAAAACTTGATTTTGCTTTTCGATTGAGGATCTATCGATGATGCGTCGTTTATTTATAAGCTTGCTTTTTGTATTACTGAGTGTGCCAGCAATGGCGGAAACAGTCGATTTGAATCCAAATTATCCAAAACGACATGTCGTTGTTTCAGGGGATACTTTGTGGGATATTTCAGGTAAATTCTTAAAACACCCGTGGCACTGGCCCGATATCTGGTATGCCAATCCACAGATTGAAAACCCGCATTTGATTTATCCTGGGGACATTATTTCACTGGTTTACCGTGATGGTCGTCCAGTTCTGGAATTAACTCGCGGCACCACAGTCAAATTGTCACCTGAAATACGTGAAACGGTTTTAGGAAAGGCGATTCCCACCATTCCATTAGAGGCGATTCGTCCCTTTTTAACCCGGCCTCGAGTCGTGGCTGAAGAAGTATTGGCAGCAGCACCTTATATTGTTGCCAGTTCTGATGAGCGTTTGATTTCTGGTGCTGGTGATACTGTTTACGCCCGTGGTGTTGATGAGCAGCAGGGTAAAAATTACAGCGTGTTCCGAGGCGGAAAAATTTACACAGATCCTGAAACGGATGAACTATTAGGCTATGAGGCTATTTACACTGCCGATGCTATGGTTTCTGAAATGGGAGATCCTGCCACAGTAACTCTGCGCCTGACCACTCGTGAGGTATTGATGGGCGATAAATTATTACCTGTAGTAGAAGATGACTACGAGGCAAATTTTATTCCTCGGGCACCGGATCAACAGATAGATGGATATATTATCTCAGTATTTGATGGTGTTTCGCAGGTGGGCCAATATCAGATAGTAGTGTTAAACCGTGGCGATCGTGATGATCTGCAAGTTGGTCATGTTCTATCCGTACATCAAGCGGGTAAGACAATTAAAGACACTGTGACGGCTGACAAAAAAGATACGGTAACGTTGCCAGATGAATATGCGGGAGTGGCCATGGTATTTAAAACGTTTGAAAAAGTCAGTTACGCTATCGTTATGAAGGCTAACCGTGCGATTCATGTGAATGATAAGGTGCGTTCACCAGAATAAAAGGACATTATTCTGAATAGATTTCCAGAAGAACAGCAATTATTAGCATGCTGGCTAGCTATACATAGAACCCCTGGTATTGGGCCATTTACTTTTATGCGCTTACTGGATCAGTTCGTTGATCCGCGAGCTGTTTTTGCTAATCTAAAAGCAGCACAAGGACTATCAGAGCGAACTCGTTCAGCATTGTTGACGCCAAACTGGGATCAAGTACAACAAGATCTGACTTGGTTTTCAGAGCCAAACAGACACATTGTGACCTTCCATGACCCTCGCTATCCCGAATTATTAAAGCAAATCACCGATCCACCAAGCATTTTATTTGTCCATGGTGATGTCAGTTTATTGTCTCAGTGGCAAATAGCAGTAGTAGGCAGCCGTAATCCGTCAGGTTCTGGTCGTGATACAGCCTTTGAGTTTGCGCACTATCTTGCGAAAGGGGACATTACAATTACCAGCGGTATGGCAATGGGTATCAATGCTGCAGCACATCAAGGCGCATTGGCTGCGCAAGGAAAAACCATTGCTGTTATTGGAACGGGACTTGATCTTATTTATCCGGCTACACATAGGGATTTGGCAGAAGACATTACGCACAGGGGTGCAATCGTGTCAGAGTTTCCGCTTGGCACGACACCTCGAGCTGAAAATTTTCCAAGACGCAATCGCATTATTAGCGGCTTATCCTTAGGAACAGTGATAGTCGAAGCCGCCATTCGGAGTGGCTCATTGATTACTGCTCGAATGGCACTGGAGCAGGGTCGAGAAGTATTTGCCATTCCCGGCTCAATTCATAATCCGCTCGCGCGTGGTTGCCACCAGTTAATCAGAGAAGGTGCCAAGTTGGTGGAAACGGCCAATGATATTTTAGAAGAGTTGGGTGCATTGGCGGGTATAAAAATAGATACTGACTTAGCATCAGCACAAACAGTGAATGAAGATCCCAAAGTCGATGCCGACTACCAGATTCTATTTGAAACTTTAGGGTACGACCCGATAGAAATAGATCTGTTGATAGAACGATGTGGATTGACGGCAGAGACAGTTTCCTCCATGCTGTTATTACTAGAATTACAAGGTCAGGTTGAATCGTTGCCAGGTGGTCGTTATGTGCGAACTGGTAACCAAAAACCAGCCGCTAAAGGGTCTCAATGAAAGAAAATGTAATTGATGTGTTGTTGTATTTGTTCGAAAATTACATCGACACGGATGATGTTAACAAGCCAGATAAAGACACATTGGAAACAGAGCTGGAGCGAGTGGGTTTTCCAGAATTAGAGATCCATAAAGCCTTTGATTGGCTGGAAAACATGACCGTGGTTGCAGAAGACGAGTCAGCCTCAGATGAACGCATGCCTGAACTGTCAATGCGCTTTTATACTGAACAAGAAATGAAGCGACTGGATGTGGATTGTCGTGGTTATTTACTGTTTCTTGAACAGGTCGGTGTGTTGGATGCAGATACTCGCGAGATTGTTATCGAACGGGTTATGGCGCTGGATGCAGATGAAATTGATCTGGAACAAATGAAGTGGGTAGTGCTGATGGTGTTATTTTATCAGCCCGGTCATGAAATTGCTTATGCCTGGATGGAAGATCTGGTATTTGAAGATATGGAAGCCGTTATTCATTAGTCACACAAGTGCATCACCACACAAAATACTGCCCGTTATATGCGGGCAGTATCGTATAAGACAGCGGGGTTTTGGTAAGAAGGCATATGGGAAAGAAATTAGTCATTGTAGAGTCACCTGCGAAGGCAAAAACAATCAAAAAATATCTTGGAAAAGATGTTGAGGTTTTAGCTTCCTATGGCCATGTGCGCGATCTTCTACCTAAAGAAGGTGCAGTAGATCCCTCTAAAGACTTTGCAATGAAGTATCAGGTGATTGACCGCAACAGTAAACATGTCGATGCCATTGCCAAAGCGATGAAGAAAGCAGATGTTTTATACCTCGCGACAGATCCGGATCGCGAAGGAGAGGCTATTTCATGGCATTTGTTCGAATTATTAAAAAAGCGTGGTGTCCTCAAGGATAAAGAAACACATCGCGTGGTTTTTCATGAAATCACCAAGCAGGCGGTGAATGATGCGGTTGCCCATCCACGTGAATTATCAATGGATATGGTGAATGCACAGCAGGCACGCCGAGCACTGGATTATCTGGTTGGCTTTACCTTATCGCCGCTGTTGTGGAAAAAAATACGTCGAGGATTATCTGCTGGGCGAGTTCAAAGTCCGGCTTTGCGAATGATAGTTGAGCGTGAGCTTGAGATTGAAGCATTTGTGCCGAAAGAGTACTGGACAATTGAAGCTGATGCGGAAGTTGATAAACAACAGTTTGACGCCAAGCTTACCCATTACAAAGGTGAAAAGCTGTCACAGTTTTCGGTCAATAAGGCCGATCAATCAGCAGATGTTGTTGCCACATTAACCAAGGCAGCTGATAGCAAGCTTCTGGTCACCAAGGTTGATAAAAAACAACGAAAACGCAATCCAGCGGCTCCATTTACAACATCTACCCTGCAACAAGAGGCTTCACGTAAACTGGGCTATGGAGCTCAACGCACCATGAGTGTTGCTCAACAATTATATGAAGGTACTGACACTGGTGAAGGTGCGGTGGGTTTGATTACATATATGCGTACTGATTCGGTGACATTGGCCGCTGAAGCTATTGAAGAAATACGAGGCTTTATTGCGGATAAATACGGTTCAACATCGGTTCCATCCAAGCCGCAGGTGTATAAAACAAAATCTAAAAATGCACAGGAAGCACATGAGGCGATCCGAACAACCTCCATTCTTCGTACCCCTGAGTCATTAAAAGCGTATTTATCGGCCGATCAGTTAAAGCTTTATACTTTGATCTGGCAGCGAACCATTGCCAGTCAGATGATACATGCCACCATGAATACGGTTGCCGTGGATCTGGGTTGTGGTGCAGGCAATACCTTCCGCGCTAACGGTTCTACTGTGGTTAACCCAGGCTTTATGAGTGTCTATCTCGAAGATAAAGACGATAGTGCTCAGTCCGATAAAGATGAACGAATTTTGCCGACAATGGAAGTGGGTGATGTGATTGAACTTAAAGCAATTAGACCTGAGCAACATTTTACTGAGCCACCACCACGATACAGTGAAGCCAGCTTAGTTCGTTCACTAGAAGAACATGACATTGGTCGTCCATCAACCTACGCTAGCATTATTTCGACACTACTGCAGCGTGAATATGTTGAGTTAGAGAAAAAACGTTTCCACCCTACCGATGTAGGTCGAGTTGTGGGTAAATTCCTAGTCAATCATTTCACTAAATATGTTGATTATGATTTCACAGCCAAGTTAGAAGATGATCTGGATGCGGTGTCTCGTGGTGAGGAAGAGTGGATCCCACTGCTTCGTAACTTCTGGGGACCTTTCAAGAAACAGGTCGAAACCAAAGACAAAGAAGTCCAGCGCAGTGATGTTACTCAGGAGTTACTGGATGAAGACTGCCCTAAATGCGGTAAAAAACTATCGAGTCGTTTGGGGCGTAGCGGCCGATTTATTGGTTGCACCGCTTATCCTGAATGTGACTACACACGTAATATAGACGGCGAAGAAACAACCGCTAGTGAACCGGAAGTGGTTGAGGGCCGCAAATGTCCAAAATGTGAATCTGATTTATGGGTACGTACGGGTAAATATGGCAAGTTTATTGGTTGTAGCAGTTATCCAAAATGTAAACACATTGAGTCATTAGAACAGCCGGAAAATACCGGTGTGACTTGTCCTAAGTGTAATAAGGGTGAAATTCTGACCCGCAAATCACGCCGTGGCAAAATCTTCTATTCCTGTTCTGACTATCCAGGTTGTGATTATGCCTTATGGAATGAACCGTTAAATGAAGAGTGCCCGGACTGCCATTGGCCTATTTTGACCATTAAAACAACTAAAAGTCGTGGTACAGAAAAAGTCTGTCCACAAAAAGAATGTGGTCATAGTGAAAAGGTTGAGCCGACTTAATCTCCAATTCTATTTTTGGTGTTTGTACCGGCCTTAGTTTTCACTTTTGAATCGGTTTCATTTTCGGCGGTAAGTTCCAGAGGTATATGATAAAGAGATTGTAGCTGGATCTTAAATTTTGGGGACTTGAGGATGGCATTTATAGTCTTCTTGTCATCTTCGATGGTCTTTACAGCACGCTCCAGTCTTTCCTCATCACCATTGTATAAAGCATGCTTTAAATCAAGCCCGATAAAAATTAATTCCTCAAATTTGATAAACAAGGGCTTGATATTCTGTTTAGAGATATAAGCCATATTGTTTTCTAAGATGTCGTGGTAGTAATTTTTTCTCTGAATGTAGTTAGGCGTCCACTTGGTGTTCCTGTAAGTAATAAACTCAAAAGCCGTACCGGCTTCTTTGTGTTTATTAAAGGCATAGATTAAATCATCTAATGCAAGCGAATAATCACCGGCGAGAGCAGAGACCACATTTTTAACATTAGCATCCGTAAGTACTTTTACGTTGCCAGAAGATTGGGCTTCTTCATTATTATCACCACAGGAAATGAGACTGAGACATATTATCATTAATAACAGTAGATATTTAAGGTGTGGGCTTAGATGGCCGAGCTGTTTATGGATAAATAGTGGTTTGAGTAATAAGTTCATTGCGGTCTCATCGTTTATTTCAAGAAAATGAAATCTCAGTGTTACCTTATCTTAATTCGACGCTTTTAGTAATAGTTTATCCAGCTGGTTTGCAAATGCGAGTCTATCACTCTGACTCAATGCCGATGGACCGCCGGTCTCAACGCCGCTTGAACGAAGTGTATCCATAAAGTCTCTCATCGTCAGTCGAGCTTTAATATTGTCCATGGTATATAGCTCACCACGAGGATTGAGAGCAGTTGCTCCTTTTTCAATGGCTTCAGAAGCCAGCGGAATATCACCAGTAATAACCAGATCACCTTCACTTAACCGTTGAACAATCTCATTGTCAGCAACATCAAAACCGGGTGTTACCTGCAGAAAAGTCACATAGCGGGAAGGAGGGATCCGCATAGGATGATTAGCAACAAGCGTGGTGTGTATTTTTGTGCGTGCAGCTGCTCGAAATAAAATTTCCTTGATCGCCACCGGGCACGCATCGGCATCTACCCATATTTTCATTATTTATTTTACTTCTGAGATAAAAGCATCAATGTTAGTTGATGGCATAGTAATAACCTTGATCGAATTTTTCAGTCTAGTATAAAAAGTCTGGGTGTAGCTGTGCTTTAAGGTGTCCAATTAGACAACAATAATGTGAATTTTGCTAATTTAGTCGACTATGGCGAAAGATATTAAGATGATTGGCCGGCGTGTTTCTGATACCAAGGCTTGGAGGCATTAACGATATAAACCACTGAAAGCATCACCGGTACTTCTACTAACACACCAACCACGGTGGCTAGTGCCGCACCGGAGTTGAAGCCGAATAAGACGATGGCGGTGGCGACGGCCAGTTCAAAGAAATTACTGGCACCAATAAGGGCAGAAGGCGCCGCGACATTGTGCTGTTCGCCAACGCTGCGGTTAAGCAGGTAGGCAAGGCCTGAATTGAAATAAACCTGAATCAATATAGGTGTCGCCAATAAAGCAATGATCAAGGGTTGTTGAATGATCTGCTTGCCTTGAAAGCCGAATAATAAGATCAGCGTGGCGAGTAATGCGATTAAAGACAGTGGCTGTAGTGCTGCCAGTGTTTTATCTAGGGCATGTGTTCGGAGCAGTAACTTTCGCCATAATTGAGCAGCGACAACCGGGATCACAATATACAGTACCACTGAAAGCAACAGCGTTTCCCATGGCACGGTAATGGCAGAAAGGCCTAGTAGCAGGCCAACAATGGGGGCAAAAGCGAAGATCATGATCGTGTCGTTCAGTGCTACTTGAGTCAAGGTAAAGTGCGGTTCACCATCACAGAGATTGCTCCACACAAAGACCATTGCGGTACAGGGTGCAGCGGCCAGAATAATCAGCCCGGCAATGTAACTGTCTATATGTTCTGCTGGTAGCCAGTCAGCGAAAACACCTCGAATGAAAAACCAGGCTAGCAGCATCATAGAAAAGGGCTTAACGGCCCAATTTACGAACAGGGTGACGCCTATTCCTTTCCAGTGTTCACATACTTTATGAAGTGCGCCAAAGTCGATTTTGAGCAGCATTGGAATGATCATCAGCCAGATCAGTACAGCTACCGGTAAATTGACTTGGGCAATTTCCATTTTTCCTAGTAGTTGAAAGGGTGCTGGCAGCCAATGACCTAGGACGATGCCAGCAATAATGCACAACAATACCCAAACAGTTAGATAGCGTTCAAATAGGCTCATGGATAACCGCTTTGATTGGGTGCCGAAATAATATAAAGATTAATCAGCCTTCAATTCAACAAAAGCTTGGTTTGCTATTTTCATGGCGTGTTCAGTGTCGTCGGCCAGTACATTGAAATGGCCCATTTTTCGACCGGGACGAGCTTCTTTTTTACCATAGAGATGCAGTTTGATATTGGGATGAGCTAATAAGGTATCCCAGTGGGGCTGACTGTTACCCCAAACATCGCCGAGTAGATTAATCATCACTACCGGTGAGGTCAGATCACAGTTGCCAGATGGTAAGTCACACAACATTCTGACTTGTTGCTCAAATTGTGAGGTCACACAGGCATTGAGGGTAAAGTGGCCTGAATTATGAGGACGAGGTGCAATTTCGTTGACGATAACATCGCCTGTTGTTGAGATAAAACACTCAACAGCCATGGTGCCGACATAGTCTAAACCTTCGGCGATTTTATCTGCCATTTCCATTGCGCTCTGTGCCAACAAAACTGACACAGAGCTTGGTACGGTGGTGGAATGTAAGATTCCGTTGATATGAACATTTTCAGCAACGGGAAAATTTGTGATCTGGCCAGATACATTTCTTGCTAGTACTACAGAAATTTCACGTTCCAGATCAATGCGTTGTTCCAGTACACACTCAACTTTTCCTAGTGACTCAAATGCCTGAAAGACTTCTTGCAATGATTGGCAAACTATCTGACCCTTGCCATCGTAGCCAAAAGTGGCGACTTTCAAAATGGCGGGAAACTGAATTTTGCTTTCAGCATCAATAATATCGGCTTCGGTATGAATAGGGGAAAATGGCACTGTCGGAATATCAAGTGAAGCGATAAATTGTTTTTCAACATTACGGTTCTGGGTTTTAGCCAGTGCGCTCGAAGAAGGGTGAACAACGGTTTTAGTTTCAAGATATGCCAAGGTTGTGGCTGGGATGTTTTCAAATTCAGTGGTAATGGCATCACAGAGTTGGGCTAATTGCTCCAGTGCTGCTGAATCATCATATTTAGCGCAAATATGCTGGTCAGCGATAATGCCAGCAGGGCTGTTAGTATCCGGATCGAGCACAACGACTTTATATCCTAGAGTCTGTGCCGCGGTAGTAAACATGCGGCCCAATTGTCCGCCGCCAAGCATGCCAAGAGTAGCACCAGGTAAAATCATAGTTTTGGCCATCAGTAATTTATTGAGGGGGAAGGGTCATATTCAGTACAGCTTGATGCTGGTCTTTTCTGAACAGTTCAAGCTTGTCTGCAAGCTTTGCATCTGTCATTGATAATTGAGCGATAGCAAACAAGGCCGCATTTGCTGCGCCAGCTTCACCAATAGCAAAAGTCGCAACAGGGATGCCCTTAGGCATTTGTACGATAGATAACAGCGAGTCCTGACCTTTCAGGTATTTGGAAGGGACAGGAACACCTAATACAGGAACAGTCGTATTGGCGGCTAGCATACCCGGCAAGTGCGCAGCACCGCCAGCACCTGCAATAATGCACACTAAGCCATTATCTTTGGCTGTGACAGCATAGTCAGTGAGTAAGTCAGGTGTACGATGAGCGGAGATTACCTTGGCTTCAAATGGGATGCCAAAGACTTCAAGTTGTTCGACTGCTTTTTGCATAACAGGCCAGTCACTGTTGCTACCCATGACGACGCCGACTACTGGTTTATCCATAATGTTGTCCGTACAATTTTTTCAAAACAACGGTGTATTTTAGCTATTTAATTGAAATTAGGGAAATTTGTAGGGGAGTTTTATAGTGGAAATAATATTGCGAACATTGAATGGCATTAGATCTACCGCTATAATAGGCGATCCATTTTTTCGTCTTTTTGCTATAAGACGACGGTTTTCCTTGTGAACTTTGGTGAGGGAAACAGACACTAATTAGTATCTATAACATTAGAAGGTGTATGACGTGAGTCAGCCAACTGAATTAACACAAGGCCTTTATCGGCCTGAATTTGAAAAAGACAACTGTGGCTTCGGTCTTATCGCTCAGATGGACGGTAAGCCAAGCCATTGGCTTGTTGAGACGGCAATAGAAGCACTGGGCAACTTGACGCATCGTGGCGCGATTGGTGCTGATGGTAAGACCGGTGACGGCTGTGGTTTGTTAATGAAAAAGCCAGATGGTTTTTTCCGTGCGATTGCCGATGAGTTGGGTTTTGCACTGACAGATAATTATGCCGTAGGCATGGTGTTTTTGTCGCAAGATCGTGCGAAAGCAGCGACCAATCAGGATATTGTGACTCAGAAGCTGACAGGACAAGGTCTTGAAGTGTTGGGTTGGCGCGATGTACCTGTTGATGCTGGCACTGCTTGTGGTGAAGAGGCGTTACGTTCTTTGCCTATCATGCGTCACGTGTTTGTGAATGCTGGTGCGGATATGGATCAGGCCACATTCGAGAGACACCTTTATATTGCTCGTCGTCTGGCGGAGAAAGCTGTTACAGGTGACGATGCATTCTATATTCCAAGTCTGTCATCGCAAGTAGTGTCGTATAAAGGTCTGGTTATGCCTTCATACCTTCCCGTGTTTTATAAAGACTTGAATGACAAACGGATGGAAACGGCGATTTGTGTTTTCCACCAGCGTTTTTCAACTAATACCTGGCCACAATGGCGTCTGGCACAGCCTTTCCGCTATCTTGCGCATAATGGTGAAATTAACACTGTTCAAGGTAATCGTAACTGGGCTTTGGCACGCGGTGCTAAATTTGCCACATCACTTATCGACAATATGGATGATATTCGTCCATTGGTTGGTACCACAGGTTCTGATTCATCAAGCATGGACAACATGCTTGAAGCATTGATGGCCGGTGGTGTGAGCATGTTCCGCGCGATGCGATTGTTAGTGCCGCCTGCGTGGCAAAACGATCACACTATGGATCAAGACTTAAAAGCATTTTATGACTATAACTCCATGCATATGGAGCCATGGGATGGTCCTGCCGGTGTGGTATTAACGGATGGCCGCTATGCTGCATGTACACTGGATCGTAACGGCTTACGTCCTGCGCGTTATATTATTACTAAGGATCGGCACATCACACTGGCCTCTGAAGTGGGCGTTTACAAATACCAACCGGAAGATGTGGTAGTCAAAGGTCGCTTGAAACCAGGTCAAATGCTTGCAGTGGATACGTCTACCGGTGAATTGTTATTGCCAGAAGATATTAATAATGACCTGAAAAAGGCACAACCTTATCGCGAATGGATGGATGCCAATTTGATCCGTCTGCGAGATGGCGCTGATGATGAAACACTGCCAACTCTTGAAGGCGAGCAATTAGCCGTTTTTGAGAAGCTATTTCAGGTCAGTTTTGAAGAGCGCGATCAGGTTATTCGGGTATTGGGTGAAGCAGGACAGGAAGCCGTAGGTTCAATGGGTGATGACACTCCGTTCCCAGTCATGTCTGAACGCGAGCGTTCGCTATTCGACTACTTCCGCCAACAGTTTGCACAGGTGACAAACCCACCAATTGATCCATTGCGTGAAAATATTGTGATGTCACTGGAAACCTGTATTGGTCAGGAGCGTAACCTGTTTGAAGAAGGCGCGGATCACGCACAACGAGTTGTGCTTGATTCACCAGTTTTATCGGACAGTCGTTTCCGTCAGTTACTGGCTTTGGGTGACAATGATAATGCATATAAATCAACAACACTCTCGCTAAGTTACACCGCTGAAACAGGGCTGGAAGCGGCCATTGATGCTGTTGCTGATCAAGCAGAACAGGCGGTTCGTGACGGTACTGTAATTCTAGTACTAAGCGATCGTGATGTGGCTAAAGATCGATTGCCAATTCATGCATTACTAGCAACAGGTGCGGTGCATCATCGCTTGATTAAGGCCGGTTTACGTTGTGACGCCAATATTGTGGTTGAAACTGCAACGGCACGTGATTCACATCACTTCGCAGTGTTGATCGGTTATGGTGCGACAGCCATTTATCCTTATTTGGCTTATGCGACCTTGAATGATTTGATTGCAACAGGTGAGATTAAAGAGCTGACTCGCGCAGAAGTCTGTGCCCGATTCCGCAAAGGCATCAATAAAGGCTTGTTTAAAGTTACCTCAAAAATGGGGATTTCAACTATTGCCAGTTATCGTGGCGCTCAGCTTTATGAAATCGTCGGCTTAAACGAAACGGTGGTGGATAAATGTTTTGTTGCTACCACTAGCCGTATTAGCGGCACCGGCTTTGAAGAGTTGCATGCCGATCAAAAAACACTGGCAGAACGTGCATGGAATACACGTAAAAAACGTGAACAAGGCGGTTTACTGAAGTTTGTTCATGGCGGCGAATACCATGCCTATAACCCTGATGTTATTGGTACTCTGCAAAAAGCAGTGCAAGGCGGTAGCTATGATGATTATAAAGCCTATGCTGAACTGGTGAATAATCGTCCGGCAATGGTATTGCGTGATTTACTAGCACTTAAGTTGGCGGACAAACCATTAGCACTGGGTGATGTAGAAAGTGTGGGTGATATTTTGATGCGCTTTGATAGCGCCGGTATGTCTCTGGGTGCACTATCTCCTGAAGCTCATGAAGCATTGGCGACAGGGATGAACCGTTTAGGCGGTCGTTCTAATTCAGGTGAAGGCGGTGAAGATCCTGCACGCTTTGGTACTGAAAAAGTATCTAAAATCAAACAAATTGCCTCGGGCCGTTTTGGAGTAACACCGCATTATCTGGTTAATGCTGAAGTGCTACAGATTAAAGTGGCTCAAGGTGCTAAGCCTGGTGAGGGTGGTCAATTGCCGGGCGGTAAAGTCAATCAGATGATTGCGACTTTGCGCCACTCTGTGCCAGGCGTGACTTTGATTTCACCTCCTCCACACCATGATATTTATTCGATTGAAGATTTAGCACAGCTGATTTTTGATTTGAAACAGGTCAATCCTGATGCGCTGGTTTCAGTGAAGCTAGTATCTGAAGCGGGTGTAGGTACTATCGCAGCCGGTGTAGCAAAAGCCTATGCTGACTTGATTACTATTTCAGGTTATGACGGCGGTACAGCAGCAAGCCCATTAACATCAGTTAAATACGCTGGTGGTCCGTGGGAGCTGGGTCTGAGTGAAACTCACCAAACGTTGCGTGCGAACGATTTGCGTGACAAGGTTCGCCTGCAAACTGATGGCGGTCTAAAAACCGGCTTAGATGTGATTAAAGCAGCGATTTTAGGTGCAGAAAGCTTTGCTTTTGGTACCGGACCAATGGTTGCGTTGGGCTGTAAATTCTTACGGATCTGTCATCTGAATAACTGTGCAACGGGTGTTGCAACTCAGAATGATACATTACGTAGCCAGCACTTTATCGGCTTGCCACAAATGGTCATGAACTATTTCCAGTTTGTTGCTCGTGAAACACAAGAGTGGTTGGCAGCATTGGGTGTTAGCAGCATGGCTGATTTGATTGGTCGTACCGATTTGCTGGAGATTTTGCCGGGCACAACCGATAAGCAGCGCAAGTTGGATTTGGCGCCGTTACTGTCGACATCTGGTGTGGCCGCAGATAAGCCTCAGTATTGTGTTGAGCCACATAATGAACCTTATGATAAAGGCGAGCTGGCAGAACAAATGCTAATCGACATGAAGGAAGCGATTGCCAACAAGCAGGGCGGCTTCTTTAGTTACGATGTACGTAATATTCATCGCTCTATTGGTGCCCGTATTTCGGGTGAAATTGCTAGACATCATGGCAACTACGGCATGAATGATGCGCCTATTCGATTGCAGCTGACAGGCTCTGCCGGTCAAAGTTTTGGGGTATGGAATGCCGGTGGTTTAGAAATGCGTTTGGAAGGCGATGCCAACGATTATGTTGGTAAAGGCATGGCTGATGGTAAGTTGGTAATTTACCCTTCACCTGAAAGTCACTTCGCTACCCAAGAAGCCAGTATTATCGGTAACACTTGTTTATATGGTGCGACCGGTGGTGAATTATACGCAGCAGGTATGGCTGGCGAACGTTTTGCAGTACGTAATTCAGGTGCAACAACGGTTGTTGAAGGCGTTGGTGACCACGGTTGTGAGTATATGACTGGTGGTGTGGTTGCTGTATTGGGCGAAACAGGCTTGAACTTCGGTGCGGGCATGACCGGTGGTTTTGCTTATGTACTTGATATGGATGATGGCTTTGAACAGCGTTATAACCCTGAATTGGTTGAGTTAGTTCGTATGGACAGTGGTGAACTGTCAGATCATGCTTTGCACTTGAAAGGTATGATTGAAGACCACGTTCGTGAAACTGGCAGCGTATGGGGTAACCAGTTGTTGGATATGTTTGAGCAACGCTTGAAACAATTCTGGCTGGTGAAACCAAAAGCAGCAGCACTGCACAGCTTATTGAAGCTGGCTACAAAAGCTGCCTGATACCTCAACCTGAGCAAATTAAATATTATGGCGAAAAATACTTTTCAATTTTTAGATGTAGGCCGACACGATCCCAAAAAGCGTGATGCAAAAGAACGCATTGAAGGCTTTGGTGAAATATATGGCGGATTTGATAAACAATCGTCAGCCGAACAGGCGGATCGTTGTTTAGAATGCGGTAATCCTTATTGTGAATGGAAATGTCCAGTTCATAACTATATCCCTAACTGGCTGAAACTGGTTAGCGAAGGCAACCTTGAGCAAGCGGCAGAGTTGGCCCATCAAACCAATACTTTGCCAGAGATTTGTGGTCGAGTGTGTCCGCAGGATCGTTTGTGTGAAGGTGCTTGTACATTAAACGATGGTTTTGGTGCAGTAACGATTGGTTCCGTTGAAAAATACATTACCGATACTGCACTGGATCAAGGCTGGCGCCCAGATATGTCCAAAGTAGCTGATACGGGCAAACGTGTCGCTGTTATTGGTGCTGGTCCAGCAGGTTTAGGCTGTGCGGATGTATTGGTGCGTAACGGCGTTAAGCCGGTTGTATATGACAAACATGCAGAAATTGGCGGCTTATTAACTTTCGGTATTCCAGAGTTCAAACTTGAGAAAGCCGTTGTTAAACGCCGTCGAGAGGTTTTGGAAGGTATGGGTGTTGAATTCATACTGAATACAGACGTAGGCACGGATATTCCATTCCAACAGTTGTTGGATCAGTATGATGCGGTATTCCTGGGAATGGGTACATACACCTATATGAAAGGTGGCTTTCCTGGTGAAGATAAGCTGGGCGTCTATGAAGCTTTACCTTATCTGGTTGCAAACAATAAGCACTTGTTGGATATGAATCCTGACAATTATGTGAATCTTGAAGGCAAAAAAGTAGTTGTGCTGGGTGGTGGTGACACCGCTATGGACTGTAACCGTACAGCGATTCGCCAAAAAGCAGCCAGTGTCCAATGTGCCTATCGCCGTGATGAGGAAAATATGCCGGGTTCGCGTCGTGAAGTAAATAATGCTCGTGAAGAAGGCGTAGAATTTTTATGGAACCGCCAACCAATTGAAGTGGTCGGTGAGGATAAAGTGGAAGGTATTAGGGTGGTCACAACAGCATTAGGTGAGCCTGATGATCGTGGTCGTCGTAGTCCACAACCCGTTCCGGGAAGTGAAGAAATTATTCCTGCTGATGCAGTGGTAATTGCATTTGGTTTCCGTCCTAGCCCCGCGCCATGGTTTGAAGAGTTTGGCATTGAGATTGATAACGGTGGTCGAGTTATTGCACCTTCTGATAGTAACTTTGCATACCAAACAACCCAGCCCAAAGTATTTGCCGGCGGTGACATGGTTCGTGGATCAGATCTCGTGGTTACAGCAGTTTGGGAAGGGCGTCAGGCAGCAGAAGGTATATTGGACTATCTAGAGGTATAAGCCTCTAATCATCAAAATTAAAGGGTTATTGTGTCCGAATTAAAAAATGATCGTTACCTAAGAGCACTATTACGCCAACCGGTAGATAAAACTCCGGTATGGGTGATGAGACAAGCAGGACGTTATTTACCAGAATATCGTGAAGTACGTGCAAAAGCCGGCGATTTCATGACTCTGTGCAGTACCCCAGAATTAGCTTGCGAAGTGACGTTACAGCCGCTTCGCCGTTTTGATCTGGATGCCGCGATCATCTTTTCGGATATTCTGACTATTCCTGATGCAATGGGGCTAGGCCTGCATTTTGTAGCTGGCGAAGGACCAAAATTCACTAAAGTCATTAGAAATGCTGCAGATATCGCGAATCTGGCAGTGCCTGATATGGAAGATAGTCTGGGTTATGTGATGGATGCTATTCGCCTGACTCGCCGTGAAATTGATGGCAAAGTGCCTTTGATAGGTTTTAGTGGCAGCCCATGGACATTGGCCTGTTACATGGTTGAAGGTGGCTCAAGTAAAGATTTTGCCAAAGTAAAAGGCATGATGTTTGATGTTCCAGAACAGATGCACGCATTGCTGAGTGTGCTGGCCGAGTCAGTGATCGCCTATTTGAATGCCCAGATTGCGGCAGGCGCACAATCGATCATGTTGTTTGATACTTGGGGTGGAGCACTGAGCACCACCAATTATCAGGAGTTTTCACTGGCTTATATGCAACAAATTGTTGCTGGTTTAACACGTGAAAATGAAGGACGAACAGTTCCAGTGACTCTGTTTACTAAAGGTGGTGGCCAGTGGCTAGAACTCATGGCTAATACTGGTGTCGATGCAGTTGGTCTGGACTGGACCACTGATATTGCATCAGCACGCCAACGAGTAGGTGATAAAGTGACTTTGCAAGGCAATATGGATCCTTGTGTGCTGTATGCATCAGTTGATCGAGTCGAGCAAGAAGTGGCCAGTGTTTTGGCTGGATTTGGACAAGCTAAAACTGGCCATGTATTTAATTTAGGCCATGGTATTCATCCAACGATCGCACCGGAAAACATGCAGCGTCTAGTTGATTCTGTCCATCAATTGAGCGAACCATATCACGCTTAAGTTACACTAACTGTTCATAGATAAGATACAAACGTATTGTGATTATTGAGCAAGCAGATAAAGTAGCACTAAATTTGCCAGTAACAGCAGTGTACTGAGCGAGCGCCAAAAGCCGAGAGGATTACGTTCAAGTAATGGCAATTGCTTTTCTTTTAGATAAGATGGATTCGGTTTTCTTAAATCACTTTCAAGCTCAGAGAGCCGTTCATACCTATTTTCAGGTGTAATTTGCACAGCAGTTCTTATCGCTTTATCAACCCAGTGAGGAATGCTGCTGACGTAATTATTTATCGAGGTATAGTGTAAACGGCGTAGCGATGCTTGATTAGCTGCTCGAGAGAGGGCGTCGCCATAAGGTAGCTTTCCAGTAATCATTTCATAAATGATGCACCCGAGTGAAAACATATCTGATCGAGTTGTTCCTGGTTCTTTCAGGAGATATTCAGGAGCAGTATAGTTTCGAGTGCCAAGTAACTCATTGCGTTCAACAGGGGTTGATATATCAGCAATACCCGCGATTTTAGTCGAGCCAAAATCGACGATTTTCACCAAACCTTCAGAGGTAATCATAATGTTACCGGGCTTGAGATCCTGATGGATCATGTCCAGCCTGTGAAAAGCTCGAAGTCCTGAAATGGTTTGTGAAACGATATTTCTAATAATCGTGAGATCAGATTCAGTTTGATCCGTCATCCATTGTTCAAGCGTTTCGCCTTCGATGTATTCCATCACGTAATAAAGAAAATTCCGCGGTCGTTTTTGCTCAATGGTTTTAATAACGTGCGGGCTGTTAATACGTCGACCGACCCATTCTTCAAGTTGAAATCGTTCTAAATAGGCGGGGTCATCTTCAAAGTTGACCGAAGGAGTTTTGATGACAACCTTTTCATTAGTATCGCTATCGATCGCCAGATAAAGTTGGCTGGTAGAGCTGGCATGTAATTCTCGGGTGATGCGGTAACCATCCAGAATGAGGCCCTCATATAGCTCAGGTGGAAATGGTCGTTGGGTAAGTTGCGAAAATACCTCATCAGGATCTTGTGAAGGCAGCTCGGTCACCTGTAGCAATTGACAGCTCACATTATCAACACTGCCTTTTGTAAGTGATAGGGCTACCAATTGTTCGCATAGAGCAGTTAAATCTGCTTGCTCGGAAGAGAGTATGTTTTGAATGGCTTTATCCGATAAATAATCGTGAATACCATCAGTGCAAATAAGAAAGAGATCACCCACTTCAACGGATAATGATTTGTAGTCTATATCCAGGCGATAGTCGACCCCCATGGCCCGCCCAAGATATTCTTTGTCGCCAGGGATTCTGATACGGTGATCAGTGGTGAGCTGTTCCATAGTTTTATCACGAATTAGGTAAATACGAGAATCACCGACATGAAAAAGGTGTGCCGTAGTTGACTTAATCACCAGGCCACAAAAGGTGCTGGCCAAACCACGGGATATCTCTCGGTACTGGCTACTTTGGCTATATAACCAGTTGTTTATAGCAGTAAGTACTTTGCCACCCGATTTTTTAACTGACCAGGAATCAGGCGTACTAAAATAATCCTCCAGAAACCCGGTTACACAGCATTGGCTTGCTTGCTTGGCTTCAGCACTACTACTAATGCCATCTGCTAACGCAAAGGCGGCGCCTTTGCCATTTAATAAAGCAATGTTGTCAGGAATGAAATGACCTAAAGAATCCTGATTTTCTTTTTTAATACCCTGCTCGGAACAGGAACCAACATTAACTTTTAATCTGGCCGTCATTTTTCAACCTTTGAAAAACAACTCACCCTCAAGTTAAGGGCGAGTTGCTCGTAGTGTAGCCTAATGTTTCGACGTTTTAGTGTACGTCGATCATCTGTACAGTGCCATCTGGCAGAATTTCAGCCATTTGGCCTTTGGGTTCATCCATAAATTGCACTGCTATCAGCGTCACAACCGCTGTAGCAGCAATGACTAGGAAGAAAGTTTGTGCCGATACTAATGACAGCACAGTTAAAAATGTGACTGCGCCAACATTGCCATAGGCGCCAGCCATACCAGCAATTTGTCCTGTTAGTCGACGTTGCACAAGCGGTACTACAGCAAACACGGCCCCTTCGCCAGCCTGTACAAAAAATGAACAAGCCATGGTGGCCAGGACTGCAAAAGCAATGAACCACTCAGGGGTGATTAAGCTCATCACAAAGTAACCTATTGCCAGACCGGTAATACAAATAGTCAGTGTCTTTTTGCGACCAAGACGGTCACTGAACAAACCACCAATGGGGCGAGATACCAAGTTCATAAATGCAAATCCAGAAGCAAGTAAGCCAGCTTGAACGGCAGTGATATCAAAGGTATCGCTGAAAAATAAAGGCAACATTGATACTACTGCCAGTTCAGAGCCGAATGTTGCGAGGTAGGCTAAATCCAGTACTGCAACTTGTTTAAATTTATAGCGGTGAATTTCTGGGACAGGCTTAACAAAAACGTCTTTGTTGACTTGATAAATGTGATAAGCCTGATAAAAATACAGCGCTATTAATCCAATATAAATGGATTGACTAATACTTGCAGACAACAGGTTGACACCGCTTGGCGACAGTTTCCATGCCAGTAAAGCCAAAGCGGCATACATAGGAATGTTCATTATCAAGTACAGCAGAAAATCTCCCCTACTGGTGACCTCCATGCCACCTGATTTTTTGGGCTTAAAGTAGGTTGATCCTTTTGGCGTATCAGAAACGCTATTGTAGTAGATGAAGGAATAAACTAAGGCAATCGATCCGGTCAATGCAATAGCATAGCGCCAGCCATCTTCACCACCAAATAATAAGGCAATGGTAGGTAAGCTAATCGCAGCAGCAGCAGAGCCAAAGTTGCCCCAGCCACCATAAATGCCTTCTGCGAGTCCGACTTGTTTGGCCGGATACCATTCAGAGATCATCCGAATGCCGATAACAAATCCAGCACCAACAAATCCAAGCATAAAACGTGCTACAGCAAGTTGCTCAAAACTATCTGCCATTGCAAAAAAGAAACAAATGAAACTGGAAATCCCCAATAATAAGGAATACATAATTTTGGGGCCATACTTGTCAACAAGCATGCCGACTATAATCCGAGCAGGAATAGTCAATGCCACGTTAAGAATTAATATGGTTTTTATTTGCTGATCAGTTAGCCCAAGCGTCTCACGAATAGATATAAGTAGTGGAGCATGATTAAACCAGACTACAAAACTAATGAAAAAGGCCATCCAGCTCAGATGCAGGATTCGAGTATTACCACTGAATGATAATAGCTTCAATTTTTGTGCAGACATGAAATAGTTCTCTCTTTAGAACAATTACCGATATTGGTATCTTTTACTTTGCCTGAATCATGCCAAATGGTAACTAACTGATATGTATATAGATATCTATCATTGAGTTGGTTTTAGGGCACCATGTTGTAGCAACTTCCATCCAATATGCACTATGAATGTGCATATTGGATGGACTTTGAAAAATCAGTTTTCTGTAAAAAGTGTTTTTAGTTCAGGAACGCATGAACCGCAGTTAGTGCCTGCCTTTAGTTTTAGTCCAATATCATCGCTGTTTTTAATGTCACCGCAGGCAATCGCATCTTTCAACGTGTTTTCACCAATACCAAAGCAGGCACAGACAATTCGACCGGCATCTTTTTGCCCTTTTCTAGGAATACCAGCCAATAAGCTCATGCGATCCTGATCTGTAATGGTCTCTGATGTAAATAACTGACTAAGCCATGATCGCGCAGGGAGATCATGGTTAGCAGCAATAAAAATTACGCTTTCCAAACGGTTATTAACGATCTTGCCAGCACGATAACGTCCTGTTTTATGATCAATAAAATCCAGAAGTTCACCGTCATTGCCTAAATGCTGTTGTGCCCATTGATCAGGTTCTTGAATTCGGTTTTCGCCAGCAAGTTCATAATGCCAAAATTTATCGCCTTTAATTTTGACCCAGTATTGAGCATCATCAACGTTAAGTTGTTTACGGGAAAGGATAAATCCATACCATACTGGTTTATAGGGCCGGATATTTACGGGTGTATGTTTGAATTCTGGTTGTCCAGAAATAGGGTCGGTAGCTGGATTTACTAAAGCATCAACACGTGCCATTGAGGCAAGTTGATTAGTCCAGTGCATTGGCACAAATACACTGCCAGGACGCTGTTCATCCGATACAACAACACGTGCAAGCATGCTTCCCCAGCGACTATTGAGTTGAGCCAGAGAGTCATTGGTCAGTTGCCAGTTCATGGCATCAAGTGGATGAATTTGTACAAATGGTTCTGGTATATGGACGTTTAATCGTGACGATCGAGCTGTGCGAGCCATAGTGTGCCATTGATCCCGTATCCGGCCGGTATTGAGAATGAACGGATATTCATCGCTAGTTTCATGGACAGGCGGACGAGGCTGAATAGCAACCATCTGTGCCTTCCCACTTACTGTGAAAAAGTGATTATCAACAAATAATCGAGCCGTGCCATTTGGTTTTTCAGTGGTGATAGGCCATTGTAAAGGTGTGAAGGACCGGTATTCCTCGACGGTTATGTTTGTCAGACCGCTGATATCAAAACTGCGTTTACCTTCATTCTCGAAGCCAGATAAGGCGGCATGTTCTTTAAATATTTCTGCTGCTGATTGATAGTTAAATTTCTGCTGGAACCCCATGCGTTGTGCAACCTGTGAGATGATCCACCAATCTTCTTCTGCTTCGCCAGGGTGAGGTAAAAAGCTGCGTTGTCGAGAAATACGACGTTCAGAATTGGTGACCGTGCCACACTTTTCTCCCCAGGCTAGGGCGGGCAATAAAATGTCAGCATAAGCAGTCGTGTCGGTGTTGGCCTCACACTCTGACACAATGACAAGCTCACACTTTTGTAATGCTTGTTTCACTTTATCGGCATCTGGCAACGTTACTACCGGGTTGGTTGCCATGATCCAAACGGCTTTTATTTTCCCTTCACTGATAGCATGGAACATGTCGACGGCTTTGGCACCGGGTTGTGAGGCTAAATTATTTGTTTGCCAGAAACGAGAGACTAGATCGTGATGGACAGGATCCGCCAAATCCATATGAGCAGCTAATTGATTGCTTAATCCTCCCACTTCGCGGCCACCCATCGCATTCGGCTGACCAGTGATTGAAAAAGGCCCCATTGCTGGTTTGCCGATGCGCCCAGTTGCTAGATGGCAGTTAATAATACTGTTGCATTTGTCTGTGCCAGACGAAGATTGATTGATACCTTGCGAATAAAGGGTAATCACTTTTTTGGTAGAGGAAAATAACCGGAAGAAACGAGCAACATCCTCTTCGGATAATTCACAGAGTTGAGCAACTATTGAGGTGCTACCAGCCGTGTCTTTTGCCACTTGTATTGTATTTGAGAAATTTTCCGTATGTTGCTCTAGAAACGGCCAGTCAAGATAATCTTCTTGCCTAAGATAGTTCAGCAATCCATTAAATAGCACAGCATCACTGCCAGGTTTAAGGGCTATGTGAAGATCGGCAATTTCACAGGTTGCTGTTCGACGAGGGTCAATAACAATAATTTTCAGATCAGGTCTATCTTGTTTCGCCTTGTTAATCCGTTGAAACAGAACCGGGTGGCACCATGCTGTATTGGAACCATCAATAACAATAAGGTCAGCGAGTTCCAAATCTTCATAATTACATGGCACTGAGTCACTCCCAAAAGCGCGTTTGTGAGCCGCCACAGCAGACGACATGCATAAGCGTGAATTGGTATCAATATTGGCGCTACCAATAAAGCCTTTCATCAATTTATTGGCTACATAATAATCTTCGGTTAATAACTGTCCTGAAACATAAAATGCCACGGAGTCAGGACCATGTTGTTCAATAATATCGCTCAGTTTAGTGCTGATAGTATCCAGAGCGTCATCCCATGAAGTCCGCTTGCCCCCGATCTGGGGATAAAGCAAACGGTTATCTAGATTAACCGTTTCACCTAGAGCAGAGCCTTTTGAGCATAAACGTCCCAGGTTTGCAGGGTGAGAGGGATCACCTTCGATGGTGACAGTATTGTCAGCATTGGGTGTCGCGATGACTCCGCAGCCGACTCCACAATAGGGACAGGTAGTATTGATGGACTGTTGTGTAACCAAAATTATGACCTATAGTGCAAGGTAAACAATGCCATTTTCGACCTTAGTTTCAAAGGTACGTGTGCAACCTTCATCTGGTCCTGTTGCCTGTCCAGAAGCCATGTCAATGACCCAGTTATGCAATGGGCAGGTGACTCGATTATCATGCACAATCCCCTGCGAAAGGGGACCTTGTTTATGAGGGCACTGGTCAAATAAAGCAAAAATGTCATCGGTAGCCGTACGAAATAGTGCAACATCTCCTTCTGGTGTTTTTACAATACGTGAGCCTTTGCTAGGAATATCGGTGAGTGCTCCGATCTCAGTCCAATTCATGATTAGCCTCTTAATTTATTTGTTTGATTGGGATATAAGCTTTGCGGTTATTTGCAGCATGCTCAGCCCAAGGATCGGTTTGTGAACATTTCTGAGATTCAAAAAAACGTTCAGCCAGTTGTTTACGGTTATCTGCATCATCAACCATTTTTTCTTGAACGTGTTTCAAGCCAACACGCTCAATCCATGGTGCAGTACGATCCAGATAATGTGCTTCTTCACGATAGAGCTGCATAAAGGCAGCGGTGTATTCCATTACTTCTTCTTCAGTGGCGACTTTGGTCAAAAAGTCCGTTGCCCGAACCTTAATGCCACCATTACCGCCGACGTGTAATTCATATCCAGAATCGACACAGACGACACCCAAATCTTTGATAGTGGCCTCGGCACAATTACGAGGACAGCCTGATACGGCGATCTTGAATTTATGCGGCGTCCATGAACCCCAGGTCATCTGTTCGATTTTTATGCCAAGTCCGGTCGAGTCCTGGGTGCCAAAGCGACACCACTCAGAACCGACGCACGTTTTAACGGTACGTAATGATTTGCCATAAGCGTGTCCAGACACAAAACCGGCCTCACTTAAATCCTGCCACATATTAGGCAGGTCTTCTTTTGTAACGCCCAATAAATCAATACGTTGTCCTCCGGTGATTTTAACTGTGGGAACATTGTATTTTTCAGAAATATCAGCAATCGCACGCAACTCTCTAGGATTAGTCACGCCGCCCCATATTCTTGGAATGACAGAATAGGTGCCGTCTTTCTGAATATTGGCGTGCACGCGCTCATTAATAAAGCGTGACTGCGGATCGTCGATATAGTCGTTAGGCCATTGACACAAAAGATAATAATTTAGTGCAGGCCGACAAACATGACAGCCATCATTGCTTTTCCATTCGAGAGAGGACATTAAATCCGGAATGTTTTTAAGCGATTGTTCCTTGATGGCAGTCTTAACCTCGCCATGACTAAGGTGCGTGCAACCACACAATGCTTTTTTAGTCGGAGTGTCATTAAAATCTGAACCCAAAGTAGAAGCCAAAACCTGCTCGACGAGTCCAGTACAGGAACCGCACGAGGCAGATGCTTTGGTATGTGCTTTTACTTCGTCCAGGGTAAATAGATTTTGCTCAGTAATGGCTTTGACAATATCTCCTTTACATACGCCATTACAGCCACATATTTCAGCATTATCAGGCAAACCATCAGTCGAATTGGTCGAGCCATGGCCGGCATCACCCAGATGGTGCTGACCAAAAAGCATGTTGTCGCGAATTTTTGATACATCGGTTTCATCACGCATAAGCTGGAAGTACCAGCTGCCATCAACGGTATCACCATAAAGTACAGTGCCGATTAACTTTTCATCTTTGATGACCAGTTTTTTGTATATGTGGCGGGCTGCATCTTTGAAAACCAGATCTTCTGTAGACTCATCACCAATGAAGTCACCTGCGGAAAACAGATCGATGCCAGTGACTTTTAACTTGGTCGAAGTGGTTGAACTTAAGTAACGAGCAATCCCCATTTGAGCCAAGTGGTTTGCACAGACCTTAGCTTGTTCAAACAATGGCGCAACCAACCCAAAAGTCTGACCACGATGTTGGACACATTCGCCGACAGCGTAAATACGGGGATCGAAAGTCTGCATGGTGTCATCGACCACGATACCACGTTCACAGTGTATGCCTGCAGCCTGAGCAAGCGAACTATTCGGTCTGATACCGACGGCCATCACAACCAGATCCGCTTCAATTTCACTGCCATCTTTAAAATGAACTTTTTCGACTCGGCCGTTACCACTCAACGAGTCTGTGGTATGGTCCATTAAGAATTTCAGGCCTTTTTGTTCAAGTTCATCCAGCATCAAATCAGAGGCAGGCTTATCTAACTGCTGATTCATCAGGGTATCAGTAAGGTGAACTACCGTTACCTCCATTCCTTGAATCATCAGGCCGTTTGCCGCTTCAAGGCCTAGCAAACCACCGCCAATAACGACTGCTTTTTTATGCGATTGTGCTGTTTCAAGCATAACATCAACATCATAAATGTCTCGGAAGCTGATTACGCCGGGTAAATCACTACCTGGTACAGGCAGGATAAATGGGCTTGAGCCAGTGGCAAGCAATAAGCGATCATAATCAACAGTAGTGCCATCATCAGCAATAACTTGGCGATGCACCCTGTCAATTTTAGTGACCGCTTTGCCCGCATGTAGCGTGATGTTGTTGTCTTCATACCATTGACGATCATTGATCATGATTTCATCAATGGTTTTTTCT
>JAOUJZ010000081.1 GCA_029882915.1 Gammaproteobacteria bacterium | reverse complement strand
TCTGTTGATAAATCTGTTATTAACTCATATATTAGACTGTTAAACCCTGTTGTATATACCGTTATGCTAGAATGGTTAAATTATAACCATCCATAAAAACAAGTTATATTTCAACATGTTATATAACATTCATTGTCTTTCAATCACTTACCGTTGCTTTGTAGATCATTAGTTGACATATACGCTTAAGTAATGGATAACTTTTCAAGGATTAGAGGATACTTATATCAAGTAATATGAATTAACTGCCTGAAAGTAGTCACTACCTGACTGGAAATTTATGCTTAAACTGATTCCATTTGATTGATGATATCCAATATAAGTTCATCTTGTTTCAGTACCACGCAAACATGGCCGCCTTCACTCAATTTACCGAATAATAATTCATCTGCCAGTGGGCGTTTAATTTTCTCCTGAACAAGTCTTGCCATGGGTCTTGCTCCCATAGCTACATCATAACCATGATCAGCCAACCACTGACGAGCATCATTATCAATTTCCAATGTGACATTTTTATCTTGCAATAGCATTTCCAGTTCAAGGATCGCTTTATCAGCAACACGTAAAATGGCTTTTGGTGATAATGGCTTGAATTGGATGATGCCATCCAAACGATTACGAAATTCTGGGCTGAATGTACGTTTGATTGATTCCATACCATCAGTATGATGATCCTGGTGAGTGAAGCCCATCGAAGAACGCCCCATTTCCTGAGCACCGGCATTACTGGTCATTACCAGTACAACATGACGGAAGTCTGCTTTACGACCATTATTATCAGTCAACGTACCGTGATCCATTACTTGTAGCAGTAAGTTAAAGACGTCGGGATGGGCTTTTTCAATTTCATCCAGCAATAACACGGCATGTGGTTGTTTAGTGATGGCCTCCGTCAATAACCCTCCCTGATCATATCCGACATATCCAGGAGGTGCCCCGATCAAGCGTGACACAGTATGACTTTCCATATATTCAGACATATCAAATCGAATCAACTCTACACCCAAATTGTGGGCGAGTTGACGAGTAACTTCTGTTTTCCCTACACCTGTTGGGCCAGAAAATAAAAATGCTCCTGTCGGGCGTTCAGGATGCCCTAATCCAGAACGTGCCATCTTAATTGCAGACGAAAGTGCTGAAATAGCATCATCCTGACCAAAGATAACGTGCTTAAGATTGCTTTCAAGATTAAGCAAATTATCCTTGTCAGTATTGTTAACTGTTTTGGCTGGAATACGTGCGATCTTGGCAACAATATTCTGCACATCAGTTACACCAATCATTTTTTTGCGTTTTGATTTAGGCAAAATCCGTTGTGCAGCACCAACTTCATCTAATACATCGATGGCTTTATCTGGTAAAAATCGATCATTGATATGACGGTCAGCAAGCTCAGCAGCCTGTTGTAATGCGGCGTTCGTATAACGCACTTCGTGGTGCGCTTCCAGATTAGGTTTGAGCCCTTTTAAAATTTGTACTGTTTCTGAAACAGAAGGTTCTGGCACATCAATTTTCTGGAAACGGCGTGCCAGAGCACGATCATGTTCAAAAATACCACGATATTCCTGAAATGTTGTTGAACCAATACATTTCAAATCACCGCTTGCCAATAATGGCTTGAGTAAATTAGCAGCATCCATGGCACTGTTACCTGCTGAACCCGCACCGATCAATGTATGAATTTCATCTATAAATAAAATAGCATCGGACTGTTTTTTGATTTCACGTAGTAATGCTTTCAATCGTTTTTCAAAATCACCACGATATTTAGTGCCCGCAACCAATGCACCCATATCAAGTGAGTAGATAACTGAATTTTCAAGCACTTCAGGCACATCACCTGACACAATTCGTCTCGCTAAACCTTCAGCTAGAGCTGTCTTACCCACACCCGCTTCACCGACAAAGAGTGGATTGTTTTTTCGGCGACGACACAGAATTTGCAGCGTACGCTCAATCTCGTGCTCTCGTCCAACAAGGAGATCAATCTTTCCCTGTTCTGCTAAGGCATTAAGATCTGCTGCATATAGCTTGAGTGGGTTTTTCTCGTCACCTCGCGATGATGAG
>JAOUJZ010000080.1 GCA_029882915.1 Gammaproteobacteria bacterium | reverse complement strand
ATACCCTTAATACTCTGGAAGATAGGCAATTGTCATCGGGTTTGGCTGAAGTGATTAAATATGGTTTGATTAACGATCCGGAATTTTTTGACTGGCTTGAGAAAAATATGTCTGGCCTACGCGCAAGAGAGCCGGTGTTGCTGGCAGAAGCGATAGAGCGCTCCTGTCAGGACAAAGTAGATGTGGTTGCCAGTGATGAACTGGAACATGGAGTCCGAGCCTTGCTGAACCTTGGACATACGTTTGGACATGCAATAGAAACTGGTATGGGATATGGTAATTGGCTACATGGCGAGGCTATTGCTGTCGGTATGATTATGGCGGCTGAATTATCGCAGCGTATGTCGTGGATAGACACTGATACAGTGGAAAGAATCAAAAAGATATTAGTGGCTGCCGGATTACCTATTACAACACCTTCAGACATGACATCTGAGCAATTTATGAGTCTGATGGCAGTGGATAAGAAGGTCCAGAATGGGCTTATCCGCCTAGTGTTGTTAAAAGGGATAGGTGAAGCAGTTATCACAGATGATTATGATAATGATAAGTTAGCTGAGACTTTGGAGTTCTTTCAACATTAAACGTATGGATGATGTGCCATGAGTGAATTATCAAACTCTGCTGCTGAACCGGCCTATATTTCAAGGCTTGCACTTCAGTCTGCGCCATTTAATGCCAGCATTGATCCACGCATTTATTATAACGGTGGTCAGGCTGAGAATAGACTGAATTTATTACTACATTTACTGAGAGCTTCTGACAAGATTGGTGTTTTAGTTGCCGCTGAGGGCATGGGTAAATCAACGTTATTGACTCAGTTACAACAGCGTGCTGGGGACGAGCTTCGACACTGCTTGATTCAAGGCCAGCCCCAGTTGGATAGTGCCACAGCGTTAGTACAATGTTTACGTGGACTAGGTGTGGATGATAATGAGATTAGCTCAAGTATCGATCTTGCCGCAACCTTTAAAAACAGGCTTCGACAATTACAAAAACTAAATGTTCGCCCAGTATTATTGATAGATGATGCCCATAAATTGTCAGCAGAATTGCTGGCTGAATTATCAATTTGGCTGGATTGGAAAGATGACAATGGTGCATTTTTATTGCAGGCAGTGCTGGCTTCAACTCACTTACCAAGCATAGCCTTATCCAGATTGCAGGCCATTGATTTACCCGCACTCACAGAACAGGAATTAACGGCTTATTTGCTACATAGATTAACCACGGTTGGTTTTAAAGGAGAAAGCCCATTTTCAGTCAAGGAGATAACACATTTTTATAGACAGTCGTCTGGTAATCCTGCTTTAGCGAATCATTTGGCGCATCAGTATTTATTAGGACAAAAACTAAAACGTACCAGGCCAACATCCTTTAAGTCTGGATTACGTTGGACAGGGTTAGCGGCTTTGATTATATCGTTGACGTTATTGCTAGTTTTTCAGGACAAGGTAAATCAATTGTTAACGCCAAAAGCACATAATGCCGATCTTGAGATTGTCGAACAACATGAAATGGATCTACAAGATCAGAAACTGACCACCGTCATTGTGGGTGAGGATCAGGTTAAAAATAATGAGCTTGCACAGCGTGATGAGCTGGCGGCATTGCTGTCAGAGATAGATATATCTGTGACAGAAGAAACAGAGAAAGCAACGCAGCAGGAGATTGAGGACGCTATAGAGTCATATGCCCCTGTAGTTGAGATTGCAAAATCTGTAGTACCAGATGTGCATCAGCAAGATTGGGTTTTACAGCAACAGAATATTCACTATACATTCCAGTTAATGGGATCATGGGATAAGCAAGAGGTCTATGATTTCATAAAAAAATATGAGTTGACTGGAGATGTGGCCATGTTTGAGAGTATGCGTAATGGTCGAATTTGGTATGCGCTGGTTTATGGAGTGTTTGATAATAAACAAGTGGCATTACAAACCAGTAGCCAGTGGCCTGCTCCACTGAATAGCTTGCCTTCCTGGTTACGTCGTTTTGATAGTGTACAAAAACAAATCAAAAATATGGTTCAAGCTCAGCAATAACGGCATTTGCTCTGGTATTTGAGCTGGCAAA
>JAOUJZ010000003.1 GCA_029882915.1 Gammaproteobacteria bacterium | reverse complement strand
TGTACGTGATATTGCTAAATCTGAAACAGAAGAAACTGATATCTCTGATGAGATTATCGTCTTGTATGACCCAATCAATAAAGAAGCTGATGAAGCCTGAACAAAGTCGTGATTTCACCGAGCGTTTGGAAAAAGCGGCATTATCCTTATTAAAGATGGAAGTGTTTCGTAAACCAGATGATCTGGCGAGACGTTTTGGTTTGCCATTACCAGTCGTACGCTATTGGTGGCGACATTCTGATCAGGAAACAGAACCGGTTGATGTTAGTACTTTAAGCCCCAAACAAGCCAAAATCATTCGTCGTGCAACTCAAACGCTGGAAGGATGGGAGAAAGTGAAGCGGTATCGCCCAGAGTGTGGTGCGGCTTTAAACAATGGCAAGCGCTGTAAAAATTCAGTGGCAATTCGCCCTCCAGAGGGCTGGAACCGTGGTTGTCTGGCTGATCGTTGCCGTATGCACGGTGGGTTGGCTCGACGAGAGCGTAAGAAAAAAGTCAATGATGACGAATAAAAGAAAATACCGATATATTTTGAACAGCTACTAACAAAATAACTATCGATGACACTAATATTCGGTATCATTAGCTTTTTTACTTCAAACGACCATCATGACTGACACTTCGAAAGTAACCAGATTTAACAAGCAGCTATGCCAATTTCTTGATGATTCTCCAACGCCGTTTCATGCCACGACTGAAATGGGTGAACGTCTTGAACAAAATGGTTTTGAGCGGTTAAATGAGTTGGATAGCTGGGGTGTTTTACCCGCTGGTCGTTATTATGTAACCCGTAATGAATCCGCAATTATTGCATTCAGTGTGCCAGAAACAGCGCTGGAAGAAACTGGATTTCGCTTGGTTGGAGCCCACACTGATAGCCCCTGTCTGCAGGTTAAACCACAACCTGAAAAAGTGAAGCAAAGCTTATTTCAGTTGGGGGTGGAAGTGTACGGTGGTGCATTGCTGAACCCTTGGTTTGACCGTGATTTATCAATGGCAGGCAGGGTCAGTTATGTGGACTCAAAACAGACTATTAATCATACATTAATTGATTTTAATAAGGCCATTGCCACCATACCAAGTCTGGCAATTCATCTCGATCGTGAGGCCAATGAAAATAAAAAAATTAATGCCCAGCATCATTTGCCACCAATCGTGATGCAAATATCAGCAGGGGATAACATTGATTTTCGCGAATTATTGAAACTACAAGTTAATAAACAATATCCATTGCTTGATGTTGCCAAGGTTCTGGACTATGAAATTAGTCTGTATGACACTCAACCAGCTGCAATAACAGGGATGAATGACGACTTTATCAGTAGTGCTCGACTAGATAACTTGTTGAGTTGCTATGTAGGGCTTGATGCTCTAATTAACAGTGATGCAACACAAGCCAGCTTGTTGATATGTAGTGATCATGAAGAAGTAGGCAGTGTTTCAACATCAGGTGCTCAGGGTTCATTTTTGGAATCGGTGTTGATACGCCTTTGCAGGGACAGTGAGCAACTTCATCGTATGCTGCAGCGTTCAATCATGATTTCTGCTGACAATGCCCATGCAGTGCATCCTAATTATGCGGATAAACATGACACCGAACACGGACCCAAATTAAACCATGGTCCAGTGATCAAGACTAATGCCAATCAACGTTATGCTACCAACAGTGAAACCAGTGCCTATTTCAGATTATTATGCGAACAAGTAGACGTACCGGTACAGGACTTTGTTGTGCGAACCGATATGGCCTGTGGCAGTACGATAGGCCCACTGACTGCCAGTGCTTTGGGCGTAAGAACGTTAGATATTGGTGTTCCGACCTTTGCTATGCATTCTATTCGTGAGCTAGCTGGTAGTCAGGATCCCACTATGTTGAACAAAGTTTTAATCCAATTTTTTAACAACGACACAACGAATTAATTTAGGAGCGAATAAATGGCAGAAACAGTTGATGAATTAACGGTCGAATATCACGAAGGTGATGATATGACAGTCAAGGAGCTGGACAAAGTGGTACTGACCAAAGGTGCATGGGCAACTTTAATGTATCGTTATCAGGATCTGGATCGTAAAACCGGGGAGTTTGGCCCTGACAAATACACCATTCGTCGTTATCAAAAACGCAATGGTGAATACAGCCAACGTTCGAAATTTAATATTTCTAGTAAAGATCAAGCCAAACAAATAATAGAAGCATTAACAAAATGGACTAATGAATAATTGATCAATGAATAAAAGCATTATTACTAACCTTATTGCCGTTGGCCTTGTGGCAACAGGGCTGGCAATAGAGACACCATTTCGTGAACCGGTATTGTCTACTGGCCTGTTTGCATTAGCAGGTGGCGTGACTAACTGGCTGGCTATTCACATGTTGTTTGAAAAAGTGCCCGGATTATATGGGTCTGGAGTGATCAGTGCCCGGTTTGAAGACTTTAAGCTTGGCATCAATAAGTTAGTGATGGATCAGTTTTTCAGCAAGGAGAATTTGGATCGCTTTTTTACTGATATGGTCACTGAAGATGCTAGTCATCAGCTTGATTTTCACCAAGTTATTGATGAAACAGACCTGAACCCAGCCTTTGATGGACTGGTCAGTGTCATTATGGCATCATCATTTGGAAGTATGCTGGGCATGTTTGGTGGTGAAGGCGCATTGACACCACTTAAAGATCCCTTTATCGGCAAGATGAAAGACTCACTCAATGAAATGGCACACAGTGAGTCATTTCAAAACAGTGTTCGTGAAAAACTGACTAGTAGTCCTGTCAGTCAGGATATTCATCAACAAATTGAACATGTTGTTAATTCACGACTGGATGAACTGACACCCCAAATGGTCAAAGACATCATTCAAACAATGATTCGAGAACATCTAGGATGGCTTGTTGTGTGGGGAGGAGTGTTCGGTGGTTTGATCGGTTTGATTACCAGTCAGTTGCCGATTTAAGTGGGCATAGAAATATCACTTACTCCTTTGAACAGTAGGGTTGTATTTGATATATTTGGAGTAATTGTAAAAATTTAATTTATATGACTCTCCGTCCGATAAGAGTAAATGACAAAGCAATTTGAATCTTGTCATGGAAATAGAAAAATATGGCAGCTGAAAATAAACGCTGGAACGAACGTATAACCCACAGGGCTAATATTAAAGTGCTGACCTCACCAGAGAAGGTCTATATACTGGATATGCGTGATTTTTCTGAAACAGGTTTGTATGTTTTTTGCTCTGAAAATGGCGTGACAAAAGTCGGCGATGAAATTGAAGTGCAGACACTAGAGGTTGAAGATGCGCCTATTCTAAAATCAAGAGTTGTGCGTGTCGAAAAAAATGCTGGCTTTGCCGTAGAGTTCATTTGACCTGAACTGAAAAGGTTGAAATATCACCTGTATGCCATTGGTGATCAAATTTAACCACTTTACCCAAACTCTGAAAATAATTGTTGAATTTGTGCTTTTTCTGATATGGGTATACTAAATTTAACCTGCACACGATCTGTGAACTGTTGATTAACTATATTCCCATTACATTTAGCAAGATGATATTCCAGCAACTGGAGTTGTGAGTAATCGAGGGTCATTTCCAGTGTTGCCATTTCAACCCATGGGATAAGGATGGAACTATCTATGGCCAATTTGGCAGCCGTGCCATACGCTCTGGCCAGGCCACCTGTTCCTAGTTTTACACCTCCAAAGTAACGGATAACTCCCACCACTGCATTAATAATTCCTCCACCTTCCAGCGGTGCCAGAATTGGTCTTCCTGCAGTTCCTGAAGGCTCACCAGCGTCGTTACAACGCTCACTAATAAAACCATCCTCTTGTCTGATTCGCCAAGCAAAAGCAAGATGATTGGCATTAGGATGTTGTGATGCAAGTTCGCGAAGCCCATGTAACGCCTCACGCTCATTCGCGCAGGGCATAATGGCTCCGGTAAAGAGGGATTTTTTGATTTCGTATTCAGCTTGACTGGCTTGGGTAACTATTAACATAGATGGGATGGATTAACAGCAAATCATGACAATTAATTATATCGCATGAACAGTCTGCGTGTTGAGTCAGAGTGCATTATGCTTAATTATCTCCATCGGGATAATGCTTGCTCTGGTATGATCAGCAGGTTTTAATTGCGGTATCTTTTGTATGTCCAGCGATAGTTTCTCTTCCCTCCCCATTTCTGCTGCTCAGATTGCTAATCTGGACTCCATGGGCTATAAAAAAATGACCCCCGTTCAGGCGCAGAGTTTACCTCAGATTATACGTGGTAAGGATCTGATTGCCAAAGCAAAAACGGGTAGTGGTAAAACAGCCGCATTTGGCGTTGGGCTATTAAATAATATTAATCCGCGCTTTTTTGGGGTGCAGGCACTGGTATTGTGTCCAACACGTGAATTAGCCGATCAGGTGGGTAAAGAACTTCGAAAATTAGCGCGATTTACACCTAATATCAAATTGGTGTTGCTATGTGGTGGCAAACCACTGGGGCCTCAAATTGGTTCACTTGAACATGGGGCGCATATTGTTGTCGGAACCCCAGGACGAATTCAAGATCACTTGCGTAAGGGTACTTTAAAACTAGACGGTTTAAAGACGCTGGTTTTAGATGAAGCTGATCGCATGTTAGATATGGGCTTTTCAGAGGTGATGACAGACATCATTTCTCAAACCCCAAAAACACGCCAGACCCTGCTGTTTTCAGCCACCTATCCTGACTCTATTGAACAGATGAGTCGTTCTATCCAGCGTAATCCAGTACGTGTCACTGTTGAATCTGAACATCAGTCAGCAGTTATTGAGCAGTTGTTTTATGAAGTTAAGAAACACGAACGCAACAATTGTCTATTGGCCTTATTCGAGCATTATCGACCTGAAACCACCGTGGTTTTTTGTCACACTAAAAAACAATGTGATGAAGTAGCCGAGTTTTTACGTGACCATCAGATTGAAGCTCTGGCGATTCACGGTGATCTGGATCAACGCGATCGTGATCAAGTACTAGTTCGATTTGCTAATAACAGTTGCTCGGTTTTAGTGGCAACCGATGTTGCAGCACGAGGACTGGATATTAAATCGTTACAGGCGGTCATTAATTACGAATTACCGCGTGATCCGGAAGTCTATGTACATCGAATTGGTCGTACAGGTCGTGCAGGAGAAAAGGGCATTGCCTTGAGTATTTTCTCCGCGTCTGAAGAAGTCCGCGTTAACGCCATTTCAGACTATCAGAAAAAACCGTGCATTTGCGATGTCCCAGAATCACTGGATCGTGACCCAGGTTTTAGTTTGCAATCGCCCATGGTCACAATACAGCTTGATGCTGGCCGCAAAAACAAAGTTCGTCCCGGCGACATCTTAGGAGCATTAACGGGTGATGCAGGCTTATCTGGCTCGCAAATTGGCAAAATTGATATTTTTGATATGTCCAGTTATGTGGCTGTCGAACGAACAGCATTACGACAAGCACTTAATTATTTAGCACAAGGAAAAGTGAAAGGGCGTACTATTCGCGCCCGTAAGCTTCGCTAATTATTAAAACAAGAGGTACAGATTTGTCAGTAACACCACAGTATTCAATTGGTCAACGCTGGGTCAGTAACAGCGAATCAGAATTAGGCCTTGGTATTATCAAAGACAACACGGGGCGTCGAATTGAAGTCAGTTTTCCTGCGGCAGGCGAACAACGTACCTATGCGGCTGATATAGCACCATTAAGCCGTGTGCAATACCGAGTTGGCGAACGTGTCAGTACCAATGAAGAAGTCAGCTTTATCATCACAGCCCGTCATGAACTGAATGATTGCTATATATATCAAGGCACAGATGATGAAGGCAATGAGATCAGTATTCACGAGATGGATCTGAACAGTTTTGTTCAGTTCAGTCAGCCACAAGATCGTTTATTCGCTGGTCAAATTGATAAAAATCGCCAATTTGAATTACGTATTGAGGCTTTAGCTCATCAACATCGATTACAGCAATCCACTGTATTTGGCTTGATGGGCGCGCGAGTACAACTGTTACCTCACCAGATCTACATTGCTTATCAAGTTGCTCAACGTCATGCGCCCCGGGTTTTATTAGCCGATGAAGTAGGACTAGGTAAAACGATTGAAGCGGGTCTGATTATCCATCAACAATTGATTACTGGTCGTGCTGACAGGGTATTGATCGTCGTGCCTGATAGCCTAGTGCACCAATGGTTGGTGGAAATGTTACGTCGTTTCAATATGCAATTTACCATTATGGATCAAGAGCGCCATGATGCATTAATAGAAGCAGGAGAAGATAATCCATTTGACAGCGGACAGCTGATGTTGTGCAGTTTGTCGACCTTAAACTTAAATCCTGATATTTATCAAGATGCACACGCTGCACAATGGGATTTAATGATTGTGGATGAAGCACATCATTTACAATGGAATGAAAAGCAGGCTAGCCCGGAATACCTGTGTATAGAAGGACTTGCACGTGAAGTTGCAGGCATATTGTTGCTGACGGCGACACCTGAACAGCTTGGTGTAGAAAGCCATTTTGCAAGGTTACGGTTGCTCGATCCCGACCGCTATTTTGACTTAGCAGTTTTTCGTCAACAGGAAGCTGATTATCAGCCCGTGAGTCAATTAGTCAGCCAGTTATTAGCAGACGATTCCCAGTCACAGCTAGCAAAAATACAAACGGCTATTGAACATTATTTAGGTGAGGATATCTATTCAGAACTGCAACAGACAGATGATTTTGAAGCCAGTCGGCAACATGCAATCAACGCCTTATTAGATCGCCACGGTACTGGACGAATTTTGTTCAGAAATACCCGTGACGTGGTTTCAGGTTTCCCTGAACGACAGTTAAATACCTATCCATTACCGCCACCAGAGCAATATCTGGCTGAGGTAGATAATCATGAACCCGTTGCATTATTGCAGCCAGAAACAGTGCTCGGTGATGATTGGATAGCTCAAGACAGACGTGTTGGCTGGTTAGCAGACTGGCTGTCACAGCATAAATCGGACAAAGTACTGGTGATTTGTGCCCAAGCTGAAACAGCTCAGGCCTTAGAGGTGTTCCTTCGAATCAACAAAGGATGCCGTAGTTCGGTATTTCATGAAGGGCTGACGTTAGTCAATCGTGACCGTGCTGCCGCCTATTTTGCTGATGAAGAAGAGGGCGCTCAGGTGCTGATTTGTTCTGAAATTGGCAGTGAAGGCCGTAACTTCCAGTTTTCACATCATTTAGTACTGTTTGATTTACCACTGAATCCGGATTTGTTAGAACAGCGTATTGGGCGTCTTGATCGTATTGGTCAACATCATAATGTGCAGATCCATGTCCCTTATTATGAGAATAGTGCACAAGCGGTGTTACTAAACTGGTATCACGGTGGTATGAATGCTTTTGAACGTGTTTTCCCGGCAGGTAGCGCTATTTATGAGGAAGTAGAAACCGAGCTCAATGACTGTCTACATAAACCGACAGACGATAAACGTATCTTAGAATTGATATCTCACACTCAACAACTGACCAGTGATACCTTGAGCTCATTGCAACAAGGCCGTGATCGCTTGCTAGAGCTGAATTCCTGTAATGTGACTATTGCCAATGAGCTGGTTGCTGAACTTGAACAATCCAGTCAGAGCTATGAGCTGGCCAGCTTTATGGATAAAGTGTTTGATCAATATGGTGTTGAACAGCAGTCCCATGGTACAGATAGCATTATTCTAGAACCAGGCAATCATATGCTGGACCATCAATTTCCATCATTACCGGAAGATGGTGTTACAGCTACTTTTAAGCGTCATCGTGCTTTAGTGCGTGAAGATATGATGTTTTTAAGTTGGGAACATCCAATGGTACTTGGCAGTCTTGATATGGTCATTAACAGTGACTTTGGTAACAGTGCATTTTGTACTCTGGAATACGATTATTTACCTGCCGGCACATTATTATTAGAAGCCATTTTTACGGTAAATTGTCCTGCGCCAAGGTCATTACAGGTTGGTCGTTATTTGAATCATTCTTATTTACGTATTGTGACGGATGAAAAAGGACATAATTTTGATGACGTGTTAAACGAGGCAACGTTTAACGATGCGGCTGGACGGATCCCTAAACCAACGGCACAGGAATTGGTTCGACGTGCCAGACCAAAAATTTCGGAATTAATTATTCAGGCTCAGCAATTGGCAATCACACAGCAAAAAGGTATTGTTGAATTGGCAATTGAAACCATGCACCAGTCACTACAGCCCGAACAGGAACGATTAAAGGCTTTGGCGGAGATCAATTCAAATATCCGCCCTGAAGAAATTGCTTACCTTGAACAGTCAGAGGAATTATTAGAACAATATCTGCAATCAGCGCAATTAAGTCTGGATGCAGTAAGGGTTGCAATCGTGACGGAATCATAAACTTGATTTAAGGTTTTTATAGCGGATTTGAAGTAGAATTTCATCATAGTATTTTTCTACTGTTTTCATTTAGGAGAGTTGAATTGCTAAATCGCGTGTTGTTACCCGCTGTGATTGTAATTATTGCAATCTCATTATTTATAGCGCTTAAGCAATCAAAGCCTGAAAAAGCAGTAATGCACAAAACTGAAAAAGTCTGGCGAGTGAATACTGTGTCAGTGGTTTTTGAAGATCTTTCACCTGAACTTACCCTTTATGGCCGTGTCGAAACTCCGCGACAAGCGTCACTCAATGCTGCTTTAGAGGCAGATGTGCTTGAGGTGAACATCCTTGAAGGAACAGAAGTTGATGCCGAACAGGTACTGGTAGTTCTGGATGGTACTGATGTGCAGTTGTTAATAGAGCAACGTCAGGCAGATTTGGATGAAATTAATGTGTCAATCACTAGTGAACTGGCTCGTTATCAACGAGACAAAGCATTATTGGAAAATGAAACTGAGTTATTGAGTCTTGCCGATAAAGCCGTTGCCAGAGCTAAAGCACTGGAACAAAATCGTCTTGTTTCAAAGACGGTCATGGATGATGCCTCAACCATTCAACAACGCCAGATGGTCACCTTGAAGCGGCTTCAGCATGATATTGCCGAACACCCGGCGCGATTAGCAGGCCTCAGGGCTAAACAGCGTCGAGCCAGTGCATTATTGGAGCAGGCACAGGTAGACCTTGAGCGTTCTGTTATCAAATCTCCTTTTGCAGGGCGCATTGCTAAACTTGATGTTGGTGTCGGTGATAGAGTTCAGTCTGGCACCCAAATAGTCTCGATTTATGATCTTGAAAACCTTGAAGTACGAGCGCAGCTACCTGGTCGATATATTAAACAAATTCAGACCAGCCTTAAGCTAGGCGAACACTTAACGGCTCAGAGTAACCATGATGGTAAACCGTTAGACTTTAGCCTTAGCCGGTTATCAGGTGAAGTACGCCCAGATACAGGTGGCGTTGATGGTCTATTTCGTTTAATCACTGATGGTCAGACTCTTGCCTTAGGTGAATTTGTCGAGCTATCACTTAAGCTGGGACAACAATCGTCTGTTATCGCCATTCCTTATTCAGCGTTATATGGACTTGATAAAGTCTACCGTCTTAACAATGACCACTTGCAGGCAATTCAAGTTGAACGGGTAGGTGAATATGTCACAGATAATGGGAAAATTAGCCTGTTAGTGCGTAGCAATGAATTGCAACAAGGTGACCAAATTATCAGTACCCAAGTACCTAATGCGATGACAGGGCTGCGTGTTGAGGCATTAAGTGACTAATCATCGTAATGATTTTATTGGTATTTTCGCCCAACATAAGGTTGCTGCCAATCTATTAATGATTATGCTGGTACTGGCAGGTTTATTGTCTCTAAGCCGTTTGAATACCCAGTTTTTTCCAACCTTTGCTCTTGATGTGATCACGGTTCGCGTCGAATGGCGAAGTGCCAGTGCGGAAGATATCGAAGATTCGATTAGCAGTAGACTCGAACAAGAATTACGCACGATAGATTTTGTAGACAAAATGACATCAACATCTTCTTTCGGCATGTCATTAATCACACTTGAGTTTGAGGAAGGCACCGAAATGGGCCCAGCCCTAGATCAGGTTAAGGAACGAGTGGCGCAATTACGTAACCTGCCGAGTGATGCTGAAATTCCTGAAGTCAGTTTGGTTACTCGTTATGAAACGGTTGCCAGATTATTGATTACTACTGAAGGTGAACTTAATGAATTGCGTTATCTGGTGCATCAAATTGAGCATGATTTATTAGATCGTGGTATTTCTCGAGTGACAATTAACGGCCTGCCTGAAGAAGAGATTGCGATCCAGCTTTCTACCGAAAAGCTGGAATCACTGGGCTTGGGGCTTGATGATGTCGGGCAACGTATTGCTGAATTAAGTCGAGATATACCTGCTGGGGAAATCGGTAATGCTGATACGGCCAGACAATTACGTAGTCTTGATCAACGCCGCGATCCACAAGCATTTGCCCAGCTACCTTTAAAAACAGGGTACTCAGGTCGCTTGTTGCTACTGGATGATGTGGCTGAAATAGAGCGACGACCTATGCGTAAGCAGGTCAGTGTATTTTATCAGGGTAAACCTGCTGTTGAGATGCAGCTGCAACGTACCGAAAACGCTGATTCACTGGTATCTGCACAAATTCTGGAACAATGGGTAACGGACAATCAGTACAGCCTTCCAAAAGGTGTTGAATTCAAAGTCTTTGATGCCAAATGGAAACTGATTAAAGAACGGATGAATCTACTTATAAAAAATGGCTTGGGCGGCCTGGTGTTGGTTATTGGTATTTTGTTCCTGTTTCTTCATGGCCGAGTAGCAATGTGGGTTGCCGTCGGTATTCCGGTATCTTTTATGGCCACATTGTTGGTGATGTATCTTTTTGGAGGGACGATCAACATGATCAGCCTGTTTGGTCTGATCATGGCACTGGGAATTATTGTTGATGATGCCATTGTTGTAGGTGAAGACGGTCTAGCACATTATCAAAAAGGCGAACATTCATTAGAAGCGGCTGAAGGGGGAGCGAGACGAATGTTGGCACCGGTTATCTCATCGTCACTCACAACCATTGCCTCATTTATTCCATTAATGTTGATTGGTGGAACCATTGGCAATATATTGTTTGATATACCATTTGTTGTTATTTGCGTCATTATTGCTTCCTTATTTGAAAGTTTTTTAATTTTACCCGGACACTTACGACATGCCTTTCATAAAATTCATCATCATGAACCACGTCCAATCCGAAAATGGTTAGACCAAAAGTTCAACTTTCTGAGAGATGAGCTGTTTCAACCGATAGTCGTCTCTGCTGTTCGTCACCGATGGACAACGATCAGTGCGACTGTTGGTCTTTTGATCATCTGTATTGGTTTATTAGCAGGTGGACGTTTGCATTTTACTTTTTTTCCATCGCCTGAAGGTACGACTATTTATGCCAATGCACGTTTTACTGCCGGTACACCGTCTGCTGAAGTCGCCAAACTATTAACACACCTTAATGATGCGCTGGATAAAACCAGTCAGGAATTGGGTACAGATTTAATTGAAGTCAGTGTTACTCGACTGGGAAGCGCCAGTACAGCAGGACGTGGTTCAGCCCAAACAGACGAACGCTTTGGGTCAATACAGGTTGAGCTGATATCCCCTGATCTTCGGGATGTACGTAACAAAGAATTTATAGCCATATGGCGCAAGCATATTAAGCTACCAGCCGGAATAGAAACCTTCACCTTGTCTGAAAGACGAACGGGGCCACCTGGAAGTGATATTGATATCCGGCTCACAGGAGCATCATCTGACATCCTGAAACAAGCGGCTCATGAAGTGGCCGAAACACTGAAACACTTCCCCGGGATTAGCGCCATTGAAGATGATATGCCTTATGGACAAGAGCAATTAATTTATAAAATTAAGGGGCAGGGTGAAGTATTAGGGCTAACTGCTAGTAACGTAGGTCGTCAATTACGCGCAGCATTTGATGGCCAGCTCGTACAGATATTTCAGGATGGTGATGACGAAGTTGAAGTGCGGGTAATGCTACCAGATCAAGAGCGTAATACATTGGCAACACTGGAAAACTTTATGATCCGATTGCCTCAAGGAGGCAGTGCGCCACTATCCAGTGTGGTTACCATTGAAGCACGTCGTGGATTTGATGTATTGAGGCATACTGATAGTAAACTGGCTATTCATATAACGGCTACTGTAGATTCATCTATCAGTAATAGTAATGAGATTTTGGCTGATTTGCAGCAGCAGTTTTTACCCGATTTAGTATCACGATATGGTCTCAATATTGGCTTTGAAGGTCGAGCAGAAGAACAACTCGAAACGATGAGCGATATGAAACATGGTCTGGTTTTAGCGTTTATATTAATTTATCTGATATTAGCGTGGGTATTTTCATCTTATGGCTGGCCATTAGTGGTGATGGCAGCGATTCCGTTTGGATTGATTGGTGCATTAACCGGGCATTGGTTACTGGATGTCGATTTGACCATATTGTCACTGTTTGGCATATTTGGCCTGTCAGGCATTGTGGTAAACGATTCAATTATACTTGTCACGTTTTTTAAACATCAGCGTGAAGCAGGGATAGAAACCACACAGGCCATTATTAATGCGGCTATACAACGTCTAAGAGCTGTATTGTTGACATCATTAACAACGATCGGCGGACTCACTCCATTGTTGTTTGAAACCTCAATGCAGGCACAATTTTTGATTCCAATGGCAATATCGATTTCTTTTGGCCTTATGTTTTCGACTGTGTTGGTTTTACTAGTGATACCTGCACTATTATCGGTACATGAAAGCATTGTCGATAAACTCTCTCAAAGTAATTTTAAAGCCTGATTGTTAATGCAGTTTCAGTAACGATTGATAAACTGATAATCTGATGCTTTAGAATCAATACCATTTTATTATTTATTAGGATAGAACACCATGTCGTTTCATAGCAGGATCGCCATATTTTATATAACGATAGGAATAGGTATCGTGAACACTGTAGCGGCTGAAACCACCGCCATAGAGCGTTCTCATTCACTCACATTATCAACACTAGTCCAAAAGGTGTACCAACGTCACCCAGCTCTCCATACTGAACCTGCATACGAACAGCAAATAAAGGCCAGTAAAGAGTTGGCCAATTCGATGTTAGCAGGTGTAGCCAGTGTGTCACTTAACCATTATAACGACGCCATAGGTAGTAGTGATGGTATGCAGGAGTGGGAAGGCAACATTAATATGCCATTATGGTTACCTGGACAAAAACAACAACAATTTGCATTATCACAAAAAATATCCTCAGAATTAGGTGCCTATCAACAGCATTTAAAATTAGATGCTTCAAAAAAAGTGCGGGAGTTGATCTGGAGTACTGTATTGGCAGAATCTGAACTCAAACAAGCATATCAAACCTGGCAAACAGCTCAGAAATTAGAGAAAGATGTAGTGTCACGTGTCGAAGCTGGTGACCTGGCAAGCACAGAGAAACTGCTAGCCAATACCCATGTGTTGGATATGCATAATAGTTATTTGATGGCTCAAGGAAAGCTACAGCATGCATTAGACCGTTATCAAACCTTAACGGGAGAAAATGTAGTTCCAGAAAGTTACGAGGAATCATTATCAAATAAGAAAACTGTTGGCCAAGAACACCCCTCTTTAGCACTGTTAGATGAACGTATAGCCACCTTACGTGCAAAACAAGGACTCGCTCATTATGATGGTGCGGTAAACCCGACATTCTCCATTGGTATGCGTAGTGATCGAGGAGATGATTATGAATCATTCAATCACAGTATTGGGGTGGGGATTTCTTTTGCCTTAGATGATGATGTCTATCGTCAACCTACAATTGCAACTGCAGCATTGGAATTGGCAGATGCAGAAGTTGCTCGACAACAATTAGAATTAGAGTTAACAGCCCATTTAATTGCCCAACGTCGTGATTTAGAACTGAGACAACAACAACTGGATCTGGCTATCAATCATGATAATGCCACTCAGCAATATGTTTTATTGAAACAACGTGCATTTGATTTGGGTGAGATCGATCTAGTCAGCTTATTAAGAAGCCAGACACTTGCACATGAAAGCCGCAATCGAAAACAATTGCTGGAAATCGGCATTAAACAGACGATTGCAATGATTAATCAAGCTTTAGGAGTTATTCTATAGGCATTAAAATCTTACATTTAACAGCATTAAGTTTTCTTTAAGATATACACATTATAATTTGCTCCATAGTCACCAAATGTAAGGTTGGTAAGTATGGAAGCAATGCAATCCAGAATAAGGTTAGAGAAAAAAAACAGGCGAGCAGTAGCACGCTGTGAACGTTTATTACTCCCTCATTTGCCTGTACAGTTAGTCACTCACTTCTCACCAGATAGATCGAATATAGAACAGTACATTACCGATCGGTTCTATATGAGTTATCAGGCAAAAATAAGCACCTTTCTGCCTTATTTGTTATCCACTCATACGGATAATAACTTAACTGCAGCATTAGGTTTTCAGCCAGCCACAGAAAATCAGCCTTTGTTTTTAGAACAGTATATGACTTCCGCTATTGAAGAGGTTGTGAGTTCTCTGACACTGCAAAATGTCGCTCGTAACAAGATTGTCGAAATTGGAAATCTCACCTCTAGCCGTAGAGGAACGAGTCAGATATTGTTTATTCTGATTGTGGCTATTTTGTATGAAGCTGGATTTGAATGGACGGTTTTTACAGCAACCTCACAAGTCAAACAGTTGATTGAAAAGCTTAACCTTAACACCACTACACTGTGCGACGCCAACCCAGACTATCTAGCTGATAAAGGAGAGTCTTGGGGTAGTTATTATGATAATAAACCAACCGTATTGCTGGGCAATCTGGCAGACGCTGTTACTTTGTTAAAGCAACACAGTGTTATCGGTTTTGCCTTGCATAATTACCAAAGCACTATTGTTAACATTGCTCGTCAGATAAAACAATAATGCCATCATTGTTGTCACAGATTCAATTATTCGCCAATGACCAGCCAGATAGGTTGGCTGTTATTGGTGAAAATGACGTGTATACGTGGGGAGAATTATGCTCAACAGTCATTACTGTCTCACAGGATCTTACGTTCTCATCACAAGGTCATTGCACTGTATGCAGATAACAGTCCGGCATGGGTAATTATTGATCTGGCTTGTCGATTGGCAGCCGTGACATTATTGCCATTGCCTAGTTTTTTTTCTGATCAACAATTACGTCATGCGATCAAACAAGCTGGTGCAAGCTCGGTCATCCATCAAGCGAATGACAGAATGGATAAACTACTAAATCTGACTGATCACAAAAGCACTTCGCTGATATCGCTAAGTCTTAAGCTTTCCGATATCGAATTAAAAGATAATGCTTCACTGCCTACCAATACTAATAAAATCACCTTTACATCAGGTTCTACCGGACAGCCGAAAGGGGTATGTTTAAGTAATGAACAGCAAACGAGCGTTGCACAATCATTATTAAAAGCAACCGGGCTACATACAATAAAACATTTAAGCGTATTACCTTTTAGTACCTTACTTGAAAACATTGGTGGCATATACGCACCACTATTAAGTGGTGGTTCAATCGTAGCATTGCCTCAAGCTGCTTTAGGTTTTAATGGAAGCAGTGGCTTTGAGTTAAGTACACTGTTAGAGGCTATTACGAAGTATGAGCCACACAGTATGATTTTATTGCCTGAATTGCTAATGGCACTGACAGGAGCCATTCAACAAGGTTGGCAACCACCAGAATCTTTGAAATTTATAGCTGTCGGCGGCAGTAAAGTCTCACCATTATTGTTACAACAGGCGCAGAAACTTGGATTAGCTGTATATGAAGGCTATGGCTTGTCCGAGTGTGCGTCTGTTGTAAGTCTGAATACACCCTCTAACAGTAAAAATGGCTCGATTGGCAAGGTATTAGATCATGTTGATGTCACCATTGAAGAGGGAGAAATAGTGGTATCTGGCAATGCTTTTCTAGGTTATATCAATGAACCTGCCAGTTGGTCTCGCCCCAAAGTGCATACCGGTGATCTTGGATTTATTGATGATCAGGGTTACCTACATATTCAAGGACGTAAAAAGAATCTACTGATTTCAAGTTTTGGCCGCAATATCAATCCAGAATGGGTTGAGAGCGAATTGTTAGCAAATGGACTGTTGCATCAATGCGTTATTTTTGGTGATGCTAAACCACATTGTATGGCCTTGTTATATCCTCGGAATCAAGAAACAAATGATGATTCAATTCGATCATGGTTACACCAGGTTAATCAAACATTACCTGATTATGCCCAGATCCATAACTGGATACGATTAGTTGAGCCGCTGTCGGTTGAACAAGGGTTTATAACCTCTAATGGCAGACCTGTTAGAGAAAAAATTTATCAGTATTATGAAACGACTATCGAACAACTTTATCAGGATCAAAACAATGAACTTTTTTAACCGCTTGCAAACTGAAACTGAAGCAGCGAAAGCAACTTTATTTACTGCTCCAATTATCAATAAAGCATTGCTCGGAAATATAACGATCGAGAATTATATTGCTTTTTTAACAGAGGCTTATCACCATGTTAAACACACTACACCTTTACTTATGGCGGTGGGTTCAAGGGTACCTGAACAAAAAGAATGGATACGCAATGCTGTCGCCGAGTACATTGAAGAGGAATTGGGACATCAGGAGTGGATATTAAATGACATAGCTGCTTGTGGTGCTGATAAAGAAACGGTACGAAATAGTCAACCTGCAATCGAAACTGAATTAATGATTGCCTATGCCTATGACATGGTGCAACGAGTTAATCCTGTTGGTTTTTTCGGTATGGTACATGTGTTGGAAGGTACCAGTGTTACCACCGCTGATTTAGCAGCAGAGGGTATTCAGCAAGCACTTTCGTTGCCGGATAATGCATTCAGTTATTTGCGTTCACATGGTGCACTGGATCAAGAACATGTGAAGTTTTTCGAAGGACTAATGAATCAGATTGATGATAAACAGGAACAAGATTTAATTATTCATGCCGCCAATGTATTTTATAAGCTTTATGGCGATATATTTCGTTGTTTAACTAATTAAGTTTTGACTGTAAGGGCCTAAAAGCAGCATGTTTAACAATAAAACAATCTTACTAACAGGAGCAGGTGGTGGCATTGGCTCTGCGATTGCTAACACCCTGTCTGAAGCAGGCGCATTACTCGTTCTTGTTGGACTGGAACTGGATGAGCTGGAACGATTGAATCAAACACTGGGTGGGCAACATCATGCCTTACAATCTGACATTGCAACAAAAGAAGGCCGTGAAAACATTTTTCAGTTCTGTCAGCAGCTTGAAAATGGCATCGATATATTGATTAACAATGCTGGCATTGGTCAGTTTTCATTGTTTGAGAATATGACCACGGAGCATATTAGTTCCTTAATCACTGTTAATTTGACCAGTACCATACTGCTAACACAGAAACTGTTGCCAGCGTTGGCGTTACGGACTGAAGCACAAATTGTAAATATAGGATCAACTTTGGGAAGTATAGGTTACCCCGGCTCAAGTGTTTATTGTGCCAGCAAATTTGGTATCCGTGGCTTTAGCGAAGCATTACGTCGCGAATTAATGGATAGCAGTATTTCCGTATCGTATTTTGCACCTAGAGCAACTAAAACGGCTATAAATGATGAAAAAGTAGTGGCTATGAATAATGAGCTCGGTACTCATATGGATAGTCCAGAGCAGGTAGCAGAGGCACTTTTCAAAGTAATTAAAGCAGGTGATAAAAATTATTATATGGGCTGGCCAGAAAAACTATTTACTAGAATAAACAGTCTGTTACCAAGTATAGTTGATAAGTCTATCATAAAACAATTACCCATTATTAAACAGTATTTGTAGCGAGGTATCGCCCTATGAAAGTAATTAAAGTATTTCTAATGATGACCATTTTACTGTCATCATCAATTGTTAGCGCTGACGTTCAACAAGATATTGTTCAGTTGCAAAAACGCTGGGCAGAGGTTAATTACACCATAAAAGCCAAGGCTCAAAAACAAGGGTTTGAAGACCTAATATTACAGGCGGATACTGTAGTGCAATCATATCCAGATGCTGCTGAAGCCTGGGTCTGGCGAGGCATTATTAAGTCTAGCTATGCCGGTGTCAAAGGAGGACTGGGAGCAATGTCTCTGGCTAAAAGCTCGAAAGCTGATTTAGAAAAAGCTCTTGCCCTTAATGACAAAGCTTTATCAGGTTCAGCCTATACCAGTTTAGGTACGTTATACTTCAAGGTACCTGGCTGGCCTATTGGGTTTGGAGATGGTGATAAAGCCAAATCATTGCTTGAAAAAGCATTAGCCATCAATCCTGACGGCATTGACAGCAACTATTTTTATGGCGAGTTTTTAGCTGATCAGCGATTTTATGCAAAAGCAGAACAATATTTATTAAAAGCACAACAAGCTCCAGCGAGACCTAATAGACCTTTGGCGGACAAAGGTCGACATGATGAAATTCAGATTTCATTGCAAAAAGTTCGAGCACAATTAAAAAACAAAACGAATGCAAGTATTACTGATAGAAGATGACACGGCCTTAGCTGAAGCATTAACACAAACCTTAACGCATAAAGGTTTCACGGTTAACCATCTGGCTCAGGGTAAGTTGGCAATTCAGTCTGTTAAGATGGAATTACCGGATATGATTGTTCTTGATCTTGGATTACCGGATATTGATGGTATTGAGGTTTTAAAAGCGATTCGACAACAGAGTTCAGAATTGCCAGTATTATTGTTAACTGCCAGAACATCCTTAGAAGATAAGGTTTCAGGGCTTGATCGCGGTGCCGATGATTATTTAGCTAAACCCTTTGAGGTGGATGAATTATTAGCACGATTACGAGTGTTTGAACGCCGTGCCAGCACTCTTAAACATGCTGGTTTAACCATTGGAACAGTGACGCTGGATAGTGCTAGTCATCAAGTATCAGTTGCTGATAAAGCCGTAGATTTGTCTCGGCGAGAGTTTATGGTGTTAAAAGCACTAATGGAAAATGCGGGTCGAGTACAAACTCGCGACAGCCTTGAATCAAAACTCTACAGTTGGGGCGAAGAAGTCGCCAGTAATACCATTGAGGTTCATATTCATCATTTAAGAAAAAAATTGCCTGACAATTTTATTCAAACCCTTCGTGGCATTGGTTACATTATCAAATCGTCATGAAATCTATTAGAACGTATTTATTAGTAGCCTTGCTGGCAATCATCACCTTAGTGACCTTTGTGTCACTGTTACATGGTTATCAATCCAGTATTAGCAAAGCACAGCAGTTATTTGATCAACGCCTGAGAAATATGGCCGAAATTATTGCCATTGCCAATCAAGACATACAGCCACGTGTTGACGGAACATTTAATCAATCGCCGACAGTTTTTTTTCAGATTTGGTCTAGTGATCTAATTTTACTGGCACATTCCAACAATGCACCTGAAACTTTATCGACTGATGTGAACTCACAGACTAATTACGATGATATTAATTTTAATGGCTATCGCTGGCGTACTTTTTCTTTAAAGGATGATCACTTAAACAGATGGATCATCACAGGTGAACGGGCAGATATTCGTTACAATCTAGCTGAAAATGTAGTCATGGCTTCAATTATTCCTATTGTACTGGCTATCCCTGTTGCAGGTCTAATTATCTGGGTTGCGATAGGACTTGGATTAAAACCGCTCACAGAGCTGACAGCCCAACTCAATAATAAACAGGCTGATGATTTAAGTCCTGTCATGATGCAAAACACGCCCGAAGAGTTAACTCAATTAGTAGCAACGACCAATGCATTACTGGAACGCTTGAATGCCGCATTTATGAGAGAGCAACAATTCTCTGCTGATGCGGCCCATGAACTTCGAACGCCAATCAGTGCCTTAAAAGTACAGTTGCATAATCTGAAAAGCGCTCAGCAAATTGATGAAAAAGAGCTACAGCCACTGGCTGATGGCATTGAACGTATGGGTAAGGTGATAGAACAGATCTTATCGTTGTATAGACATTCACCTGATCAGGCCATGCTTAAACAAACTGAAGTCGATCTTTGCGCGATCGTGCAACAAGTGATTGCACGTGGTTATGAACAAATCGCTGTAAAACAGCAACAAATTAGCCTGACAGGAGTTCAACATTGTCGGATTAAAGGCAATCAGTTTGCTCTGGAAACATTACTGCAAAATCTAATTACCAATGCCAACAAATTCGCACCTGAGGGCGGAGAGATACAAATTGATATTAGTCAGACAAACTCAATGGCTAGGCTGACTATTGAAGATTCCGGTGCTGGCATTCCCGAAAATCAATATGAGCGTGTATTTGAACGTTTTTATCGTGTTAATGGCGACCAACATGATTCAGGTACCATTGGCTGTGGTCTGGGACTTGCAATCGTAAAACACATTGTGGCATTTCACGGTGCACATATAACGCTGAACCGTTCAACACAACTTGGCGGCCTAAAAATCGTGATTGATTTTCCACGAAGAATAGAAGGGTGACAATGATTAAATATCGAGTTCGTTATTATCTATTGATTTTGTTTGCCATTGTCAATGTTCCCGTATTGGCTGCCCCTGTTATCGAAATTGAAATTCGTGATCATTTATTTTATCCAGACGAAATTGAAATACCTGTCAACACCAAGGTCAAGCTACTGATCATCAATCAAGATAATACTGCTGAAGAATTTGAAAGCTATGAGCTCAACCGTGAAAAAGTGATACCAGGAGGAAGTAGGGGAGTCGTCTTTATCGGGCCGTTACAAGCCGGTGTCTACCCATTCTTTGGAGAGTTTTACCCTAAAACAGCCCAGGGGAAGGTCATTGTTAAATAGGACACAGCCATGCTGCTTAATTCAGTAATTATCATTTTACGTGAGGTACTTGAGGCTGCTCTGATTATCAGTGTGTTGTCTGCCCTCAGCCAAAAACTACATGTTTCAAGAAAATGGCTAATTATTGCCTTATTGTCTGGTTTAATAGGCGCAATCACCTACGCAATAAATATTAAAGTTGTTTCTATGGCATTGGATGGTGTTGGTCAGGAAGTCATCAATGCCAGCCTTCATTTATTGATATACAGCTTTATTGTTTTGTTAATTTTGTCTTTAAAAGATCAGTCGAATCATCGATTGATGGTATTTGCTATGGTAAGTTCTGTGGCAATAGCTGTGGTAAGAGAAGGTTCAGAAATTATCGTTTATATAGATGGTTTTATATCATCTCCCGAGTTATTACTGCCCATCATCATCGGCAGTGCAGTTGGTGCAGGTCTTGGTATAAGTATCGGCGTTTTATTTTATTATTTGATTGTTAATATCTCACTTAATAGAGCGGTTAAAGTGGGATTAATAATATTGATCCTGATCGCAGGTGGCATGGTTTCACAGGCCATGCAGTTGCTTATCCAAGCAGATTTCATTATTAGCCAGCAGCCCTTATGGGATAGTTCATCATTGATCAACGAACGTTCCCTTTTAGGTCAATTGTTATATGCATTGATTGGCTATGAATCAACTCCAGCACCAATACAATTCTTTTGCTATGCCATTAGTCTGATCATCACAATTATTCTGACCACACTAACAATTCGCTCTTATCAGCAAAGGCCTGAACTATGAAGAACATGATACGAATAGGTTTTGTTATAGCCATATTTCCTTGTTTAGCAACAGCTGACGGCAGTGCAATAGATAAGGTTTATCATCCGTATACACAACTACTGGAGCATGAATTCGAATGGCGCGTGTTGTCTGCTGATGGTAAACAGAAGCATCAGTTGGCTGTAGGTAAATCATTTTCAGACCGACTGTTTGTTGAAGGTTATCTGATTGCAAACGATAATAAAGATAACAATTTCAGCCTTGAAGCTTATGAAATCGAAGCCAAATGGCAACTGACTGAGCAGGGTGAGTATGCGGTTGACTGGGGCGTTATGGTGGAACTGGAAAAAGAACGCCATGAGGGGAACTGGGAACTGGCTACGGTTTTACTGATGGAAAAAGAATGGGGCCGCTGGGTTGGCGCTGCTAATTTATGGGCTATTTTTGAATGGGGTGATACACGGAAAGATGAGCTGGAATCCTCACTCGCCGTGCAGGCTCGTTACCGTTATTCACGAAGTCTTGAGCCTGCTTTAGAGTTTTACAGTGGTCAGGACACTAGGGGGTTAGGGCCGGTCCTAATGGGTGATATTCGAGTTGGCTCTGGTAAAAAATTGCATTGGGAAACGGGTGCCATCATAGGACTTGATTCAAAAACACCGGACAATACCTGGCGATTTTTGATGGAATATGAGTTTTAATTTAGATTGGCTCAAATTAGGATGAATAGTAATTAACAAAGCAAATTTTTCGATAAAGCACTTGCGTAACGTTAATACAACTTCATGATGACTAGCTAAGTCAGTTGGATGCAATTTAGTTATCCGGATTGTTCATCCTGCTTTCCAGATCTTCCCACAAAGAAAGTCGCGAAGCATCGCCAACGCGTTTACCGCTACCACGTGCTTTGGCTAACCATAATCCACCACCATTAAAGCTGTAAACGGGTACCAAATCCTTACGCAGGTTGGCGGGTTTAATGTCAGTATCAAGATTATCCAGTACAACGGGGATAGAACGCTTATCTTTAAAATAGGTGAGTACCATATGTGCCTGACCAATATTAATGGCTTTAACATAGGTAAGTCGTAGTTTTTCTTCAGCCACGCCGATGGCTTTTAAGGTAAAGTATTTGGCTATCGAATAATCCTCACAATCACCGGCACCAATAGACAAAAACTCCATAGGCGTTGCCCAGTAATCTTCTTTTCCCCATAATGCCTGATCATCAATAAACATCACATTGGAGTTGAAAAAATTATTCACTACATTTAGTTTTTCGTCGTCAGTTAAATCCTGTGAAACTTCAATGAGTTCTTGCCATGACTCAACCCGTTTACGAGCAAATTTATTATATTTTTGTTCAATATTAATTAAAAATGCTTCTGTAATGTTGAGATCGGCAATGATCGGCAAAGAAGCACCAAGGCATACGGCAATGACAATGCCGCATAAAAATTTATAGTTTTGCTTGGCAAACATGATTTTAGTAGTGTGTTATCGGCCTATGCCATATATGCCCGCATTTTTCACCAGCTCGAAATCGTCATCATCAGCAACGTCTTCGGCAATAACTCTGACATCTAATAAGTGTGATACTTCATGCATGATCTCTAATAAATCTAACTTATTACTATTACTGCCAATATCACTTGTTAAATCTCTCGCCAGACGAATGTAGTCAATATGTAATTCTTTCAACATATCAATGGCAATAATGTCTGATGAGTAGCGTTTTAGTAATGTTTTGGCTCCCAGTGATTTAACAAAAATACTGAAATTAGCGAAGGCGGTCAGATCTTTGGCCGCGGAATAGGCGGTCACACTAAAGGCCAGTAATTCAGGACGGACGATAGAGTGTTCCAATCTTGCTTGTAACCAGGCCGAGAAAGTAGAAGAGGCAACCGACGTCATTGAAAGGTTAATAGTGACAGGAACAGATTGCTGTATTTCTTCCATCAACAAGAGGATCTTATTGACGATACATTTATCCAGTTCTTCTTCTAAACCAAATTCCTGAGCCATGGAAAAGAAAGTACCGATAGACAAGGTGTTACCTACACTGTCTTTCACGATTGTGAAGGCTTCTTCCATCACCTTGACAGCAGTATCATCAGAATAATTGTATGCTTCGGAAGTAAATGTTATTTCAGGCATATTGTTCTCTATAGCACTATTAATTGCTGCCTTCCAATCCAGTTCACTCATAGAACTAACACTGTCTTCCTTGATAAAGTAAGCGTTACTTCCAATATTTCTTGATTGTTCATACGCTTCTCTCATTGCCGGCAATAATTTCTCAAAATCACTGCTACGTGCAAAACGTATAATTCCCATATGAACTAAATCATCAATATTGTTTTGTTGCCCAAGTTCAGTAATTTGCTGTTTTAGTTGTTCAGCAAGCTCATTGATAGCCACATCATCATAAGCAGGGCAGAGCAATGCAAACTCAGAACCATAAAGACGATAAGAACTGGTTCCAGCCTTTTCACTGGCAAGCAATATTGTGGCAAAGTCCTTTAATAAGCTATTTACTGCTTCGTTGCCCAACTGCTTGGTAATCAAGGCTAAATCATCAAATTTAATGAAAATTGCATAGCCATACTGCCCACTCGAAAGCGCTAACTTGAGGTTGACATTAAATGTCGCCTGGTTAAGTAAGTTGGTTAGGGAATCGCGTTTTAAATTTTCACTTAATGACTCTAGTTTGTTGTTGAGTCGTGCAATCATGTTGCCAATCTTATGAGACATACTGTTCATGGCTTGTGCGACACTTTTAACCTCAAGAGTCCATGGCAGATTTTGAATAATCGTAAAATTGCCAGATGAAATTTCATTGGCCTGTTTTTCAATTTCTTTTAATGACTGCAATGTAAAACGAAGTACTAATATCAGAAGTCCAAGTGCACCAAAGAAAATGAGCAAGGAGAATTTGAGTGTTGCTTTACCTTGTTCATAAAGCTTCAAATAGCCATAACCTGGATTTGTAGTGACATACAGAGTGCCGCTGATATTCCACCCAGAACTAATTTCAGACACGGCAGTAGCTACTTTCATTGGCATTAGCTTAATCAACCATTGGGGTACACCTTCCATTTGAGCTGGATTGCTCAATGTGACCAGATCATTACCCTCAACATCAATTAATCGCATCTCTTTGAAGTAACCCATGTCAAAAATGGCATTCATCATTGTGCGTATGATGGGATCTTGAGTGTCTGACATATGCGGACTAAGAGATAGACCTAATGACGTTGCCGTATCCTGAACATGGATTTCAGACTCGATTTCCAGATAGCTCTTAATATTTCCCACACTCAGAACGAAATTCACGGAAAAAACGATAAAGAAGATAAGGGTGATTAAAATTAATAACTGTTTAGACAGAGACATGATGATTACCTACTCGAACTGTTTTTGATAAGCCCAACGGCAAATAAACGCTAACCGGTGTGAAAAGCAACCATACCTCTAAGCGACATGACAAGCAAGCGATTATGCGTGAATACGGTCTCTGAGAGAGTATGAAAAATATGGCAGCAAGGCGAAGGTTCTCACTAGGACCTGATTTCTTCTGGATACTTCTCTTTAACCATTGCATCGACAAGGCTCATCAATTGATAGCTTGCCTGTTCAGCTTGATTAAAAGCGTTGTATACCTGTGCCTGAATATCAGAATCGTTCTCCCATGAATGTCCAAGCAATGAAATGGCATCATGAATATGCTGATGAATATCAGAATGGACTGGCGCAATTTTACTGTAAGTCGGATATTGACTAAAGCTGGCAGGACCTTCACCTTCAAAATACCATTTACCAAACTGGCAGTCATGTTCAGTTACATCTGTGGCTTTAGCCTCACTTGAATCTGGACCAGTCGATAAAGCGGTATAGGCATTTTGTTTATAACGTAAATGCTCAATCTTTATCAATGCGGCAAAGCTAACATCATCAGCATATTCCATGCGATGCTCGGTACTTCGTGCCGAAGCGGCAAACTGCTTAAATTTGTCTGAAAATTCTGCCACTACCGACCGCGATGAATCGGCCATTTCTGCCATAATTGAAGACTCATCCAACATGGCAGTAGATTTTTTCTGGAAAGTTTCCAGGACACTAGCAATACTTGCTGTGGCTTTAATTGTATTGTCTGCAAGATTCCTTACTTCCTCTGCCACAACGGCAAAGCCACGACCTTGTTCACCCGCTCTTGCTGCTTCAATAGCCGCATTCAGGGCAAGTAGACTGGTTTGATCAGCGATGCTTTTAATAAGAGTGATAACAGACGCCGCCTCTTCATTAAGCGCATTTAAATCAATTATTTCCGCGTTATTGTGTTCAATCTTGTTTATCACTTCATTAAGGTTTGTGACGACTGATTCAATTGAACCCTGACTACCTTCAGCATCCTCAACCATTTTTAATGAAATGGCGGTCACTTCATCCATGACTTGTTTAATTTCTTCTATCCCTTGTTGATTCAGTCTCAAATCAATTAACAAATTGCTAGAGCTCAGTTGAGCCAGTTTTGATACCAGTTCATTCTTTAATTGAAACTGTTGGGCTTTCTGAATCGTTTCTATAGAACTATTAATATTGCCTAGCGAAGTGGCAAAGGTGCCATGCAGACCTTGTGGGTAGGCCTTACGGAAAAATTTGCCTTCACTGGCATATTTAAATGAACTTCCAACTTCTCTGAAATATGCTTCAAGTTGATCTAACATATCATTGATTTTCCAAGATAAAGAACCGATTTCATCTTCTTGTTCAATATGACTGATACGTTTATCGAAATGACCCGCACTGACTTCGTCAGCAATACGGCTTATTTTATTGAGTGGTACCAATGCCTTCGTGATCACACGCAGAGATAATAAGCCACCGCCCAAACTTACGATTAAAATAGTCACTACTAACCAGTTTGCGCCCACCATTGAAAATAGAATGCCAGCAACGATAAGTAGTAGCAGGTTATTAAAATAGACAATAGCCTTGAATTTAGATTCCAAGGATAAATTCTTCATATGTCACACCTTTATCTTTAAGTATGCCTGTCACTAGCTCTAATGAAGCTTGAATAGCATGTTTAGGACCTACCTTTTTCTCTACTTCCAACATGGTTCGATAGAGATCGGCACATATTTCAACACTTTCCGTTTTCGGTTTTCGCCTTACCGAATAATAGCCAATCACCTTTCCTTGTTGGTCATAGGAGGGAGTTACATTGGCAAAAACCCAGTAAAAACCACCGTCTTTTGACATGTTTTTTACGTACGCAAAAATTTCTTTTTCCTGTGCCAGCGTATCCCACAATAATTTGAATACACCACGAGGCATATCAGGGTGACGAACTATATTGTGTTGCTTCCCAAGAAGCTCTTCTTCGGTATATCTTGAAAATTCAATAAATATGCGATTGGCGTAAGTAATAATGCCCTGAGGATCTGTTTTAGAAACGATAAAATCATCTTTCCGCATGACTCGTTCCATGTTGATCGGTTCAACCTTGTATTTCATTTATGTTTTCACTTTTGATGCGGGTTCTAAAGGCGTGTAAACACACAATTATAAAGCAGGATTTATACCATTGTAATTGTTTATATTCTATTGATAAGATCTAACGACAATTTCTTTCTGACTCCTCACTATGTTAACTGTTCTAATTCAAATGTCACTGCTGATTGCGTGTGGTACATTTTGGCGTTCATACGCTCCAGCGCACATTCCTGCATTAGCACATCGCAGGGCATTGACCGATCTGGTGTTTTATCTTTTGCTACCCGCATTGGTGCTTGATGTAATCTGGACTGCACCGCTAAACAGTTCTTCTTTAAAAATCTCATTGTTAGCAAGCTGTGGCATCGCTATTGGTTTAATCACTATGTGGTTAGTGCTTCGAGTGTTCAAGAGCAGTCAAAAACAAACCGGCGCATTATTATTAGCCGCCGCATTTCCTAATGCGACTTATCTGGGACTGCCCGTATTAGATCAGGTTCTCGGTTCCCATACTCGTTCTACAGTCCTGCAATATGATTTGTTTGCGTGCACACCAATATTGCTGTCTTTTGGCATGTTATTGGCCCGTCATTACGGCGACTCAAATAAAGAGGTACATCCCATTCGTGAGTTGATGAAAGTGCCACCATTATGGGCCGTTACGGTGGGAATCACATTAAACCTAATAGGCATTGAACAACCCGACGTTCTACATTCCGGCTTGTCCGTGTTGGGCGGTGGGGTAGTGCCTTTAATGTTGATTGTCTTGGGCATGAGCATACCTTGGCACAGTTTACGATTACGTTTCATGCGATTATTACTGCCTGTCGTTATCATCACGTTAATAATTGTCCCACTGAGCGTGTTCAGTTTAGCCCATGCCATCAATCTGGACAGTGATTTAATCCTTATGGTGGGATTGATAGCAGCGATGCCGACCATGGTTTTTGGTATCGTGATCTGTGAACGTTACCAACTCGATAGTGAGTTATATGCAGCCGCTGTGATGCTCACAACGCTGAGTAGTTTGCTGACATTACCGTTATGGTTTCAGTGGTTGCCTGATAGTTGAGTTGACCATACAAGACCTGCTTGTTCAATAGCCGCTTTTAAAATGGTCATGGCCGATTCTATGCGAGATTTTTTTCCACGTAAGCTCAGTTCGATATAGGGACTTTTACCTATGTGAGGCAAGCTGGACAAACGTAAGTCTGGATATTCATTGACAATTTTTGTCATCACATCAAGTAAATCAGACTCCCGGCCTTGAGTGACATATATGACTTGTTCCGTCTCTGGTGCCAGATTTCGTAGTTGTGGATACTGATTATCCAGTATCCATTGCAACATAGGCCACGACATTTCAGGAAAACCGGGCATAAAATGGTGGTGGTGAAAGGAAAAACCAGGCACGCGATTGATGGGATTGGGGATGATGCGGCTTCCTTTCGGCAATTCCGCCATTAAAATTCGGTGTGGATAAGCTGCTTCACCAAATTGCGCTTTAATTTCTGCAACGGCTTCGGGATGAGGGACTAACGGTGCATTAACGACCATGGCAACAGACTGTCTGGTACGGTCATCGGGTGTGGCGCCAATTCCACCAAAACTGAATACTAGATCCTCAGTAGAAAATGAATAGGCCAATACGCGTTGTAATTGCTGAGCATCATCGCCCACGATAATGGTCCAGCTTAACTCCAGACCACGATCAGACAACACGGATTGCAGATGATTAAAATGGCGATCCTGCCTTTTCCCTGACAATAATTCATCACCAATAATTAACGCCCCGATATTCATAATCGTGGTCCTTACTCTGGTCTATTTCTCATAAAATCAGCAGTTTGAACAAATGAGCTCATCAGTTGTTCGGCAAACAATTCATTCAGATCCATAGTTTTAAGTGCCTGAGCCATACAATACAGCCATTGGTCACGTTCTTCGATTCCTATGGAAAAAGGCAAGTGGCGACCACGTAGTCGCGGATGGCCATATTTGTCAGTATACAGCGGTGGTCCACCTAACCAGCCAGATAAAAACAGATACAATTTATCTTCACTGATTTTAATATTTTCTGGGTGCATTGCGCGGATCAATTGTGTTTGTGGGGTATCCGACATAATCTGATAGAACGTCTGGCATAACTGCCGCACCGCATCAGCACCGCCAATACGCTCATAAGGGGTTTTTACTTCTGACATTACAGGACTCAATGAATAAATATTAGTGATTCTACCGTTGATTGATGGTGCTATAAAGTCAGTCAACTTGCGACATTACCATCAGACAAGGATAATTGTCGTATCTTATTGTTAATTCAAACGGAGAAAACCCCATGAGTGAAAGAATTGTTATGCGTACAGGTGAATGTTTAGTTGCCGGTGGACCACCATTCACAGCCGCAGAACCAGAAGTTATTATCGGTGAATTAGACGGTCCTTTCGGTACTGCATTTGCTAATTTGCTTGGTGATCAGGTTCAAGGTCACTCACGCGTTTTAGCGTTAATGAACACTGACATGATGGTTAAACCCGCCACATTAATGGTCAGTAAAGTGACTGTTAAGAAAAATGCTTACACCACCATTTTAATGGGTACAGTCCAAGGCGCGATTGCCAATGGTGTTTTAGATGCTGTTCGTAATGGCACTATTCCTAAAGAAAAAGCCAATGATTTAGGCATCATCGTTTCAGTATGGTTGAATCCACAAATCACAACCGTTGAAGATCTGGATCATGAAGCTCTGTTCAATATTCATCGTGAAGCCACTCGCAAAGCGATTGAAAAAGCCATGAACAATGAACCAAGCATTGATTACTTATTAGAAAATCAGGATAAACTGGTTCACAAATATTATCAAAATGCGCTTGATGCAAAAAAATAAAATTCTTAAATGAATTTTATTTAGAAAAAAGAACGGTCTATCTGTTAAATTAGATAGACCGTTTTTTTTTGCATTATTATGAATATCACTAAATGACCAATAAGAACCCCGAGTCCAAAATGGATTTATATTCCATAGATAAACTAATGCATGAAACTCGTCAGTTAGCGGCGCGGTATCGTCAAACAACCGGTAACACATTGCCTGTAACGGGCGAAATTGCCCGTTTTGATGTGGCAAAAGCATTGGACTTACAACTTATTGATGATCCTACCCTAGGTTATGATGCAATAGGAAAAACAGGGGAGCGCAAGGGTTTGCGTATTCTTATTAAAGGCCGCGTTATTTTTGAAGACAGCCGTTCAACACCACGTATAGGTCAGGTTAATCCAGATGGCCGTTGGGACAATATCGTCATGGTATTGTTTGATGATAACTACTTGCCCGTTGAAATGTACGAAGCCACCAGTGATGATATTTCAGCAGCATTAAAAACCAAAACTGAAAGCAGCAATAAAAAACGGGGCGCCATGTCGGTGGCACAATTTAAAATCATTGGTCAATTGGTCTGGACACAAGAAGATGGTCTGGAATCCGAAGTATGGGATAATCATAGCGATTAAATTGAAAGGAAAGAGGTGTCGGCTATGAGTGTGTCAGATTTTATCTTTTGGGGCATATTAGCAATCTTTGTGGTTTATATTGTTTCAGTTTATAACGGTCTTGTTAGCCTTAAGCATAATGTCAGTAAAAACTGGTCTAATATTGATGTGCTACTCAAACAACGTCATGAAGAACTTCCCAAACTAGTAGAAACCTGTAAGCAATATATGAAGTTTGAACAGGAAACGCTAGAAAAGGTGATGAATGCACGCTCATCTGTTGCCAGTGCACAACAACAAGGCAATATTGCTGAATTAGGCCAGGCTGAAGGACAGCTCCGACTAGGCTTGGGCAACTTATTTGCGGTCGCTGAGGCCTATCCTGAATTAAAAGCTGATCAAACATTTCAACATTTACAGGCCCGAATCACCGGTTTAGAAAATGCTATTGCCGATCGACGTGAATTTTATAATGAAAGTGTCAACAACAATAATGTACGAATAGAACAGTTCCCTGATGTCATTATTGCTCGCATGTTCAACTTCAAGGCACACAGTCTTTTAGAGTTTGTCGAAGAAGAAAAAACTGACGTTAACATCAACCAGTTATTCAATAGTTAAAACACAATGCCACAGGAGCTTATTGCTTCACTAGAGAGCAATATCATGCAGCTCGACCCATATGAGTTCTGGGTCGGTGTAACACTTATGATATTTCTTTGTCTGATGGCATTTTACAGAATGATTCGTTGGCATCAGCATGCTCGTACCATTGAGAATATGCCGACGGCGAAAATCCGTTCGGCAGCCCAAGGTTATGTTGAAGTTATTGGTCAAACAAAACTGATGGATGGTCCAGTGATCACATCACCCTTAACTGGGAAAAACTGTGTCTGGTATCGATATAAAATTGAAGAAAAGGTCAGGCATTACAATGCGAGAGGAAAATCCCATACTCATTGGCAAGTGGTCAAGAAAGAAATAAGTGAAGAATTGTTCTTACTAGAAGATGATACTGGGCGCTGCGTTGTTGACCCAGATGGTGCTGATGTTATCACTACTCATAAACGATCATGGTACAGCCGTCTGGATAATCCACCCAAGCGTTATACCGAAGAATTGATACTCGTAAATGAGCCACTCTATGCGATTGGTCTGTTTAAAACCGTAGCAGAAGTTGAAGGCCATAAAATACGGGAACATGTTAGTCATTTATTACGTGAATGGAAGCGTGAACCACAGCAATTGTTAGAACAGTATGATTCTAATCGAGATGGTCAATTAGACACCGATGAGTGGGAAAAAACTAGACAGAGTGCTGAGCAACAAGTGAAACAAGAGCATGGTCAGCGTGAAAAACTGCAACAGTTACATATTTTGAAAAGAAGCCCACATAATGATCAAGCGTTTACCTTGTCAAATATATCTGAAAAAAAATTGATTCAACAATATAGAGTTCGTGCATTACTTGCACTCATGGGCTTTTTTATTAGTGGTAGCTTTGCTATTTGGGCCATTAACATCCGATTAGGAATATAACGTGCAGGATTTAGAACATGTATTTGGCCAAGGTGGGCTACTGTCACAGCATATCGATGGCTATGCACCTCGACCACAACAATTTGAAATGGCTACAGCCATCCAACAAACACTCAACAATGGCACTGTATTAGTTGCAGAAGCCGGAACAGGCACAGGAAAAACCTATGCTTACCTTGCTCCTGCTATTTTATCGGGACAAAAGGTGTTTATTTCCACTGGCACTAAAAACCTGCAAGATCAATTGTTTAACAAAGATTTACCGACATTGAGAAAGGCGCTAGCCACTCCATTTCGTGCTGCATTATTAAAAGGCAGAAGCAACTACCTATGTCACTATCGTCTTGAGATGGCACAAGGTGATCCCCTACAAAAGCCTCATTATTCAACGTTACAGGAATTGTCTGAGTGGTCAGGAAAAACCAGAACAGGTGATCTCAGTGAAAGTGATGTGCTGGAAGATAGCTCGCCGTTATGGTCAAAAGTCACCTCTACTATTGATAACTGTCTGGGTCAGGAATGTCCTAATTATTCGGACTGCTTCATTAGTGAGGCTCGAAAAAAAGCACAAGAAGCAGATGTCGTCGTCATTAACCACCACCTACTAATGTCAGATATGGCATTAAAAGCATCAGGGCAGGGGGAAGTATTACCCAGTGCTGATGCCTATATTATTGATGAAGCACATCAACTGCCTGAAATAGCAACCCAGTTCCTCGGCAACCGAGTCAGTAGCCATCAAATACTTGAGCTTTGTCGCGACAGTATTCGTGAAATGGAACAGGATGCTGCTGATATGAAAGGTATTCGTGACCATGCTGATAAAACTGAGTCTGCATTAAAAGCTTTACGTCTTAGTGTAGGAGAAACTGAACAACGCATTCCCTGGTTAAATGTACTTGAAAAATTAGGTGTAAAGGCCAAAGTAACCGACCTCACTGACAGTCTGGAAAATCTGGCAGATCAACTTGAACTAGCAGCAGAACGGGGCAAAGGACTGGAACAATGTCATAGTCGATGTAACGAGCTTATTGACACTCTGGCAGTGTTTAATCAACAACAGGTCAATGACGATAAGGTGTTATGGATAGATATCCGTAGTAGCAGTTTAATTTTGCATGCAACCCCTCAGGAAGTGAGTCATTATTTTCAACAATGGATGGATGAAAAGCCTACTGCATGGGTATTCACTTCTGCCACGCTGACTGTAGCCGGTAAATTCAACAACTTTAATAACCAACTGGGTATCAATGAAGCCGACTCAAAGATATGGCCAAGTCCTTTTGATTATGAAAGACAAAGTCTTCTATATATGCCACGCATTCCTGTCGAACCTATGCATGATGACTACAATACCTATATTACTGAGATTGCCAAAGACGTTATTTCACATAGCAAAGGTCGCACATTCCTTCTATTTACCAGCTATCGTGCCATGCATGCCGTAGCGGAAGCACTGGAAGACTTTGACTATCCACTATTGGTACAGGGCAGTGCATCAAAATCCACATTACTGGAAAAATTTCGCAATCACGGTAATGCGATTCTGTTAGGTACAAACAGCTTTTGGGAAGGGGTTGATGTCCGTGGTGAAGCTTTATCGTGCGTCATTATCGATAAAATTCCTTTTGCATCTCCCGGCGATCCAGTATTACAAGCAAGAATTGATTCATTAAGGGAACGGGGTGGCAATCCTTTTGCATCTATCCAGATCCCTGCTGCAGTGATTCAGCTTAAACAGGGCATTGGCAGGTTAATTCGTGATCCACAAGACTATGGAGTATTGGTACTTTGTGACCCACGATTTTTAACTAAACCCTACGGAAAATTATTTTTACGAAGTCTTCCAGCAATGCCAATTACTCAAAATAGTGATGATGTTGAACACTTTTTTGCTAAAAGATGTAGTCAATAGAGTACAAATCAATCTTAACCTTTAATTTCTGAACGTTAGCAGTGATTAAAAAATAGTTCGAATTTTTGTTTCACCTAGATAAAAAATTCGGTAGGATTGTTATTACATGAATTACATTCTAAACCCGCAGTATAACTAGGTTATTTATGTTATCTGAACTATCGAATACTTTAGCACCACTAATATATCTAGTTGCTTCAGATAAGCGACTAATAGAACAAGTGAGCCGAGCAATTCAGGATGCTGACTATCGAGTAAGAACATTCACTAATACAACTGATTTTCATTCCATTTGTACAGACAGCAGCAATGAGTGTCCAGATGTCATCATCTTGGATATGAATTTTGTCGATGTAATGAATACACTTGAAGGTAATAACAATGGTCCCATTGCTCCATGGCTAGTTTTATCGGCATCTGAAAAAATAGAAGATAATTTGGTCGCCTTACGTTCAGGCGCACAATATTGCTTAAAAAAACCTGTAAATAATGCTCATCTCATTGATATTATGGATGAAATCACTGACAGACGGCAATCTCGTGTTTGGCATGTATTAATCATATCTGAGAAGCCAGATACATTTCAGAAACAAATCAGGCTACTACAAGAGTCAGACATCATTGTTCAATTTTCATCTGAGCCATTAAAAACAGTTGAGCTTATCGAAAACTTCAACCCCGACTTAATATTGCTAGACATGGCTATGGAAGATCCGTCTGCCATTGAATTATCCAACTTATTACATGGCATCGATGGCAATATATCTGTTGTGTTTTTAGGTAATGAAACAGATGCCTTACACGAAAGTGAATTATATGATGCGGGGGTGGGAGAACTTTTATTAAAAACGCTTTCTGATGTTGATTTTGTTAGTAAAGTGCGCGCCTGTGCCAAAAAAGAAAGGCACTACAAGATCAAGCATCGTCGTCTTGAATCGGATATTTATAAACGAGAGCGTGAACATCAAACATTGGACTATCACGCAATTGTCAGCATTGCAGACAGGGCCGGCAATATTACTTATGTGAATGACCGTTTTTGTGAAGTGAGCGGATATAGCCGTGAAGAACTTCTAGGAAAGAATCATCGCATTGTTAAATCAGACCTACACTCATCCTACTTTTATGAGCAAATGTGGCACACCATATCTAATGGCCACATATGGCAAGGTGAAGTCTGTAATCGCTGTAAAGATGGCGGTTATTACTGGGTCGAGTCCACAATCACGCCTTTCCTTGATAGTAACAATAAGCCATACCAATACGTATCAATTCGCACAGATGTCACCAATTTAAAAAATCTGGAACTGGCTTTGGAAGTTAACAATGAGCGTTTTCGTCGTAGTCAGGGATTTGCAAATATTGGTACATGGGATTGGAATATTCAGACTGGCGAACTCTACTGGTCACAACAAATAGCTCCCTTATTTGGTTATCCATTGGGCGATCTTGAAACCAGTTATGAAAACTTTATAGAGGCAGTGCATCCAGATGACAGAGAGCTCATCACATCGGCGATTACAAACTGTATAGAACATAAGGTTGATTACCATGTTGAACACCGGGCGGTCTGGCCCACAGGCGAGATTAGGTGGTTGTTGGAGAAGGGCGATGTCATCCGTGATGAAGATGGTAACGCTCTCAATATGCTTGGTGTGGTTCAGGATATAACTGATCGTAAGATGGCAGAAGAGGCCCTGCGTGAAAGTGAGGAAAAATATCGCTGCCTATTTGAATTATCTGAAGAACCAATGTGGCTGATAGTTGAAGACCATTTTATGATGGCTAATAGAGCTGCAGCCCAAATCTTAGGGTATGAATCAGAACAACAGTTGATTGATATCCATCCCGTTCAACTGTCACCTGAATATCAACCTGATGGGCAGAGCTCATTAGATAAAAGTAAAGAATACTTAGCTACAGCTTATAAGCAAGGTTACTATCGTTTTGAATGGACACACAAAAACATTTCGGGGGAATCATTTCCTGTTGAGGTCAGCCTTACTCGGATTCCTTATCAAGGAAAACAGGCATTATTTTGTGTTTGGCGTGATATATCACAACGAAAAATAGCAGAGCAAAAATTACTTGATAGTACAACAAAACTAATTGAAGCCCAAAGTCTGGCCCATATTGGAAATTGGCAGGCTGACTTAATAACGGGTGGCTTGGAATGGTCGGATGAAATATTTCAAATCTTTGGTTACCAACCTGGCAGCATTGAACCCAGTATAGAAGTGTTTCATGAGGCAGTACACCCGGATGATCGTGAAAAAGTAAGACAAAGCGAAAGACAAGCCGAAATAACAGGGCATCATGATGTTATTCATCGCATTATTAGGCCTGATGGAAGCATACGTCATGTTCAAGAATTAGCCCATGCTGAAACTGACGAAACAGGAAAATTAGTCAAGCTATCAGGCACAGTCCAAGATATAACTGAAAGAGTCGAGACTGAAACTAAACTGGATGAAACAGAAAATCGCTTCAGCTTCGCAATAGAGGGAGCTGGCGATGGAGTATGGGACTGGGATATTCCTAGTGGATCAATGTTACTTTCAGGGTGCTATGAAAAAATGCTCGGCTTTGAAAAAGGCGAATTAGAACAAACCATTGATGCATGGCAAAAATCTGTACACCCAAATGATATACAGCGTGTACAGGAAAATCTACAAGCATATTTTGCAGGTAACGTTCCACATTATAGTGTTGAATTGAGGTTGCGATGCAAGGATGGTAGCTACCGTTGGATCTTATGTCGTGCTGAAACAGTAAGTAACGATGATTCAGGTAAACCACAACGAATGATCGGAGTTCACACAGACATCACCGACAGAAAGCTCATGCAAGATGATATCGTTCGTCAGAAAAGTATGCTTGATGTACTTTATCAAGCAACGACCGAATTCATTGTATCGGGTGACTTGAAGACTACCATGAAAAACATGCTTCATTATCTTTTGGAAATTACCGAGAGTGACTATGGGTTCATTGGTCAGGTATTCTATGATGATGAAGGCCAACCATACCTAAAAACACACTCTCTTACTGATATTTCCTGGGATGAGCCATCTCAGGAATTGTATAACAAAGCGCTGGAAACTGGCTTTGAATTTCACAATCTTGATACACTTTTTGGTCACGTAATGACCTCGCAACAAACTATATTAAGTGATAATCCATCAACTGATCCACGTTCTGGCGGGTTACCTAAAGGTCATCCGGCCCTAAATACTTTTATGGCATCCCCCATTCTTTATGGAGATGAACTTATGGGCATGTATGGAATTGCCAATAGGAAAGGTGGTTACGATATCGAAATGGAACAGTTCCTGCGGCCATTTAACGTAACATGTAGTTCGTTAATCTATTCAAAATTAATGATGGAAGAAGACGATCGTAATAAACAAGCGCTAATAAAAAGTAAAGAGGCTGCGGAAAAAGCAAACCTGGCTAAATCTGAATTTCTTTCTAGTATGAGTCATGAACTGCGTACACCATTAAACGCCATTCTTGGTTTTTCACAATTGATGAAATATGACAACAATCTACCAGAAGAATTTGACGCAGATGTGGAGGAAATAATCTACGCGGGACAACATTTATTGGAATTAATCAATGAAGTACTAGATCTAGCTAAAATTGAATCTGGGCAATTGGATGTTGAGTTGGTAGAAGTTGAAATCGCGCTAGTCATAGATGAATGCATACAATTAGTTAGAACCATTGCAGATAAAAAAAATATCACCTTAACCAGTAACCTATTAGATGGTGTAGTTGTTAAAGCTGACAGGATGAGAGTTAAACAAGCTATTCTTAATTTATTATCAAACGCAATAAAATATAACCGTGAAGATGGCAGCGTGGATCTTAAAATAGAACGAAGGAATACCAACATCATTAGATTATCGGTAAAAGATACTGGAAAGGGAATCCCCGAGAAACGAATATCAGAACTATTTGAACCATTTAATAGACTTGATAACGAAAAAAGCAATATAGAAGGCACAGGAATCGGGCTGACTCTCACCCGCCAAATCGTTGAAATGATGGGCGGTATGATAGGTGTAGAAAGTAAAGTTGGGGAAGGGAGTACTTTCTGGATTGAACTGACTAGCGCGAATTAAACAGTCTCAAAATAAGATAGTGCAGTAGAAAAAGCTTGTTCTTGAAACTGTTTCAAACCAGTGTCTTTAAAATCAATGCCGACATGGCTCTTTTTCTGGATCTCTTTTATACGCGATGATGACAGTAGTGACACATCAAGATCATCAATTAATTGAATTGCAGACTCCAACTTAAATCCTACTGCACCACCGGCAAATTTACCCTTGGTCATACGTTCACGAATCACCACATGATCGATTTGGTAATCCTGCATTAGCTTTGCAAAATCAAACTGAAATTTTCTAAGTTGCTGGCTATCGCTAGCATCAGCAACAGATAACTTTTTAACTCTGCATTCAAGCAAAGTATATAAACCATTTGTTAAAGACATCATACAAATAACTGCATCATTACCCTTGAGTTCAACACCACATACTTTCATCAAAAAATCCAACGTAAAAACAATGCGACTATGATACTAGCTTAGGATTACAATAGAACAAACTTATTTATGACAGGACAAGAGGAGGGGGCCATGATTACACTTTATGGTAGCAACCAATCCCGATCATTTCGTGCATTGTGGGCATTAGAAGAAGTTGAAACACAGTATGACTACAAACAAGTTAAAATTGGTAGCCATGAAGATAATGGCACTCAAACTGAAAGCTACAAACAATTAAATTTTCAGGGCAAAGTCCCGACATTGGTTGACGATAACATTGTTATCACAGAAAGTGCTGCGATCCTTAATTACATTGCTAGAAAGTTTCTAGAATACGAGCTAATTCCAATAAATAACAGTATGTTACGTGCCAAATATGATGAGGTTTGTTATTTTGTATTATCCGATCTTGAGCAGCCATTATGGACATTTGGTAAGCATAAGTTTGTCTTACCACAAGAATTACGACTGAAAGCGATCAACAAAACAACCCATTGGGAATTCGCAAAATCACAAGCAACACTAGAACACTATCTAAATGACAAGGAATTTGCCGTAGGTAATCATTTTACGATGGCTGATATCTTAATTGCACAGACTTTACACTGGGCAAATAGCTTTAAATTTGATGTTTCTGAACCCTTATTAGGCTATACCAAACGCATGTATGAACGTTCTGCATGCAGAAGGGCATTACAAAAAGCTTAATAACACCAAATATTTGATAGTTAGCACTTACGTTCATCTTATTTGTTGTTCTTATGTATTCTATTTAACATAATATATATTATGCGAACCTTTATACGGAGATGAAAGGTTGCAAAGTGATTCGATATCAGCCATTCAAGCTTCAATTTTGCAATGTTAGATTTGACCTCGTTGGTACAAGTTCCAGAATTTTAATTTAACAAACGTTTTGTGTGTCTTGCTTGTATGCCGAAATTTAAATTCTGAAATTATACCTTTGTGGGTGTTAACTATTTATTTTGAGTTACCTTGCCAAATAATTTACCGTTCTACAATTCAAATATTGAAACCTCATTTATATAAAAGTTATTTGATCATTAATTATCGCTAACTCATATTTGTTTGATATAAAGTAAAATAATGTTGAAACAGCGACATGGGCGATGATGGTCATCCCCTATTCAAATGACATCAAAAGTTATCGGCAACCTGAAATTATCAAGGTCGGATGCAACAATACCTTTGAGTTTTATATTCACTAACAAGACAACATTATTGTTATGACACATTATGTACAACAGCCAGACTTTCATCAGAAAATGGCTGAGCATGACGATAGCCCAGTTAACACGACTGATAATCCACCGCTGGAATCTTTGGCACTAACACGCCGTCAACTTCTTAAAGGCAGTTTAAACACGGCTGCACTTAGCTTTTTAGGATTGGGCTTATCAAGCAAACTGGTCAATTCAGCTGACATGACATCCCTAAACGTCCCTTTTATTGGTTTTCAGAGTATTGCACCACAAACTGATCCATCCTTTGATGAAGTGATAGTTGCTGAGGGTTATAGTGCACAGCCCTTTTTCTCATGGGGTGACCCCGTCATTACAGGAGCCACTGAGTGGAAAGCCGATGGCAGTAATACCTGGCAAGAACAGTTAAAACAGGGAGGTGATAATCACGACGGCATGCACTTTTTTGCTTTTCCAGACAATAATAATCGTGGTTTATTGGTGATCAATCATGAATATGTAAATCCAACATTGCACCCCAACGGGATGACCTATGTTAATGGTAAGCGCCCGTTAAATGAAGTAAAAAAAGAACAGGCAGCACATGGTGCCAGTGTTATTGAAGTGATTAAAAACAACCAACATCAATGGCAACGCGTCTATCCATCTGTCTATAACCGTCGTATATCAGCCATGACACCAATGCGAATCAGTGGTCCATTAGCGGGTCATGATTTGATGAAAACGGTCAATGACCTTGAAGGCCTTGAAGTTATTGGCACACTTAACAATTGTTCAAATGGTTTCACGCCGTGGGGCACTTATCTCATCTGCGAAGAGAACTGGCACAACTACTTTGTTAATCAAGACATCGATGATCACACGTCTCGTGTATCACATCACCGCTATGGTATATCGACGAGTAAACGAGATAAAAGTTATGGCTGGAATACTGCTGACGATCGTTTTGATGCAACGCCAAATCCTGCCCTTCCCCATCAGGGTTTTGTGAATGAACCTAACCGTTTTGGCTGGGTAGTCGAAATCGATCCTTTTGATCCAACAAGCCAGCCAATTAAACGAACTGCCTTTGGCCGTTTTTGTCGTGAATGTGTGACACCATCATTGGCTAAAAATGGACAAATGGCCTTTTATTCTGGTGATGACACCAAAGGTGAATATATCTATAAGTTTGTCCCTGAAAATCGTTTTGACAAGACTAATCCTCAACACAACCCAGACTTTTTAGACCACGGAACACTGTTTGTCGCAAAATTTAATGATGATGGCACCGGACGTTGGCTGCCACTACAACACGGTAACACCGGACTCAATTCTGATAATGGCTTTTCCAGTCAGGCAGAAGTGCTGATTAATGCCCGCGCTGCAGCCGACATTTTAGGTGCAACCCCAATGGATCGACCAGAATGGGCAACGGTCAACCCACATAATTTGGATATTTATATCTCACTCACCAACAACAATAAACGCGGCAAAGATTTCGTACTCAATGCCGCTAATCCAAGACCGGATAATCGTCATGGCCAGATTGTAAAAATCGTGGAACATCAATCCGATCCCGCTGCAATCGAATTTATCTGGGAATTATTTCTAATTGCAGGTGAACATGAAGGCACCATCAACAACCAAGGACAACCAGTAGCAGATAATCTGGTCGGTAATATTCAAGGCGACATTTTTTCTTCACCAGATGGGTTAGGTATTGATAAGGATGGTCGACTGTGGATTCAGACCGATTACTACGATGACGAACTGGTAATGCAACATATGGGTTGCAATCAAATGTTATGTGCTAACCCCGCCACCCGTGAAGTCAAACGCTTTCTGGTCGGGCCACGTGGTTGCGAAATAACCGGAATCACCTGGAGCCCTGATTACACTTCAATGTGGGTCAATATTCAACACCCGGGGATTAGCTACCCTGCTTCTGATGGCATCACCCGCCCAAGATCAACCACGGTATTGATAACAAAAGAAGATGGCGGTGTGATTGGAACATGAGTATGTTCAAAATTGATAATGCTGGGGCTAATTTACATTGAGCCTATTTGTTTTCTGTTTCAGATGTTTTACCAGCATCTGCATCTGGTTGTTGATTAATATAATGATGTCTAATCATATAACTATAGTTTTGGGTGTTTTAATGTAAAAGTCTAATTTTAAGCCTGTTCAAGCTTAACCCAAAAAGTCAGGCCTTTATCTGTATTATTAAATACTCCGATTTCACCCCCCATTAACTCAACCAATTGCTTACTAATAGTTAAACCAATGCCAGTCCCTTCGATGCTTGATTTTTCTTTGTCTAAGCGATTAAATGGCTCAAACAGTTTGGGTAATGATTCTTCAGCAAGACCAGCCCCAGTATCACTAACCGACAGCCTTATTTTATCATCATCTGTTATACAGGCAGATAATGTAACTGTGCCATGTTCACTATTGTATTTAATAGCATTGCTAACAATATTCACTAACACTTGTTTCAGCTTTTGATAGTCGGCATTCACAGTCAAAGAACTTAATTTGTCAGATTCCTGATTATCTATATTTATTGCTTGTTCACCTGCTTGCGCCATCAACATACGGCAAACATCTTCATAAACAGATTTAACATCCACCGCCTCAATCAGCATATCCATATTACCAGTGTCGATTTTTGATAAATCCAATACATCGTTGACGAGGGCTAACAGGTGGTTACCACCGTTTGTAACAAAGGCCAGCAAATCTTTTTGATCTTGTGAAAGTGGATGTTCATTATCTGTGGATAATAGTTCTGAAAAGCCAAGCACAGCATTCAATGGGGTTCGAAGCTCGTGACTCATGCAGGAAAGAAATTCAGACTTGGCTTGATTGGCTTGCTCTGCCCATTCCTTTGCTATAATAAGCTCTTTCTCCCCTTGTTTGCGCTCAATGGCGATACCGGCTAAGTTAGCTGCATAATGAATGGTGGCAATCCCTGCCTCCCCTGGCGCATATGAAGAACAATGGTAGATAGCGAATGTACCAAGCACTTTTCCCTCACTACTGAATATGGGTTCCGACCAACAAGATCCTAAATTCGCTTTAGCAGCAAGTTCTTTATAAGATGCCCAATATGGATGCGTTTGAATATCCTCAACAATAACTCTTGTTTTAGTAAAAGCCGCAGTACCACAACTCCCCTGCCCCTCACCAATCTGTATTCCATTTACAGCGTCATTATAGAATTTGGGTAAATGTGGAGCAGCCCCATGAAGAAGGTGATCCCCTGTGTCATCGATTAACAAAATCGAGCAATACGACCCTTCAAGCTCATCTTCAATACTAAATACAATAGACTCCAGTACATCATTAAGAGAACTACCCTTCGCAAGTTTCTCCAGAATATCAATACGGGCGAGTTCCCGTACTTCGGACTGTTTAACTCTAGTTATAGATTCAGAGTTCTGCTCTTTGTAAGATTCTAAATCTTTAATTTTCACTGTTAGTTCAAGTAGAGCTACCAACTGACGAGCAAGTGCCTCTAATGCTCTTTGTTGATCGGGAGTAATCGTACGCGCAACATTGTCGACAACACATAATGTACCGATTCTAATATTATTAGGGAAAATTAAAGGTGCCCCAGCATAAAATTTAATTTCTGTTTCGCCGGTTACCAACGGGTTATCATAAAACCGTTCGTCTTTAGTCGCATCCTCTACAATGGTTAGTTCATCACTGAGAATACAGTGAGAACAAAAACTCAATTCACGTGAAATCTCATTCACATCCAGACCATGGCTTGATTTGATAAACTGACGATCACGATCTATCAGACTAATTAATGCAATTGGAACATTACATATTTGTGCTGCCAGATACGTCAAATCATCATAAGCCTGTTCTCTGGGAGAATAGAGTATCTCCAGTTCATAGAGCTTCTGGAGACGATCTTCTTCATTGTCTGGATGCAGTGCAGAACGCATAAATAAATCACCTATCCTACTAATCAGCTCAATTCACATAATAAATGTAATTAGTTGATATTTACAGATAAGTCACTAATTTAATGTGTTTTAAGTCTATTTTTACGTAATTGCCATAAGCCCATGACAAAAAGACTAAGTGCAAACCAGATTAAGACGAAGGTGACCATGCGTTCGGGTGGGTAGGCTTCTTTAAGTACAAACACGCCGATCAGAAACTGCATAGTTGGATTGATGTACATGATAAAACCCACTACGGATAAATTTATGCGCCGGGTAGCCATTGCAAACAGAACTAATGGCAGTGCGGTGATAATGCCTGAGCTAATCAGTAGCAGTGTCATTGTTTGGCTGGAGCCAAAAGCAAGGGTGTGTGGTTGTTGCCAGCTTATCCAGGCCAGTGCGAGTGGCAGTAACCAGAGGGTTTCGATCGTCAGGCCATTGATGCCATCTATGGAACAATGTTTTTTAACCACGCCATATAGTGCAAAAGCGAAGGCCAATACTAGGCTGACCCATGGCAGTTGTCCGAGGCTAATTAATTCCCACACAATAGCTAGTACAGCAATGATTCCAGCCCATGCTTGCAATGGATGTAAGTGTTCTTTAAAGAACATTTTGGCTAATATTAAGCTGACGACTGGGGTAATGAAATAACCCAGACTGGATTCTAGAACACGATGATTGCCGATGGCCCAGATATAAGTCAGCCAATTAATGGCGATTAGGAGTGATGCTAATGCCAGCCAGCCGATGAGTTTTTTGTCTTGTAATGCGGTGAGTAGTTTTCCCCCACGTTTTAGCAATATGCCAATGAATAAGGTGGCGACTAAAGACCAGATAATACGGTGTGAGAGGACTTCCACTGGAGAAACATCGCTTAAGTAGCTGAAAAATAGTGGAAAAAAACCCCAGATAGTATAGGCGGCAACGGCTAATATTAGACCCTGCATTTGTCCTCACGTGAGTTATGGGTGTTGGGATACGATAACCCCATTTATTTGGGAAATATACACTGTTACACACTAGATGGTTTTTCTATGACCAAATGGTTTCCAAGCTGGGGCAATGACATTGGGCATGGCTGATCGGTCAATTAAGCGCGAAGGTGCAACGGTGAATTCACCATAGCGTTGATTTATCTGGTCAATGGCGGTGTTGAGCTGGTCACGTTTGTCATTATGCAATGTGTTTTCAAACATGTCTGTTTGTTGTTCTGTGTGTGGGTCAAGGGCGGTGACTTGCACTTGCCATATGCCCTGCCCTTGCCAGTATTGCATGGTGAATTGGCGGCACAGGCTGAAGATCGTTTTACCATCATCGGTGGGCTGTTTCAGTTTTACTTTGGTTTGCAACCAGCCTTGTTGTGTTTTGATGCCGATATAAAAGTGGCTAGCTTTGAATTGATGTTTTCTGAGTCGTGCTGCTACTTTTTCACCCATGTGTTGAAAATAGGTCAGGATGGTGTCGAGTTGTTTGGTTTCTGGAGGCATGACTTTGCCATGACCAATACTTTTTGGTGATTTAACATTGGTTTGAACAGGCTCTGGATCTTTACCTTGTGCCATTAACCAGATACGTCGTCCCATATTACCAAAGCGTTTTGCCGGAATACTGATCGGGATTTTTTTCATATCACCACAGATAATGACGCCGTAGTCTTTTAAAAAGCCAGCGATGCCCTTGTTGATGCCGCTGAGTTCGGTGATAAGCTGCGGCGCTAGAGTTTGTTCTGCTTCCCATGGTTTGATTTGGGTCAAGCCATCAGGTTTATGCAACTTGGCGGCATATTTGGCGGTAGTTTTATCACCACTGACACCGACTGAACAGGTGAGTCCTGATACATCCGTGACCGTTTTTTTGACCAGTGTGGCTATTTCTAATGGCGACCCTAGCAGGCTTTGACAATGTGTGACATCAAGAAAGGCTTCATCAACCGAATACACTTCCAGATCAGGCGTAATGCTTTGTAATGACTGCATGATGTCGGTTGAGATTTGCGCATAACGTTCGGGTCTTGATGCTGCCTGTATGAGTTGTGGGCACAGTTGTCGGGCTTGTTTAAGCCGCATCCCTGTTTTGATGCCGTGGCTTCTTGCTTCATAGGATGAGGTAATGATGGTCGTACCCTGACTGCCATTGGTGACAGCCACAGGCCTGTTACGCCACAAAGGATTATCTTTTTGTTCTATAGCGGCAAAAAAGCAGTTCATATCGACCAGAATAATGACTCGTGGCCAGTGCTGATCGACAGGTTCCATATTGGTTAAGGATAGGTACGCAGTTGACCCACTACCACTCCTTGAATGGCTACCCGCTGTGCAGGCAAGGTGACAGGCTCATAGTTCACATTGGCAGGCATTAAGGTAATGGTACCGTCATCATTCAATAATAATGTTTTTAAGGTGGCGTCATACCCATCAATCAACGCCACCACAATGTCACCATGACGCGCTGTTTGTTGGGATTGAATCACCACCCAGTCACCCGACATGATGGCCTTGTCTATCATTGAGTCGCCATTCACTTTAAGCACAAAGCGGCCTTTGCCGGAAAACATTTCGCCCAGATCGATTTCTGATTCATCAGGCACGGCTTCTACCAAACGGCCAGCGGCTATTTTACCCATGACTGGGAGTGTGACGGCTTCAGGTTCATCATTGCCTGATTCCTGCCCAACTAGCCGTAGGCCACGAGTACGACCGACCAGACGTTCTAACACGCCTTCATCCACTAAAGCCTGAATATAACGATGAGTGGTGCCTTGCGAGGTAAGGTTTAACCCTTCGGCAATTTCTGAAACCAGCGGTGCTTTGCCAAATTCTTGAATGTAGTTACGAATAAAATCGAGGGTATCTTGTTGTCGTTGTGTAAGCATATTCTCTACCTTTCACAAAATGAGAAAATAATGAGTAGAGAAAATATAGAGAACTTCTTACAGGAAATCAACTAAATATTATCGAGGCAAGGCATCCATATCAATTATGAGTGTATTTAGAACTGTAATTTCTTCTGTGCGGCGCTATTATGATTGGTTTTTTTACGCCCGATTTGTAAGATGTAAGTTCAGATAATGATTAACTTTTACGTCATTCATTATTTTGCATCATCTTCATATGCTCCATCATTTGCCCCATCATCATTTGCATCATATTCATCCGTTGTCCTCTCATTCCCATGCAGTCATCCATTCTCATAGAAGAGGATTCCTTGTTTTCTTTTCCTCCCATACTACCCATATCGCCATTCATCATGTGCATGCCTTCCTGCATCATTTCCATGTGTCGTCCCATCATGTGTTTATGCTGTCCAGAATTTTTTTCTTGGTGAATCCTTTCTGTAAGCGCTTCCATTTCGTGCATATGCAGATTTAGTTTTGTCATCTGCTCACTGCCCATGTCCTCTCCTCGCATATGCGTATCAGCAAGTACAGGCATGGAAATTAAAATCGTCATCAAAATACTGCTAACAAATATTTTCATTATCGACTCCTTCAGAATTTATGAAACCCTTATTGCAAAATTGCAATATAGGGTTTTAACAAAGCTCTTAGCTCGCCAACTCAAGGGCTCTGTGATTATTTTCTAAATGGCCATGGAACTATCATTGAAACCTGTCTTTGATAAATGCTGTAGCTTTCACCATGAGCTTTAACCAGGTCGTTTTCTTCAAACTGTATGGCAATTAATATATAAGCTGTGGTCATGATTGCGAATATCAAATGTCCTAATGACATATCTGGTGTGGCCCAAAAGGCAATAACAAAACCCAGCATGATTGGATGACGAACATATTGATATAGTGATGGTGTTTCAAAGCCTATCGATCTAGCTTCTTGTCCTGTTAAATATCGGTACACCTGACTTAAGCCAAACAATTCAAAATGACTGATTAAAAACGTACTGATCAGCACAATCAGCCAGCCAGCAGCAAATAGTGCCCATAACACGCCTCGTCCAGTTGCGTTGTCTACAGACCATATGACTGTAGTCATCGGTTGCCATAACCAGAACAAGACAATCAAAACGACAGAGGATAATAATACGTAAGTACTGCGCTCTATGACAAAGGGAATGATGCGTGTCCACCAGTTTTTAAAGGCTGGCCTTGCCATTACGGTGTGTTGTACTGCAAATAAGCTCAACAGCAACAGGTTGGTAATAATTGCATTGGTAAAATCGGACTGCGCACCTGAATCAATACTTTTAGGGACCAGTAAATTTCCGACAAAGCCTATGGAATAAAGGAAGGTAGCGAAAAACACTAAATAGCATACCGCACCATATATCAATGCCAAAATCTTATTCATGGCCTCTCTTCCCCCTCTCGTTACACAGTTATTTATTCAGTGTTAACCATCAATAATGCCATTGCAGTTATTGTCGAGACCATCCTTTCCCCATCGACCTTTTGTATCATTATGTCCGGGATACACATGGCTATTGGTGTCATCACAGTCATTGCCATCAGGTATTGCACAGAAACCATCGCCATCCGCATCAATGCACTGTGTGTTGCTACTTTCAGTGGTAAATGTCCAGACTGAACCTGCTGTTTGGCCATAATCATTCACTTCGATGATCTGCCATTGATATAGCGTATCGGGTTGTAGGGGCCCAGGATCATAAGTGTTTATTGACTGCTCGCCGATGAATTCAAGTGTGTTTGTGCCAAAATAAACTTGATTGGTAGTCGTATCAGCACCGGAAAGCCAGCTAAACGTAGTGTTAACACTGACAGCCGTTGCATTATCACTTGGGAATGGATTACTGGCCGGTGCTGGTGGGCCTGGTGGCCCAATTGTTAGCCCATTTAATGCATCAAAGGCTTGCACGAGCCCAAAGCCATAACTTGAATCATAACCCGCTTCACCTAAATCCTTGCTGGTTGAAGTTAGCGCTGCTAATACATCGTTTGGTTTGGTGATTCCGTTTGAAATTAACAATGCAGAAATCGCAGCAACATGAGGAGATGCCATTGAAGTGCCTTGCAGGAAGTAATAACCCCATGTACCGTTATAACGTGTTTCTTGTAATACTCCGTCACTATAACCATCTTGATCATCATCACGACTCGTGTCACCTCCCGGGGCAACAATATCCAGGCCTGTACCTTTATTGGAATATCGAGTCACTACATTGCGTTGATCTGTGGCACCCACAGCGATAACGCTGGGATAAATAGCAGGGTAACTGACATTTTTACGGTTACCGTCATTACCCGAAGCAGCAACAACGGTCACATCGGCCGCGTGAGCCTTGTCTAAGGCAGGATCAATCAAAGGATCACTGGTAATGCCATATCGAGCGTTCACACCTAGGCTCATGTTGATAACCTGTGCACCACTATTGACTGCATACATGATTCCGTCGGCAATATCAGCAAAGGTACCACTGCCAGAATCATTCAGCACTTTAACAGGCATAATACAGGCACCCGGTGCCAATCCAGCTACACCTGTATTAGAGGTGGTTGGATCAAAACTGGTGATCTGCGAAATAGTACCTGCAACATGAGTTCCGTGACTTAAACTGCTGCCATCTGCAGGGTTGCTGTCATTATTAACAATATCATAGCCCCCTCCACTACAGACATTCACGCCATCGGATCCGTTAGCAACAAGGCCGGTATCAAGCACGGCAACGACAACATCACTACCTGTTGAAATATCCCATGCCTGCTCAGACTGAACAGCAGGAAAATGCCACTGATAGGGATAGAATTGGTCATTAGGTGTTGTGCTGGCTTGTGCTATGTAGTTGAAGCCTGTTTTGAAACCACGTTTACGAAGTTTTTGGATCTGTCCCCACTCTCTGCCCGATTCGACTTTAAGGACACTAATTCCAGCATTAGGTAACCATTTAACGACTTCCAAATCCTCAATTTCATAAGGCGCAGCATAAACGGCTATTTGCCCCTGGACAAAGGGCGGTGCTGACATTACAGCTGGGGAAAACAGCATAATTAACATGCTGATGAAGAAGAATTGGGGTTGCATGCTTAATCGATTCATGTGAACTACCTCACATTATTTACAATAACTTAACTATACTCCCCATTTAATTTCGATGGCAAGTTATTGTGATATTTGCTTTTTTTAGATTCAGGCGTCTGAATTTACAATGCCCCCGATGTTTGCAACAGGCTATGAATATTTTGAGCCAATTGTCTGTAGCCTTCGGCATTCGGGTGAACGCTGTCAGATTTTAATGATGGGCTACGTACAAGCGCTGGTAATGTTTCTATATCAATCGGTATGTGGTGACTCTCGGCAAGTTCTGCATAGAGCTCTGGCACCCCCAAGGTCAGACTAAAATTTGGCACGCCGATCAGAACAACTTCTGCCCCTACGCTTTGTATAAGGCTGATCATTTTGACCAGGTTACTTTTAAGTTGTTGTTTGTCTAAACGTCGAATCAGATCATTACCACCGTGACATAAGATAACCAGATCTGGAGAGTATTGGTCTAAAACATCAACTAAACGTTCCAGTCCATGTTGGGTAATTTCACCAGGAATACCGGAATTAATGACTGTTCGACCACTAAGCTTCTCTAAAATTGCCGGGTAGCTTTCTGTTTTGCTATCAGCACCAGTACCAAAGGTTAAACTATCTCCAAATCCTAGAATGACTGCATCTTCAAGTAAAGGAGATAGTTTGGGCTGGCTGTCAGAGCAGTTGCTTAGACAGACAACAGACAAGAAAACTATAACGATTCGTATTTGATGTGCTGGATGCATCATTATTGAGTTGTTGGAAATAACCGATGAAAATTGGCTGTTGTTTTTTGGGCGATATTTTCGATACTATCCTGACGTAGCTCAGCCAAAAATTCGGCCACATGTTTGACGTACGCAGGCTTATTGGTTTTGCCGCGATGTGGCATAGGGGCCAAATACGGCGCATCGGTTTCGATTAAAATCCGATCTAAAGGAAGTTTTTTAGCGACTTCTTGTAATTCAACTGCATTTTTAAAAGTCACAATACCCGAAAGTGAAATATAAAATCCGATATCCAGAGCTCTTTGTGCTGTTTGCCAATTTTCAGTAAAACAATGAATGATGCCGCCGGCATGCTTGGCATTTTCCTGTTCCAGAATCGCCATTGTGTCGTCACGTGCTTCACGAGTATGAACGATTAATGGTTTTTTGAGTTGCTTTGCCGCATCAATATGGATACGAAAGCGATCACGCTGCCATTCCAAATCACCTTCACTCCGAAAATAGTCAAGTCCAGTCTCACCAATGGCAATCACTTTCTCGTGTTGTGCCAGCGATACCAGTTCTTCAACAGAAAATTGTTCTTGTTTATCAACATTGGGGTGAATACCAACGGTGGCGGTAACATCAGGATAGTGTTCCGCGATAGAGATGACATCGTTACAGCCCGCCTTATCAATAGCGATGCAGACGATGTGATCGACTTGATTTTCTTTTGCCTGAGCGATAACAGCGTCAAGACCACCCTCTTCCTGCGCCAGCAAATTAAGGTGGCAGTGTGAATCAACAAACATGAATTTATCTACATTGTGTGGGTGGCTTTATCTGACTTTAGTCGTTCAGCCAGATAATTTTCGATTTTACCTTTTACAGCAACAGCGGCATCTTCTAGATCACTGAAATGCACACCAATACCAGCGGCTTGATTGCCTTGAGCCCCTTTTGGAGTACACCATGCAATGGTGCCAGCAATTGGAATTTTGTCAGGCTCATTCATCAATGTCAGTAAAATAAAGACTTCTTCACCTAATTGATAGACTTTATTGGTAGGAATAAAGATTCCGCCATTTTTTAAGAATGGCATATAGGCATGATAAAGCATGTTCTCGTCACTGATTTTCAGTGACAAAATACCTTTTCGTGGATTCATCGCCATATTTTATACCTTAAATTCATCTGTTTACAGTTGCCCCATGTCTCAGATTATCATCCATGACTGACACCATAAACTGCTCTATTAACAATACCTTGTTAATGTTATTTGATGACGATAGTAGCTTTATTGCAGCGATGATGCAATCGTAAATATGCCAAAATCGTTTGCTATTCACTCTATTGCCCAGTTGATTTTGACTATTAACGATATCTTTCTGGATCAGATTCTGTAGATGATTCAGCACCATAGTTAAATCATATTGCTGCCAATCCTTTGCCAGCATTACAGGGTTTGCATTGCCGTTAAGCAAAGATTCAAAGTCAACCTCAACCTGTTGAATATGCAGAAGAACCTCAGACTCTGTCATCGCTAATACTGTGAGCGGTGCCCCTTTAGCCAAGGGCAATAATCGGTTAATCAGATCGCCATCAAATGAGCCCTGCTGCTGTAACCAGTTTATCGTTATATCGCGCTCTGGCGGTGACAATATCAGTTTCTGACACCGACTCAAAATAGTGATGGGCAAACGTTCAGGTTTTGCGGTAATTAAAATTAACAAGGTGTTGTCTTGCGGCTCTTCCAGCAATTTCAATAAGCTGTTATTAGCATTGATGTTCATACTATCCGCTGGAGAAATAATAACGGTTTTCCATTTTGATACCGTCGGTGTTAATTCCTGCTTATCCTTGAGTCTGCGAATTTGTTCAATTTTAATTTGTTTTCCGGGTTCTTCGGGTTCAATGACGATGTGATCCGGATGAGCACCAGAAACGAATAATTGGCAGCTATGGCATTGACCACAGGGTTCGATGGCATCTTCAATCTCACACAACAAGGTCGCCGCCATGTGGTGGGCCAGCGCTGATTTCCCTATGCCTTCAACACCTGAAATCACAATTGCGTGTGACAATCGTTGTTGTTTCTTTTGCTGACAGAAGTGTTGCCATTGTTCAGTTTGCCAAGGATATAACATTATAGTAATGGCTTAAGAATCAATGTTAATTGTGCTTCTATTTGAGCAATAGACTGACTGGCATCAATTATTTTTATGCGTTCTGGTTCTTGCTGGGCACGTTGTAAATAGCAGTCTCTAATTCGCTGGAAGAATTCGACTTTTTCCTGTTCAAAACGATCGACACCCTGATTACGGCTTAGCACTCGCTGCTGGCCGACTTCCACTGGTACGTCAAACAACAAGGTCAAATCTGGCTGTAGCCCATGTAGTGTCCAGTCTGCTATGTCGGCAATTCGCTGTCGGTCAATACCCCTGCCACCACCTTGATATGCAAAAGTAGCATCGGTAAAACGATCTGATAATACCCAGTTGCCATTTTCCAGTGCCGGCTTAATAACTTGGGCGACATGTTCTGATCTGGCAGCAAACATCAGTAGTAATTCGGTGTCTACGGCCATACTGGTTTTAGTGGGTGTGAGTAGCAATGTTCGTATTTGTTCTCCCAGTTCAGTTCCACCTGGTTCACGCGTCACAACAAGCTGTTTGCCATTTTCTTTCAAATAACGTTCGATAAAGGCCAGTTGGGTCGACTTCCCTGCTCCTTCTATGCCTTCAATACTAATAAATTTACCGTTCATTATTTTTTCAACTGATACTTTCTTACTGCCTTGTTATGGGCAGTTAACGTGTCTGAGAATATATGTCTACCTTCATGACCTGTAGCAACAAAATACAGGCTATTACCCGGTGCTGGATGCAATGCTGCGTCAATTGATTCCTTACTAGGCAAAGCAATGGGAGTCGGCGGTAAACCATATCGAGTATAGGTATTATAGGGTGTATCTGTCGTTAAATCTTTACGACGTATATTACCGTCAAATTTACTACCTAATCCATAAATTACGGTTGGATCAGTTTGTAAGCGCATTCTCTTTTGCAGTCGACGAACAAATACCCCCGCTATTTGCGGTCTTTCTTCTGCAATCCCAGATTCTTTTTCAATAATAGATGCCATGATTAAGGCTTCATACGGTGTTTTATAGGGCAAGTTGTCTGCTCTATTTTTCCATTTCTCTTCCAGGATTTCGCTCATCATTAGGTGAGCACGGCGTAAAATTTCTTTGTCTGTAGTGCCAGCTGTGAAGTAATAGGTCTCAGGAGAAAATTCCCCTTCGCCGTGCTTATCTGGGTGACCAAGGGTAATCATGACCTGTTTCAAGCTGGTATCAGTTAATTCATTTTTTAATCGCGTGTCAGCAACAAGCATGTTAATAAGCTGCTGTGCAGTCATACCTTCAACAATGGTCAGTGGATATTGAATGACTTTGCCACTGATTAATAGATCGAGACATTGCGGTAACGTGGTACCAGGTTTAATCAGGTATTCACCTGCTTTAATCAAATGAGCTTTACTTTTTAGACGGCCATAAAAATAAAGGTAATTTGGTGGCAAGCTCGATAGGCCTGTTGCGTATAGTTCTCGGCTTATCTTTTGCAAATTACTTCCCGCCTTAACCGTATAAACATACCCTTCTTCATTGACGATGAGAGGGGTTGTCATAAAACGATCATATTGATGCCAGATAGCCGTTGTTAGCAATATCAGCATAATCAAAAGTGCTGATACGATTTTGAAAGTTTTAGTCATATTATTTGCTCGACTCTGCTAAAGCATGCTGAAGGCCCTGGGTAACATTACCAATCTGGAATACTGTGTTGGTGCCGTCGATGCTGTTTACAGGCCAGATACCGATAATACTATTGCATACAAACACTTCATCGGCTTCCAGTATGTTTTTTTTGCTAATAAGACCCTGCTCAACTGTGAGGCCATTTTCACTAGCAAGCCTTATAATTTGAGCTCGCATGATGCCGGCCACTCCCGACTTAGTCAGCTCAGGAGTCTTAATCTGGCCCGATTTCACAATAAAAATATTGCTCATCGTACCTTCAATCATGTTGCCATGAGTGTCAGACATTAAACCTTCAGCAATATTCGACTGATGCCATTCATTACGCGCTAATACCTGATCAAGCCGGTTAAGATGTTTAATACCTGCCAGAACCGAATTTTCAGATAGATTGTGTTGACAAAATCTGACGCAAATTCCTGCAGTTTTATTGCTTTCTGGGTGCTGTGGGAGTGGATGAGTGGAGATGATACGCGTTGGTTCAATATCATTATTGGCCAGATAACCTCGGCCGCCACTGCCACGGGTGACAATGATTTTTATCACGGCATCATTGTCATCTAGCTGTTGACACACCGTGTTCAGTTCACTGCGAAGTACTTCAAGCTGTTGGAATGGAATAGCTAGGCGCTGACAACCCGCGATCATACGATCTAGATGGGCATCAATGAATTCAGCTAAGCCATTCCGGTAGGCGATGGTTTCAAATAAACCGTCACCATATTGCAGACCACGATCTGCAACATTGATTCTGTCATCGGCTTTTCCGTTAATCAGAATCATTTTAATATCAGCAGGTTAACTTATCTTCTTAAAAATAACTGTACCATTGGTGCCACCAAATCCAAATGAATTAGACATTGCAACATCAATAGGCATCTGACGTGCAGTATGTGGCACATAATCAAGATCACAGGCTGGATCTGGGTTATCCAGATTAATAGTTGGTGGAGCTACCTGATCACGAATTGCCAGCACACTGAATACAGCTTCAACACCACCGGCAGCGCCTAGTAAGTGACCTATCATTGATTTTGTCGAACTGACAGCAACAGTTTCAGCAGCTGTACCTAAGGCAGTTTTAACCGCTTGAGTTTCGGCAGCATCACCTGCAGGTGTCGAGGTGCCGTGTGCATTAATATAGTCAATTTTATCAGCAGCAATACCAGCATCAGCCATTGCATTCTTCATACAACGTGCAGCGCCTTCACCACCTTGTGATGGCATTGTCATGTGATACGCATCAGAACTCATACCTGAACCAGCCAGTTCAGCATAAATTTTAGCGCCACGTTTAACAGCGTGCTCATATTCTTCAAGTACGACTACACCAGCGCCATCACCTAGTACAAATCCATCACGATCAACATCCCATGGACGGCTTGCAGCCACAGGATCTTCATTACGTGTTGATAACGCACGGGCAGCAGCGAAACCACCTAGGCCTGTTTTTGACGTGGACATTTCTGCACCACCGGCAATCATGACATCAGCATCGCCATATTGAATCATACGGCCTGCTGCTGCAATATTATGTGTACCACTTGAACAGGCGGTAACGATCGCTGTATTAGGACCTTTCATGCCATACATAATCGACAAATTACCTGAAATCATATTGATAATATTGCTGGGCACAAAAAAAGGTGAAATTTTTCTTGGGCCGCCATTGAGGTAGGCATCATAACCTGCTTCAATTCCTGGCAGGCCGCCAATACCTGAACCAATAGCTACACCAATACGCTCAGCATTTTCATCGGTAATTTCAAGACCAGAATCTTCAATAGCTTCTTTACTTGCTGCAATACCATAATGGATAAAGGTATCCATTTTTTTAGCATCTTTACGAGGAATGACGGTGGTGATGTCGAAGTTTTTAATGCTTCCACCAAAACGAACAGGGAATTCTGACACATCAAAGATAGTTAGCGGTGCGATACCACTTTTACCGGCAAGGATATTATCCCAGCTTTCTTTAACAGATAAACCAACAGGAGTTATTGCACCAAGTCCTGTTATCACAACACGCCGTTTAGACATCAGACATCCTCTTTTCGAAGTTTTTAGCTATCTTAAAACAACATAGCCGCCTAGCATGGCAAGCACACTAGACGGCTATGATTAACTTAGATCAGTATTAAGACTGAACAGAGTTAATGTAATCAACAGCTTCTTTCACTGTAGTGATTTTCTCAGCTTGCTCATCTGGAATTTCACATTCAAATTCTTCTTCTAGCGCCATAACTAATTCGACTGTGTCTAAAGAGTCAGCACCTAAATCATCAATAAATGAAGCATTTGCTGTCACTTCATCAGCATTAACACCCAATTGTTCAACAACAATGTCTTTTACTCGGGCTTCGATATCACTCATAACGTATATTTCCTTCGGTGGTTAAATACTTAAAAAGTGCAGGCATTTTATATTGCACGCACCTTATAAACAAGCCAAATCAGTTTTAAATGGCTACTTTTGGTTCGAAATTACTTAAACTTTTTAAAATTTAAGTAATTAATTCATATACATGCCGCCATTCACATGCAAAGTCTCTCCTGTTACATATCCGGCATCTAAACTTGCTAAAAAGCTAACTGCGGCAGCAATTTCTTGTGGTTCGCCTAATCGTTTAACAGGTACTTGTTCTAGTAAAGCTGTTTTATGAGCTTCTGGTAATGAACTGGTCATATCCGTATCAATAAACCCTGGTGCGACTGTATTAACAGTAATGCCACGAGCACCTACTTCACGAGCTAATGATTTGCTAAAACCGATTACGCCCGCTTTTGCTGCTGCATAATTAGTTTGACCTGCATTACCCATTACTCCTACTACTGAAGTAATGGTAATGATTCGACCCCAGCGTGCTTTAGTCATCGCACGCAGACACCGTTTACTTAATCTATAAATCGGCGTCAGATTAGTTTCAATGATGTCATTCCATTCATCATCTTTCATTCGCATCAATAAATTATCGCGTGTAATACCGGCATTATTGACCAGAATATCAGGAGCAGAAAAGCGGCTTTCAATGTCAGATACCACTGCTTCGATAGAGTCTGAATCAGTCACATTAAGAACAACACCTGCCCCCTCAATGTTCGCTTCTTTCAAGAAATCGCTAATTGTTTGTGCACCAGCATCTGAGGTTGCAGTACCAATGACTGTTGCACCCTGCTCACCCAAACGGGTGGCAATAGCGCGTCCAATACCGCGTGTGGCGCCTGTAACTAACGCAACTTTACCTTCTAGACTCATTATGCTTCTCCTACTGTTTCTAACGCTTTATCTAATGACGCTCGGTCAAATACCGGTAACCCAGTCATTGTTTTATCAATACGCTTGGTTAGACCTGCCAGTACTTTGCCTGGACCGCATTCAACTAATGTATCTACACCTTGCTGCCCAAACCATTGTACCGTTTCTACCCAGCGAACAGGACTATATAGTTGTTCAGCCAATAACCGTTTGATATCTGCTGCATTGTCAGTAGATGTGACGCTGGCATTATGGATGACTGGAATCGTCGGTGTTTGAATTGAAATTGTTGCTAATGCGGCAGCCAATTGTTCAGCAGCTGGTTTCATCAAAGCACAATGAGATGGCACGCTTACCGGTAATAACAACGCACGTTTAGCACCCTGTTCTTTTGCCAGTTCAATTGCTGGGTTTACTGCATCAGCATCACCTGCAATCACGACCTGACCTGGCGAGTTGAAATTAACCGCTTCTACCACACCATTTTCTGAGGCTTGTTCACAAATTGAGCGAACCACATTATCCTCTAAACCGAGAATCGCAGCCATCGCCCCTTTACCCACAGGCACAGCTTGTTGCATAAATTGCCCGCGTTGTTCAACGAGCTTTATAGCATCGACAAAAGACAATGCACCTGAAGCAACTAATGCTGTGTATTCACCCAAACTATGTCCTGCAAGATAGGCTGGTTGAATGTCGCTCACAGACTGCCAGCTACGCCAGACAGCAATACCGGCCGCCAACATTGCGGGCTGGGTACGTTGCGTTTGATTCAGTGTCTCTTCTGGGCCTGATGTAACCAGATCCCACAAATCGTAGCCGAGCACATCAGATGCTTCAGAAAATGTCGATTGAACGTGTGTGAACTCAGTCGCTAACTGTGACAGCATGCCAACAGATTGTGAACCTTGTCCTGGAAATACAAAAGCCAGACTCATGCATTAAACCTCAGGAAATATTAAAATTTTAACAGTGTTGAGCCCCAGGTGAACCCACCACCAAAAGCTTCGAGTAATAGTGTTTCGCCACGCTGAATGCGTCCATCACGAACAGCAACATCAAGTGCTAGCGGAATGGAGGCTGCTGAAGTATTGCCATGCTCACCAACTGTGACTACGACGTGATCCATTGACATGCTTAATTTTTTAGCTGTCGCAGCAATAATTCTTATATTGGCCTGATGTGGAATCAACCAGTCAACATCGTGTTGATTTAAATTGTTAGCCGCTAGTGTTTCATCAACAATGCTACTTAAAGTTCGAACTGCGACTTTAAAGACGTCGTTGCCCTGCATTTCAATATAAGGTGATGTGCCATTTTGAATTGAGCCTGGGCCAGTCGGCACACATAGCAACTCATTATAACTGCCATCGCAATGGATATGGGTAGATAGGATTCCAGTTTCTTCGGAAGCTTGCAATACTACTGCACCAGCACCGTCACCAAATAACACACAGGTGTTGCGGTCTGTCCAATCGACAATACGCGATAAAGATTCGGCACCAATAACCAGAGCATTTTTAACACTGCCTGATTTAATGAATTTATCTGCCACAGACAGTGCATAGACAAAACCAGTACACACAGCTTGTATATCAAAGGCTGGGCAGCCGTTACTGATATTGAGTTTTTGCTGTACTAACGACGCTGTACTGGGAAAAATACGGGTAGGTGTGGTGGTCGCGACAATGATAAGGTCAATATCATCATTACTGATACCTGCTGCTTCAATAGCTTTTTCAGCAGCATTAAAGGCTAAATCTGTCGTTGTTTCATCATCGGCAATAATATGGCGCTTTTTTATTCCTGTGCGCTCTCTGATCCATTGATCATTGGTCTCGACCATTTTTTCGAGATCATGATTAGTCAGTACTTTTTCAGGTAGATAACTACCTGTTCCTGCTATCCTTGAATAGATCACGCGACCTCGCCTTGCAATAGCGTCTCTAAGTGCTTTCTGATCTGATTTGGGACGTCTTTTTCTGCTTCGATGATTGCAATATTGATGGCATTGGCAAATCCAATTTCATCTGCGCCGCCATGACTTTTAATCACAATGCCTTGCAGTCCAATGAAGTTAGCCCCGTTATAGGCTCTTGGATCCAGTTCATCTCGGAACCGTTTAAGAACAGGTGAGGCGATCAGCCCAGCAATTTTTGTAAAGATATTACGGCCAAATGATTGCCGTAAAAAATGGCGAATCATGTGAACGACGCCTTCACTGGCTTTCAGTGCAACATTGCCCACAAAACCATCACAGACCACGACATCAACTTCACCACGATATAAACCATCACCTTCGACAAAGCCAGTATAGTTCAACGCTGTCTCGGATAATAAGCGTGCCGCTTCTTTAACACGTTCATTACCTTTGATTTCTTCAGAACCGATATTGAGCAAGCCAATAGTGGGGTTCTTTTTGCCTTCGACTAGCTCAGCGAGCACTGAACCCATCACAGCAAACTGCACCAAATGTTCGGCACTGGAATCGACATTTGCTCCTAAATCAAGAACATAGGTATGTCCTTTGACCGTCGGTAATGCAGAAACGATAGCGGGACGCTCAATGCCTGGCAGTGTTTTCAGAACAAAACGTGCTGTTGCCATCAGAGCGCCAGTATTACCGGCACTGACACAGGCTGAAGCGATACCATCTTTAACCAGATTAATGGCAACACGCATTGAGGAGTCTTTTTTGGTTCGCAATGCGATTGCGGGGGACTCGTCCATGGCCACCTGTTGCGTGGCATGATGAATAGATAAACGTTCATCATCTTGCACATTGTGGTTATTTAGCTGTGTTTGGATCACATCTTGATCACCAACTAATATTAGCTTGACCTTAGGATGTGACTTTAATGCCAGAATGGCTGAGGGGATAACGACTTCTGGGCCGTGATCCCCACCCATGGCATCAATAGATATTGTAAGACTCAATCGAAATAAGCCTTATTCACTCTTATCAGCAATCACTTTACGTCCACGATAATAACCATCATCTGTAACGTGGTGACGGCGATGTAATTCGCCAGATGTTGAATCAACAGATAATGTTGTCTCTGTTAATGCGTCATGTGAACGACGCATACCGCGACGTGATGTACTTTTTTTACTCTTTTGTACTGCCATGTTGTTACTCCCAACTCGATAAAAATATTACTGCTAACAATTGTTAAATTGTTATTGTTTCGTTTTCAAATCTGTTAATACTGCGAACGGTGAAACAGGTTTGTCTTTTTCACTCTCTTCAAAATCATCGCCTGTTGACCACAACTCATCAGGCAAACAAGCCTCATCATGTCGAGGTACCAATGGTAATGACAAAATCAATTCATCCTCGACGACTGTGCTGAGTAGCACGGGATCATTATTATCAAGAACCCATGGTTCATATTGTTCGGCCAATCCTTCTATTTTTCGTTCGCTAATGACTATCGCTAGCAAACAATCCACTTTCATATCCAATATCATAGGAGCCATACAGCGCTCACAGATAAGCGATACTGAGGTTTTAAACTCACCATGCATAAATGGCGTACCGACATGGTCCACATCAAACGCCATCTTCACATCAACAATACCTTCATTACTCTGAAGCAACTCGGTTAGTCGTGGCATAGATGATAGCGGTAGCTGGCCTTCCAGTGTTAAACCATTTTGGGCTAACCGGAACGGCTCAATCTCTTTTGGCAATTTATGATGCATAATCGACGGAATTATATAAGAAAACTAGTAAAACAGCAAAATTCAAAATATAAAAATAACAAAGCCTATATTGTCATCGCCTTTCAATTTCATATCCAGCTAAAATTAAACAGAATTTTAAGCATTATTATGCAGTTCTATGACTGCATTGTTTTGGTTGGACTGCTGTTTGGATGCATCATTACGCAACGCATCAATGTAATAAAGATATGACTCATCGACATCGCCGGTAATGTATTCGCCATCAAAGCATGAGGTATCAAAGCACTGAACATTATCGTTGTATTGCACCGCTTCGATCAAATCATCAAGATCTTGATAGATGAGCCTGTCGGCTCCGAGTTCCTCTGCGATTTGCGTCACATTGCGTTCATGTGCCACAAACTCATGTGCTGAAGGCATATCAATACCGTAAACATTTGGGTAACGTACAGGAGGAGCAGCAGAAGCAAAATACACTTTGCGTGCTCCTGCATCACGTGCCATTTGAACAATCTGTTGCGACGTTGTGCCACGAACAATGGAATCATCTACCAGAAGTACATTTTTACCTTTAAACTCAAGTTCTATCGCATTCAATTTCTGACGGACAGATTTTTTACGCTGCGTTTGCCCAGGCATAATAAATGTACGTCCGATGTAGCGATTTTTAATAAACCCTTCCTGATAGGGAACGCCTAAATCATAGGATAATTGCAATGCCGCACTACGACTCGTATCGGGAATAGGGATCACAACATCAATGTCATGCTCAGGAAAATCGCGTTTTATCTTTTCCGCTAATTTAGTCCCCATACGCAGACGACTTTTATGCACTGAAATACCATCAATGATTGAATCTGGGCGGGCAAAATAAACATATTCGAAGATACAGGGAGACTTAATTGGTGCTTCAGCACATTGTTGTGCGTGCAAATTTCCGTTGGTATCAATGAATATGCATTCTCCTGGCGCAACATCACGAACCAATTCAAAACCAAGTGAATCAATAGCTACACTTTCAGAGGCAACAATATATTCATTGCCATCGCTAGTGTCACGTTGCCCTATCACTACGGGACGAATTCCGTATGGATCGCGGAACGCTAAGATCCCAACACCTGCAATCATTGCAACCGCTGCATATGCCCCCTTACAACGCTTGTGTAACTCAGCAACAGCTTCGAATATATCATCAGCTTGCGGTGTCAATTGATCTGTTTTTTGTAATTCATGCGCCAAAATATTTAGTAATACTTCAGAATCAGAACCTGTATTCAAGTGACGTCGATCGCTTTGAAATAACTCTTCTCTGAGCAGCTTGGTATTGGTAAGATTACCATTATGTGCCAGTGAGATACCAAAAGGCGAGTTAACATAAAAAGGCTGCGCCTCAGCTGAAGTTGAACAACCTGCTGTTGGATAACGAATATGGCCAATTCCCATATTGCCTTTAAGTTCAAGCATATGACGCGTATGGAAAACATCTTTAACCAATCCATTAGCTTTTCGTAAAAAGAACTGGCCACTACTGTCACAGGTCACAATACCGGCGGCATCTTGACCACGATGTTGTAGTACAGTTAGCCCATCATAAAGATCCTGATTGACCTCTGACTGACTGATAATGCCAATAATTCCACACATAACAAGCCCTAGTAATTAACTAAAATGTATATATTCTGCAAGATCTGCAGGTAAAAGACCACGAAGCCAGATGGCAAGTTTTTCAAAATGTTCAATCAGTAATGAGTTTTGCCACCAAGTATCATTAGGCATTGGTGTTGTACCGGCAATCAGGACTAATAAAGCTACAATTGTAATGCCACGTAAAATACCAAAAAGCACACCCAAAGATCGGTCGGTACCTGTTAAACCTGTTTTCTCTACCAAGGTGGAAATCAGATGATTAACCAACGCACCCAAAACCAGTGTGGCGACAAATAAGACAAAGAATGCTGCAAATAAACGAATCGAGGGTGTTGCAATATAATCAGCCAATAAGGTGGCTAAATTAGGTGCAAATGTTAAAGCAACCCAAAATGCTAATACCCAACTGATTAGGGAAAGGACTTCTTTTATAAAACCACGTACAACACTGATGCCAGACGAGAGTAATATAATGCCGATAATTACATAATCAACCCAAATCATTATTTATCCAGCTGGCTACTCGTTTATTGAAATTGCAAATTTTACCAGAATGAACGCCATCGCCCCATACATTTTTAATAAAATCGGATTCTATTTGTTGTTTTCAGGGTTTGATAATAATACTTGTGGTTTAATCGCTAATTGAGCAGCAAGTTGATTAACAATTTTATCCACTTGCTGTCGATCATATTCAGGACCGATACGAACACGATAACTGCTTCGATCTTGAGTGATAACTTGCTTAATTTTTACATCATAGCCAAGTTTTGAAGCTTTATCTTTTAGTGCCTGAGCATTTTCCTGCACACTAAAACTACCCAATTGAATCGTCCATGACTGCTGAGCATTGCTGTTATTTGATGGCGATATTGATTCAACTTTTGCGGTGTCACCCTCTATACTGTCTACAGCAGGTGATTGCTCGGGCTGCGGAGTATCAACAACTGGCTCTGGTGCTTCAGTTGAAACATCAACTGTTTCCTCTGTTATCGGTTCAACTGTCGGCACAAACTCAACTTGTTCAATCACTTGCTCATGACTGACTGACGTGTTATTGGCATTCTTGACAAGATAAAAGGCGGTAACAGCGATGACACACAACAACAATAATGAACCCAATAGTCGTTGTTTCATAATATCTGTCATTGTGTGTCCCTCAGCACTTAATGTCGGTTTTCGGAATTAACCTCATGATAACTTGTTTTATCATTTGTGATGACCTTTTCACCGCTGTTTTTATCTTCGACTGCTTCTGGCATATGCTGCAAGGCCACTTCCAAGACTTCCGAGATCCAACGTACCGGTATAATTTTTAGTCCCTGTTTGATGTTATCCGGTATTTCTTTAAGGTCTTTGACATTATCGTTAGGGATCAGCACAGTATCGATACCACCGCGTAATGCCGCCAATAACTTCTCTTTTAGACCTCCAATCGCTAATACCTCACCCCTTAAAGTAATTTCACCGGTCATTGCGACGTTGGATTTTACGGGTATTCCAGTAATCGCAGAAACCAGAGCGGTACACATTCCAACACCGGCGCTGGGGCCATCTTTAGGTGTTGCACCTTCAGGTACATGAATATGCACGTCGTGATTTTGCATGAAATCAGCAGCGATACCCCATTCTTTTGATCTGGAACGAACAACGGTTGTAGCAGCCTGAATAGATTCCTGCATTACCTCACCTAACTTACCTGTATAAGCGGCTTTACCTTTACCCGGCATCACTGCTGTCTCAATGGTTAACAATTCACCACCGACTTCCGTCCAAGCCAGACCGGTCACTTGACCAATTTGATCATTCTCTTCTGCAACGCCATATTGATAGATGTACACGCCTAAATAATCTTCAAGATTATCAGCTGACACGACAATTTTTTCCGTCGATTTGCTAGTCAAAATTTGCTTCACAACTTTTCGGCAAATCTTTGAAATATCTCGCTGTAAATTTCGCACACCTGCTTCACGGGTATAACGGCGAATAATATCCTGAATTGCATCCAGTTGGATCTCGACTTCACTTGCTTTCAAACCATTATCTTTCACTGCCTTCGGTAACAGATACTTGATGGCAATATTCAGTTTTTCATCTTCGGTGTAGCCTGATAAACGAATAATTTCCATCCTGTCACGTAATGCATCAGGGATATTTAAGGTATTAGCAGTACATACAAACATAACATCCGACAAATCATATTCCACTTCCATAAAATGATCGGAAAAGGTTGAGTTTTGCTCAGGATCAAGTACTTCAAGTAGGGCCGAAGCTGGATCACCTCTAAAGTCTTGTGCCATTTTATCGATTTCATCAAGCAAAAACAGTGGGTTACGAACCCCTACTTTAGACAGGTTCTGCATGATCTTGCCCGGCATTGAACCTATGTATGTACGCCGATGGCCACGAATTTCTGCTTCGTCACGTACTCCACCTAGGGCCATACGTGAAAATTTTCTATTCGTTGCCCGTGCAATAGATTGTGCGACAGACGTTTTTCCAACACCTGGCGGTCCAACCAAACACAATATAGGCCCTTTTGATTTTTTTGTACGTTGTTGAACGGCCAAATATTCCAAAATCCGTTCTTTTACTTTTTCTAAACCGAAGTGATCTTCATTGAGTATTTTTTCAGCACGATCCAGATCCTGATAAACACGTGACCGTTTTTTCCATGGAACATCTGTTAACCATTCAATATAATTTCTCACCACGGTTGCTTCTGCAGACATTGGTGACATCATTTTTAATTTTTTTAATTCTGATTCCGCTTTTTCTTTTGCTTCAGAAGACAAGCCAGCTTTACTGATTCTTTCGGCCAGTTCATCAATTTCGTTGCCTGCTTCATCAATTTCACCCAGTTCTTTCTGAACGGCTTTCATTTGCTCATTTAGATAGTATTCACGCTGGCTTTTTTCCATTTGTTTTTTAACGCGTCCACGAATACGTTTTTCAATGTTCTGAACATCAATTTCAGACTCAAGAAATGCCATTAATTTCTCAATGCGCGCAGTAACACCACTCATTTCCAGTAACAACTGCTTATCGTCGAGTTTTAATGTCATATGTGCAGCGACAGTGTCTGCCATTCTGGCTGCATCATCAATGCTCGATAAAGAAGCAATAACTTCGGGTGGGATCTTCTTGTTGAGTTTAACGTAGTGCTCAAACTGATTTAATAATGAACGCATTAGTACATCCACTTCACGCTCGTCCGGTTGCTCGCTAATAAAGGGATCAACATCCGCTTTTAAATAAGACTGCTCATTATCAAAGGAAGTCACTTTGGCGCGTGCTGTACCTTCAACCAGTACTTTTACCGTGCCATCTGGCAGTTTTAATAGCTGGAGGATATTTGCCAATGTACCTGTTTTATATAAGTTGTCGACATCAGGCTGATCTTCGTTGGAGTCTTTTTGAGCCACCAATAAAATTTGTTGATTTTCATCAGTAGCAATTTCCAATGCATTGATAGAGCGCTCACGTCCAACAAATAATGGTATGACCATATATGGATATACAACAACATCCCTGAGTGGCAGTACTGGCACTGCAACTAATGGGGTATCTGTTGGTGTTGTTTCTGTTTTGTTTTCCATCAAGTCAAACCTCTAGCAAATCTATAAATATGCCTAATAACGGCATTATTCGTTCTAATCAGGAACTATATGGGGATGTTACAAAAAAAAACAAGCCCCAATAGTAAGGGGCTTGTGTCTATCTGCTGATATTCTTAGAAGAAAGTGAATGATTTATTTGTCACTTGCTGCAATATCATTTATGTGATCTTCATAAATTAAAATCGGTGCATTTTCACCATTGATAACATGTTCATCAACAACCACTTTAGATACGTTATCGGTAGATGGTAAATCAAACATGGTATCGAGTAACACATTCTCAATAATAGATCGCAAACCACGAGCACCTGTTTTACGTTCCATGGCTTTATGCGCGATCGCATGCAAGGCATCATCTCTGAATTCGATCGATGCACCTTCCATCTCAAAAAGCTTATGGTATTGCTTAGTTAACGAATTCTTTGGTTCAGTCAGAATCTGTACTAATGCTTCTTCATCAAGTTCGTTCAATGTAGCTACAACCGGCAAACGACCGACAAATTCTGGTATTAAACCATACTGAATCAAATCTTCTGGTTCGACGGTTTTTAACACATCACTGATTACCCGATCATCGTCAACACTTTGTACTTCTGCAGAGAAACCAATTCCCCCTTTTTGTGAGCGATTACGGATCACTTTATCAAGGCCAGCAAATGCACCGCCGCAGATGAACAGAATTTTACTGGTATCAACTTGTAAAAATTCCTGTTGTGGGTGTTTACGACCGCCTTGTGGTGGTACTGAAGCCATTGTACCTTCAATCAATTTCAGTAAGGCTTGCTGTACTCCTTCACCAGAGACATCACGGGTAATAGATGGATTATCAGATTTACGAGAAATCTTATCAATCTCATCAATATAAACAATACCTGTTTCAGCTTTTTCAACATCGTAATCACATTTTTGCAATAGTTTCTGGATGATGTTTTCAACATCTTCGCCCACATAACCGGCTTCTGTTAATGTGGTCGCATCCGCCATTGTAAAAGGAACGTTAAGTTGTCTTGCTAATGTTTCAGCTAATAATGTTTTACCGCTACCCGTTGGGCCAATCAACAGAATATTACTTTTAGATAACTCAACATCATCATTGGTACGGCCAAAACGTAAGCGTTTGTAATGGTTGTAAACGGCTACTGATAACACGCGTTTTGCTTTGTCCTGTCCAATAACATAGCTGTCTAGGGCTTCATTGATTTCGCGTGGTGTTGGCAAACTCGATTCAGACTGGTCTGCAACCACATCCTGTAACTCTTCTCGGATGATGTCGTTGCAGAGATCAACACATTCATCACAGACAAACACTGAAGGCCCCGCGATCAGTTTTTTTACTTCATGTTGGCTTTTACCGCAAAACGAACAATAGAGTAATTTATCGTCGTCGTTATTTTTATCGTCACTCATTTTCAATGATTCCTACCAAGGTCAAACCTTATATCGGCTCTTTATGATTTTTCTTCAGGGCGATTACTCAATACAGAGTCAATTAAACCATATTCAAGGGCTTGTTCACCATTCATAAAGTTATCACGATCAGTATCTTTTTGAATTTTCTTAACATCCTGTCCGGTATGATGAGCTAAAATTTTGTTCAGACGTTCTCGAACAGATAAAATTTCACGTGCATGAATATCGATATCTGACGCCTGCCCTTGAAATCCACCTAATGGTTGATGAACCATAATACGTGAATTAGGCAAGCAATGGCGCTTACCTTCTGCGCCTGCTGCTAGCAAAACTGCACCCATACTAGCTGCCTGTCCTATGCACAATGTACTGACATTGGGTTTAATAAACTGCATAGTGTCGTATATGGCCATGCCTGCTGTTACGGCACCACCCGGTGAATTGATATATAAATGAATATCTTTATCTGGATTTTCAGATTCTAAAAACAGTAACTGTGCTACGACAAGATTTGCCATCTGGTCTTCAACTGGACCTACCAGAAAAATCACCCGCTCTTTCAGAAGTCGCGAATAAATATCGTATGAACGCTCACCTCGAGAAGTTTGTTCAACTACCATAGGCACCAACGCATTGTTAATACCAGGGACATCGTTAGCAAAGATATTATTTGTCATTTGATTCTCAATAAAATTAACCGTAAAACAAAATAGCCCGCACCCAATCTAATGAGCACGGGCTATTATATCCGTATCAATATAAAGGGTTATGCTGCAGCAGAGTTCATCACCTCAGAGAAGGTTGATGCCTTTTCTTCTACTTTAACTTTAACATGATCATAGATCCAGTCCACAACCATATCTTCAACAACCATCATTTGAATTTCAGAAAGTTTCTGTTGATCATTCATATAAAACTTCACAACATCTTCTGGATCTTCGTAGCTAGAGGCTATGCCATCAATAACTTCTTTTACGCGTGCATCATCAGGTTGAATATTATTGTCTGTAATAATTTTACCAACCAATAAGCTTAATGATACACGTTGTTTTGCAGTATCTTTAAAGTTGTCAACATTGAATGGAATTCCATCAACATTCACACCCTGATTTCTTAAGTTGTTTTTAGCTTGCTCCATTAAATACTCTGCTTCACGTTCAACAGGTGATTCTGGCAAGGCAATGTCATTGTTTTCAGTCAAGCTGCTCATAACTTTACGTTTGTTCTGATTTTTCAGAGCCGACGCAAGTTCACGGGTCATATTAGCACGCACTTCTTTTTTCAGAGCCGCCATCCCACCGTCAACGCCACACAACTGTGCAAATTCTTTATCAAGTTTTGGTAATTTTTTCTTGGCAACCGATTTCACAGTAATTGCAAAGGTGGCTTTCTTACCCTGTAACGCTTGCGCCCGATAATCATCCGGAAAAGTTACGCTAATGTTAGCTTTATCGCCTGTTTTATGGCCAACCAACTGACTTTCAAACTCAGGTAACATTGAACCATCACCAATAACTACCAATACATCTGACCCTTTACCACCATCAAACTCTTGGCCATCAATGCTACCAACAAAGTCGATCGTAACACCATCTGTTTCTTTAGCTGCCCGTTTTAGAGGCTCCCATGTAACACGTTGCTGGCGAAGCGTCTCTATCATATTGTCAACGTCTTCATCCTGAACTTCAGCAACCACTTTTTCCAGCTCTATACCGTCAAGCTTAACTTCTTTAACGTCTGGGAACACATCATAAACCATGGTATATACAAGAGATGAACCCTCTTCTTTCATGCTGTCGATATGGGGAGGACCTGCAGGGTTAATGCCTTCTTGCGTAAAGGCTTCTTGCATACTACTTTGAACCAGGCTGTCAATTACATCACGACGAGCACTTGGTCCGTGTGATTGTTCAACCATTTTCATTGGGACTTTACCAGGTCGAAAGCCAGCCATTTTTACCGTTGGTAGGATTGCTTTCAAACGCTCCTGTACTGCTTGCTCGATATTGGCATCTTCAACTGTCACCGACATACGGCGACCGAGTTCGCTAACATTTTCTACAGTAACTTGCATTTTTTACCTCAAAACTGGGATTTTAAAGTCTTGGTGACTTTCAAACATTTTCAGCCACCAATCTTTAATTTAATGTGGTACGAGAGGAGAGACTCGAACTCTCACAGGTTGCCCCACTGGAACCTAAATCCAGCGCGTCTACCAATTCCGCCACTCTCGCAAAAATTGTTGTTCAGATAGCCTGACATCCAAATTAAGCTGGCCATTATAAACATAGATAACGCAGAAAACTAGCCTTAAGAGCTTAAAAAAGTTAATCCCATATTGGCCTGCTGACAAAACTGTTGAAATGCAACGAAATCTTTATCATCTATTTGTCTTGAGCTGGCGTTACGATCAGCTATAAACATACCGATAACCTTTCCTTTCACAATAGTCGGCATAATTAAATAAGGCGGTGTACCCAGCATCTTAAGTGTTTCTCTGGCAATAGTACCTTCGACCATTTTAGGGTCAGATGGAATGTGCCTTGCCTTTTTATTGCTAATGGATAAGTTAAAGATATTTTTTGGATTCGAAATATCAATCTTAAACTGGTCGCGTAAACGTTCATTATCATCACCAATGGCGTATTTACAGGTCAACGTTTTACGATCTTTTGATAAAATAGCAAACATAGAACGGTCCATTCCCACACCACGATGAATGCCTTCCAGCACCATCTCAAGAATTACGTTAATACCCCTGTTCTCTTCAATGGCTTCAGCAATCTCTTTTAATATGCTCAATTGCATTCCTGCATCTGGATATGGATAAAGTCCGATTTCATCCTCTTGCTGCATCTGGCCATCATTTTCGAGTTCAATAGTAATGGTATCGGCCTGATTGATTCGGTTACTCGCATCAAAAGCACCGTACATTCTGGTAATATCTTTGGCCTTCTTAGCACTGCCATAAACAATTTTTTTAGTCTCAGCGACAGATACTTCCAGATACTTTGAAACCTGTTCAATCACCTTTTTCGCTTCATTGTGCTCCCAGCCATCAGTAGCAACTTCGGCCAACTCCTTGCCCATGTTGATAACTGCAATTTCAGGATCGGTTTTATGTTTACCACTCAAAGATTTATCGAGCAGCTCTCCCAAAGACCATGATTTGCTTAGCCCTTTTGTCAATTGATGCAGTGAAAACCCAAGAACTTCATTTTCTGCCTCTTGTTCGGTCATCTCACCTGATTCAATCAAATTAAGTAGTTCTGTACCCTTGTCACCTGAAAACGCCCAAAAGGCCATATTGCCTAATCGTGATAACAAAGTAGCAACAAATACATTCTCAGGAAATTCACAACGGGTCTGATGTGCCAATTCTTCTGCCTGAATAGCTGCATGGCAGGACAAAGCCATTTCATCAATTAACTTGTCTCGTTGTTCGCCTTTTGATAATGCATCAATCAAGACCAGTGACAATGTAAGTGCGAGTACTTGTTCAAAACCTAACACCATGACCGCACGTGAAATTGTGCTGATTTTCTGATCATTTGGATTGTAATAGAAACTGTTAGCCATTTTTAAAACACGGCTAGTTAAGGATGCATCTCTCAGGATAGTTTGTGCCACATCAGCTGCTGATGTTTCAGCATCATTGACTGCCTGTGTGACATCTGCCACCGTGCTGGAAAACACTGGCATGTCTTCATCACTGAGACGTTTAATCCAGGCGTCAATCTCTTGCTTAGCATTTTTACCCAATGTTATTGCCCACCCTTATTTTCATTTGCCACACCATGTGGTACATGTCCTGTTGCTACGTGTTCTCTTGCTGAATCACAGTGCCCTTGCTGATCATCAAAAAAAATATCTGCACCAAAAGATTTCAAAAAAGGACCCTTATCCATTCCACCTAGAAATATGGCTTCATCAAGGCGAATATCCCATGCACGTAATGTACGAATAACTCTTTCATGTGCAGGTGCGGAACGTGCTGTTACCAATGCCGTTCTAATGGGTGCCTCATCACCTTCAAATTCCGTCTGCAAATGATTTAATGCTATTAAAAAGTCTTTGAATGGTCCACCAGTTAAAGGGCTTTTAGCTGTTTGCTGTTCGTTGTCCGTAAAAGCCTGCAAACCCTGCTCTTTATAAATTCGTTCTGATTCGTCAGAAAATAATACAGCATCACCATCAAAAGCAATACGTAATTGTTCCTCATTGCTGTTTTCACCAACATTTGATGGCATGATGGTCGCAGCAGCAATGCCGGCATCAAGAGCTTTACGAACATCATCCGGGCTGGTTGATAGGAACAAGTTAGCTCCAAATGGAGCAACATAACAATAAGGGCTGCTTCCAGAAGTGAATACTGCACGACTGATATCAAGTTGATGGTGCTGAATTGAATTAAAAATCCGCAAACCAGTGTCGGAACTGTTACGTGATAACAAGATGATTTCTACTTTAGTGCTACTTGAAATTTTATTATTTAAAGCCAATAGTTTTTTAACTAGGTTATACGCTGCCCCTGGCTGTAGAGGAATGTCCTCATTTTCAATCTGATAATGACAATAGGCTTGAGTGCCTTCCTGTTCATATATCTGATGACTTTCATCCAGATCAAACAATGCACGGGATGAGATTGCCACAACCAAACGTTTATCAGCCATTCACTGTTCCTCTCCCTTTTACTGCCTTGCCATTTTTTCGAGCGATACGCAAAATGGTATCCCAGCCATGTTGTGCTCTGTCGGGCATTGTAGGCTCATCTTTGATCAACTGTAAATCATCAGCTAGTGAACTTAATACTGATACCTCATCGGGCTTGCCTTTTGGAAATACAGAGTTACCTGTATATACAATCCTACAATAAACGGGAACTTTGGGTGCAACAGCTGTCAATGCCAGACGTGAGCTGTGAATATGATACAGCGGGTTGATGAATTTGAAGCTTCTACCATCAATAATCTGTGTCCACTGTTCTATATTTTCAGCACCAAATAAATTCCCTGAATAAGGATAGGTCTTAATAAGTAATAACCCTTGATCCATTAAGACCAAATGTTCAACTTCCAGTAGACCACCAACACCATCAGGGATAATAAATTCTTTAATCTCATCACGGGCATAAGGCTTAAGTATTGATGCCATTTGATAACTTACAGAACGTTTACGTTTAATAAAGAGTTTTGTGATGATGAAAACAAGCAATAAAATAACAATCACTGCCAGTGTTTCAGTGCTATAAGGATTTATGGTCAAGATGACAAAGCCTTTGAATTATGAATTATGAATTAATGTACATTATACGAGATTCAGCTGAACTTGTGAGCCAAGAGAGCTCTGACTCAGACAATCACTGGATCTTCATGAATAATAACTTCTGCATCTGCAAATAAGCTTTCGAGCTCTCGTTCTACTTGATCTGCAATCCGATGCGCCTCAGAGAGTCTTAGTGATGCATCTAACTCCAAATGCAACTGGATAAAGACCGTCGTACCTGAACGTCGTGTTCTTAAATCATGAAAACCATGTGCCTCCGGATGGTTTGACAGTATGGTTTTTATTTTCTCACGCACTTCATCAGGCAATTCATGATCCATCAATAAATCAATTGATTCACGAACGATGTCCCATGCGCTATAAAGAATAAAAATTGCAATTCCAATACCGAATATGGCATCAAAATGAGACCAACCATAAAAGGTTAGCAATAAGGCAACAATGACACTACCATTAACCAATAAATCAGTTTTGTAATGTAGTGCATCCGCTTTAATTGCTGTGGAATTCGTATGCCGAATTACATATTTCTGAAATAAAATCAGCAGCATAGTGGCCACCATTGAAAACACCATTACACTGACCCCTACCTCTAAGCCAGCACTGACAGCTTGTGGATGAAAGATCCGGCCTACAGCCTGAAGCAATAATAAACCGGCAGAGCCTGCAATAAACATTGCCTGCCCCATCCCTGCTAAAGCTTCTGCTTTACCATGCCCAAAACTATGTTCACGATCAGCTGGTTGAAGTGCATGATGTACAGCAACCAAATTCAATAAAGAAGCCAAAACATCCAAGCTTGAGTCAATCAGTGTTGCAAGAATACTAATTGAATCTGTAATAAACCATGCAACAAGTTTTGCCACAATAAGAATTGTGGCTACAGAAACTGAAGCGTATGTAGCTAATCGCATCAAGCGAGCAGCATCTGGTTGTTGAGTGCTTGTCATCAGAACGGTATATTGGTTTTAAAGTGAAATAAATATTAGCAGTTATCTCGTATCGTTCCTACAAAAAACACAGGTAAAAAATATGGCCATTGTCTCTATTGAAACGAATCCTTTTAGCGATCAAAGGCCAGGCACGTCTGGATTACGTAAAAAAGTCACTGTTTTTCAACAACAAAATTATTTGGAAAACTTTGTGCAATCCATGTTTAATGCTTTGGGAAATATTCAAGGTAACACGCTTATTGTTGGTGGTGATGGCCGTTTTTATAACACTGAAGCGATTCAAACCATCCTAAAAATGGCCGCAGCAAACGGTTATTCGCGCGCTATAGTCGGGAAAGATGGTCTATTATCAACCCCAGCAGCATCATGTGTAATTCGTAAATACCATGCTTCAGGCGGCATTATCCTGTCTGCAAGTCACAATCCGGCAGGACCCACTGGTGATTTTGGTATCAAATACAATGTCAGTAATGGTGGGCCAGCACCAGAAAGTATTACTGAAGCCATTTTTGACTACACAAAAATCATAAAACACTACAAAACACTTGATGATACAGATGTTGAACTGTGTACTATCGGGCAACAATCACTAGGCCAAATGACTGTTGATATCATCGATCCCATCAGTGATTATGCTGACTTGATGGCAGAACTGTTTGATTTCAGTGCCATACGGACATTATTGGCCAGTAATGGTTTTAAAATGCGCTTTGATGGCATGCATGCGATTACAGGCCCTTATGCAAAAGAAATTCTGGAAAAACGTCTAGGTGCACCAGTTGGTACAGTAATTAATGGTATTCCACTGCCTGATTTTGGTAATGGCCACCCTGATCCTAACCTGACTTATGCAAAAGAATTGGTTGATGAAATGTTTTCAGATAATGCACCCGTATTTGGCGCGGCATCAGATGGAGATGGTGACCGTAACATGATTCTAGGTGCCAATACTTTTGTTACCCCATCCGACAGTCTAGCAATTCTAGCTGCTAACGCACATTTAGTACCGGCATATAATAAAGGTCTTACAGGTATTGCTCGTTCAATGCCTACCAGTCAAGCTGCTGACCGTGTTGCAGAAAAACTGGGGATTGAAAGCCATGAAACACCCACTGGCTGGAAGTTTTTCGGTAATTTACTGGATGCAGGCTCAGTTACCTTATGTGGCGAAGAAAGTTTTGGCACTGGCTCTAATCATATTCGCGAGAAAGATGGCTTATGGGCCGTGCTTTTTTGGCTCAATATTCTGGCGGTACGCAAACAGTCTGTTACTGATATTGTCGAGCAACATTGGTATCAGTTTGGCCGAAATTATTATACTCGCCATGATTATGAGGGCATTGCAAGTGATTCTGCAGTGCAATTAATGACTGATTTAGAGGCCAAATTAGCCAGCTTTCCTGGCAAGGCATTAGCAAACCGAACAGTCAGTTATGCCGACAACTTCAGTTATACAGACCCTGTCGATAACTGTGTATCCAGCAATCAAGGTCTACGAATAGGCTTTGATGATGGAGCCCGTATTATTTATCGTTTATCTGGTACTGGGACAGAAGGCGCAACGCTACGTGTTTATATCGAATCTTATCAAGCTGATAGCACTCTGTTGCATCTAGAAACTCAATCCGTATTGCAAGACTTGATTCATCTTGCTGATGAATTAGCTGAAATCACACTACGTACCGGCAGAACCGAGCCGACTGTTATCACTTAGGACACAACTTAAATGCAGCAATTGATTTTAGGATCCAGCTCGCCTTTTCGAGCTGAATTATTAACCAAGCTTGGTTTACCTTTTATTAGCGTCTCACCTGATATCGATGAAAATCCAATAGCTAATGAACAACCAGAACAATTAGTAAAAAGGCTATCGGAAAATAAAGCACAAGCAATAGCCATTCAACATCCTGATGCACTGATCATTGGTTCTGATCAGGTTGCTGTACTTGACGGAACAATTTTAGGTAAACCGGGCAACCATGAAAATGCTGTTAAACAACTCATGGCGGCATCTGGAAAAACCGTTGTTTTCTTAACCGGGTTAACACTTTTAAATAGCAAGAGCGGTCACATGTACACAGTAGTAGAACCATTTGAAGTGAGTTTCAAGACTTTATCTCCTGATCAGATAGAATTTTATCTGCAACAAGAACAGCCCTATCAATGCGCTGGCAGCTTTAAATCAGAAGGATTCGGAATTAGCCTATTTGCTAAACTCAGTGGTGATGACCCGAATGCATTGATCGGGTTACCACTGATTAAATTGATACAGATGTTAGCGATTGAAGGCATTGATGTCCTTCAACCGCAGTAGTAGTGATTTTATTGTGCTGATGGAGCTGCATTCGCTGCAGCAGCGGCTTGGCCAGCCATAGATTGCATCACCGCGGCCATTAATTGTCGAGCAGCGCGCGAACGCATTGTAGCGACCATGGTTTCAGTAATACCTTCATTAACATTATTTGCCACAAGAACATCTCTTAGAGTTGTGAGGTGTGGTTCACAAGCTTGCAGTGTTTTATCAGCGACTGTTGCCACTTTCGCGCCTTGTTGATGATATTCGAGCCTATTTTGCATCATGCATTTATTGTACTCAGTAATTGCGGCATACATCTGTGTTTGAGCTTCTTCTGGCATATCTGCTTGAGTAATCATACTTTCTTCTGCGATTGCAGCAGATGAAATTAACAAGCCGGACACCAACAAAACAAATTTATTCATCATCACTCCTAAAATCCATAAACAGGCCAACTGAGACACTATTCAAAGTACAAAAATATCCCGAGAAAAGGCAATACTATACACTTAGCTAATCAAATACAGTGACATTTTATTCTAATAAACCTATCATAGGTGTTTTAATATTAAATATATACAATATGTTACTGAATATACTTAATGTTAGCTATATGGTTTATATATGTCGCAAGATCCTCGATTAGAACAAATAAAATTATGGTTAGCTACCATACTCAGTACCGATAACTTTGAAATTACGCCCGCATCAAGTGATGCCAGTTTTCGACGATATTTTCGAGTGTTTATAGATAATAAGACATGGATAGTTATGGATGCACCACCTGAGCATGAAGATATTAAACCATTTACTGAAATTGCTACTTTTTTATATCAGCACGATATTCACGTACCAAAAATTGATGCCTCAAACCAGAAATTAGGTTTTTTATTATTATCTGATTTTGGCAATCAATCTTTTCTTGACAAGCTTAATGAACAAACTGCTGATACATTATATAAATCGGCTATAGAAAGCTTGATTCAGATCCAGTTATGCCCGTCTCTAGACATCAGTCTTCCTCATTACGACCGAGCTTTATTACACAAAGAGCTTGATTTGTTCCCTGAGTGGTTTTTAGGAAAGCATCTCAATATCCCTGCTCCCGATTTTTTGCAATCCACCTTTGATAAACTTATTAATCATGCCCTCGAACAGCCACAACTTGTCGTCCACCGTGATTATCATTCTCGCAATTTAATGTATACATCTGGCAAGACTCCGGGAATTATTGATTTTCAGGATGCGGTCATTGGCCCTATTACTTATGACCTAGTCTCATTGTTACGTGATTGTTATATTTCATGGCCTAGTGACAGAATAGACAGTTGGATCAACTATTATTTTTCATCAGCTCAACAACATGGACTACTAGCAGGTGTTTCAATCGAATGTTTTGTTAAATGGTTCGACTGGATGGGCTTACAACGGCACCTCAAAGTATTAGGCATATTCTCTCGACTTAATTATCGCGATAACAAACCTGATTACATCCATGACCTACCATTGACCTTGTCTTATGTCAGGCAAGTAAGTGGAAAATATGCTGAGTTTTCAGAACTAAGCCAATTCCTTGAACAACATTCACGAATTAGGGCCTTATGATGAAGGTAATCATCTTAGCTGCTGGCCGTGGCGAACGATTACGGCCGCTGACTGACCATACCCCAAAACCATTGCTCAAAGCAGGTAACTATCGGTTAATCGAATACACCATTCGATCACTAGTGAAAGCAGGCTTTGATGACATTGTGATCAATTATGCTCATTTAGGTGAACAATTTCCGGAGATACTGGGCAATGGACATCAATATGGAGCCAGCATTGTATATTCACCAGAGCATGAAGGCGGGTTAGAAACGGCAGGGGGGATTATCAATGCACTTCCTTTGCTGGATAATGAACCATTTCTAGTCGTTAATGGTGATATCTGGACCGACTATCCATTTGAGCGGCTAACTCACATAACGCTGGCTACGAATATGCTGTGCTATCTGGTTATGGTGAATAATCCACAGCACAATTCTCAAGGAGATTTTTCTCTTTCGTCTGGGTTGATACAACAGTCAGGTGATGACCAATACACCTACAGTGGCATAGGTATTTACCATCCTGACTTATTTTCAGGTCTTAATGTGCAACGCATGCCACTGAGGCCTTTATTGCTACAAGCGATCTATAATCAACAAGTTGGTGGCGAGATTTATCAGGGTGAATGGTCAGATATTGGTACAGTTGAACGCTTACAAAAACTTATCAGAACGCTTAATCACTAACACACAAAAATTCCAGTAATGCTTTTTGAGCATGCAAACGATTTTCAGCTTCATCCCAGACCACGCTTTGCCCACCATCAATGACATCAGCAGACACTTCTTCACCGCGATGCGCAGGTAAGCAGTGCATAAACAACGCGTCACTGTTTGCTAATGTCATTACATCATTATCAACCTGAAAGTCGGCAAACGCATGCTCCCTTTTTTTCTGTTCTTCTTCCTGACCCATGCTGGCCCAGACGTCAGTCACAATCAAATCAGTATTTTTAACGGCTGTTTTCATATCATGACACAGTGAAATATCTGCCGTTGATGCTGAAACAATGTCGGCTTTTGGTTCATAGCCTACTGGAGTTGCAATATTCAAATTAAAACCAAACTGTTCTGCGGCATTAATATAAGAATGGCACATATTATTACCATCCCCGATCCAGGCTACAGTTTTACCTTCAATTGACCCGCGATGCTCAACATAGGTTTGCATGTCTGCTAATAACTGACAGGGGTGATAATCATCCGTTAACGCATTAATAACCGGCACAGATGAATACTCAGCAAAACGTTCAACCATTGCATGCTCAAATGTACGAATCATGACTGCATCAACCATGCTAGAAATAACACGTGCAGAGTCTTCTACTGGTTCACCTCGCCCCAACTGTGTGTCGTTCGGAGATAAAAATATAGCACCCCCACCAAATTGAATCATTGCTGATTCAAATGACACTCGTGTTCGGGTTGATGATTTATCAAAAATCATCGCCAGCACTTTATTTTTAAGCGGTTGATATATCTCACCCGATTTTTGTATATGTTTCAATTCAATAGCGCGGTTAATTAACTGCTTTAATTCTGTCGCTGTAAAATCTTTTAACGTTAAAAAATGTCTCATATTACGCTACACTCTCAACGGCCTGTGAAGCCAAGAAATCTAGCACTAACTCACTCACTAAATTTACGATTTGATTCGCTTCATCCGTATTAATAACTAATGGCGGTAACAGACGAACAACTTTGTCTGCAGTAACATTAATCAATATGCCTTTTTCTAACGCCTTTTGTACTAATTCTGCACAAGGCATCATTAATTCAATACCAAACATAAACCCCATCGCTCTTATACTTTTAACTCCGGGTTGATTAGATAAAGCGAGTTTAAAAGCATCTGACATCTGAGAACTCAAAGTAGTTACATGATCCAGTAGCTTGTCTTTTTTAATGGTGTCTAAAACTGCCAATGCTGCACTACAACACAGTGGGTTACCACCAAATGTTGACCCATGATTTCCTGCTTGTAATACACCTACAGCTGGGCCAGAGACCAGACACGCACCTATCGGTACGCCATTACCCAAACCTTTAGCTAACATCATCACATCAGGCACAACACCTTCACAATGTTGAAACGCAAACCACTTTCCCGTACGTCCAATTCCAGTTTGAACCTCATCCAACATCATGAGTAATTTACGTTGTGTACATAAATTACGAACCGCTGCCAAATAATCAGCATCAGGTATTTTAACCCCCCCTTCACCCTGTACTGGCTCAAGCATGACTGCCACAGCTTCTGGCCAGTGGCCGATCGCCATTCTCAATGCATCAAGGTCGTTATAAGGGACTCGAACAAATCCCGATACTAGTGGCTCAAAACCAGCATGTACTTTCGGATTGCCTGTAGCAGTCAAAGTCGCCATGGTGCGGCCATGAAAGCTACCGTCCATTACAATAATGACGGGTTTATCAATGCCTTTACTATGCCCGTATTTCCGAGCTATTTTGATTGCTGCTTCATTCGCTTCCGCTCCTGAATTACAGAAAAAAGCTTGTTCCATATCTGATAATTCAGTGAGCTGTTCAGCCAGTTGGTTTTGCAGCGGAATTTGATAAATGTTCGAGGTATGGATTAACTTGCCGGCTTGTTCAGAAATCGCCTTTGTCACAGCTGGGTGGACATGTCCCAGATTACAGACAGCAATGCCACTTATAGCATCGAGGTACTGTTTTCCCTCGGTATCCGTTAACCACACACCATTACCCTCGGTAAAGGCAACATCAAGACGTCCATAGGTTGGCATGACGGCTGTGTAACTTTGTGTCATGAAGCAACTCCCATTTCCCTGCTATTACGGCAAGGGTGTAATAATTTAGCTGTAGTAAAAACGAAAAATGGCAGTTTCAAAAGAAACTGCCATAATTCAAAACCACTACATTTTATAATGTTATGAATTTATAAGCAAAAATACTTAATTTAGCCTAAATTTAGAAGACTATTTCATAATTAAAAGTATTGTTAGATTAGGTTACCGTGTGCGAAAGCTGTCATTGACAACAACAATGGCACAGATAATAGTACATTAGTACGTGATGCCATAGCAGCCGTTACTTTTGCTTTTGCAATTTCATCAGCTGTTGCTTCCACGATACCAAGAATTTTCTTCTGGTTTGGCCAAATAAGTACCCATACATTAAATAGCATGATGGTGCCGAACCATGCACCAAGACCAATGACTGAACTTGATGAATCAGCAAACGTAAACGCGTTAACAATACCGACACCGGCTGATTCCAATGCACTCATACCAGTCAACCATGTTAATGCTGCTGACATACGGAACCAAAGCAATGCACGAGGTGCAACATATTTACCAATAGCTGCTGGGCCTGGACCACCTTCATCCGCCAATGCTTCACCCATTGCTGGCACTTGTACAAAGTTGAAATAGTATAAAAGTCCAATCCATGTAATACCAAAAATCACATGCAACCATACTGTTACTTCCCACAGATTAAAACTTCCGTGTGGTTCCCAGCCGAACAGTGCAATCAAAATAGCTAGAATAAATCCTGACGCTATTGTTGCTTTAATACTACCAAGTAAACTTTTGATAAAACCCATTTTCTTACTCCTGATATTGACGAACTAATATAAAACCAAAAACCTTGTAAATGATCTAGATCAATGCTTCGGTAATAAGTCTATGCTAGAGCCTTTATCAAAGCAAGCAATGTCATACTAAAAAAGTCATATCCATACCCATTAATATAGCATCTTCACGACCATTCTCAGCAGGATAATAGTCCTTACGCACAGACATCTCATTAAAACCTGATTGCAAATATAATTGTTGGGCACGATGGTTAGAACCACGAACTTCCAGCACAATCAAAGATGATGGAATACTCAATGAAAAATCAATAACATGGTTCAATATTTTACGTCCCCAGCCTTGACCTTGATCAGCAGGACTGACACAAATATTCAGTAAATGAGCTTCATCAATGACACTTTGAACAATCGTGTAGCCAAAAATTTTATCCGAATCATGACAGAATACCCATGCATGATGGCCTGCAGCTAAGCTGTCTTCAAAATTTTTTTCTGTCCAGGGAAACTGATTTGCGGATTGCTCAATGGTAATAACATCAGCAATATCCTTTTTCTGCATGGCACGCACTTTCATTCAGTATGACCAGATCGTTGATGAATTGATTTAGCAAATTGTATATCTTGCCATGCCAATGCTTTTTTTTGTGGTGTCTGGATCAACTCTGAAAGGCTAAAACTCACAATGGTCGTAAGCTTTGATGCTGCTGCCTGAAATGCTTTTCCACGACAGTCCTCTATGAGGACTTTTTCACCCAGCAATAACTGGGCAGACTTGTGACCCAAAGCCATGACTACTTTACGATCTATTGGTAGAGTATGTAGTTGTGATAATTGATCATATCTGACTATGGCAAATTGATGTTGTAATACACCTACTGCCGACATCATGGCTTGTAATAGTCGCTGTGTTTGCTGATTATTATCACTTTGATCAATCAACACCAGCCAATCACATCGAATGATCTGCTCATCCGTCTCTGTAGACTGTATTGATGGCTCAACGGTTACTGTTTCAGTTGGTATAGGTGAAAGTTGGCGATACTCCCAGACAGGGATCCCCATCTCAGTGAGGGTAGATAACTGTCCGGGAGATAACTGCATTACACTTGTGGATGAGCACGTTCAACAGGCACTAAAATTTTATTTAATGCATTGATGTAGGCCTTGGCCGAGGCAATCACTATGTCGGTGTCAGCACCCTGACCACTTACAATCCGCCCACCTTTCTCAAGACGCACATTCACTTCACCCTGAGAATCGGTACCACTGGTGATGTTATTTACCGAATACAATTGAAGTTCCGTCTTACTCTGAACTATTTCTTCAATTGCACGGAAAGCTGCATCAACAGGGCCACTACCAGCCATTTCAACCTGACTTTCATGGTCATCAACCGATAACGTGACTGAAGCAAGTGGAGTTTCACCTGTTTCACTGCACACTTTTAATGAAATCAACCGCACGCGTTCATTATCCAAAGCAACAGTTTCACTTACCAATGCCTGTAAATCTTCATCAAAGACTTCGTGCTTTTTATCGGCTAACTCTTTAAAACGTCTGAAAGCAGCATTTAAATCCGTTTCTGACTCAAAGTCGATACCCAACTCTTCCAATCGTGTACGGAAAGCATTACGACCAGAATGCTTTCCTAATACCATTCTATTAGTGTTCCAGCCTACATCTTCTGCTCGCATAATTTCATAAGTTTCACGACTTTTTAATACGCCGTCCTGATGAATGCCTGACTCGTGAGCAAACGCATTAGCACCCACAATTGCCTTATTCGGTTGAACAGCAAAGCCAGTGATACCGGAGACTAAACGAGATGCTGCCAATATTTGAGTGGTATCAATATTCGTATCACAGTTGAACATGTCTTGACGGGTTCGCACTGCCATCACCACTTCTTCTAAAGCAGCATTACCTGCACGTTCACCCAAACCATTAATCGTACATTCAACTTGACGAGCACCATTTAAAACGGCAGACAAGGAATTAGCGACAGCCAAACCTAAATCGTTATGACAATGTACAGAAAAAATGGCTTTATCGGAATTCGGGATACGCTCACGCAAGTCATAGATTAACTGACCAAACTGATTGGGCAAATTATAGCCAACGGTATCCGGGATGTTTAATGTCCGCGCTCCAGCATCAATAACTGCTTCTAAAATCCGACATAAGAATTCTGGCTCACTTCGACCGGCATCCTCAGGTGAGAATTCAACATCATCTGTATATTGACGTGCACGCTGTACCGCTTTTACTGCGTTTTCGATCACCTGATCTGGTTCCATACGAAGTTTCATCTTCATATGAATAGGTGATGTGGCTATAAAAGTATGAATACGGGACGCATTGGCATCTTTTAATGCTTCACCTGCACGATCAATGTCACCGTCTAATGCACGAGCTAGCCCACAAACACGGCTATCCTGTACTGCTCTCGCAACGGCTTGAACTGACTCAAAATCACCCACACTAGCAATTGGGAAACCTGCCTCAATAATATCAACACGCATACGTTCCAATGATTTGGCAATACGCACTTTTTCATCCTTGGTCATTGAGGCGCCAGGACTCTGTTCGCCATCTCTCAAGGTAGTATCAAAAATAATTAATTTGTCGCTCATTTTTCCTGCTCCATTTACGCAGACTCTAAAATATATAAAAGGATTATCAGTAGTTAAACTGATTGGGGGTGCTAAGTCTGTATGCCCCTAGGGCAGTCGTAGCAGGAATAATGAACACTTTTTAGACGTAACTAAGCCCTGCTGTCTAACACAGGCAGTTAGTATTCTTGTTTTGGAAATGCTCATAACGTGTAATTTTAGGCTGAAATAATGTTATTGCCAAGTTCCTTATTTTCCTTGATGCCGTTCTGTGCGGTGCTGACGTATTTTTATCAAGGTAAATATAGGACCTGATAGGGCATAAATCACAAAGGACCCAAACAAAATCAGTGGTGGGTCAATAGCAACGAGCGCAAACACCAATACCAGCACTAACATGACGACAAAGGGTACTTTGCCGCGTAAGTCCAGCTCTTTAAAACTATGGTAACGCACAGTACTTACCATCAGGATCCCACATGCAAATGTGAGAGGTAAGGCTATCGCAGTCATTAATGATGCATCAACATTATTACTTGTACCAGCCCATACCCAGCCGGCTACACAAGCAGCCGCAGCGGGACTCGGTAACCCCTGGAAATACCGTTTATCTTCTATGCCTATCTGAGTATTAAATCGTGCCAGACGTAATGCGCCACAGGCAGCATAGATAAAAGCCACCATCCAGCCAAATTTCCCCATACCCAGCAATGCCCACTGAAAAATCACCAATGCAGGAGCCAACCCAAATGATGCCATGTCAGCCAAACTGTCATACTCAGCGCCAAAGGCACTTTGAGTATTAGTCAGACGAGCTATTCTTCCGTCCAGTCCATCCATGACCATAGCCACAAAAATTGCGATAGCTGCAGATTCAAAATCGCCACGAATTGCGGCCACAATCGCATAAAAGCCTGCAAACAAGCCTGCCGTTGTGAATAAGTTAGGCAATAAGTATATGCCTCGGCTTTGTTGTTTTTCACCATCCATCATTTAATCAATTCCATAAAACCTGTTTCTATTCAGAATTATGACACTAGTTGTCTAACTTATATAGCAGAAACAAAAAAGGACTGGTGTTTTCACACCAGTCCTCTATTAGTTTTCATATCGGCTGTTATTAATTAGTTTTTAGACTTATCAACAATCTTCTGAATCCAAGGCATCATTTCACGCAATTTTGCACCTGTTTTCTCAATCGGATGCTCAGCATTAATGTGTCTCATAGACGTCATTTCAGGATAGCCAGACTGACCTTCTAAAATAAACTGTTTAGCGTATTTACCTTCTTGAATATCTTTCAATGCTTCGCGCATTGCCCAGCGGCTTTCTTCATTGATCACCTTAGGACCTGTGACGTATTCACCGTATTCCGCATTGTTCGAAATTGAATAATTCATGTTAGCGATACCGCCTTCATACATCAAATCAACGATCAATTTCAATTCATGCAGGCATTCAAAGTAAGCCATCTCTGGTGCATAACCAGCTTCTGTTAATGTTTCAAAGCCTGCTTTAACTAGCTCAACAGCACCACCACACAATACCGCTTGCTCACCAAATAAATCAGTTTCGGTTTCGTCACGGAATGTAGTTTCGATAATACCGGTACGACCACCACCAACACCTGAGGCGTATGATAATGCGATGTCTTTGGCTTTACCTGATGCATCTTGCTCAACTGCGATCAAATCAGGAATACCACCGCCTTTAACAAATTCACTACGGACTGTGTGACCCGGTGCTTTCGGCGCAATCATAATAACGTCCAAATCCTCGCGAGGAATGACTTGCTTGTAAATGATGGCAAAACCATGGGCGAATGCTAATACCGCACCTTTTTTAAGATTTGGTTCAATTTCCTGTTTATACAGTTGCGACTGAAACTCATCTGGTGTCAAAATCATTACCAAATCAGCACCAGCAACAGCTGTAGCTGTATCCTGTACTCGCAAACCTTCTGATTCTGCTTTAGCAATTGAAGACGAACCTGCACGCAAAGCAACGGTGACATCGACACCTGAATCTTTCAGGTTACAAGCGTGGGCATGGCCTTGTGAGCCATAACCGACGATAGTGACTTTCATGCCCTTAATGATAGACAGGTCACAATCTTTATCGTAATAAATATTCAAACTCATGTTTATTTCCTTAAATATTTCAAAAATCTATGTTGTATCACGTGTTATACGTGCAAACTTTTCTCACCGCGTGCTATGCCTGAAACACCAGAGCGTACGGTTTCCAAAATTTTATGTTCAGCCAATGCTTCAATAAATGAATCCAGCTTTTCACCAGAACCGGTTAATTCGATGGTATAAATTGTTGGCGTTACATCAATTACTCGTCCACGGAAGATGTCTGCCAGACGCTTAACATCTTCACGTTGAGCCATGGTTGACGCTTTTATCTTTATCAGCATCATTTCACGCTCTATGTGAGGCCCATCAGTCAACTCAAGTAGTTTCACCACATCAATCAATTTATTCAATTGTTTGGTGATTTGCTCAACAATTCTATCAGTACCCGTTGTAACAATAGTCATCCGCGATAATGATGGATCCTCTGTTGGTGCTACAGTCAATGACTCAATATTGTAAGCACGCGCGGAAAACAAACCTGCCACGCGTGACAAAGCACCTGCCTCATTCTCTATCAGGATAGAAATAATATGGCGCATTATGACAACTCCCTTTCGGCACTTTGTGGCAACTCACAATGAGGTGACATATGCATTTCATTATGCGCCTTACCAGCAGCAATCATCGGATAGACGTTTTCTGTTTGATCCGTAACAATATCCAGAAATACCAATCTATCTTTCATTGCAAATGCTTTTTCCATAGCAGGACGTAGATCTTCAGGTCTTTCAACACGAATACCTACATGACCATAACTTTCGGCCAATTTCACAAAGTCAGGCAAAGATTCCATATAAGAATGTGAATAACGTTCTTTATAGAAAAATTCCTGCCACTGACGAACCATGCCAAGGTAGCGGTTGTTCAATGCCACAATTTTAATTGGTAAGCCATATTGCAAACAGGTCGAAAGCTCCTGAATACACATCTGGATGCTGCCTTCACCAGTGACACATGCAACTGTTTCGTCAGGATACGCTAATTGAACACCCATGGCTGCAGGCAATCCAAAGCCCATCGTGCCTAATCCACCAGAGTTTATCCAGCGATTTGGTTTATCAAAACCATAGTACTGGGCTGCCCACATTTGATGCTGGCCGACATCCGAGGTGACATAAGCATCACCGCCAGTGATCTCATGCAACAACTCAATAGCTGCTTGTGGTTTGATTTTTTCTTTATCATTGTGGTCATATGACATGCACTGTTTTGCACGCCAGCTATTGATAATTTTCCACCACGCTTCCAACTCTTTTTTCTTCGGCTGTTTTTTACCGGTAGACAGGAGATGATTCATTTCCTGTAACACACCAGCCACATCACCTACGATAGGAATATCTACCGTGATATTTTTGGAAATAGACGATGGATCAATATCAATGTGAATGATTTTTGCGTATGGACAAAACTCTTCCAATTTACCAGTCACACGATCATCAAAACGTGCGCCAACAGCAATCAATACATCACAATCATGCATCGCCATATTTGCTTCATACGTACCATGCATTCCGAGCATGCCAAGGAATTGCTGATCAGTCGCAGGATAGGCACCCAAGCCCATCAGCGTACTGGTTATGGGGTAACCTAAATGACGAACAAATGTACGCAACTCTTCTGATGCATCCGCCAGAACAACACCACCACCACTGTAGATCATTGGCTTTTTTGCTGACAACAATAAATCAACAGCACGTTTGATCTGTCCAGTGTGTCCTTTCACTGTAGGTTGATAAGAACGCATCGTAACTTTATCAGGGTAGTGATATGGCACTTTAATGTTCGGATCAGTAATATCCTTTGGTACATCAACCACTACAGGTCCAGGACGACCTGTTGTCGCTACGTAAAATGCTTTTTTGACTGTTTCAGCCAATTTAGTCACATCTTTAACCAGAAAGTTATGTTTCACACAAGGACGAGTAATGCCCACTGCATCCACTTCCTGAAAGGCATCACTACCAATGACTGCAGAAGGAACTTGGCCTGTAATGACGACCATAGGGATGGAATCCATATAAGCAGTAGCAATACCAGTCACTGCATTAGTTGCTCCGGGACCTGATGTCACAAGCACCACACCCGGCTTGCCCGTAGCACGCGCATAGCCATCTGCTGCATGAGTTGCTGCCTGCTCATGGCGTACTAAAATATGTTTAACGTCTTCCTGTTGGTAAAGTGCATCGTATATATGAAGCACAGCACCGCCTGGATAACCAAACAAATATTCAACACCTTCGTCTTTTAAACAACGAACAAGAATATCAGCGCCGCTTAATTCCACGTGTTCCCCTTTTCACCCGCCGTAGCGATAGTCACAAAAATATAAAACCTGCAAAGTTACTTGCAATGCCGCTTTAGGTCAAGAAAAACCGTGGTTAAGCCTATTGTCTTTACATTAATTTAATGCACTCAATATCCGCTTATTGGTTTAGCTATGGCATAATCCCGGCCTATGAGTGAATTACATAACACACAACTGATACTTACCCAGCCTGACGACTGGCATCTCCATTTGCGCGATGATCTTGCACTTAAACGAACTGTGTCAGACACGGCTCGTTATTTTGGTCGTGCGATCGTAATGCCTAATTTACGCCCTCCCGTTACTACGACATCATTAGCAAGAAGTTATAGAGATCGTATTTTACAAGCTCGCCCTGATGGTAATAACTTTGAACCATTGATGACCTTGTACTTAACGGATAATACAACAGCTGATGAAATTCAACGCGCCCATGACAGTGGTATCGTACATGCTGTTAAACTCTATCCTGCTGGCGCCACCACCAATTCAGATGCCGGTGTTACAGACATTAAACTCTGTAGTGAAGCATTAACTCAGATGCAACATCTAAAAATGCCGTTGTTAGTTCACGGTGAAGTGACCAGTTCTGATATTGATGTATTTGACCGAGAAAAAGTGTTTATCGATCAGGTATTGATACCACTCCTAAAGGATTATCCAGAACTCAGGGTCGTATTCGAACACATTACTACAGGCGATGCCGTTGATTTTGTCATTGAGCATGATGCTCGTGTTGCAGCAACCATTACCCCACACCACTTGTTGTTAAACCGTAATGACTTGCTTGTTGGCGGCGTCCATCCGCATAATTATTGTCTGCCCGTATTAAAACGTAATACCCATCAACAAGCCCTGATAAAAGCTGCGACTAGTGGTAATCCCAAATTTTTCTTAGGCACTGATAGCGCCCCACATCCTCAGCATTTAAAAGAAAATGCCTGTGGCTGCGCCGGCATATACAGTAGCCATGCCGCTATTGAGCTTTATGCTGAGGCTTTTGACGCCGCTAATGCACTTGATAAGCTGGAAGGCTTTGCCAGTCACTTCGGTGCTGATTTTTATCAATTACCGAGAAACTCAACAACAATTACTTTAACAAAACAATCATGGCTGGTTCCTGAAAGTTATTCGTTCACTGACCAGGCATTGATTCCCATGCGTGCTGGTGAAGAAATAGCCTGGACGGTCACTCTGAATTAGATCACTGTTATTCTATTGCAAGATCACGAAACTAGATAATCGGAATCTCGTCTGGAATGGTCGTATCAGTAGCCGGGTCTAGATCCGAATGGAAAGCTTCCACACTATCCGCCACTTCATCAGGCCTGTGGAATCGTGCAATATGAAATAAGGCCTCACCTTCATTAACCAGAGGCAAATTAGTACGACCGATGACAACTCCAGAGCTTGTAGCAATAACCGGCGTTTCGGAATCTTTGTCACCGTATGGGGCTGCTACCATCCCGAGTAAATCACCTTTGTTGGTATGCGCGCCCATAGGCACAAGCATGCGGAAAAGACCACTTTGTGGAGCTCGAACCCATGCACTGGATCGTGCAACAAATGGCTCTATGCTTCTTTTTGATTTTTTGCGTTGTGGTGCCAGCATATCTATGACACGCATAACTCCTAAAACTCCTTTAACACCCGCCCTGATAGCAAGCTCATTGAAACGTAAAGCCTCACCTGCCTCGTAAACAATGACTGGGATATTATATTCCTGACTTGCGTGGCGAAGCGTTCCTTCTATCAAACTTGAATTGACGACTACTGGCGCATTAAATGCTCGGGCTAAACCTTCGACTTCTGGATAAGACAAGTCAGCCCTAATTTGCGGTAAGTTATCTCGATGAATAGCGGCTGTATGAAGATCTATACCATGAGTACAGTTTTTTACGACCTCAGTCATAAACAAATTCGCCAACCGTCCTGCTAAAGATCCGGAGTTTGAGCCAGGAAAGCAGCGATTTAAATCTCGGCGATCTGGTAAATAGCGCGATTGGTTAATAAAACCATACACATTCACAACCGGCACAGTGATTAATGTGCCTTTTAGGCCTCTCAATGCTTTGCTTTTTACGAGTCGGCGAATAATTTCAACGCCATTGATTTCGTCACCATGCACGGCCGCTGATACAAATAGCGTCGGGCCTTTTCTACGTCCCCGTATGACATGCACCGGCATACTGAGGGACGTATGCATATATAAATCTGGCAATGACACATCAATAACTTGATTTCTACCAAGCGGGATATCATGACCAGCAATAGTAAGGATATCGGACATTTAATATTATCCGTGCCCGCGAGTTTTAGTATTGCCAGCCTTAGCATTTTTTTCGATGAAACTGATGATCATGCTGGCAATATCTTTACCGGTTGCGCCCTCAATCCCTCGTAAACCAGGAGAGGAGTTCACCTCCATCACAACTGGGCCATGATTAGAACGCAAAAGATCAACGCCACAGACATTTAATCCCATAGTTTTTGCCGCACGTACTGCTGTTGAGCGTTCTTCAGGTGTAATTCGGATAAGATTCGCTGTCCCACCCCTATGTATATTAGACCGGAATTCACCTTCTTGTCCTTGGCGTTTCATTGAAGCAACGACTTTACCACCGACCACTAAACAGCGGATATCTGCACCACCGGCTTCTTTAATAAACTCTTGTACTAAAATATTGGCTTTCAGTCCCATAAATGCTTCGATTACACTGCTTGCAGCACTCTTCGTTTCTGCAAGAACAACCCCTATACCTTGTGTACCTTCCAGTAACTTAATGACTAATGGTGCGCCATCAACCATTTTGATCAGATCTCCTACATCATCAGGGCTATGTGCAAAACCTGTAACAGGCAAGCCAATACCTTTGCGAGATAACAGTTGTAATGCTCTTAATTTATCTCGTGATCGACTAATAGCAACCGATTCACTTAATGGATAAACACCCATCATTTCGAACTGGCGTAATACAGCTGTTCCATAAAAAGTAACAGAGGCACCAATACGCGGAATAACAGCATCAAAGCCCGCTAGATTTCTACCTTTATAGTGCACTTCCGGCTTCATAGAAGTAATATTCATGTAACAGCGTAATACATCAATTACTTCCACTTCGTGCCCACGGGCTTCAGAAGCCTCAACTAGACGACGAGTTGAATACAATTTTTCATTTCTGGACAGGATGGCAATTTTCATTCATTTTCTCCATTATCAAGCGCATCTTGCAAAGCATCCTGATCTTGCATATGTTCAATTAAGGTTTGACCTGCCAGATAAGACAGATCTGGATTGACTACTATATTTCCAGCACTCATTGCAGTTCTCCCCAATAACATTCGAAACAACATATTGTCACGATTAGTCAAGGTAACCTCAACAGGCCAGGTTCTATTTCCCAATGTCACATCGGTACTAATCACATAACGCTCTTCTGTATGACCGCCTGAATCAGTCACATTACGTTGATCGATGACTTTGGCCTCACACCATACTTCAGTTTCAACATCTTGTTGATTAGGATGAATACCAAAACGTACCCACAGGCTATTGCCTTTTTCAAAAGGCTCCACAGAAAAAGCGTGAAGCGCGGACGTCCTTGCACCTGTATCAACTTTGGCTTTAATTTTTGATACTGCTAAGTCTGGCAATGCTAGCCATTCTCGCCAACCGACGACTACATGTTCATTATTTTCACTCATGCTTATATGCCTGTTCCTAATCTCTATGCATACACCCATCAATTGCAGTTATCTTATAACGATACCGACATCTAATTGATATGCAAGTAACAATGAATAACTTTTAATCAGACTTAGTTAAATATAAAAAACCCCCGATACTCTATCGGCATCAGGGGTTTCCTTATGTATAGCTATTTCTTTTATTGACCAAAGATTTTTTATAATGGCACCCCAATGCGTCTAGCTACTTCTTCATAGGCTTCAATAACACCACCCAACCCTTGGCGGAAACGATCTTTATCAAGTTTTTTACGTGTTTCTGCATCCCATAAACGACAACCATCAGGACTGAATTCATCACCCAATACAACATCACCTTTAAACAAACCAAATTCCAGTTTGTAGTCAACCAGAATCATGCCTGCATCAGCGAATAATTTACTAAGCAGTTCATTAACATTGAATGTTAGTTGTTTCATTGTGCTGACATCTTCGGATTTCGCCCAACCAAATGTTTCAATATGAAATTCATTGATCATAGGGTCATGAAGCGCATCATTTTTTAAGAAAAATTCAAATACTGGAGGGTTGAGTTCCAGTCCATCGTCCACACCCAAACGACGACATAGACTGCCAGAAGCAACGTTACGAACCACACATTCCACTGGGATCATTTGCATGTTTTTCACTAATGATTCGTTGGCGTTAAGCAGCTTTTCAAAGTGGGTAGGAATGCCTGCATTGCTCAGATACTCCATAATGAAGGCATTGAATTTATTGTTCACCTCACCTTTACGACTCAGTTGCTCTATTTTCTCACCGTCAAAAGCAGAGGTATCATCACGAAAACTTAAAATGACATAATCATCATTGTCCGTTGTATAAACACTTTTTGCTTTACCTGCATACAGTTCTTGTCTTTTTTCCATACGATTTACTCTCTAACCGTTGATTGTTTCACGCCAGTCAAAACCAGTGTCTTGTTTGGCAATACTGATCCAGCTTTGTTCGCACTGTAGTGCTTGTGCAAATAACGGGCTAACAATATCTGGCGAATTATTCTTTTCACTTAAATGCATTGCAACAATATGTTGCAAATGAGTCGTATCAATCTTTTCAAGCAAGGTGGCTGATTGTACGTTATTCAAGTGTCCAAGCCGACCTGCCACTCGATATTTAAGATGATCTGGATAATCGCCATTATCCAACATATCTATATCATGATTGGCCTCCAGAAGCAGCGCATCGCATTGTGACAATGCCTGTTCAATCACTGGCGTAACCGTACCGACATCGGTTAATAACCCCAGTCTATGCTGGCCATTAGTAAATACAAACTGACTGGGTTCTCGTGCATCATGCGGTACGGGAAAAGGATGAACCTCTATATCACCGATTTCAAAGACATCATGGCAACTAAACTCAGTTATCAGCTCGACCAAATCAGCAGACATACATCCAGCAGTACCAGCGGTTGCATAAACAGGTAGCTGATATTTTCGTGCTAATACTCGTACACCGTTAACATGATCAGCATGTTCATGTGTGACCACGATAGCAGACAGCTCACTGGCATCCAGCCCAAAACCTTGTAAACGTTTTTCAGTTTCACGAGCAGAAAAACCGCAATCAACTAGCAAGGTGGTTTTACCCTGTGAAATAAGTGTTGCATTGCCTCGGCTACCACTTCCGAGTGAAGCAAATCGCATTACTGGGCCAACTGTTCCTGTATCAATCCTAATAAGCGTTTAGCTGTGTCAGATGATGTCCGTGTTTCTTCTGCATCCAATACAATGATTTTGGTATTTTCAGCATCAGAAATCAGTTTAATGTAATAAAATTCTTCTGGTGATTTTTCAGCGTCATCTTTCCAAAAGGCCAGTTTGCTCAACAAGCCTTCTTCGTCCTTTTCTATTTCGTTAAATGGATCGATATATCGTACAAAATAGACACCACGTGACCGATCACGATCTTCAACAGCAAAACCTTTACTATCTAATACTCGTCCAACACGTCGCCAGACATCAGCGAAATCCTGTTCCACTAATAATGATTGCTGACCACCTGTTTCATCCAATAACACCGTTTTTACAGCTGCAACTTGGGGTTGGCTTTCTTTTAGTGCTTGAGTTTTGGCTTGATCTTGCTGATGTAGCGCGCCTAGAAAATCAGCCAGTTGACGCAACATCGCTTCATCTTTCTGTGCGTTAGCTTCTACTCCGGCGGCACCCACATAAACTTGTGATACTTTTGAGGTATCGCCACGTTCGATTCGTACCCGATAAGCATAATCGTCACTAGTCGATTCCGTATCCATCAGACCAATTCTCATATCCTTACGTTTGATCTCAATGCCCTTTTGCGACCAAAATTCTAATAATCGTCGCCAAGTGTCCTCACGTTCTCCCGGAACAATAAGGTGACGTGTATCCCCCTCACCCGACAAACTAGGTTTCACATCAGGTGTAATATTATATTTACTCGCTAGCGGATTATTAGCGGCTTCCTCAAATTCAGAATACGTTGCTGTCGATTTTTGACTACCGGCAATTTCATCATTAATACGTGTAGTACTTAAATCTGGCGGAACATCAAGCGGAGGCATTGTTTCTGCTTTACGGTATTTTTTTGTGTTATCAGGTACAACCTCGTCAAGTCCCGGTATCGATTCACATCCACTGATTAAAACCGATAGCAATAGTGCTAGAGAAGTAGTTTTAAAATGCTTAACGTTCATTTATTTAAGTTTACTCACAGTTAGTTTAGTACACCGGCAGCGATCAATGCTTCACGCACCGGCTGATGATATCTTTCTGATAATACAGTCATTGGCAATCGTATGCCTGAAGGAATCAAATCCATTTCAGTCAATGCCCATTTAACAGGAATTGGATTCGCCTCAACAAATAATGTTTTATGCAATAAGTTTAAGTCATTATTAATTTGGCGTGCGCGCACTTCATTTCCAGCCAGAGCAGCAGCACACATTTCATGCATTGCGGCTGGTGCGACATTTGCCGTAACTGAAATTACACCTTGGCCACCCGCGAGAATAAAGTCCACTGTATTTGCGTCTTCACCGGTATAAAGTTCCAATTTGTCTCCACACAGTGCTTTGATTTGCTCCACTCTTGATAAATCGCCCGTTGCCTCTTTAATACCAATAATGTTTGGAATATTAGCAAGACGAGCGACTGTTTCTGGCAATAAGTCACAGGCAGTTCTGCTTGGTACATTATAGAGAATTTGCGGAATATCTACCGCTTCAGAAATTGCTTTATAGTGTAAAAACAAACCTTCTTGTGTTGGCTTATTATAATAGGGTGTAACTAACAATACGGCATCCACACCCAGATCTTTTGCAGATTGAGTCAACTCAATGGCTTCAGTAGTTGAATTTGCACCCGTACCGGCGATAACAGGAATACGTCCATTGACTTGCTGTACAACCTCACGAATGACATCGCAATGTTCTTCAACCGTCAGCGTAGCAGATTCTCCTGTGGTTCCAACGGCGACAATGGCATCAGTGCCATTGCTAATATGAAACTCTACTAACTTGTGAAGGCAGTCACTATCCAGCGAGCCATCCGCTCGCATCGGTGTAACCAATGCCACCATACTGCCGCTAAACATGTTCACAAGACTCCGTAAAGATAAACGAGCATGGTACTTTGCCAGCCACGAGATGACAAGATCCTAGTGGTTTGTGTAAGGTATATTTTTTGAACGTATCATTAAGTAATTCAGGATCTATCAATGAATAAAGTAGAACTCGATCAGGCCGTGCCCGACTTCGAACTTCCCAGTACTGGCGACACCATTTTTCGACTATCGGAGCAACATGGTAAAAATATTCTTATCTACTTCTATCCAAAAGACAATACACCTGGCTGTACACTTGAAGGACAGAATTTTCGAGATCACCTTGAACAATTTAATCAACACAACACCCTCATTGTAGGTGTTTCACGCGACAGTGTTCGCGTGCATGAAAACTTCAAAGCTAAACAAAACTTCCCTTTCGATTTGCTATCAGATACTGATGAACTTGCCTGTAAGCTTTTTGATGTATTACACCTGAAAAAAAATTATGGACGCGAGTACATGGGCATCGTGCGCAGCACCTTTCTGATCGATACTCAGGGGATACTCCGTAAAGAATGGCGAAATGTCAGAGTAAAAGAGCATCTTGCCGAAGTATTAGCTTTTGTTGACACACTTTAGATAATTTCCCCTTAAAAAAAATTTTTCTTGAGGGGATTTTTTTTCAAAAACTGAACAAGTCCCGTCACTACTATGCTAGCGAGTCACTGACACAAAGTTATCCACATCTTCTCCACAAAACCATACATTTTTTACGCTTGCTATCACACAAAAAACACATTATCTTGTGGTTTAACTCAACGCAAACCACTATAGGTTGTGGTTTGGTAATTTTAGAAATTTTCTATCATGGATAGCAGGATTTAATAATATGGCAAGCGAATCAATGGCCCACACAACACCCAACTCTTCAGATCAAGGTCAATATCAAGTTATTCGACGTAATGGTCAGGTAACGACTTTTGATAGTAGTAAAATTGCAATTGCCATCACTAAAGCCTTCCTCGCTGTGGAAGGTGAGTCTGCACAAGACAGTCGCCGTATACATGACACAGTTGCCAAAATTACTGCCCAAATCTCTGAAAACCTGACTCGTCGTCTTGATGATGGCGGCACTGTCCATATCGAAGACATTCAAGATCAGGTTGAATTAGCGTTAATGCGTGCAGATGAATATAAAGCCGCGCGTGCCTATGTACTCTATCGTGACCATCAAGCACAAAAACGTGCTGAAGAACAAAAACAACACCCTGAGCTGGTGGTCGAATCCAGTATTAACGTAACAGCTAAAGATGGTAGTAAAGCACCACTTGATATTAACCGCCTACAAAATCTTATTGTCGAAGCCTGCGAAGGTATCAGTGAAGTTGATAGTGCCACTATCCTACATGACACCCAACGTAACTTATTTGATGGTGTGACTGAAGTGGATGTTGAAAAAGCACTGGTTATGTCTGCGCGTACCTTTATAGAAAAAGATCCGGCATACAGTACGGTTGCTGCACGTTTATTGATGGACAGCATCCGTCGTGAAGCATTGAGCTATGTTTATAATGGCCCTCGTCAGGCATCACACCATGAAATGATCGACATCTACCCTGACTATTTCAAAAACTATATTCAGCGTGCTATTGGTCATGAGTTACTCGCCCCTGAACTGGCTCAATACGACCTCGATAGGATGGGCAAGGCCCTCAAAATTGAAGGTGATTTCAAATTCACTTACCTTGGTCTACAAACGCTATATGACCGTTACTTCATTCACCATGACGGTGTCCGTTTTGAGTTGCCGCAAGCCTTCTATATGCGTGTAGCCATGGGATTGGCAATCAACGAAGTTGAGCGTGAAGAACGCGCGATCGAGTTCTACAACCTGTTGTCTTCATTCGACTTTATGAGCAGCACGCCTACTCTGTTCAACGCGGGTACATTACGCCCACAATTGTCATCGTGCTACCTGACTAGCGTACCGGATGATCTCAGTGGTATTTACAATGCCATTCGCGATAATGCCCTGTTATCAAAATATGCCGGTGGCCTAGGTAATGACTGGACTCGTGTTCGTGGTCTCGGCGCTCATATCAAAGGCACCAACGGTAAATCTCAGGGTGTTGTACCCTTCCTGAAAGTCGCCAATGACACTGCGGTTGCCGTCAATCAAGGTGGTAAACGTAAAGGGGCTGTCTGTGCCTATCTCGAAACATGGCATATTGATGTTGAAGAATTCCTCGACTTGCGTAAAAACACCGGTGACGATCGCCGTCGTACTCACGACATGAACACGGCTAACTGGATCCCTGATCTGTTCATGAAACGCGTTGCTGAAAATGGCGATTGGACGTTATTTTCACCAGAAGAAGTTCCTGATCTTCACGATCTAACTGGCTTGGCATTTGAACAAGCCTACAACACGTACGAAGAAAAAGCGGCTTGCGGTGAAATTCGTAACTTCAAAACACTGCCAGCCAACGACTTATGGCGCAAAATGTTAGGTATGTTGTTTGAAACAGGTCACCCATGGATCACATTTAAAGATCCATGTAATCTTCGCAGCCCGCAACAACATGTCGGTGTTGTACATAGCTCTAACCTATGTACTGAAATCACTCTGAACACATCAGACAGTGAAATCGCAGTATGCAATCTGGGTTCCGTCAACCTGCCACAACATGTGACTGAAAATGGTCTGGATCTTGAAAAACTCAAGCGTACCATCACTACTGCTATGCGTATGCTGGATAATGTAATCGAGTACAACTATTACAGTGTGCCTCAAGCACGTAACTCTAACCTTCAACACCGCCCTGTTGGTCTCGGTATTATGGGTTTTCAGGATGCATTGTATAAATTACGCCTACCATACAGCTCAGAAGAAGCGGTTCAATTTGCTGATACCTCAATGGAAGCGGTCAGTTATTACGCTATTGAAGCCTCCTCAGATCTGGCCGCTGAACGCGGTAGTTACAAAACCTACGAAGGCAGCTTGTGGAGTCAGGGAATTTTGCCAATCGACTCTATCAAGATCCTGCAGGAAGCGCGTGGTGAATATCTGCAACAAGATCAAAGCCAAACATTAGACTGGGATACACTTCGCAGCAAAATCAAGCAACAAGGCATGCGTAATTCCAACACCATGGCGATTGCACCAACAGCAACTATTTCAAACATCTGTGGTGTGAGCCAATCGGTTGAGCCGACCTATCAAAACCTGTTTGTAAAATCGAACTTGTCAGGTGAATTCACCATCATTAACCCATATATGGTTGATGACCTAAAAGCTCGTGGTCTGTGGGATGATGTCATGATCAACGACCTCAAATACTTTGACGGTAGCCTGCAATCGATTGACCGCATTCCAACAGAGCTTAAAGAAATCTATGCAACTGCATTTGAAATGGATGCACGCTGGTTGATAGAAGCGGCTTCTCGTCGTCAAAAATGGCTAGATCAGGCTCAAAGTCTTAACCTGTATATGGCTGAACCATCTGGCAAGAAAATGGACAACCTGTATAAACTAGCTTGGGTTCGTGGTCTTAAAACAACCTACTACCTACGTTCTATGGGTGCGACTGCCGCTGAAAAAACCAGCAGTGCCGCACCTGCAGTCACCATTGTTGCTCCAAAACCAGCACCAGTGGCCATTAGCGCCGCCGCACCTGTTGATGACATCATATTAGGTGAAGGCGTTGAAGCACCTAAAGCATGCTCAATTTTAGAACCAGATTGCGAGGCATGTCAGTAATGTTAAATTGGGATGATCCATTTTCAGCACCGCTTGCAGCTCCAGCACCTGAACAAACGGCGCCAAAACCTGAGCAGGTAGTTCCACAGCCAGAACAGGTGACACCAGCTCCTGAACAGACAGCCAACAAGCCATCTGTCAGCGCTGTAGTGGTGGATAAACCTGTGTTCAGTTCATTGCCATTAGCCAACGTTGCGCCTGTTAACCCAGACGATAAACGTGTCATTAACGGTATGACTGATATTAATCAACTGGCACCGTTCAAATACCCGTGGGCATGGGATTACTTCCTTAATGCCAACAAGAACCACTGGACACCGCTTGATATCAACATGTCTCAGGATGTTCATGACTACCGTCATAACCTGACTCTTGAAGAACGTCATGTTTATGAAAACGTACTGTCTTACCTGACCACATCAGACATTCTTGCTATGCGTAATATCGGTCTGGCAGTAATGGAAAAAATGAGTGCGCCTGAACTGCAAATCTATCAGGCTCGTCAGGTTTATGAAGAAGCATTGCACACATGGACGTATCAACACTGCATCGAAACCATTGGTCTGGATCAAAGTGAAATCTACAACCGATACCGTGTGGTTCCAGAAATTAACCAGAAGATTCAACTGGCCAACGCTCGCCTGAGTTCAATATTACGCAGTGATATTGATCTGCATGATCGTGACGAACTAGAAAACTTCGTCATGGCCTACGCCTTCTTTGGCGGTATTTTTGAAGGTTGCTGGTTCTACAACGGCTTTAGCCCGATTTTTGCCCTGCAACGCCGTGGTTTGATGAAAGGTACCGCCGAACAATTGCAATACATCATGCGTGATGAGGTGCTGCATGCTTCATTTGGTATTCGAGTTGTTAAACAAATCATCAAAGAAGAAAACGTTAAACTTGACCCACGAAAAGTACAACAAATGTGGGAAGAAGCCGATGCGGCTGAAGAAACCTACGCTGGCTATATCCTGCGTGACCCTATTCTCGGTTATTCAAAAGAAGCGCATGTCGGTCAGTTCCGATTTATCGCTAACCGCCGTGCGAAACAGCTCGGGTTTGAAGAACCGTTCCCCGGAGCAGAAAGTACCCTGCCCTGGCTAGATGAACAGGCTAATATGAGGAAAGAGAAAAACTTCTTCGAAACCAAAGTCACCGAATATCAAACCGGCGGCGCGTTGAAGTGGGATTAAACCAAAAGCCAGAATGAGTAATCATTCTGGCTTTTTTTGTTGAATTTAAGATTCACCATTGCAGTACAGAGATAGACAGCGTTTTCGTTATTAATAAAGTAGGAGTACTTATGAATACCGATGATTTAGCACTACTAGAAAACCTTGGTGTTGAAGGCGTGTTTACTGAATTGGGTAAAGGCAGAGGAAAATTAGGCCGTCCTGGTTCCCCCATGCGTGAAGAAATCATTCATTGGCTATCCGCCAAGATGGAAGAACGACAAGCTGCCTTGTCATCTTCCGTTAATCACAGCCGGTCATATAACGCCAATAAGCTTACCGTTGCCGCTACCATATTGAGCACGATTACTGTTCTCACTGTTGTTGTGATTCAGTTTGTATGATGAATATAATCAATGGCTCCTGACCCCCATTGATTCTCAGGAAAAATAAATGAACTTATTAATTACTGGCGGTACAGGATTTATTGGTTCAGCCCTTTGTTCCCGTTTACTGGAAAAACAACATACTATTGTTATATTGAGTCGACATCCTGAAATAATTAAAGCACCTATTCATGGCATTAGTGAACTAGCACAATTGAAGGATAACGTTATTTTCGATGTTGTGATTAATCTGGCAGGTGAACCTATAGCCGACAAGCGTTGGAGCGTTCAACAAAAACAACATATTCTCAGTAGTCGTATTGATACAACTCAAGATCTTATTGCATTCTTTAACAACATAAAACATAAACCCAAATTGCTAATTAGTGGTTCAGCTATTGGTTATTATGGCGTTGGCGATACTAGCGAATTTATTGATGAAACAGTATCAGGTGATGACAGCTTTTCTAGTCAAGTATGCCTACAATGGGAAACAGTCGCCCTACAAGCACAAAAGCTTGGAATTCGTACATGTTTATTGCGTACCGGAATTGTTCTGGGTAAAGGCGGAGCATTAAGAAAAATGCTACCCGTTTTTAAAATGGGTCTAGGGGGAAGAATAGGTCAGGGTAAACAATGGATGTCTTGGATTCACCTAGATGACTTGGTTGGTATTATTTTGCACTGCATTGAACACCATAGCTTACAAGGCGCTATTAATGGCACATCACCTAACCCAGTAACGAATCAGTTATTTACAAAGGCGCTTGGTAAAGCACTAAACCGTCCGACTCTTTTACCTATGCCTGCAATAATTATAAAAATTTTAATGGGACAAATGGGTGAAGAATTATTGCTGACAGGAAAGAAAATCATTCCTGCAAAAGCGTTGAATGCAGGTTATAAATTTCAGTATGAAAAATTAGAGGACGCTTTACTGGATGTCGTATGAGGTGTAATTGCCAAGTATTTTGTTAAAAACTGTCCACGACGATCAAGCAGCCTGTCAATTTAATTTACGCACCGTAAAAACACTTATGCTGATGGTTCTGTACCCTGTATCCGACTAACACACGCAGTAAAAGCTTTTTCATATGCTTCAGTCGGTAATGTCGTTATCGGTTGTAGGTACACATTTTTGGCGATTACAAGTAGATCCGAACGGCCTGGAGTGTCTTTGTATATTTGCTTTATTTTCTGCTCGAATTGTGACCAATCATCGCCTTCACTTTGCCTAATCAATTGGATTTCACGAGCAGTACCAGCTTGATATGCACAGGTTGTGATGGTAGAGCGTTCCATTTCTTCGGCCTGAACTGGAAAGACATAAAGCAACGCTATAATAAGAAGTTGTTTCTGCAGCATTTTCTTATCCTCATTCACTAGCATGTAGGAGCAAAGACTATGCTTACCTTATACCAATAACCTAAATGGAACAATCAATGGGATCGGCTCGATTGATTTAACTAATTTGCCTATCGACCAGATTTTTATCTCGATCAGAAATGATGAACACCATGAATCACTGTACAATACCCTCCTTTTATCTACCGCTATTTACCAACAATTACACACGAATCAAAAGAGCCCATAATGAACATACAAAGCCATTTTACTGATCTTGATACACCCACTGGCATAATGCGTACTTATATTCACCGCCCTGTCGGTGAAGGTAGCTACCCTGTTATTTTGTTTTATTCAGAAATTTTCCAACAAACCGGCCCGATTGAGCGTGCTGCAAGGCTGATGGCAAGTCATGGTTATGCTGTTTTAGTTCCTGAAGTATTCCATGAGCTTAACCCTATTGGTACGGTGTTGGGTTATGACGATGCCGGCCGTGAAAAAGGCAATGCCGATAAGCACACTAAAGAAGTGCAAGGCTATGACACTGACAATGTCGCGTTAATCGAGTTTGCCAAACAACAAGACTGGTGCAATGGTCATATCGGTGCGATGGGTTATTGTATTGGTGGTCACTTGGCATTTCGTGCTGCATTACAGCCTGAAGTCAAAGGGGCTGCGTGTTTTTACGGTACCGATCTGCATATTCAAGTCATTCCTAATCAACCCGGTCAACACAGCATGGAACGCCTTGATGATATTAAAGGTGAGTTATTGATGATTTGGGGTAAGCAGGATAACCATATTCCACCTGAAGGCCTTGCCAAGATTTATAAAGCATTAAGCGATACCGATATTACCTTTACATGGCATGAATTTAATGCCGGACACGCCTTTATGCGTGATGAAGGTGATGGCGGCCGCTATGATGCACAAACAGCGATGCTGGGCTATCAATTAGCACTGAATTTATTTAGCAGAACATTACGTTAGGCAGGAACAGTTCCAGGGCTTTTTCACAAGTGGGTCAAAGATGGCAAGAGCATGTGCACGACATATTTTGGTGAAAACCAAAGAAGAAGCGGAGTCAATCAAGAAACAGTTGGCCGGTGGCAAAGACTTTGCCCTGCTCGCTAAAAAGCATTCCTTATGTAAGTCGTCAGCGAAAAAAGGTGGCGAACTTGGTGAATTTAGCCCTGGTACGATGTTGAAGGCAGTTGATAATGTCGTTTTCAAAAAGCCTGTGCTGACCGTGCACGGGCCGATTAAAACCAAGTTTGGTTTTCATTTGATTGAAACAATTTATCGCAATTAAAGCACTACTCTATCTATATGGTGATAGTCGCCATTTTAATGATCTTGTCGCTCTATTCTTTTGCATATTTCCAGAATCAAAATGATGTTGAACTTATTCTGAATAATCTTTGTCTTCTAAAGGCAATGTATTTACCGGGTAACACCAAACTGCATCAAGGCCCAGCACTCAGATTCAATTTTAAGCCTAATCAGAGCCCTTACTTGAACTAAGTCTAAAAAAAACAATCCTCGTAAAAATTACCGCGCGCTTTCTGATATCATTTGCCCGTCTCGAAAATGACGATCGCAAAGTTTAATGAAGATCGATCGTGACATGGGGATGGCGTGCCAACAACATAACGACGTCCATCTTTTGATTACTATTATTTATATGCAGGATTCACATGCCAGAAATTATAATTGAAAAGAACCCTAGTGAAGAACGTCTAAAAGAATTAGGCGTTGCAAGCTGGGAAACCTGGGATTGCCCAGTCTCTGAGTTCAGACTTGATTTTGATGAAACAGAAAAAGCCTATATTCTCGAAGGCGAAATCGTAGTCACACCAGATGGTGGCGAACCAGTGCGTATCGTACCAGGTGATTATGTTGAGTTTCCTGAAGGTTTAACCAGCATGTGGCAGGTTGTGAAAACACTGCGCAAGCATTATAGCTACGACTAGTAAACTAAAAAGGCATCTTCGGATGCCTTTTTTGTATACCCTAAGTATCCTTTGCTTACCCTTAATTCAGCAAAATCCTGACCATTAAATAGCGGTTCTCTGATATTCCTCTTGATGGAGATGTCTATAATGTGAATCACTGACTGGGGAAATTCCAGTCTTATATTCAATCACTAATGAGAGGATACGATCATGTGGACTAAACCAGAATATTCAGATATGCGTTTCGGCTTTGAAGTAACAATGTACATCTGCAACCGTTAATCAAAACTGTTAGCGTAAAGAAAAAGCCTCGGCAACCTCATCCGCCGGGGCTTTTTTGTATTTGGACTTTGTGCAGTCCTCTTGTAATTATTCAAACTCATACATACCCATTCTCTTGTTGATAGAATAAAAACCGATAATGATTTAATTACCTCTGAAGCGCTACCACTGCTATAGGGAGCAATACCATCAAAAACTAACGCTTTACAACAAAACAACTGGTCGGCGGAAGTCACACGTGACAGCCATGCTCTGGATATTGAACACGGTGTTTTTACCTGGAAAGATCCAAAAATAATTGCCCGTTCATTAAAAATGTCTGCGGATAGCAACCAGCGACGAAAAGTAAAACCCTTTCGATCGGCCATGTCGATGTTGGTGTGCTATATCAATCGAGCCGAATCCAGTCACTAAGGAAAATCCTGAGTGATAAAAAGAAGATCCCTGATTTTATTCTTGATCTAAATCAGTATTATGTATCTCACCTGCTTGAAACATTTAAGCAACCATAAAACATTAATGAGAGGATACGATCATGTGGACTAAACCAGAATATTCAGATATGCGTTTCGGCTTCGAAGTAACAATGTACATTTGCAACCGTTAATACACAGTTAGCATAAACAAAAAAGCCTCGGCAACTGCCGGGGCTTTTTTTTACTTAAGTATTATGATTTTCTGTCTAATTGTCAGTGTATGAACTCCAAAACAATATGAGTTACACGGTATCAGCTAATTGTTGCTTGATAACGTCTAAAAAAGCGTCAATATCAATTGGTTTTGTTACATATGCTTTGAAACCAGATTTTTTACCACGTTCAAGATCAGTGTTCATCGCATTAGCACTAACAGCGATCACAGGAATAGTTTTACACTCTTCCATAATGCTTAATTTCTCCATAACCTGATAACCATCCATTTCTGGAAGATTAATATCAAGTAATATTAAATCTGGCTTAAACTCATAGGCAAGTTCAATGCCTTCTTCTGGTTTAATGGCACTAATAAGCTTATAGTTTGGTCGATATTTTTTAAATATGGTTTCAACCAGACTCAGATTCATTAAATTGTCTTCAATGTAGAGAATTGTATACTGCCCCGAATTAAAATCATTTTGATTATAAACAGTCTGGTCAGATTCAACTTCCATATCTGTTAACTTGTCCACATTCAAATCTGAATTGTATGTTAGCAGGTCAATCCAAAACCGGCTTCCCTTTTTCAGCTCACTTTCAAACCCAATGCTACCGCCCATTATTTCAATTAATTCTTTCGTTATAGTCAGGCCTATCCCAGTCCCTTCGATACTGCCGAACTCCGCACCTAAGCGGTTAAAAGGTTCGAAAATACTAGCCTGTTGTTCTTTTTCTATGCCATTACCATTATCTGTAATGGAGAGTCTAAGAATTCCTTGGTCATTCGTATTGATGCATTCAATATCAACTGTTCCACCACTATGGTTATACTTACAAGCGTTCGAAATCAGGTTAAGAATAACTTGTTTAAGCTTGGTTTTATCAGCCGAGACATAAGGTTGAATCAGATTGTCTGCGTGAAGCGATAATAACACTTCATATTGTGTAATTAATGGTTCAGACAGAGCTACACATTCCATCAAAATTTCATGTATATCAACTTGCTCAATGTTTATCTCATATTTACCTGTCTCAATTTTTTCAAGATCTAAAACCTCATTAATCAGTAGTAGTAGATGCCTGCCTCCATGCTGTATGGATCTGATTGAGTCTTGCTGATCTTTATTAAGGTTCTGATCAAACTCTAGTAACTGTGAAAAACCAAGAATCGCATTAAGAGGAGTACGTAATTCATGACTCATACTGGATAGAAATTGAGATTTAGCTCGATTTGCACGTTCAGCTTCTTCCTTGGCAATAATAAGTTCTCGTTCTTTTTGAAACAACGACTCTGTACGTTCTTGAACACGCTGCTCGAGCAGTTCTTGAGCAAATTTTTCTTCAGTTATATCTTCTGCTATGCCAGCAACACGATAAACTACACCCTCCTGATTCAATACTGGAAATGACTGGTCTTTTATCCAGCGAACAGTACCGTCGGACTTAACAATACGATACTCTTCATTACGACTGCCTTCCTTTTGTCTTAGAATTGATTGTTTGACTCGTTCACGATCATCGTTATGAATAGCCTTTATGAACGATGTAGGCTCGGCATAGAGGCTCTCGCAACTTCTTCCCCAGACCACCTCATAGGCTGGGCTAATATAAATCACTCTATTGGTGTCGACATCTGTCAGCCAGAAAACCTCTCGCATGTGCTCAACCAGCTGTCTGAAATTCTGCTCTGATTCATCACGAGCACGATTAGCCAAAACTTCATCTGAAATATTCTCAACACTGGACCAGATTAAGGCCTCATTCTCTCTTTCTATTAATCTGCCGGAGAGTCTTACCGGCACACGATGTCCATCCTTATGTAGATATTCCTTCTGGTAAGGACCATAACACTGTTTGTCTTCTAGCATCTCCAGCTGATACTGTTCCTGCTCCATATACTCTTCAGGAGTTATCTGCCAGTAACTTAATTGCTTGGTTTCTTCAATGCTACGGCCAATAATATCCGCATAGGACTGGTTAAGATCAATCAGTGTGCCATCCATCCGACATACTGCTAGACCAATGGAAGAACTTTCAAACAAAGTTCGGTTGTATTGCTCACTTTCATGAAGTTTCTGATAAGGTTCGCGTACAACAAACAAAAATATTGCTCTAAATATAAAAATGTAAGCAATAACCTTGTAGGTATGTCCAAGTAAATTAAAGATATCAGACACATCTGAATACAGAGTAAATGATAGTTCACTTAGTATGGTTATCACTGTCGCTGCATACATACTACTGGAATCAAATAATTCGGATTTATTTGCCTGTAGATAGAAAAGAATAGCAGGCACTAACAAGATTAAAATAATTCCGTATTCTGCTATCACCTTAAATGGTGTCAATCCCTGCCCTTCAATAAAGGTGACAGGAAAAACATCAAGGTGATAAAGCCCGACCCAGTATATAACGACTGTAAGAACAAGACTTACAAGCAAAAGCCAATAACGGTTAGGTAGTTTTAGTACTTGTTTCCATAGCAGCACTGCCGATACCAGCAATGCAATAGCAGCAATATATCGCGCCACCAACCAGAAATAAATCGATTTGGCTGCACTACCCGGAGTCACGAAAACAGGCATCCCATAGTAGGACAGTGTATGTGCAAAATCCACCAGACCAACAACAAGAAATGCACAAGCAAGAATAACTGGGTTACCAGGACGATCTTCAGCACGTGTACTATAGACAAGTGCAAAAACGAGCATGGAGACAATAACTGAAAATATCTCTGCAAACATATGAGTTGGCAGTGACATAATGACAACGTCTTGTATGACACTAATTGTTGGCATTAACCAAACAATAAGAAACAGTGTGGCAAGGGTAGCCAGCAACCAATTCATTTTTGCTAGTTGACTACTGTCTTTTAAGCTATTCATGGTTAAAAACCAGGATCATTACACTACATACATGATATTTTTAACGCTTTATAGTTCAAATTCAAGATACATAATCGTCTCAAATTCTAACACTAATATTCTAAACTTATCATCGCCAATTAGTCATAAATCAAAAGGTGTTAATCATAGGTCTGCTAATTACATAGCATATGATACTCATCGGCTAACCAGTTCAGGAAAATCCTGAGTAATAAAGAGGGGATCCCTGATTCTAATCTTGATCCAGATCACTAAAATGTTAATCAACTGCTTGGAATTGTTTCAGGCAATAATTTAAACACTAATGAGAGGAATACGATCATGTGGACTAAACCAGAATATTCAGATATGCGTTTCGGCTTCGAAGTAACAATGTACATTTGCAACCGTTAATACGCAGTTAGCATAAACAAAAAAGCCTCGGCAACACTGCCGGGGCTTTTTTTTATCTTTTTGCTGTATATTTTATTTAAATTCATAACCATAATTACTGGGTAACTATTTGCCACACGAAAAAATAATCAAGTCCGTGCGAAAATGGGTTGAAACACTGGTAGTTGGTTTAAATCTATGCCCTTTTGCAAAACGCGAATTGGTAAATAATCGAATACGCTTTTATGTATCAGAAGCAACAACTCAAGAACAGCTATTAGAGGATCTACAAACTGAGCTTAAATTTCTCAGCGATGATAAAACAATTGAAACGACGTTATTGATCCACCCCCAAGTATTAGAGGACTTCTGTGATTACAACGAATTTCTCGATTATGCCGATGGTCTGATCATACAAATGGAACTGGAAGGTATATTTCAAATTGCCAGTTTTCATCCTGATTATCAATTTTCTGGAACTAAGCCAAATGATGTCGAAAACTATAGCAACCGTTCACCCTACCCTTTATTACATTTAATTAGGGAACAAAGTCTGGAACGTGCTATCGCCAATTATCCAAATGTAGAACTGATTCCTGAGCGCAATATAGGGGTGATGCAAAGTCTTGGAAAAGAAAAATTGCAAGCTATGTTTCAGTCCTATTTCGATAATACCGAGAAATAATCATTTAATCACTAACTGCTATGCCTGTGACACAATTATGAATGGGATTATAAAAGACATTTTAACAGCCGAACATTCTGGCGACAGACTAGTTTCGAGTCCAACGGCCACACTAGAAGCAGGTAAAGGCATTGTCGGTGACCGCTATTATTCATCTCAAGGTACTTTTTCTGAACACATGCAGAACCAACCCGATTTTGAAGTTTCTCTGATAGAGCAAGAAAAAATTGACGAGTTTAACGCTATTACAGGACACCATTACTCAGGTCATGATTTCCGTAGAAATATTGTCACCCAGGGAATTCAGCTTAATGAACTTGTAGGCAAATCATTTTCTATCGGCAATGTAACGTTAAAAGGCATCCGATTATGTGAACCTTGTTCATATTTATCTGCACGATTAGGCTCTGAAGTAATGGACTATATGGTTCATAAAGCAGGGTTAAGAGCACAAATCATACACGGAGGAGAAATCCATATTTCGGATTTTATTTCTGACTAAGTACATTAATTATTTTTGACCGTAGACAGAAACCAGATTATTACCCTGTTCTTTACTAGAATACATAGCTATATCAGCATTCTGTACTACTTCCTCAACTGTTTGCCCATGCTCTGGAAATGATGCTATACCGATACTGGCACTCAGTTCTATCGTCGACCCTTTATAGCTCAGACGCTTTTGATTGAACTCATGAATAATTCTTTTTGCAACTTGTTGTGCCTGTGTTATTGAACAATCAGAAAGCATGACAATAAATTCATCACCACCATAACGTGCGGCAATATCTTCCTCTCTCAACACAGAACTCAGGCATTGAGCGATATTGATTAACAAAAGGTTTCCGGCATCATGTCCAAATTTATCATTAACGGGTTTTAAATTATCAACATCGACCATAAGTGCTGAAACACTGCGATTGTGACGTGTTGCCATACCAAACATTTTTAGTGCAAGTCGATTAAGAGATCGACGATTGAACAGTTTGGTCAACTCGTCTGTTTCAGAAATAATTTTCAGTCTGTTGAATCCTCTTTGTATGTCAGCAGACAACATAGTGGTGATGTACGTGACGAGGACTATTGGAAAAAATAGGAGGAGTAACTCACCACTTTCAGTCAATGAAGGCAAAATACCTTCGTTAGCTTCACTACTTTGAAAGTAGAGCATCGTAAGTCCTATCAACCCTGTTTTCAGGAAGGTTGCCAACTTATCTAGAGTAATGGCGCTCGCAATAATTGGCAGTAAGTACAGATTAAATAATGGACTGTCCAACTTGCCTGAATACCAAAGGACATAACTGATATAAAGTATCATTAGCCAGGTCTGAACTGAGATTTTCCATTCTTTGGATTCGTTAAAAAAATTAATATATTGAAAAACAATAATCACGATAGCGAATAGGCAAGATGCCAGTATCAATAATGGCTTGACAGTTTCCTCAACGTCTCCAACTGTCAGATAAAATAGTATTAAAACCAATGTCAACCATTCAATTTCTGGTAATGTTCGACTGAACCCATCAATGACATCGGGATCATTATTTAATCGATGATAATTATCTTTTTCCATAAATTTGAACTTTCCACACACCTTAACCAGAATATAAGCAAGTCATTATGCAGAGGTTAGATTAACACAACTTTTTAAATCTGGCACACAGTAAGCAACCTAGCCTAGGCCTGAGTAAAATCCCCGCTAATTGTAATGTTGACTAGCTGTTCTCCTACAGCGTATTTAAGTACCGCACACTATTAGTGACTTAATGATCGGCAAAAAATTCGGTTTTTTCGCTTTCATCTACCATACAAAGCCAAATATAGCGCTATCCACACTGTTTTGACTAAAATATTCAGAAAATAATAATTCAAGCAAAATTCTCGCCATAACTGTTAAATTAGATTAGATTACTAGCTACTCTCACAATTATTAAACTGGATCAACACTATGAAAATTCTTATTATTCTCACATCTCACGACAAACTGGGTAATACTGGTCTTAAAACCGGCTTTTGGCTTGAAGAATTTGCTAGCCCATATTATGTTTTTAAAGATGCAAATGTAGCCATTACATTAGCCTCCCCACTTGGTGGACAACCACCTCTTGACCCTAAAAGTGATGAGCCTGATTTCCAAACAGCTGCTACTGAACGATTTAAACAGGATGCTAGCGCTCAAAACGCGTTGGCACATACATTAAAATTATCTGATATCTCTGCTGAGGATTACGATGCTGTATTTTTTCCTGGTGGTCATGGGCCGCTATGGGACCTAGCTGAAGATCAAGCATCAATCGCATTAATTGAATCTATGTACACTGCCGGTAAGCCTGTTGCTGCTGTGTGTCATGCTCCAGCCGTATTTCGCCATACTAAAAATGCAGAAGGTTCACCTTTGGTTCAAGGAAAGTCTGTTACAGCATTCAGTAACAGTGAAGAAGATGCGGTTCAACTTTCAGACATTGTGCCTTTCTTACTAGAAGATGAATTAAAAACTATGGGCGCCAATTATTCTAAAGGCGAAGACTGGCTACCTTATGTGGTGACAGATGGAAACCTGATAACAGGTCAAAATCCAGCATCATCTGATCTGGTGGCGAAAGCAGTACTGGATCGATGACGATAAAATCAAACAATCATCATTGGAATACTATTTTTTCACAAGCCGAAAATTCAAAATTGGGCTGGTATGAGCAGGAAGCATCACAAACTTTAAAACTCTTGTCCCGTGTTCCTGAATGGCGTGGCTCAACGATTTTTCTTCCTGGTGTAGGGACGTCGGTACTCATCGATGAGCTACTGAACCATGATGCAAGATTAATCCTCAATGATATTAGTAATGAGGCGCTCAGTCAGGTCAAAACAAGGTTGGGAGAAATATCTAGGGACATTACGTACCTATGTCAGGATATTGCTCAACCTCTCAATAATCTAATAACGCAAATCGTTGATGTATGGATTGATAGAGCTGTGTTGCATTTTTTACTCGATGAGAGTGATATCGAAGGCTATTTTGACAATGTAAAATCGACCTTAAAGATCGGCGGTTATGCAATATTTGCTGAATTTTCAGAAACAGGTGCCACCAGGTGTGCTGGCTTACCCGTACTTCGCTACGCTGTCGATGAACTATCTGGACGCTTGGGTTCATCATTCAATTTAATCTGCCATGAGGATTACACTTTTATCAATCCTCATGGTGATCCCAGATCTTATATTTATGTGTTATATAAAAGGGAAAAATGAAACAGTATGAGAAATTCATTGGCAAGATAATCTATTAGGCACTACAATTAGTTAACGTTGTCAGAAAGTGCACTGAACTAAAACACAATTATATGCGTAGCATCACAAAAAAATTGTTATTCGTTTTGATTACCATCATGGCTCATTTGCCAATGACGGTTGCCTATGCTGTGCCTGATATTTCTGTTCCACAACAAACATATTCCACTGATATGAATATGAATATGGATATGGCTGATTGTCATTCCGAGCAAGTGCCTAAAAAATGTGGGCACTGCTCTGATCAACATAATTGCAATACTGCTCACGGTTCTTGTTCCGTCAGTGTTGGCATTACAGAATTACCTACAGAGTTATATGCTTATCGAAATGCTACACGCTGGCATTCGACATTTCATGCCAGTTCCCCACCTGCTCAATCCTCATCCTTATTTCGGCCACCTATTACACTTTAAACCATTGCTTTAAAGTGTATGTAATACGTTCATTTTTGCCTTCGGCATAGATAAAAACGTATTAAATCCCTCCCGGTTTTAAAGCACGCTATATCGTGCATCATCACTTAGTAGATGGTGCTGTAGATAATGCCAACAAGGTGTTTAATTATGTGGAACTTGCTACTTGGCTACTATGCCCGAATTTTATTATCGATATTTCTGTTATGTGCTGCTTGGTTTGTCTCTGCCGAATCATTAAATACAGCTATCCCAGAACAAACAGGCTATCAGTCAACTCAACCTAAGCCATTAACGCTACAACAAGCTTTGGTTCGCCTTCAGGTTGAAAATCCAGGCCTTGCTGAGATACAGGCACGAGCAGATGCGATGATGGCAATCCCGTCACAGGTCGGTAGTTTGCCCGATCCAATGATCAGTTTTAATACTCTAAATCTGCCTGTGGATACATTTAATATCGATCAGGAAGCAATGACACAATTACAGTTTGGAATCAGTCAACGCATCCCCTATCCCGGAAAACTCGCTTTAAAAGAGCAGATTGCTTCTTATCGCGCCAAAGCAGCCAATAGCAATGTTGAAGAAATGCATCTTCAGCTAAATCGTGACGTAAAAACGCTTTGGTGGCGATTGTTTTACCTTGACCGTTCACTTGAAGTTAACACTATCAACAAAACTTTGCTTCGGCAGTTTATTGAAATTGCCCAAACTAAATACAAGGTAGGTCAGGGTTTACAGCAAGATGTATTACTAGCACAACTGGAATTATCAAAACTGCTTGATCGGGATATTCAACTTGCCAGTAGACGAAAACAGGAATCAGCACGTCTCAATGCCCTGCTCAATCAGCCGACAGACCAAACTGTCCAACTACCATCATTATCGAATATAGAGGTTGATCTACCAGTTTTGAAAAGCTCGTCAGCAGTCTTTCAATTAGCCAAAGACAATCGACCTTCATTGGCTACTCAAAGATGGCTTATTGATGCAGCCACAGAGCAAAAAAAATTGGCTGAACGTGATTTATTGCCCGATTTCAATATCGGTGCATCCTATGGAATCCGTCAAGGTGATAATCCTAACGGTGATCAGCGTTCTGATTTGTTTTCATTAAAAGTTGGTATCACTATGCCCCTGTTTGCTGAAAGAAAACAGAAAAAGGCCATTTCGCAACGACACAGTGAGGTTAAACAACAGCAATACGCATTGCAAGATCAATGGTTAACTATCCAAGCTGATATCGCCGCAACCATAGCTGATTATGAGCGTGCGACAGAACAAGTCGTGTTATTTAAAACCGGCGTTCTCCCGCAAGCAAGGCAAACAGTAGCATCAATGCTGGCAGGCTATCAGGTTAATAAAGTGGACTTCCTGAATCTGATCCGTGCCCAAATCACACTCTATAACTATGAAACAAATCTGTGGCAAACCATCAGTGAAGCCAAGTCTGCACTTGCCAAATTAGTCGCAACTGTCGGCGAGGAGAATATTTATGAATAAATCTATTTTAGTTACATTGGCATTGGCTGCTGGAATTACAGTAGGCGCATACAGTGCTTACTGGTTTGCGAAACAACAAGCCCAGCCTTTGTCTGAAGAATCTAGCAAAATTGTTCAACAACAAAAACCACTGTTCTATCGTAATCCAATGAACCCCGAAGTCACCTCTGCTGTGCCTGCCAAAGACAGCATGGGCATGGACTATATTCCTGTTTACTCAGATAGCAGTAACAGTGATGACAAATCTAACGGCACTGTTAATATTGACCCAGTTACCGTTCAAAATATGGGTGTTCGTACAGCGACCGCAAGCATTACTGCCCTATCTCATGATATTCGCACTGTGGGTCGTATTGCCTATGATGAAGAACGAATCACCCGTCTTCACCCTAAAACAGAAGGCTGGGTAGAAAAGCTATTCATTGATAAAACGGGTACTGCAGTCAGAAAAAACACCATGTTACTGAGTATCTATTCACCTCAACTAGTGACCAGTGCTCAGGAATATCTATTGGCACTTAATAGCTTAAAAACACTTAAAGACAGTCCATTTGAAGATATTCGTAATGGTGCTGCACAAATGGCAAAAACAGCCCGTGAACGACTGGAGTTTTTGGATGTACCAGAACACCAGATCCGTGATATGGAACACTCTGGTGAAATCAAAAAGAGCCTTCACATTCACTCACCTTTTAACGGTATCGTGATTAATATCGGTGCCCGAGAAGGGCAACGTGTTACACCACAAACTGAACTTTATATGCTGGCAGATCTATCTAGAGTCTGGGTATTTGCTGATGTGTATGAATCTGACCTGCCTTGGGTAAATGTTGGTGATGCTGTTGAAATGTCACTGACCGGCATCCCAGGACAGGTATTTAAAGGCAAATTATCTTACATATATCCTTATGCTGAAGCCAAAACGCGCACGATTAAAGTCCGGCTTGAATTTAATAACCCTGACTTACTGCTCAAACCTGACATGTTTGCTAATGTCACCATTAAAACCCAACAACAACTTAATGCTATAACGGTTCCTTCAGAAGCCATCGTCCGTTCTGGTGAACGTGATCAAGTTTTTGTGGTCCGTGAACAAGGTAAATTTGAACCAAGAACTGTTACTACAGGATTATCATCCAATGGGTTAACGCAGATACTCAGCGGTTTATCATCAGATGAAGAAATTGTCACATCCAGTCAGTTTCTAATTGATTCTGAATCCAAACTCCGTGAATCCACAGCCAAAATGCTGGATGCTTTAAAGAGCGGTGCCACTGTTTCAGAGACGATAACAACAAGTAATCCGACTGACCATGACATGTCAGAAAGCGAAGTACCCACAAGTAATACGATTCAACCACATAATGAACAACAGCCGGTAATTGACCACTCATCACACGGGGTGCATCAACATGATTAATCGCATCATTACCGCCTCCTTACGTGACAAATTTCAGGTACTGTTAGCAACAGTGTTGATTGTGATTGCCGGTATATGGGCGCTGAAAAATACACCTCTTGACGCTATCCCTGATCTATCTGATGTACAGGTTATTGTCCTCACCGAATATCCTGGACAAGCACCGCAAGTTGTAGAGGATCAAGTAACCTATCCTCTCACTACTGCTATGTTAGCGGTACCCAAAGCAAAAACCGTTCGTGGCTATTCTTTTTTTGGTTTGTCTTTTGTTTATATTATTTTTGAAGATGATACCGATATGTACTGGGCGCGTTCTAGGGTACTGGAATACCTCAATTATGTCAGTGGCCGATTACCCAAAGAAGTCACTCCCAACCTTGGACCTGATGCTACAGGGGTCGGCTGGGTGTATGAATATGCCCTGATTGATAAGACTGGTCGACATGATCTTGCTCAATTACGCTCTATTCAGGATTGGTATTTACGTTACCCCTTACAAACTGTGGAAGGTGTTGCTGAAATCGCGTCTATTGGCGGTTTTGTTAAACAATATCAGGTGGAGGTCGATCCCAATGCCTTACAGAATTACAACATTCCACTATCAAAAGTAAAAAAGGCCATTCAACGTTCCAATAGTGATGTCGGCGGTAAACTGATAGAGATGGCCGAAACCGAGTATATGGTGCGTGGACTGGGCTATATTCAATCATTAGATGACTTGAAATCCATCGCCGTTAGCGTCAGTGACAATGGCACCCCTATTCGATTGACCGATATAGCCAATATTCATCTTGGACCCGAGTTAAGAAGGGGATTGACAGATTTTAACGGTGAAGGTGAAGTTGCAGGTGGTGTAGTCATCATGCGCTATGGTGAAAATGCACTTAGTACGATTAAAAATGTACAAGACAAGCTGACGGAACTAGAAAAAGGCCTGCCAGCCGGGGTAGAGATTATTCCTGTTTATGACCGCAGTAAACTCATCAACCGCGCAGTCGATAATTTACAGGAAAAACTGATCGAAGAATCTATCGTGGTCAGTCTGATTTGTATCCTGTTTTTATTTCATATTCGCTCTGCACTGGTTGCTGTCATCAGTCTTCCAGTCGGCATATTGATGGCCTTTTTAATAATGCACTGGCAAGGTATTAATGCCAATATCATGTCATTGGGAGGAATCGCTATCGCAATCGGGGTAATGGTTGATGGTGCCATTGTCATGATTGAGAACACACATAAACATCTGGAATATGCCACTCAGAAAAAAATGGGGGGATTAACAGTTTCCGAGCGCTGGCAAACAGTGGCAATTGCAGCCAAAGAAGTTGGGCCGGCCTTATTTTTCTCTTTGATGATTATTACAGTGTCATTTTTGCCTGTTTTTACTCTGCAAGCACAAGAAGGCCGGTTATTCTCACCTTTGGCATTTACCAAAACCTATTCAATGGCCGCTGCCGCTATTTTAGCAATCACATTGGTACCTGTCTTGATGGGTTATCTCATCCGTGGGAATATCTTGCCAGAGGCAAAAAACCCGATAAACCGAGTACTGCATTACATCCACGCACCTGTATTACGCATTGCAATTCGTTGGCGTTGGCTTACTTTGTTACTGACGGTAATTATCCTTACGATAACTAGTATTCCAGCGAGCAAATTAGGAAGCGAATTCATGCCGCCATTGGATGAAGGCGATATTCTCTATATGCCAACCACCTATCCAGGCATTTCGATCTCTAAAGTACGTGAACTACTGCAACAAACAGACAAAATACTAATGACCTTTCCTGAGGTGGAGCAGGTTTTCGGTAAAGCAGGTCGTGCTGAGACAGCTACTGATCCGGCACCATTATCTATGCTGGAAACGACCATTACATTGAAAGATAAAAAGGTCTGGCCTGATCCTGATAAAACTACCCGGCAATTAATGAATGAAATGGATCATGCTATTCAATTTCCGGGACTTACAAACGCGTGGACAATGCCGATTAAAACCCGAATTGATATGCTGTCGACCGGAATAAAAACCCCTATAGGGTTAAAGATTAGTGGTCCGAGCCTTACTGTCCTAGAGCAAATTGCTGATGACATTGAACAGATTGTGAAACAAATGCCAGAAACATTATCGGCATTTGGTGACAAGGCAGCTGGTGGCTATTATCTTGATTTTGATATTAACCGCGAAGAATTGGCCCGCTATGGTTTACATATAGCCGATGTGCAAGATGTGATTCAAACTGCGATTGGCGGTATGAATGTCACTCAAACTGTAGAAGGTCTGGAACGTTATCCAGTAAATTTACGTTACCCACGGGAGTTGCGTGACAATATTTCTGAGTTAAAACGTATTCTGATTCCAACACCAACAGGTGCTCAGGTCCCACTGGCTCAATTAGCTACCATGCAGCTACGCCGTGGGGCACCTGTCATTAAAACAGAAGATTCCCGGCCTAATGCCTGGGTTTATATCGATATCAAAACGGATGATATCGGTGGCTATGTCGCTAAGGCAAAACAGATTGTTAACACACAGGTCACCATACCAGCAGGCTATAGCCTATCCTGGTCCGGTCAATTTGAATATATGGAACGTGCTGCTGAACGATTACAAATTGTCATCCCTATCACGCTTATTAGCATTTTCCTGTTGTTATACCTTAATTTTCGTAATATCAGTGCCCCATTGGTCGTCATGTTATCAGTGCCTTTTGCTCTGGTTGGCGGTATCTGGCTAATTTACTTACTTGGTTTTAACCTCTCAGTTGCCGTAGTTGTGGGCTTTATTGCACTTGCCGGAATAGCAGCAGAAATAGGGGTCTTAGTGTTAACGTTTATTGACCAAAAAATTGCTGCATTAAGACACAATAAGTTGCATCTGACTCGCCAGGAAATCATCGATGCAGTTCGATCAGGTACATCCGAACGGGTACGCCCTATTATCATGACGTCATCGGCTACCATTGCCGGTTTGCTACCAATTATGTGGGGTAGCGGCACAGGATCCGAAGTCATGCAACGAATCGCTGCCCCAATGGTTGGCGGAATGGTGACAGTCACCCTGCTCAGTTTGTTTGTCCTGCCTGTTGTGTACAGCCTGGTTTTACAACTCAAAGAACACTTAAAAATTAATGGGGATAAAACATGATCACCGTTATTCCAAACTGGCATCCCATTCTGGTGCATTTCACCATCGGGCTGCTAAGCATTTCCGTCGTCTTTTATTTTGCCGTAAAAGTACTACCTAATGACCATCGCTGGAAAGAACAGTGGCATCATATGGCTAACTGGAGCTTATGGACAGGTTGTTTATTTACTGTTGCTACAGTGATAGCAGGTTGGTATGCCTATAATACCGTTGAACATGACTCAGCATCACATGCAGCCATGACGCTACATCGAAACTGGGCATTACCCACTGCAGCTTTATTTTTACTTGTTGGTATATCAGTCGTAGTATTGAATAAAACTCACAAAAAACCTGGCCTGCTATTTTTATCTGTGTCTGCTGTTGCTGGCATAATGTTAATGGTCACTGGCTGGCTTGGCGCAGAAGCAGTGTATCGTTATGGCATAGGCGTTATGTCTTTACCTACAATAGAAACTGAAACTGATGGTCACGACCATAGTCGTAGTACTACAGTAGAAACAGATAACAACGATCACCATAATGATGCCAGTATTGATATCCAGCAACACCCTCACGGCAGTGAGCATGCGCATGACATTCAACCATCAACAGAAAATGAGCATGAGCATTAGCGAAGACATTTTCTATCGTATGGGTAAAATTAGTTAACTAAATAGTAGCAACTAACATCTATGTAACAGGAGAACGCATCATGGCAATTGATCCCGTTTGTGGCATGGAAGTAGATAAAAACATGACCCGTCATCATATTGAACATGATGACAAGCAGTATTACTTTTGTTGTGCAGGCTGCCTGACTAAATTTAAGGCCAGGCCCGAACACTATATTCAGGATGTGATACAACCTGGCAACTGTTGTGACGGAAATCATCAGACATTATCGCCTGCAGAAGATAGTCACAATAACTACACCTGCCCCATGCACCCAGAAATTCTGCAACATGGTCCCGGTATCTGTCCTAAGTGTGGAATGGCACTTGAGCCTGTCGCTCAATCGGTAACAGCAACAAAAATAGACTATACCTGCCCGATGCACCCAGAAGTTGTACAAAATCATCCCGGTAACTGCCCTAAATGTGGCATGGCATTAGAGCCTCAGACTGTGCAAGTTGAGGAAGACACCAGTGAACTTGATGATATGTCTCGTCGCTTCTGGTTAAGCACTATATTTGCTCTGCCAGTGTTTGTGTTGGCAATGGTTGCAGATCTGGTTCCTCAATGGCTACCAGAAGGTATCACAATGCAACAAGTGCAATGGATTGAATGCTCATTAGCCACCCCTGTTGTTTTCTGGGGTGGCTGGCCTGTCCACATTCGTGCCGTGCAATCAGTTATCAGTCGAAATCTGAATATGTTTACATTGATTGGCCTTGGGGTTTCCGTAGCCTGGTTATACAGCGTAGTTGCCTTGATATTTCCACAGTTGTTTCCTGCTACCATGCAGCATCAAGACGGCACTGTGCCTGTCTACTTCGAAGCAGCGGCAGTGATCACCGTACTCGTTCTGTTAGGGCAAGTACTGGAATTACGTGCTCGTAGCAAAACCAATGCCGCAATCAAATTGTTACTGGAATTGGCTCCCAATACTGCCCGAATTGTCCGGGATAATGGCGACGAGCAAGATATACCCCTAGAGCATGTTTTAGTCGGCGACAAACTGCGTATTCGTCCCGGCGAAAAAGTACCAGTTGATGGTACTGTTATCGATGGCAGTAGTACAGTTGATGAATCTATGGTGACTGGGGAGTCGATACCTGTACTCAAAGTTGTAGATGATCGCCTGATCGGTGCGACAGTCAATGGCACCGGAAGTCTGCTCATGCGTGCTGAAAAAGTAGGCAGCGATACCTTGCTCGCTCAAATCGTCCACATGGTCGCTGAAGCACAACGTTCACGTGCCCCAATTCAAAAACTGGTCGATGTAGTCGCCAGTTACTTTGTACCAGCCGTAGTCGTTGTTTCTATTCTGACTCTGATCATCTGGTGGATATGGGGACCAGAACCACGTATTGCTCATGCTGTTGTCAATGCTGTTGCGGTGTTAATCATTGCATGTCCATGTGCATTGGGCCTGGCCACCCCAATGTCAATCATGGTGGGTACCGGTCGTGGTGCTCTCACCGGTGTGTTAATAAAAAATGCCGAAGCATTAGAAGCAATGGAAAAAGTCGATACTCTGGTTATTGATAAAACAGGCACCTTGACTGAAGGTAAACCCAAATTAGTATCCATTACTGTAGAACCTGGCTTCGTTGATGAAACGGTACTACAACTTGCTGCCAGTCTGGAACGAGCCAGTGAACACCCGTTAGCGGAAGCAATTGTAAGTAGTGCCCAAGATCGTGGTATCACTCTGAGTCAACCTGATGAGTTTTCTTCCATCACGGGTAAAGGTATCACAGGCCACGTCGACAATCACGATATCACACTGGGTAATGCCAAATTACTGGAAAGTCGCGGAGTAAATACAAAAGAGTTAATTCAAAAATCTGACTTACTCAGATCTGAAGGGCAAACAGTCATGCTTGTCAGTATTGATGGTCAAGCCGCAGGCATGATTGGCGTTGCTGATCCCATTAAAAAATCTACTCCTGAAGCGCTTAAAGCCATACATGATCAAGGTATTAGCATTGTTATGCTCACAGGAGACAGTCATGCTACTGCTATGGCTGTTGCTAGCAAACTTGGTATCGATCAGGTGCAATCAGAAGTATTACCTGAACAAAAAGCAGCCATCGTCAAGCAACTGCAGGCTGAAGGTAAAATTGTTGCCATGGCAGGTGACGGCATTAATGATGCTCCTGCACTTGCTCAGGCAACCGTTGGTATTGCAATGGGAACAGGGACTGATATTGCTATGGAAAGTGCTGATGTTACGCTCGTTAAAGGTGATTTACGAGGTATAGTCAAAGCAATACGTTTAAGTCGCGCCACCATGGGCAATATTCGTCAGAACTTGTTTTTTGCTTTTATCTATAACTCACTTGGGGTGCCGGTAGCTGCAGGTATTTTATACCCAATATTTGGTTTGTTATTGTCACCAATGATAGCGGCTGCAGCGATGAGCTTAAGTTCAGTGTCTGTAATTAGTAATGCATTAAGACTTAGACGAATAGCTCTATGAACAAGTATTTATCCTAGTATTTAACTAGGTTTTTATGCTATATTTTTAAAGCTCCTACTATTGTTATGTTGAGTAACAACCATGACAGAAAAAATCATATTACGTCCGTTACAAGATGAAGATATTCCTGAGCATGCTGACCTTCTCTATAACTCCTTTAATTCATGGTACTGGAAACATGGTTGGGGAAAAGACTATTTTGGTTGCACACCACAAGAAACATCTATTTTCTACGACATTTATAATGATTTAACCCCGGGACACAGCATCGCAGCCTTCGATTCGACTACAAATCGGATGATGGGATCCTGTTTTTATCATCCTCGTGAACATCATGTTTCATTGGGCATTATGAGTGTCCACCCAAATTATGGCGGGCGTGGAGTTGGTCGACAACTTGTCAATTACATTCTGGATTACACTAAAGATCACGACTTCAAATCCTGTCGACTCGTCAGTAGCGCTATTAATATGGATTCATTCTCCTTATATAACCGTGCTGGTTTTATACCGCGTGTTACATACCACGATATGGTAATTACGGTGCCTGAAGCCGGTTTGGGTAATATCAACGTTTCAGGCGAGGATCGTGTTCGAGAAGCTGTCACTGAAGATATTGACCAGATGGCTGATCTGGAAATGGAGATCAGTGGAATAAAACGTGAAATTGACTATCGTTATGCAATTGAAAACCCTCGTGGCGTTCTACATGCCACCGTCTATGAAAACGACCAACAGCGTATTGATGGGTTTATGATTTCAGTCAAACACCCAGCCCTAAATATGCTGGGTCCCTGTATAGCTCGTAATGAAACCATAGCCATCGCTCTGATAAGAAAAGAAATTGAGCGCTTTAATGGCACATGGGTACTGTTTTCCATTCCCATGGACAAAAGAAAAATAGTGGAACAAATGTATGTGTGGAATGCGATTAATGTCGAAACACATCTAAAAGAAGTTTGGGGTGAATTTCCCGGTTTTAACGGCATTAGTATGCCAAGCTTTTTACCTGAAACCGGTTAGGGAAACAGGTATGGAAATTGAGCGCTATTAACCTGATTCAGTTAATACGTGCCCTATAAACTGAATCCTTTTTTTGCTGAATATTCAGTCTGAAATGCTTGGAAAGGTATGCGCGTATTGAGTGATCCATTCCTGTGCTGCTTGTTCGCTAGTAAGCTCAACGCCCTTTTCAGTCTTCACTTTAAGTCGGTAATCCTCAATATGACAGATTTGCTCTATCATTCGTACTGAGTACGCCACCGAATCTTCCTGAAATGTAATGCCAACCAGATAACCATCTCCATCTTGTTTGCACCAACATACAATACCGTCAGCCTCAAACTCTAGTCGAGAAAGGGGGATCGCGATACGTATGATTTCACCTTTGTCGATGGCATGCTGACAAAAAAAACATAAGCCTCCCTCACTGACATCCTTTGTCCGTGTCCTTTTCACCTCGTTTTTTAAACTAAAAAGTAACGGAATATTACTTGGATGCCGGATATACTTTCTATTTTCAATAGTCATAGCTTCACAAACTCCTTCTTGCTTACCACTCCTAAACGCCCTGTTTTTATGGCATTACGACGAATTCCCTGTACTGGCGAAATATAATATATATCACCATTTTTACCAAGCAGTTGCTTAGACACGCCCACCGTCTTAGCAATAGTGGCATTAGCCTGTAAATGATGCAACTCACCATGTACCGGAATAGCGCACCTTGGCTTGACCCAACTGTACATCAATTTCAGTTCTTCTACGGCCGGGTGGCCTGATGCATGGATAGTTAATGTACTTTCATCTGCTGTAATCACATCGACCTTCATTGCTTTCAACCGTTCAATTACGGCTTCAATGGCGCGTTCATTTCCGGGAATCATTTTTGAGCTAAATATAACGGTATCTCCCGGCTCAAGGTGCATATCACGAAAACTATTAGTACTCAGGCGATTTAAAGCGGTCCGTGGTTCACCCTGACTGCCAGTCGCAACCAGCAATACGGTTTGTGCTGGCAAATAGCCAAGATGGGATGGCTCAACGAGTGTTTCGACCGATGTCCATAAACCTGTTGTTTTAGCTGCCGACATCATATTAATCAGTGAACGACCTAATAATCCAAGGTGGCGATTTGTTTCCTCAGCTATTCTAGCAATGGTATGTAATCGAGCTAGATTACTGCCAAAACAGGTAACAATCACTCGTCCTTTGGCTTTCTCAATATGGTGTTTTAACCCTTTGTATAAACTTGCCTCCGAAGATGACCATCCTGCCACATCGGCGTTAGTAGAGTCGCAAACCATGGCATCAATTTCATGTTCAGAAAGTTGCTGATACGCTTCCTGATGAAATCTTTCGCCAATTACAGGAGCTGGATCCAACTTCCAGTCCGCAGTATGAAAGACTTTGCCAACCGGTGTTGTAATCAACAGTCCATAAGGCTCTGGAAGTGAATGGGTTAAGGCCACCCATTTGACATTAAATACACCAATATCAAGATGAGCATTGGGCTCGACAATCGTGACTGGCACTTTGCCATCCAGCCCCACTTCAATGAGTTTTCTACGTAATATTTCAGCCGTAAATGCAGTGGTGTATACAGGGCATCGAAGCTGACGCCATAGATATGGCACTGCTCCAATATGATCTTCATGTGCATGGGTGATCACCAGCCCGGCTAACGCCGTTCGACGTTCGGCAATAAATTGAGGATCTGCCATTTGAATATGGGGCCGGTGACTGATTATTTCTTCCCCATCAACATCTGTGTTTTTATCAAAAATAACGCCACAGTCAACCATTAACCACTGGCCATCGTGTCCATACAGGTTCAGGTTCATACCGATCTCACCGGTACCACCAAGTGGTAAAAACCAAAAATCAGTTGAATCTGGTGTCATATATGCTCTGAAACTGAAATATAAAGCGTTCTATTATGCCAATAAACGCATTACTAAGGTGTCATGGACTTTATAAATGTGATCTTAAAAAACATGCCATATAGGTGATTGCTGGTATAATACGCGGCTATTTGAGATTAAGTTATTGAATTGTGATACTTAATTTATTTATTGATTTAAGGGGAAGTATAGATGGAAGCATCTAACTTAATGAATGAAGGTCTAACCTTAATGTTATTTGGTATGGGCTTTGTGTTTGTCTTTTTGACATTATTGGTCATTGTAACGTCACTGATGTCTTTATTAATCACCAAATATGAAAAAAGTGTCGGTGCATTACCTGAAGATGGCGTGCCTTCACCAACAGCTGTTATTCCAACTCACGGCTCCCTAGCCCATTCCGAGACCGAAAA
>JAOUJZ010000046.1 GCA_029882915.1 Gammaproteobacteria bacterium | reverse complement strand
AGTCTGTTTGAATGCCTCATCAGCATTGCAATTTTGACTGACAAAATAGTTATAGACATCCTGACCGACTTCAAATTTTTCAGGGCCAATAGCGGGGCCTAACCATGCCATAATTTCACTACCAGAGCAGGAAAATTGTTGAATGGTTTTTTCAATAATGCCCGCTGCCAGTCCTCTCCAGCCAGCATGAATGGCGGCAACGGTACTGCCTTGTTGATTGCACAGTAATATTGGCAGGCAATCTGCTGTCATGATCGTGCAGACATGATTGCTTTGATAACTGATTATGGCATCTGCTTCACTGTCAGCTTGCCAGTTTTGGCTTTTGAGCACCTGAGTGCCATGAACTTGTGTTAACCAACGGGGTGATTGTGGTAGTTGCGCTAATTTAACGAGATAGTCTCTATTTTTGTTAACGGCATCTGGATCATCACCAACATGATTCCCTAAATTAAGTTCATCATAGGGTGGTGAGCTGAATCCACCCTGGCGCGTTGTGGTGATCGCTTTAATGTTTTCTGGTGCTGGCCAGTCTGGGTAAATTAAATAATTAGCCATTCGAAACTATGATTTGACAATATTGAGATATTGACACCATTCATTGAATAATTTTGCATCCAATGCGGCAACCGTTGATTGAGGCGTCAGTGTGTTTTTCAGTAATGGTGTGCCGAATGAAGTACAGGCATGACCGCCGGCTTCCGTTAAAATTAATAGTGCTGCCGCATAATCCCATAACAGTTGATTGCCATGAAGATATATATGGCCACGCCCGGCGGCGATCCAGCATAATTCTAAAGCGATAGATCCCAAACTACGTTGAGAGCCATAAGGGGTTTCAGTCACTAATTGTGATGCGAGTTCTGATGGCAGTCGTTTGAAGTCGATCAAGGCAATGGCACGTTTTAATGATAAACCAATCTGTTGGACAGTGAGTGGCTTACCATTTAATGTCGCACCCTTATTTTTACGGGCAGAAAAACATTCATCGCGAATAGGATCATAGACTATACCTACACTAACTTGTCCTTCTTCTATTAACGCCAGCGATACTGAAAAATAAGGGACACCAGCTGCGAAATTACTGGTTCCATCGACAGGGTCAAGGCACCACAATGGGCTGCCAGAAGATAGCAGCGTTTGTTGTTGTTCGGCCGACATTTCTTCGCCTAATAATTTAATGTCAGGATACGCTTTTTGTAATGCTATAGAGAGCCGGTTTTGCATAATAAGATCGGCTTCTGTCACAATACTGCCATCGGCTTTGTAATTGCGTTTTACAGAATTAAAACGAGGAAGTAACTCCGTTTTGCTAACGGTAATGACGATATCTTTCAGGTGGTCAAAATCAATATTCATAACATGAGTATAGCAACACCTTTGTTTAGAGTTTCAAACAGCATCCAACACCCTGTAAACTAACTCACCACTATTTAAACAAATGATCTAAATAATTGATGCGCATTCCAAGATTTTATTGCCCTGAACTTGATATAAATAATGATGTTATTGCTCTGCCAGATGCGGCTCACCGTCATGCAGTTCAGGTGCTGCGATTAAAACCGGGCGCACTGATACGTTTGTTTGATGGTCGTGGGTTGGAATATGACGCTGTTTTGGAGCAAGTCAGTAAAAGAGATTCCTCAGTGCGACTAGGCGATAACATTAAGATTAATAACGAATCGCCATTGAATATCACCCTGCTTCAGGGAGTTTCTCGTGGAGAGCGTATGGATTATGCGCTTCAAAAAGCAGTGGAATTAGGTGTTGCTCGAATTATTCCCGTTGTCACAGAACGTTGTAATGTACAACTCGCGGGAGGGCGAGCCGAAAAACGTTTGGCACACTGGAGGGGTGTGATGATCAGTGCCTGCGAACAAAGTGGACGCAGTGTATTACCAGAATTAATGGATGTGATGGCGTTAGAGCAAGCTCTAGAGATCGATATAAAAGCATGTTGTTTGGTACTTGATCCTCATGCAGAAACGGGCCTTACATCACAGACAAGACAAGATAATATTGTGTTACTGATAGGTCCTGAAGGTGGTTTAAGTGAGCAGGAAGTACGCCAAGCCATCACAGCAGGCTTCCAAGCCATAAAGTTTGGGCCAAGAATTTTACGTACAGAGACAGCGACAGTGGCCGTGTTAGCAGCAGTACAGACACTGTGGGGAGATTTGAGTGATTGATAATGGGTTGACGATCTTGTTACTGTTAGGTTTAGCCTGGTTGTGGTGGGATAGTCGTGGTGCAGCAGAAAGAGCCATTCAGGCAGCACGACGAAGTTGTGATAATGCTGGTGTGACATTTTTAAACGACACTGTCGGATGGCAAAAGGTACGATTAAAACGTAACCGTCTAGGTAGGGTGCAGATTCAGCGAAGCTATTTTTTTGAGTTTGCCAGTGATATGGAACATCGCTATCGCGGTGAAGTGATTATGTTGGGTCAGCAAGTTAATAACGTCAATTTAGATGTTTACCGTGTAGGGTAGACAGTTAAGGTGAAAACAATGCAAAGACTAGCGTTAGTGGTAGATGATTCCCGAGTTGCTCGTATGACATTAAGTAAGTTACTCGTTTCCCATAATTATGAGATTGTTGAGCTTGCAAGTGGCGAAGATGCATTAGCTTATTTACAGTCAGATAACGCTAAGCCGGACATCATTTTTATGGATGTAATGATGGGCGGTATGGATGGGTTGACAGCGACACAAAAAATTAAACAGGATAGTGAGTTAAAGGCATTTCCAGTGGTGATTTGTACCGGTAATGACACTGAAGCGGATAAAGATAAAGCTCTTGCAACCGGAGCAGTAGCAGTATTATCAAAACCACCTGCAGCAGAAGCATTGTCACAGGTTTTATCTCAGCTATCTGTTATAGCAAGTCAGCCTGAAACACCTTCTCCAGAGGCGACAGAAATTGATGACAATGCCCTGATTGAAAAAGTCATCACAACCATTAAGCAAGACCTTATACCTGCGATAAATCAGAATGTGCGGGATATGGCAGAGGATATTAGTCGTCAAATAGCAGCTGATACAGCAGAACAGTTGGTGACTAAGCAAGTGAATGCAAGACTCGACAACATGCTGCCCACAATAAAAGAACAGTTGATGGAAGCAATAAAACCAGCAACAGAAGATCTGGCTGAGCAAACATCTAAACGGGCTGCCCGCGATGTAGTAGCTAAAACAGCCGAGCAGGCGGTGCAGCGCGCAATTGCGGAGACTGATTTTTCAGCACAGGTGATGCAAACCTTATCATTAGAAGGCACTGCATGGTTAAACAACCAGCAACAGCAATTACGGACCCAACTTAGTTCACAGTTAGAACAAACTATTGCCAAATTTATAGATCAACAATTAGAGGCAGTACTAGCGCCATTGGTTATTGAGCAGGCGAATAAACATCTCGCACAACAATCCGCCAGTGATAGCAGTGATCAACAATTTGAACAGTTGAGCAAAAGGTTGTCACGGTTAGGTGGTGTTGTTGTCAGTTTAGGAATAGCAATAGTGGTGCTGGCGGCAATGATGGTGTTGTAATTGAATATCGCACAAGCGCTGCAATATGGACGTGGTGTACTTGCCGACACAGAGAGTCCTGATATAGATAGTCAGATGCTGCTTTGTCACGTTTTAGAATGTACTACAACGTATTTGCACACCTGGTCAGAACAAGTATTAAATGATGAGCAGCAGGCTGAATTTACAGCGCTGATTCAACAACGATCAGAGGGGAAACCGGTAGCACACTTGACTGGACAAAGAGGTTTTTGGTCGCTGGATCTGGCGGTGACACCGGATACTCTGATACCTCGACCTGATACTGAATTGTTGGTCACACTGGCATTGGAGAAACTGCGGCCGGATATGCGAGTGGTAGATTTGGGAACTGGAACCGGTGCGGTAGTCTTGTCGTTAGCACAGGAAAATCCAACAGTGACGATCTTCGCCATGGAATACTCACGGGGGGCACTGAAGGTTGCAAAACAAAACGCACAGAGTCATAAATTGAATAATGTATTGTTTTGGCAAGGGAGTTGGTTGACTGCCGTTGCCGACAATAGTTTGGATATGGTGGTGAGTAATCCACCATATATTGAGGCGGACGATCCTCATTTGTCGCAAGGTGACGTTCAGTTTGAACCGTTATCTGCCTTGGCATCAGGTGCTGATGGTCTGGATGATATCCGCCAAATTGTTGAACAAGCACGTCGATGTTTGAAAGCATCAGGTTGGCTAATGGTAGAACATGGTTATCATCAGGCTACTCAGGTTCAACAATTATTCCGTGATGCTGGTTTTGTTGATGTGACATCGCAACCGGATTACGGTGGGAATGACCGGGTAGTGATGGGAAAACTAGCGGTATAATACAATCATTGATGTTACAGGTTAAACACACTGATGAACGATGAACAGCTGTTACGCTATAGCCGCCACATTTTATTGCCTCAGATAGATATTGTTGGTCAGCAAAAATTATTGGATAGTCATGTGCTGATTATTGGTTTGGGTGGGCTGGGTTCCCCTGTGGCTATGTATCTGGCTGCTGCCGGTGTTGGCAAGCTGACGCTGGTGGATGATGATAAAGTCGAATTATCAAACTTACAACGTCAGATTGTACATACAGAACAGGATATAGGCCGCTCAAAAGTAGCATCAGCAGCAGACAGTGTATTGGCATTAAACAGTGATACACAGATTGAAATCAAAACCGCGAGACTTGATGAGCAGTCTCTGAGCGAGGCAGTCGAAGTGGCCGATGTGGTGGTTGATTGCAGTGATAATTTTGCCAGCCGATTTTTATTAAACAAGGTGACGCAAAGATTAAAAACACCTCTGGTATCTGGTGCCGCTATTCGAATGGATGGACAGGTGACGGTGTATGACCCACGTCAAAAAGACAGTGCCTGTTATCGCTGTTTATATCAGGATGATGGTGAATTGCAGCAAACGTGTTCTGAGTCAGGAGTGTTGTCGCCGTTACTGGGTATTATTGGCAGTGTACAGGCATTGGAAACGGTGAAATTACTGGCAGGCATAGGTGAAACACTGGCTGGTCGATTATTGATTTTGGACGCGATGACGATGAGCTGGCGTGAAATCAAATTGCGGCGAGATCCGAATTGTCCAGTATGTAAAAGCGGTTAAATTTTTCATCAAATAATATCGTGCAGCTATTCTACAGACACTAAATCAGAATTCTAAAATTAAGGTTGTTAACAATGACTTCAGCAACAGTGGTACACCTACCCCGTACATTAGTAAATCAGTTACTCCATTTGGCACAGTTGTCGCCAGAACAGGAAATCTGTGGCTTAATTGGTCGACGGGATGGGCATTGTGAGTGTTATCCGATAGATAATGCAGCGACAGATGCCAGTGTGTTATTTGCACTGAATGCAAGCGAGCAAATTGCCGCCATTAAATCCATGCATGAGCAGGGCCAAGAGTTATTTGCCATCTATCATTCACACCCTAGTGCAGCGGCTGTGCCGTCATTAAAGGATATTGAAGAGGCCGATTATCTGGATGCCCTGTACTTAATTATTTCACTCAATACAAAAGGTGTACTGGAGATGCGAGCCTTTTATCTTCGTGACCAGAAGGTTGAAGAGATTGAGCTGTCATTATGAGTGGTGGAATAGATAACACAGTGCTGGAAAATGCTGCTGAAGAGGCATTACAACTAGCTAAATTACAAGGTGCGAGCAGTGCAGAAGTGGGTGTAAGCCATAGTACAGGTTTGTCTGTTACCGTGCGTCAGGGCGATGTCGAAACTCTGGAACATAACAATGACAAAGGGCTGGCAGTCACCGTTTATTTTGGGCACAAAAAAGCGTCAGCTAGTACATCTGATTTAAGAATGGATGCCATCTCTGATGCTGTTAAAGCGGCATGTGGAATTGCCCTGCATACTCAGGAAGATGACTGTTCAGGTCTGGCAGATGCCGAATTAATGGCGACGGAATTTCCTGATCTTTCTTTGTATCACCCTTGGGATATTGATGCCGAGCAAGCCATAAAAATCGCCTCAGAATGTGAACAGGCCGGATTTGCCGTTGACGCACAGATCACCAATTCAGAAGGTGCCACTTTATCAAGCCATCAAGGCGGACGAGTGTACGCCAATAGTCACGGTTTTGTTGGTAGTACGATCAGTACTCGACATAGTCTGTCATGCACCTTGATTGCTGATGATGATAGCGGTATGCAACGTGACTATTGGTATGACATTGCCAGAGATGCTGCCGATCTGGCGTCAGCAAACTATATTGGTCAGCGAGCAGCAAAAAACACCTTGAGGCGTTTAAATGCCAGAACGATGACAACAGGAAAGTATCCAGTGATATTTGCTGCAGAGATTGCACCTTCCTTGTTTGGACAATTGATCGCCGCCATTAGAGGTGGCGCCTTGTATCGTAAATCCTCCTTTTTACTGGATCATTTAGGCAAGCAGATTTTTCCAGATTTTATTCACATTCACGAGCAGCCATATCTGTTAAAAAGTATTGGCAGTGCCAGTTTTGATGGTGAAGGTGTCGCAACTAAAAAACGGGATATTGTGCGAGAAGGTGTGTTGCAAGGCTATGTGTTAGATAGCTATTCAGCACGGAAATTAAATATGACGACGACGGCTAATTCGGGTGGAGTACATAATTTGACTGTTGATAGTGGTGAGCTGGATTTGAATGCACTGCTCAAACAGATGGGAACCGGTATTTTAGTGACTGAAACCATGGGTATGGGGGTCAATATTGTTACTGGTGATTATTCTCAAGGTGCAGCTGGCTTTTGGGTGGAAAATGGTGAAATTCAATATCCTGTTGATGAATTTACCATTGCCAGTAATTTGCGGGAAATGTTTATGGGGATCCAGGCGGTGGGTAGTGATGTTGATAAACGAGGAAATACTCGCACTGGCTCAGTCTGGATTGATAGGATGACGATTGCGGGATAGGAAAGAACACCCGGACTAATCAAGAGAAAATCATAGAAGTTGACTTGAGACTACCTTAATAAGCGGCAGTAATAATATCGCTGATATCGTTCAATTCACCGACAGCAAATAAATTATTCAAAACGTCCCGGATTTGCTTGATCTTATGCGGACTATGACTACGTAGTTGTGACAGTTTCTGATGGAGGTCGCCCTGCTGTTCTATCAAATTTGGATTGATGGGGGTCAGGGTGCAGAGAAAGAAATGATAGTGTTTTGACAATAACGCTCGGCTGATAAACAGAGATTTTTGTGCGGTGCTAGTAAAAGAGTGATCCGTAGTCAATTGCCATGTCCCCGACTGATCTTGATAGCCGTACAAACCGAAATTGACAGAACTATCTGATTTTCCAGACAACACTAAGGTTTTTAATAATGTTGACATGGAAGGAATCAGGTTTTGCATGCCATGCCAAAAGCCACCCAGTTCATTAGCATGATTATTTTGTGACGTGGCAATAGCTTGCAAGATGCGTTTGTTATCATCATCCATGCATAGATAAAAAGGAATAGAGGTGAGTTTCTGACCAAGTATGGAGGAAAAGATTTTCGTTTCCTGACTTATAGGAACATCTTGGGTGTTTTCTGCGAGACGTTCTTTGTTACGTTCAATAGCGGATGCAAAGAAGGTATTGATATTGTCAGAACATCCAGCAATATTTCGTTGCAGTCCCAGGATCGTTGTTCCTTCCCAGAATTGTACGTTTTTTATAATAAATGGCACCGCATCAAGTTTGGTTTTTTTTGTTTGGCTTTGCCAGCGGACAAAGTTGACGGTGACACGTGCGCCCTGTCTAGCCTCCACATGACCGGATAAACTCAACGACAACCCTGTTTCGGATACATCGTTAGTCGTGATGGCAAAGCTTTGGTCGCGCAATGTAAGAATCACATCGGTTTTAATCAAGAAACGCTGTCTCTTGCGGTCAATATGATGACATAGTGGCGTGGGCTTAGGGATTTTTCCAGCCCAGGCTACTTTATTGCTTTCACTAAATAATGATGATAATCCACCGGTTTTATTCATGGGTAGATGCTGGCAGCTGGGAGTAATATCAGTCAATGTGGCAAAGGTTGAGATTGATGTCAGCCGTTGTTTTAATGTTTGGGCATAGTCACTGTCGGTTTCAGCAAGATCAAGAATTTCCTGTTCAAAATCGTCCAGATCGATACTGAGTGAATGAGTTTGCATTAACAGGACGTGACTTAGTTCATGCTGTAAATGCCATGTCAGAGCTGCAGCAACACTTTGAGAATCAGTACGTGGGGTAATAATGCTGCGAGGTTTATCATCTTGCAGGTAAATGATGATCAGAAAATCACACTGTTGTTCTATGATGGATTGGAAAGGCAGTAACGAAAAATCAAAAGTGTTCGTAGTAGTTTGAAGAACACTCAGAGTGGCTGCGGCCAATGGTGTTAGATTGAATGCTTTGACCTGATTCTCGGAGTCGCTATTCGATAGCCAGAATAACGGACTGTTTAATGTGGCACTGAATAGTCGCAGATAATAATGACTGGCCAGATTAAGTAGCTCATTTTCAATGTCTCTATTTTCAAGCTTATCATGGGTTTGCGACCAGTGA
>JAOUJZ010000079.1 GCA_029882915.1 Gammaproteobacteria bacterium | reverse complement strand
AATAATTGCTAAGAAAGCTATTAAGCAACTACAAGATTATTTCGTTCATGCCCATAACCAATGGTCATTGCCATTAGCCGATAAAGGCACAGTGTTTCAAAACAAGGTCTGGCAATATCTGCGAGAGATCCCTGTCGGTGAAACACGAACATATGCAGAAGTGGCCAGTGTATTGAATACATCAGCTCGTGCGGTAGGGAATGCATGTAAGGCTAATCCATTCATGATTGTTGTGCCATGCCATCGTGTTATATCAAGCACTGGAATAGGCGGTTATTATGGAAAAAAAGATGGCGAGGAGATATTAATAAAGAAGTGGTTGGTCGATCATGAGCAAGGATAAACAGCAAACACTTACGCCACATTATCTACAACCCTTTCTGGATTCCTTATGGTTGGAATCAGGGTTAAGCAAAAATACAGTAGCGGCATATCAACGTGATCTTCTGGGATTTTCTGCATGGCTGAGTCAGTTTGATACTGATCTTGTTGCCGCAACACGTAACGATATTCTGCGTTATCAGAGCGAGCGTATGCGGGAAGGTCGAAAAGTACGCAGTGAAGCAAGACTACTGTCCACTTTACGCCGTTTTTATCGCTATCTATCTCGTGAAGAAATTAGAGAATCTGATCCAACAGCTCAAATTGAATCTCCTCGGTTAGGACGACCTTTACCAAGTAGTTTGACTGAAGATGAGGTTGAGTCATTATTGGCTCAGCCGGATGTTAATGTTGCCTTAGGCTTGCGTGATCGAGCTATGTTGGAAGTGTTATATGCAACAGGATTGAGGGTGTCAGAGTTGGTAGGGCTAAGCTTCGAGCAGCTCAATATGCGTCAAGGGTTGATCCGGTGTGTAGGAAAAGGCAATAAGGAAAGATTAGTGCCATTGGGTGAAGTTGCTTTGGACTGGTTGCAGGATTATTTGCTGGAAAGTCGTCCCGCGTTACTCAAGGGAGCAATTAGTGACGACTTATTTCCAACCCAGAGGGGTAAGGCAATGACACGGCAGGCATTCTGGTACTTGATTAAACGCTATGCTAAACAAGCATCAATAGAAAAAAAGTTATCTCCACATACCTTGCGTCATGCTTTTGCTACCCATTTACTCAATCATGGGGCTGATTTGCGTGTGGTGCAGTTATTGTTGGGGCATTCAGATTTATCAACCACGCAAATTTATACTCATGTTGCTAAAGAGCGCTTAAAAAGTCTGCATACACAACATCATCCCAGAGGATAATTTACGCATAATCTATTGAGTGATGATCGACTAATGGTAAACTGATCGCCATAAAAATTTACCTTTAGGAGAGTGTGATGCCTTCATTTGATATTGTGTCTGAAGTGGACAAACATGAACTGACTAATGCGGTCGACCAGACTAACCGCGAAATTAAAAATCGCTTTGATTTGCGTGGAACTGATGCGCGCGTTGAACAGTCAGATAAGTTATTAACCCTCCATGCAGATAGCGATTTTCAACTCGAACAAGTGTTAGATATTTTGAGGATGAAATTGGTTAAACGTAGTATCGAAGTCAGCTGTCTGGAAGTGAAAGATTCAGTTGGCAATGGAAAAATACGTAAACAGGATGTAGTTATACGAGAAGGGATTGATAAGGATTTATCACGGAAGATAGTCAAAATGATTAAAGACAGCAAGGCTAAAGTTCAAGCTGCAGTTCAAGGTGATAGTGTTCGGGTAACAGGAAAAAAACGGGATGATTTGCAAGGTGTAATGGCAACACTACGTGATAATGACAATATTGATATGCCGCTACAATTCAATAATTTTAGAGATTAAGGAAACACAATGTTGAAATGGAATTATTTATGGCTGCCCTTACTGGCCTGCTTTAGTCTGGCAGAGGCGACAGAACATGAAGAAATGAAAAAGAAACTTGAGTCAATCATGCCCGGTATTGCGATAGATAGTGTTCAAAAACTAGATAATACTGAACTTTTTGAAACCGTAATCAATGGTGAAGTTATTTATTTTTCCCGAGATGCACGCTATGTTTTTCAAGGTGATATCGTTGCTTTGGAAACGCGTGAAAATTTAACAGAAAATAAACGAATCAGCCTGAGAAAACAGACTTTATCATCGTTAGATGAAGCAGACATGATTATTTATGAACCCAAAAAAGTAGAACACACACTGA
>JAOUJZ010000019.1 GCA_029882915.1 Gammaproteobacteria bacterium | reverse complement strand
AATACAATAGTATTGCCAAGGTCAACTCACACGGCCGCAATAATAGCCAAACGCTTCATTGTGGTGATATTGAAACAAATTACACATTGGAAAAAGCGTGTAAAGTTAAGGCTGCTGCCGAGATGGTAGTGAATTATACTGAGACACTTCCGATACGTGATGAGATCATTTTTAAATACCCTAAGATGGTACTTGGGATCGGCGAAGACGAATGTCGCCAACTTCGCGAACGCTTCGAGCTTTTTCGAGAACGTTTTCCAACAATGCAGTTATTGGAGAAAGAAGAGATAGCGAAAATTGAACCAGAGGTTGTGAAGATCGATGGTCAATTCAGACCTGAACCCTGTATTGCACTGGCTGTGTTGGATGAATACTGTGCCGTTGATTTCAATAAATTGGCAGAATCTTTTGTTGTTCAGGCACAGCAGCATAGCAATAAAGAGTTGCAGTTGAATCTGAACAGTAAAGTTGACCAAATTGTAGAGCAAAACGGTATTTTCAGTATTATTACTGCGGATGAAGTTATTAAGGCTAGAACCATTGTCGTATCAGCAGGTGGACATAGTTTACTTTTAGCCCAACAAATGGGACATGGTCTGGAATTTTCCTGTCTACCTGTAGCAGGTAGTTTTTATTTCACCCCAAAAGTATTGAATGGAAAAGTCTACACAGTGCAAAATGACAAGCTGCCATTTGCAGCAGTTCATGGTGATCCGGATGTATTGGTTGAAGGAAAAACACGTTTTGGACCGACTGCATTATTACTCCCGTTATTAGAGCGATACAACATTAGTACTTTTTTTGAGTTTCTTCGGGTTTTGAGACTGGATAGTGCAGTTGTAAAAGTATTTTGGGATTTATTCAAAGTCAGCGATATACGAAATTATATTTTTAAGAATTTTCTGTTTGAAGTACCCGGCTTACGGCGTTGGTTATTTCTGAAAGATGCACGTAAGATAGTTCCTTCATTGCAGTTAAAAGATATTAGTTTTGCCAAAGGATTTGGCGGTGTTAGGCCACAGTTGATAAACAAAAAGCAATCAAAACTGATGTTGGGAGAAGCTAAAATCAATCCTGGCAATGGCATTATTTTTAATATGACACCATCACCAGGCGCAAGTAGTTGTCTGGAAAATGCTGAGATAGACATGCGTTTGATTGTCGATTATTTGGGTGCAAATATTGATGAACAAAAATTACAGAGTACGTTGCACAAGTGATTTGGCTTGGCTCTTGCATTGACCATATAAAATAAGTTTTTGTACATAGATTAATGGTGACAATGATCTGCCATTAACTGTGCACAGAAAAGGTATATAGAGAGTTAACAGGGGGAGGCGATATGGCACTTAACCATGTAGCAGGTGAGAACAATAGCGGCAAAGTTGGACAAAAGCGGCAGATATTTACTTTTTTTGTTGAAGATATGATGTTTGGACTGGACATCGAAAATGTTCTGATGTTAGGTCAGGAAGTCAATGACGTACAACGTCTTCCAGTTGAGGAGCGTGGTTTTTGTGGTGTAGTCAAATATCAAGGTGAGGTTGTGCCAGTGCTGGATTATGCCCATCGCATTGGTGTGCCATCAGGGATGGATTGCAAGACAGATTTACTGGAAACATTGACTGCACGTGAAAAAGAACACATCGAGTGGTTAAATGAACTAGAAAAGGCCATTAAAACTGGTTCTACCTTTGCCGAAACAACGAATCCAGATCAATGTGCATTTGGTAAATGGTATAACAATTTTGAAACACGTGATGAAACCCTAAAAGAATTGCTTGTTGCCTTTGAGGAGCCACATCGAACTATCCATGGTTTGGCAGAAAAATTACTGTCATTACGTGATAATGGAAAAGAAGCAGAAGCTCTAGAGGCATTGGCAACAGCTCGTGCAACAACTTTAAGCCGATTAATTGCCTTGTTTTCCAGAGCGCGGGATCAAATTCAAAGTGGTATGCGCCAAGTTCTCTTATTTGTGACCTTGGATGGGAAAACACCGCGCTATGCACTGATTATTGATGAAATCAATGATGTGATTAATTATTCACCATCAGAATTTCAGTCTAGTCGTTCAGGTGCATTAGGGTTGATTAACAAAATTGAGCATGTGTTAGACGGCATTTATACGCGTAAGGATCTGCCGGATTGTTTGTATTTTGATATCAATAAAATGACAGATATTGATGAGTTGATGAAAAAAGTCAGTTAAACGATGAAGTAAATGGCCACGATCTTTGTGATCGGACATGTTCATTGCCCCCATTAATAATAGGTCGCCATGGTTGTTGTATCTGGCGGCCTTTTTGTTGCTATCATTCACACTGGCTTCCAGTTGATGGAACTGCTAAACCCTGTTCCAAACAGGTTTCTATTTCATGATTTTGATGACAGGTATTGATGAAATCCTCACCGTATATTACTGCAGAGGGCATGGCTCGGCTTAATGAAGAGCTTAAGCAATTATGGATTCGGCGTAGACATGTAGTTGCGGCTCTGTCTGCGGCGGCGGCTGAAGGTGATCGGTCTGAAAATGCGGAATATATTTATCGCAAAAAAGAATTACGCGGTTTGGATCGTCGTATCCGTTATTTGCAGAAACGCATGCCAGATTTACATGTTGTTGCTGATAGTCCGAACATTGTAGATAAGATTTTTTTTGCTGCTTGGGTGAAACTGGAAAATGAGCAAGGAAATGAAGTTGAATATCGTATTGTTGGCCCTGATGAAATTGACCATCAAAAAGGCAATATCAGTCTGGATTCGCCTTTAGCACAAGCGTTGTTAGGCAAAGAAATAGATGATGAGGTGACCATACGTGTCCAGGATGGAAAAAAGACCTATTATGTAGTGGCTATTCGTTATTCTGCCGAGTGATTAGGTTTAACTCTTAAAATACGTCCATTATCTGTCGAGATATAAAGCCAACCTTCAGGACTTTCGATGATATTACGAATGCGACCATCGACAGATCGTAGTAATTTATATTCGGCAATGGCCTTATTTTCATCATTTAATATGACTTGATTAAGGTGTTGAGATTTTAATGCACCAGCCAATAAGCTGCCATGCCAATTAGGAAATGTACTGCCAGTATATTGAATGAGACTGCTAGGCGCGATCGATGGAATATACGTTTTTATGGGTTGTTCCATACCTTCTCTTTCAGTGCCCTCGCCAACAGCGATGGGTCCCCAATATTCCATGCCATAAGATATCACTGGCCAGCCATAATTTTTTCCGGCTTTTATCAGGTTAATTTCATCCCCCCCTCGAGGACCGTGTTCAATTGCCCAAAGTTGTTGCGTCTGTTGATTGAAAAACAATCCCTGTGGATTGCGATGGCCATAACTCCATATTTCAGCTAATGCATTGTTATCACCAACAAATGGATTGTCATCGGGCACACTGCCATCAAGGTTTAGCCGTAAAATCGAACCGGCGTGATTTGACAGGTTTTGAGCGTTAGTGCGTATGCCACGCTCTCCAACAGATAAAAAGACATGGCCGTGGTGGTCAAAAGTAATACGGCCGCCAAAGTGAACATTGTTTTTGGTTGTCGATTGAGTAACTAATAAGTCATGCCAGTCGACTAAGATTTGGTTGTGGAGTCTGGCACGGGCAAGTGTGGTTGCTCCCTGACCTTGTACATCTTTGTTATAGCTGAAATACAGCCATTTATCGCTTGCGTAATCAGGCGAGAGAGCAACATCAAACAAACCACCTTGACCATCAACCCTAATGGCGGGCAGCCCGGTAATTGTTTGTAGTTCACCTGTTTTTAGATTGAGCTTAGATAATGTGCCTTCACGTTGGCTTATTAACAGTGTGTTGTCAGGTAAGATCGCCATCCCCCAGGGCACGCCTAGTCCAGAGGCTATCATATCTACCTGTAGCGATTCAGAAGGTGAAAGTTCTTTGCTGTGTACCTGTGGTATATGAATGAGCACTACAAACCAACATAAAATAAAGAAATGATTCCTCATGTTGCTTGCCCTCGTCATCAAATTATCAGGAGCTACACGATAACATGGAACATCCAGCTCGTTCTCGTGCCCAGTCAGGCCTTTTGGCAGCATGGTGTTCCATGTCTATCTGTTCATCATAAGGATGACGTAGTAGTTCCAGTAGCTCATTGATTAAAGTAAAGTCACCTTGTTCAGCTTCATCAATGGCAAGTTGAGCCATGTAGTTGCGTAGTACATATTTTGGATTAACCGCATTCATCTTTTGTTTACGGACTGTATCAGGTGTACCATCCAGTTGTACACGTTTCTGGTAGTCACGGAGCCAGTTACAAATACGGGTTTTGTCATTGGTGGTTAATGCATCAGGTGCATAGTAGGCATCCATCAATGAAGCCAGTAATTGTTGATCAGATTGTTCTAACGACTCTGTGTCCAGATCTGCCAACTTGCGGTAAAAAATAGTCATATCAGTTTCAGCTAGCTGCAAAATCTCATGCAATTCATGGTTGAGTGCATCATCAGTTTCAGATACAAAAGAGTTTAATCCCAGTTTGTCGGTACGCATCAGCTGCCATTTCTCAGTATAGACATGGGTGTAGTTCTGGATGATCTCCTGTAACGGTTCAGCTTGTTCAATTAAAGGATATATCGCATTGGCGAGTTGAAACAAATTCCATTGGGCAATTTGTGGCTGATGGCCAAAGCGATAGCGGCGACTATTGGCATCCGTAGTATTCGGTGTCCAGTCAGGATTATAATCTTCCAACCAGCCATAAGGGCCATAATCAATAGTCAGTCCTAAAATCGACATATTGTCGGTATTCATTACCCCATGTACAAACCCTACTCGCATCCAGTGAACAATCATGTCAGCCGTACGCTCACAGACTTCTTTGAACCAGTTAAGATAGACTTCAACAGACGGTTCACCAATATGAGGGAAGTCAGTACGGATCGTATAATCGACCAGTTGTTTTAAGGTATCAATATCGCCACGGGCTGAAAATAGTTCATAACTACCAAAACGCAGAAAGGACGGTGCAACACGACACACTATGGCACCTGGTTCAGCTTTTGGACGACCATCATAAAACATATCACGAACAACACTTTCGCCAGTAGTGATTAAACTGAGTGCACGAGTGGTGGGCACACCAAGATGAAACATCGCTTCGCTACATAAAAATTCACGTACAGAAGAGCGTAATACAGCCAGCCCGTCAGCCGATCGGGAATACGGTGTCTCCCCGGCACCTTTTAGCTGTAATGTGTGTCGCTGACCTTGTTGGTTAACTACTTCACCTAAATTGATAGCGCGGCCATCACCCAATTGTCCTGCCCAGTTGCCAAACTGATGACCACCGTAACATTGGGCATAGGGTTGCATTCCATTCAATACCTTATTGCCAGAAAATACCTGTGTAAACAGGCTGGAGAAGCAATCTTGTTCGTCCAAATCAATAAGCTGTGCCACTTCTTTTGAATAGGCTAGTAATTGAGGATGTTTAACCTGTGTGGGCTCGATATAGGAGTAACATGACTTCATGACCTGACGACGCTGGTTTTCGGTTAGTGGATCAGCAGGCAGTTCGCGAACAAAACGATTGTCGAAGTGTAATGTTGATAATGGGGTTGAATTGGTTGCCACAATAGTCACAATTGATTTAAGTTATCGGAAGGGATCTCATTACAACAGAAAAGACATCAATAAAAAACCGGAGAATTGTGATGTTAATTGGTGTACCTAAAGAAATTAAAAATAACGAATATCGAGTTGGTATAACACCATCAGGTGTAAGAGAGGTGATATCTGCAGGACATCAGGTGTTAGTAGAGCATAATGCTGGAGAATCGATTGGCTTAACCGATTCTCTATACCAACAGGCAGGCGCTGAAATTGTTAGCGCAGCCAGTGAGATATACACTCGTGCAGACATGATTGTAAAAGTCAAAGAGCCGCAAGTTCAAGAACGAGCAATGTTACGGGCCGGACAGATTTTGTTTACTTATTTGCATCTGGCGCCTGATCCACAACAAACAAAAGATTTAATTGAATCAAATGCGATATGTTTCGCCTACGAAACAGTAACCGATGATCATGGTGGCCTGCCATTACTGGCGCCGATGAGTGAAGTGGCTGGCAGAATGGCAATACAAGTAGCGGCACATGCGTTGGAGAAGACTCAGGGCGGTATGGGGATATTAATGGGTGGTGTGCCCGGTGTGGCGCCTGCTAAAGTCGTTGTATTAGGTGGTGGGGTTGTAGGAATAAATGCAGCTCGAATGGCAATGGGAATGGGTGCTGATGTAACAGTGGTTGATCGTTCCTTGGCGCGCTTGAAACAGCTTGATGATCAGTATGGTCCCCAGCTGAAAACCTTATATGCCACCAAAAATATGATAGAAAGAGCTGTTATTCGCGCTGATGTGATTATTGGCGCCGTTTTAGTGCCCGGAGCTAATGCGCCCAAATTAATCACGCGCGAGATGCTGACACAATTAAAACAGAGTGCCGTTCTGGTTGATGTGGCTATAGATCAGGGCGGATGTTTTGAAACATCACATGCCACCACTCATGAGAATCCAACCTTTGTGGAACAAGGAATTATTCATTATTGTGTGGCAAATATGCCCGGCGGGGCCGCTCGGACATCAACATTTGCATTAACCAATGCCACGCTGCCTTTTGTTTTGGAATTAGCAAATAAAGGGGCTAAAAAGGCACTGGCAGACAATCAACATCTACGACAGGGTTTGAATATTTATCACGGCATGGTGACTTATAAGGCTGTGGCTGAAGCACAAGGTTATGAGTTTGTATCCCCTCAATCCTGTTTGAATTGAATCACTAATTGGGCATCTGGATCCCATACCCGTTGCCACAACCAGCCTAAATTTTTTAATGACCAGGATTGACTGCGAATTCGTTGCGAAGGGAATGGGGTAACACTATTGTCATTGTTAACTTCAGCTAACTGAAAACGAAAAAAATAAATGGGTTCTATGCCCATTCTTAAATCAGTAGCAATAATCCGACTGTCATGTTGTTGCATGGCGTAAAATCCATGAGTAAACCAGTCTAACCGTTCAAATGACGCCAGATTTTCTACCGGTGTTTTTAGATCGCTATGTCGGTCATATTGACTGAAATTGAAATCATCACTTGGGTCAAATACAGAGCGAAAACCTTGATAATAATGCTCATCATCAATTACCAGTACACGCCATAGCAGCGAGTTAAACGGGGTCGCACCAACAAGAATGTTGTTATAGGCGATATTGTGTTTCGCCAATGCGGTTCTGGCCTGCTGTTCAACCCAATTTTGTGCTGTCAGTCCCCATAAAAGATAACAGCAACTAAATACAAAACCAGATAACAGCCAGCGCCTGCTTGAATTTGAATCAGGCAGAACAACAACGCCAATAAATCCTGCTAGCAGTGATGCTGTATAAATGGGATCAATAATAAAAATACTGCCACCAGAAACAGGTGGTGGCATGAATGGCCAGAATAATTGGGTACCGTACACTGTCAGTGCATCAAGACCACTGTGAGTGATAAGTACTAACCATATCAGCCAGCACCATGTATGTAATTGTAGACGAGTGTCAAAGCGATGCATCCCATATGCAAGCAATGGCGCAACCAGCGTTTGAATCAGCCACGAATGGGTCCAGCTTCGATGCATAGTAATGGCAGTCAGATCATCTTCATAAGGTATAAAAACATCCAAATCAGGTAAAACAGCAATTGCAGCGCCCCATAGCAGTGCTTTTCTTGGAGTCTGCTTGCCTGCGACTACATAGCCGACGGCACCACCTAATAATGCTTGTGTGAGGGTGTCCATAAGATTGTTTACCTATACTTTGTCTGGGTACAAGCCTGCCATGATTTTATATGTTTGAATAGTGAGTTGATGTTGCAGGATCGAAGGAGGTGTTATACATTCAAACTTTTTATTAAGCAGTAAGTAGTGTTGCACCATGTGTGTAATAACCCAGTAAGGCAGAGAGAATGAAGCGACCAATTAATTTAAGACAACCGACTCAAATAGAGATCCAACCCGTATTACAGGCATTAAACAGCGGTCAATTGGAAATGGCAGAATCAACAGCAAAAACACTGCTCAAGCAGTTTCCTAAATCTTTTGTACTTTATAATCTTTATGGCAATGCCCTTGCGGGACAAAACAAATTTAAAGATGCCGTTATGGCATTTCGTAAAGCAATAGACATTGATCCGACTGTTGCTGAGATACATTTTAATGTGGGTATATTACTGACTAACCTAAACCGTACTGATGAAGCGATTACGAGTTATAAAAAAGCCGTAAGTCTTAAACCTTCTTTGACAGATGCTCATTACAATTTAGGTACTGCGTTACAAGAACAGGGCAAATTTGAATATGCAGCAAAAAGTTATCAAAAAGCTGTTGATTGTGAGCCAGGATTTTTTGAAGCGCTGGTAAATTTGGGCGTAGTGTTGCAGGAACAGGGTCGTTTGGCAGAGTCTATTGATACATATAAAAGGGCATTAACCATTCAGCAAGATGCCAAAGTGTATTTTAATATGGGTACAGCCTTGAAAAACGAAGGCAAACTGGAAGAGGCCATAGATAGTTACAATCAAGCTCTGGCGATAGAACCTAATTATGCTGAAGTGCATAGCAATTTGGGTGAAGTATTACGCGATCAAGGGCGTTATGATGAGTCCGTGCTGTTTTACAGACAAGCCCTGGCATTGGATCCTGATTTACCTGTTGCCAATTATAGTCTGGCTGTTTACTTGTATGACAGTGGCGATCTAGAAGGAGCTATTGAACACTTTCAGCGTTCTCAGTTTGCGGACTGGGAAGAGCGCTCTCTTTATTGCCTATACAAAACAGGCCGCTTTGAAGAGTTTAAACAAGGTCTGGATGAACTCAAAGCAGTGAAACATAATTCGCCATTCTTAGCGACCTTAGCAGGACACTATGCTGAAAACTTTGAAGTAGAAAATGATTATAACTTTTGCCCAGATCCAATGAGTTTTGTCTTTCACACTGAAATTAAAGAACTTAAAGGCGAAAACAGCGAGTTACGAGAAGCATTATTAAAAGAAATCAGATCGGCCGATGTTTCTGAAAAAATGCAAGGCCGATTAGTTAACGGCGTCCAGTCTGCTGGCAACTTATTAAAAAGGCCTGAACCGGTATTTCAAGAGCTCGCTATATTGGTGGCTGATGCTGTAGATCGTTATCGCAAAAACTTTGCAGGAGCTGATTGTGAGTTTATACGGTCATTTCCCAAAAAGACCGAAATTGCCAGCTCATGGTATGTTCGTATGAAACAAGGTGGTCATTTAAACTCACATATTCATGAAGAGGGCTGGATAAGTGGTGCTATGTATTTATCATTGCCAACAAAGAAAACACATGAGCATGAAGGCAGTATCGAAGTCAGTACCCATGGAGATGACTATCCGAAAAAACATGATAATTTCAGCACTAGGGCCATTGCACCAGAGGTCGGTGATTTTGTGATGTTCCCATCATCGTTATTCCACAGGACTATTCCATTCAGTTCTGATGAAGAACGTATCTGCATCGCCTTTGACTTGAAACCGATGTAGCACAACTCGCTAAACAGTAATAGTTTTGGGGCGGACACCCCAAATAATCAAGGATTATTTGATGGACAACACTAAGCCCCACACTTATTTTTCAAAGTGGAAGCCGATTGAAATTATGCTGGCGGTGTTGTTTTTGCTAGCACCTTTTTATTACCATCCAAATATCGGTGGAGAAGGGTTGAGAATACCCAATAACATAACAGTATGGATGGTCTCTACAATCGTCATTTGGTATTCATTCCATCAAGTACTTAAACGTCCGACTTTTGTTATTCCCAGATACTTTATTTATATTGCCGCCTTTCCAACTCTGATTACTCTGGGTGGTTTCATCACAGGTGTTGAACAACCATTAAAATGGTTATTTCGTTTGTTATTTATCTGGGGTGGTCTGGCTTTTTTCTTTAGTTTGTTTCAGCATGGTCTGAAACAAGGTCGGCTGGACAGAATATTGTTTGTTGTTCTTATATCTGCTTTGTTACAGGGTCTAGTTGGCATTGCACAAATCTGGCTGCAGAATGACATGCCATTTTGGTTGCCAAAATCGCCCAACGGAATTCCAAGTGGCCTGTTTCAGCAAATCAATAATCAGGCCAGTTATCAGGTTACAGCGATAATGATTGCTGCTTATCTGATTACAAGACCCTTCCTATCGCACGGAAAACTAGTGCTTCAGGCTGTTGTTGTCGTTTCCGTTGCTTGTGCTGCTTTTTTGGTTGGCTTTTCCGGTTCACGAATCGGCGTCTTATCTTTAATTCTTGGTTTACTTATTGTGATACCTGCTCTATGGCAACGCTTTAAAATGCATAAGTTGCTATCAATGATCATGCTGGTGACATTAGTCACAGGTGTTGGGCTAGGTGTTAATCAAAGTGACGACAGGATAATTGACAAAGCAGTGGCGATGCAATCAGGTTATTCAGGTGCGGCACGCTTGGGCATATATAGCATTGCACTAGATTTGATTAATCAACAACCTGTTTTTGGCCATGGTATCGGTAGTTTTGGTCGGGTCTGGCAATACGCTAAGCCGGATTTTTATAAAATACATCCGAATGCGGCGTTACCTAACCAATTTGTCGATCATCCCCACAATGAAATGATGTTGTGGCTGGTTGAAGGTGGATTAATTGCTGGTATTGGATTATTGCTTGTTCTGTTTGGAGCAATGCAGTCACTGAAACACAATGGCTGGCAGCGAGGTGGTACTAATGCAGCCATATTACTGCCGATCGCGATACATACACAGGTAGAGTTACCATTTTATATGTCAGCGTTACACTGGTTTGTGTTTATAACCCTTCTTGCAGTGACATGCCGTCTACATGCAAGAAATAAAATAAAAACAATCACAATTTCTCTAACGCGACTTCTGAATGTGATTTCAGTATCCTTATTTGCTATCTTTATGGTGTTATTTGTGCACACCATTCGCTCCAACTGGGATTTTGTTGCCTTTTTTAAGGGAGAACAAAATGATAATCCAATGCCATATGCCTATAAAAACCCGTACCTTTCAGAACAGGCACGGTGGATAGATATGAGTGCAATAATGTATTCAAGTATGGAATATGGTCAGCATGAAAATGTTAGGGTCTATACTGAATGGGGTGAAAAACTGTTACTGGAAAGGCCAGATATTGATCTCTATGTCAAATTAGTGGATGGCTATCAGTTTTTGGGTGATAAAAAGTCGTATTGCACTATGGCAGAAAGAGGGCTTGCACTCTATCCAGAAGCAGATCGATTGAAATTAGCCGTGGAATTCTGCCGATATTGACGCTCAATGTCACAATGTGACCATTTGTTTATAAGTTGTCTTTTAGGATAAAAAAAACATGTTAAATATCAATATTGTAGCTGTTGGCATGAAGATAGCTTAAGGATATGTGAGGCAAAATCTAGTTTTGCTGTTTTTGAAATCTATGGAGAGCAACATGAAAAAAGTACAACAAGGTTTTACATTAATCGAATTGATGATCGTAATCGCGATTATCGGTATTTTAGCAGCGATAGCATTGCCTGCTTATCAGGATTATACGATCAAGGCAAAAGTTCAAGAGGGTGTAAGTATTTCAGCACCTATTAGAACAGCCGTAGGTGTTGCTTGTAGTGAAGCAAACTTATCTGCATCAACACCAAATGCTGATTTGAATTATACTGGTACCGCTGCAGATTATGCTGGCACTTATGTAACTGGTGTTGCTGCGGTTCCTGCTGATAATGCTGCTACAGTGACAATTACTTATGCTAAAATAGGTTCAGGAGTTACAGCTGGTCAAACTGTTACCTATACTGCCGCATGTGACACTAATGTAGGAACACAATGGACAGTCGGTGGTACCGTAAATGCGAAATATCGTCCAAAAACATAATAAATTTATGGGATCAGACTTGATTGGTTTGACCTAAGGATTACGAAGAAGCCCTGGTATATACCGGGGCTTTTTTGTATGGATGAATGAATGAAGTTAACATTTTACTGGTAAAACACAAGGATATATTTGGGCTCGCCTTCCTCGTATCGTATTAAATGGGCATTCTCAACATGCTATTATTCATTGTGGCTACCGCGAGCCAATTTTTATTGCCGACAAATATTCAAAGTGGCCAGACTTTGATTTTTTCATTGAGACTCAGTGGTGTTTATTTAACTCGCATCCCAGGCTGAGCACCGTCATCTGGATTGAGGATAAACAGTTCTTTTCCTCCCGGCCCTGCTGCCAGAACCATTCCTTCTGACAGGCCAAAACGCATTTTACGTGGGGCAAGGTTAGCGACCATCACCGTCAGTTTTCCAAGCAAATCTTCAGGTGAGTAGGCAGATTTTATGCCTGCAAATACTTGTTTTTCACCACTACCAATATCCAAAGTCAGTTGCAGTAACTTGTCTGCCCCTTCAACATGTTCGGCATTAACGATTTTGGCAATTCGCAGATCGATTTTAGCAAAGTCATCGAAGCTGATTTCTGGTGAGATTGGGTCAATATTGCTATTAACTTGCTTTTCAGATTTTTGTTCAGTTGTCATGGTTTCTTTTGAAGCATTCGTGATTGCTTGAATTTTATCTGATTCAATGCGTGTCATCAGCGGTTTGAATTTGTTGATGCTGTGATTCAGTAAGGGTGTACTGATATCTGACCATTGCAGTGAATCAATATTCAGGAAGGCTTCAGCCTGCTCAGAAGTCCGTGGCAATACGGGTTTTAAATAGGCCACTAACACTCGGAACAGGTTGATACCTATGGTGCAGATATCGTGCACTTGTTGGTCTTTATCTTCTTCTTTGGCTAAAGCCCACGGTTTCATTTCATCAATGTATTGGTTGGCCTTGTCAGCTAAAGCCATAATGTCTCTCATAGCATGACCGAATTCGCGGTTTTCCATTTTGTCGGCAATGGTGTCAGCTTGGGCAATAAAGTCATCAAACAGAGCCTGTTCAGATAAGGAGTTTGATAACTTGCCATCAAACCGTTTGCTTATAAAACCGGCACACCGGCTGGCAATATTGACTACTTTACCAACGAGATCTGAATTGATACGGCTTTGGAAATCTTCCAGATTTAAATCGATATCATCAATGCCTGAACTCAGTTTGGCTGCAAAGTAATAACGCAAGTATTCCGGATCTAAATGGTCCAGATAGGTGCGGGCTTTGATAAAGGTGCCACGGGATTTGGACATCTTTTTGCCATCAACGGTTAAAAAGCCGTGAGCATAGATTGAATTTGGCAGACGAAAACCCGCACCTTGTAACATGGCAGGCCAGAACAGGGCATGGAAGTAGATGATGTCTTTACCGATAAAATGCACCATTTCTGTGGTGCTGTCTGGCTTCATGAATTCATCGAAATCAACGCCACTACGTTCGCAGTAGTTTTTGAAACTGGCCAGATAACCGATAGGTGCATCCAGCCAAACATAGAAAAATTTGTTAGGCGCATCTGGTATTTCGAAACCAAAATAAGGCGCATCACGGGAGATATCCCAGTCTTTCAAGCCACTTTCAAACCATTCATTCAGTTTGTGGCTGACTTCAGTTTGTATATGGCCACCCTGAGTCCATTGTTTTAATGTTTGTTCAAAGTCACCGAGTTTAAAGAAATAATGTTCCGAATCCTTGGTGATGGGTGTGGCACCTGATACTGCCGATACTGGATTTTTTAACTCTGTTGGATCGTAGGTAGCACCACAGGCTTCACAGTTATCGCCATATTGATCAGCAGCGCCGCATTTTGGGCATTCACCTTTGATAAAGCGATCCGGCAGGAACATTTCTTTTTCAGGATCATAGGCCTGACTGATGGTACGTGTTGCAATGTGTCCAGCTTCACGGTTAGCTAGATAAATTTGACTGGCTAAAGCCTGATTTTCGGGACTATGGGTGCTATGGAAATTATCAAAGTTAATCGCAAAGTCAGCAAAATCAGCCTGATGTTCTTGTTTGACACTGGCAATCAATTCTTCTGGCGTGATGCCTTCATTCTGGGCACGAAGCATGATGGGTGTGCCATGAGCATCATCAGCGCAAACATAATGACATTCATGACCACGCATTTTTTGAAAACGTACCCAGATGTCTGTCTGAATATATTCAACAAGATGCCCAAGGTGAATAGAACCATTGGCATAGGGCAGGGCACTGGTAACAAGAATTTTTCTTTGCATGAATGAACCGTTAACGACAATAAAAATGTGGGAGAAAGATACCAGAAATCGCGACCTAACTCCATTTGCGTGTCGTTATTAATGTGTATTTAACATCATCGATGTATTGAAATGCGGTTAGATATGGATTAAGTTGGTGATAACGTATTTCGGTACAACTAGCTTGAAGGCTATAAAGGTGAACTAATGGAACTTAAGTTACACACTATTCATGCTGATGCTATTGATTTGGCTCTAGATAAGGCAAGACAATATCGATCATTGCTTGAGCCTGAAATTGCTGAAAGTATTTGTCTTGATATTCTTCATGTCGACCCACATCACCAACAAGCTTTGGTTATTTATATACTGGCATTGACTGACCAATTTCATCATCCTGAAAAACAAGCTCAAATAAAGGCTATTCAACAAGCGATTGAATGTCTGGATAGTGATTATCAGCGATATTATTATTCAGGATTGCTGAATGAGCGGCGAGCACGATTTTTAATTAGCCAACCTATGTCACGGTCATTCGCTTATGAATATTTTATTGAAGCTTTACAGCAGTATCAGCAAGCGCAGAAAATGCGTCCCGAGCATAACGATGACGCTATTCTTCGCTGGAACAGCTGTATCAGAACCATTCAAAAAGAAAAATTGCAGCCAAGGCGTGACAGTGAAGATATTCTAGTAGATATGGAAAGCTGATGGCACAGCCACTATTGCAATTGCAAAAAAGAACAATGGCACTTGCCGGTCTGGTGATGATGATTTATCTGATCTTTCATATGATCACCAACCTTAGTTTTTTCACTGAGTCCATATTCAACCGTTTTTATGATTGGTATAGCCATGGCTTTGTTAGATGGCCGTTATTAGTAGTTGTTATAGTGGCATTATTTATTCATGTTAAAGCTGCTGTCAGGATAAGGAAGGTTAATGCCAGAGCCAGAACTGTCGATTATAAAAAACAGGATAAATTTAAAATTCCGGCATCGTTGGTAACGGTCAGTATTGTTTTTCTACTGATCTTTATCGTGGTGCATATTTTTCAGATCTTATTGTTTGATGATAATAATCTTTACGAAGAGGTTGTTACCTTGTTTCAATCTCATTGGATGGTGCTTTTTTATCTGGCAGGATTGTTTGTATTGACCATGCATTTACAACATTCTCTGGCAAATGTGTTGCAAACTCTGGGGAAATCAACTGCAACCTATTCAACATTAGTTTGGACTGGCACCCTATTGCTAACGACTGGTTTTGCCTCAGTTCCTGTGTATATCTATGTTGTAATGTCATGACTGATATAGCATTAGAAAGTCAAATACCTAAGGGCAGTTTGGAAAATCGCTGGACACAGCATAAATTCAACTTGAAGATAGTCAGTCCCGCTAATAGAAAAAAATACACTGTCATTGTGGTCGGTACTGGTCTGGCTGGTGCATCTGCTGCAGCATCGTTAGGTGAAATGGGCTATAACGTCAAAACATTTTGTTTTCAGGATAGTCCAAGGCGCGCCCACAGTATTGCTGCTCAAGGAGGCATTAATGCAGCCAAAAATTATCAGAATGATGGTGACAGCGTATGGCGATTGTTCTATGACACCATTAAAGGTGGTGATTTCAGATCCAGAGAATCAAATGTATTTCGTTTGGCCGAACTGAGCAATAATATTATCGATCAGGCTGTTGCCCAAGGTGTGCCTTTTGCCCGTGAATACAGTGGATACCTGGCTAATCGTTCATTTGGTGGCGCTCAGGTATCACGTACATTTTATGCAAGAGGACAAACAGGGCAGCAGTTGTTGTTGGGTGCATATCAGGCCATGAGTCGGCAAATTGAAGCTGGCACAGTGAAACATCAGTCTCGGTGTGAAATGCAGGAACTGATACTTATGGATGGCAAAGCCAAAGGTATAGTCAGTCGTGATTTGGTGACAGGCAAACTTGAAAGCCATATGGCAGATTGTGTGGTGTTATGTACTGGTGGTTACGGCAACGTGTTTTACTTATCTACCAATGCCAAAGGTAGCAATGCATCGGCTGTATGGCGCGCTCATAAACAGGGGGCCTTGTTTGCCAACCCATGCTTTACTCAGATCCATCCCACTTGTATTCCACAACAAGGAGCCTTACAGTCAAAACTGACATTGATGAGCGAATCCTTGCGTAATGACGGCCGTGTCTGGGCCCCGAAGAACAAGCAAGATTGTGATAAAAAACCAGAAGATATTCCAGAGCAGGACAGGGATTATTTTCTGGAAAGGATGTATCCGGCCTTTGGTAATCTGGTTCCGAGAGATATTGCATCACGAGCCGTCAAATTAATCTGTGATGAAGGACGAGGTGTCGGCCACGATATCGACAACAGAAAATTAGGGGTCTACCTAGATTTTTCTGATGCGATTGCTAAGCAAGGACTGGATGCCATCAGTGAAAAATATGGCAATTTATTTGAAATGTATCAGCGTATTACCGCTGAAGATCCTTATCAAACGCCAATGCGTATTTATCCAGCGGTGCATTACACCATGGGTGGGTTATGGGTGGATTATAATTTGATGACCACCATTAATGGTCTGTTTGCAGCAGGTGAGGCTAACTTTTCTGATCATGGCGCTAACAGACTGGGAGCTAGCGCATTAATGCAGGGTCTGGCGGATGGTTATTTTATTTTACCTGCAACAGTGTCTAATTATCTGGCACAACAAAAACCGCTGGATCAGAAAAACAACTATCCGGAAGCTGAACAGGCATTACAAACCAGTCAGGATAGAATCAAACGATTATTAAATGCTCCAGATCCTCGGAAAACGCCAGATGACTTTCATCGTCAATTAGGGCAAATACTCTGGCATGCCTGTGGAATGGATAGAGAAAAAACCTTATTAGAAAATGCGATCAGTGAAATTCAACAGTTACGACAACAGTTCTGGCAACAGGTAAAAATCACTGGCAGTGATGAAGAGTTGAATCAAACACTGGAACGAGCTGGTAGGGTTGCAGATTTCTTTGAACTGGCTGAATTGATCTGTATTGATGCTATAACAAGAGAAGAATCGTGTGGATGTCATGCCCGCGCTGAGCATCTGACAGAAAAAGGTGAAGCACAGCGAAAAGATAATGAATTTTCATATGTGGCTGCCTGGCAGTACAGTGGAAATGTGAGCATGCCAGTGATATACAAAGAAGATCTGCATTTTGAATTCGTCAGGCCTAATATAAGAAATTACCGATGATATTTACATTACACATTTGGCGACAAAAAGATGCGAAATCGCAAGGCTATTTCGAACAACATCAGATAGAAGCTAGTGAAAGTACTTCATTTCTTGAAATGCTGGATGCATTGAATGAGCACCTTATTTCTCAGGACAAGGAAGCTATTGCTTTTGATTTTGATTGTCGAGAAGGAATTTGTGGTTCCTGTAACCTAGTAATCAACGGCACGCCGCATGGTAAGCAACACGCCACTACAACCTGTCAGCAGTATATGCGTGACTATGTAGATGAAAAAGAATTATGGATCGAGCCTTGGCGTGCTACGGCATTTCCAGTAATTAAAGACCTGATTGTAGACAGAACAGCGTTTGACAAGATTATGCAGGCTGGCGGTTATATTGAGATTAGAACAGGTTCTGCAAGTGAGGCTAATACGATTCCAATTGAAAAACAGGTGGCTGATGCGGCATTCGATTCGGCAACTTGTATTGGGTGTGGTGCCTGTGTCGCAGCGTGTCCCAATGCGTCAGCCACATTGTTTGTGGCTGCAAAAGTGACGCATTTGTCGATTTTGCCACAAGGGCAGATTGATAAGGAGCGCACAAAAAAATTATTGGAAGCCATGGAAGAACAAGGTTTTGGCAGTTGCAGTAATTATCGTGAGTGTGAGCGAGTATGCCCAAAAGAAATCAGCGTAAGCACAATCACTACCATGAATAAATTGTTATACCAACAGACATAACTAATTAAGGGAGCCCGCCAATGGCAAAAGTTATATTTACCCATTTATATGTGATTGTGATGGCAATTTTCGTGATCATGATAGGCAATGTTCTGGCAAATCAGTATGGATCGACACTGTCAGCTAAAATTTCCAGTGTTGTGACCAGTGCTGATGGTGAAATTAATGATGTACAAAAAAGTGTGATTGACTGGAATACGAAAATACTCGAATAACACAGATCTTTGATAATTTTCTTTAAGCAAATTTTCGCCAGAAAATAGCAAGTAGCCACAATCAAAAATAAAAACTTTGTTTTTTTAAGTTAAAGTGTAAAATTTCGCGCTTTACCGGTTGTTAACGAGAGCGACTGCCCATGGCTATTACCCAAAAAACAGATGATATACAACGCCAACAGCAGGCCACAAAATGGGATACTGAACGCAGTGTCGAGCTCTATGGTGTCCGCGATTGGGGTTCTGATTATTTTGATATATCAGCAGATGGCAATGCTGTAGTCAGTATTCAGTTTGGAGACAGTACAGTTCAGGTACCTATAATAGATATTGTGAACGGTATGAAAGAGCGCGGCCTAGAAATGCCCGCTGTTTTGCGTATCGAAAATTTGCTGGATCAACGGATAAAACAGTTGAATGAGGCATTTGCCAACGCGATTAAACAAGCGGATTACCAAAGCTATTATCGTGGCGTTTTCCCGATTAAAGTGAATCAGCAATGTCATGTTATAGAAGAGATAGCCGACTTTGGCCGTCACTACCATCATGGGCTGGAAGCAGGGAGTAAAGCCGAACTCATTATTGCGTTGTCGCAGTTAAAAGATCATGACAGCTTGATTATTTGTAATGGCTATAAAGATGCTGAGTTTATCGATCTGGGCTTGTATGCACGCCAGATGGGAATTCCATGTTTTTTCGTGATAGAAACGTTGTCGGAGCTGCCGATTATTCTCGCTCGTAGTGCAGCACTGGGTATTGAACCTCTTATCGGTGTACGTATCAGGCTAGCATCGATGGTTGAAGGGCACTGGAATGAAGATAGTGGCGATCGTTCTATCTTTGGTTTATCTACCAATGCCTTATTGGATGTCGTTGAACAATTAAAACAATCGAACATGCTGCATTGTTTGCAAATGTTGCATAGTCACTTAGGCTCACAAATTCCGAATATCCGCAATATTCGTACGGGTGTATTGGAAGCCTGCCGTTTTTATACTGGCCTGATCGAAGAAGGTGCACCGATGGGGTATATTGATCTTGGCGGCGGACTAGCGGTGGATTATGAGGGTACACGTACGAATACCACCCATAGTATGAATTATAGTCTGGAGGAATATTGTTCCAATATTGTTGAAACCATTCAGGAAAGTTTTGAGCCACTCGGCATTGCTCACCCAGTAATTGTGTCAGAGTCGGGCCGGGCATTGGTCGCTTATTCATCCATGTTGTTATTCAATATTCTTGATGTACGCGATCATAAACCGGGCAAATTACCAGAAACATTACCTGAGGATAGCCATGATTTGTTGGGCAACCTGTTTTATGTATTGCAAAATGTGACGTTAAAAAATTTACAGGAATGTTATAACGATTCTTTGTATTATCGAGATGAAATGCGCGAAGAATTCCACCGTGGACAATCCAGTCTTCGTGAGCGAGCACTGGCCGAAAATATTTCACTGGCAATTCTGGAAAAAATATCGGAATTATTGCCTCAGGCGACACGTATTTCACCGGAACTGGAAACTCTGCCAGAGTTACTGTCTGATATTTATTACGGCAATTTTAGTCTGTTTCAGTCTTTGCCTGATATCTGGGCTATGGATCAGATCTTCCCTATCATGCCGATTCATCGTCTGGGTGAGGAACCTACTCGCAATGCAGTATTGGCCGATATTACTTGTGATTGTGATGGAAAAATAGATTCTTTTGCCCATGCTGATGGCATCCGTAAAACACTGCCACTTCATGCCCTGAAAGATAATGAAGAATATTATCTGAGTGTGTTTCTGGTGGGTGCCTATCAGGAAACATTAGGTGATTTGCATAATCTGTTTGGTGATACCAATGTAGTCAGTGTACATATCAATGAAGATGGCAGTTTTGATTTTGTCCGTGAGTTTCATGGGGACAGTATTGCCGATGTACTCAGTTATGTGGAATATGATCCGAAAGTGATGGAAGAACAATTCCGCCGGATTGCTGAGCAGGCTGTAAGGGATGGAAAAATTACTGTGTCAGTACGCCAGCAAATATTAAAAGCATTCCGTGAAGGTATGCAGGGTTACACATTTTTTGAACGTTAATAATTCATTTTAAAGGAATTGAGTTATGTCTAAAGTGATGATTATTGGTGCTGGTGGTGTTGGTGGTGTTGTTGCCCATAAATGTGCTCAGTTGCCGGAAGTGTTTTCTGAGATTTTATTGGCCAGTCGAACTGAATCGAAATGCAGAGCCATTGCTGCCCAACTGGATAGACCTATCAGAACAGCCCAGGTTGATGCTGACAATGTACCTGAATTAACGGCATTGTTAGAAAAAGAACAACCTGAACTGGTGATCAATGTCGCTCTGCCTTATCAGGATTTGACCATTATGGATGCTTGTCTGGCGGCCGGTGTACATTATCTTGATACCGCTAACTATGAGCCACTCGACACCGCTAAATTTGAATACAAATGGCAGTGGGCGTATCACGATAAATTCAAGCAGGCTGGGCTGACTGCACTCCTTGGCAGTGGTTTTGACCCAGGTGCAACCAATATATTCACCGCCTATATTGCCAAACATTATTTTGATGAAATTCATGAGCTCGACATTATTGATGTGAATGGCGGTGATCACGGCTATCCATTTGCCACTAATTTCAATCCTGAAATAAATATCCGGGAAGTCACTGCTGAATGCCGGCATTGGGAAAATGGCGAGTTTGTCACTACGCCTGCAATGTCGAAAAAAACGAGCTTTACCTGTCCGGAGGAGGTTGGAACCTTTAATATTTATCGTATGTATCACGAAGAGCTGGAATCGCTAACCAAACATTTTCCAAGCTTGAAACGGGCACAGTTCTGGATGAGTTTTTCAGAAAATTACCTGAAACATCTTGAAGTATTGGGCAATGTTGGCATGACTGGTATTGAGCCAATTGAATTTAACGGTCAAAAAATCGTGCCGATCCAGTTTCTGAAACAGTTACTGCCGGATCCTTCGACCCTAGGTCCACGTACCAAAGGTAAGACCTGTATTGGTTGTGTGGTCAAAGGTGTTAAAGATGGCAAACAAAAAATTGTGTACATTTATAACATTAAGGATCACCAGGACTGTTATAAAGAAGTTGAGTCACAAGCCATTTCATACACTACTGGTGTACCGGCAATGATCGGTGCCAAATTGATGGTGGAAGGTAAATGGAAAAATCCGGGAGTATGGAATATTGAACAGTTTGATCCGGATCCATTTATGGAAGACATGAATAAATACGGTTTGCCATGGACTGTGGTTGAGCTGGATAGCTTTGATCTGGATAACTAAATTCAATGCAGTTTACTGATTTTAGCAAGCTGGATCTGTCACGTTTGCCATCCCCCTGTTTTGTGGTTGATGAAGTGGCGGTTGAGCGAAACTTATCGATTCTGAAACAGGTGGCCGATGCCAGCGGTGCAAAAGTGCTGGCGGCATTGAAAGCCTTTTCTATGTGGTCGCTGGCACCATTAACCGCAAGGTATTTGAGTGGAACCTGTGCCAGTGGTTTGCATGAATCCAAACTGGGTCATGAACAATATGGCGGCGAAGTCCATGTGTTTGCAGCAGCATACAGTGAGTCAGATCTGATTGAACTACTGGAGTTTGCTCATCATATTGTTTTTAACTCCTGTAGCCAGTGGAAGCGTTTCCGTGAACGTTGTCTGGAAGCCAAAATAAAAAGACCGGAGTTGCATTTCGGTTTACGGATCAATCCTGAACATTCGGAAGGTGCCGTGCCAATTTATGATCCTTGTGCAGCGGGTTCACGATTAGGAATTCCATTATCACAGCTGGACGAATCATTGCTTGATGGTATCACTGGCCTGCATTTTCATACCTTGTGTGAACAGGGGTTTGAGCCGCTTGCCAGAACGGTAGCGGCGGTCGAAGCCAAATTTGGCCAGCTATTGCCACAAATGGAGTGGGTTAATTTTGGTGGTGGCCATCATATTACTGCTGATGGCTATGACATCAACGGATTGGTGGAGCTGGTACGTGATTTTGCCGATCGTCATCAAGTTCAGGTGTATCTGGAGCCGGGTGAAGCGGTTGCTATTGGCACGGGTATTTTAAGTTGTGAAGTATTGGATATCAGCTGGAATAAACTGGATCAGGCAATCCTTGATACCTCGGCTACCTGCCATATGCCGGATACACTTGAAATGCCCTATCGGCCTGATATCACGGGGGCTGATGAAGCTAACGTGCTGCCTTATACATACCGGCTTGGTGGTTTAACCTGTCTGGCTGGCGATGTTATAGGGGACTATAGTTTTGTTGAGCCATTGCAGATTGGACAACGACTGATCTTTGAAGATATGAGTCATTACACTATGGTGAAAACCACCACCTTTAATGGCACCAAGTTGCCGGCTATTGCCATTTGGAACTCAACCACAGATGAATTGCGTGTGGTCAAAACCTTTGGATATGAAGACTTTAAAAACAGGCTATCGTAAATGGAATCTATTCAAAAGCCGTATCCCATTTTTATGGGGTCAGAAATTGAGCAGCCTGAACCACAACAGGCCATGTTTCATGTGCTACCAGTGCCCTATGAAAATTCGGTTTCGTATGGTGGCGGGACTGCACTAGGTCCACGAGCAATACTAAAAGCTTCCTGGCAATTGGAACAGTGGGATGGTTACAGTAAACCCTGTGATGAAGGCATTTATACCTGCGATGCTGTCGATTGTTCAGTGCCACCAGGGCAGGTAATTGAAAACATTGCCTTAGCAACAAAAGCCATCGTTCAACAGGGTGCTATGCCTGTAGTATTTGGCGGTGAACATACTGTGACCTATGGGGTGCTGAAAGGCCTGAAAGCCGCTGGCATTGATGATTTTGGTATTGTTCAGATCGATGCTCATGCTGATTTACGTGAGGCTTATGAGGGCGATCCACTCAGTCATGCCTCAGTGATGAAGCGTGCGGTTGATATGGGTATTCCCTTGTATCAGCTGGGTATTCGTGCTTTTTGTGAGGAAGAAATCGCCCACCGTGAGCAGTTTAATGTGTTGTATCGGGATGCTGATGTATTAGTACCCAACAATATCAATAGCATTGTGCTTCCCGATGATTTTCCGGACAAGGTGTTTTTTACGCTTGATATCGATGGTATGGATCCATCAGTATTTCCGTCAACTGGTACACCGGTACCCGGTGGTTTAAGTTGGTATCAGACACTGAGCCTGTTTGAATCGGTCGCACAACAACGTGAAATTATCGGTTTTGACATCATGGAGTTTGCACCAATTAAGGGTTTTCATGCTTATGATTTTGCCGCATCAATGCTGACGTATAAAATGATGGGCATCGTCCAGCGTAACAGACTGAATAAGAAGTAAAAATACTGCTTTTATAAATTAAATAAACGCGATAGAATTGCGCGCTTTTATCTTTAGGAACTACTAACTATGAACCAGGCTACTGCACAATTACTGCAAGACTATTATGCGGCATTTAACCGTCAGGATATGGATGCCTTCTTGGCTATGCTGACTGATGATGTGATCCATGACATCAATCAAGGCGACCGCGAAGTAGGTAAAGAAGCGTTTTCCAAGTTCATGGATCGCATGAATGCACACTACAAAGAGCAAATCGTAGATATTTCTATCACTACAAACGAAGACGGTAGCCGCGCAGCTGTAGAGTTCACGGTTCTGGGTGAATACCTGTCAACAGACGAAGGTTTGCCGGAAGCTGATGGCCAAACTTATCGTTTGCCTGCCGGTGCTTTCTTTGACATCCGTGATGGTAAAGTGGCTCGGGTCACTAACTACTACAACCTAGAAGACTGGATTGCTCAAGTAGCCGGTTAATTCAGGAACGGGTCATGTTGAAACTGCAACGACTGTCAGGCGAACAACTCAGTCAATATATTCCTGAACTGGCGCGACTACGTATCCAGGTGTTTCGTGACTTCCCCTATCTGTATGATGGCGATTTGGCATACGAAGAACGTTATCTGCAAACTTATATTCAGGCGCCTGACAGTGTGATTGTGCTGGCATTTGACGGGGATAAGGTTGTGGGTGCCTCGACCGGTATTCCGCTGAAACACGAAACGGACGAAGTTAAAAAGCCCTTCATTGATGCTGGTTATGACGTTGATAAAGTATTTTATTGCGGCGAGTCGGTATTATTATCGCAATATCGCGGTCAGGGAGCAGGCGTTGCATTTTTTGAGCAACGCGAGGAACATGCACGTGAAATCGGTGGTTTTGACTACAGCTGTTTTTGTGGTGTGCAACGACCGGACGACCATCCTCTACGTCCAGAAGAATACGAACCACTTGATAACTTCTGGCGTAAACGGGGTTATGAAAAACACCCTGAATTAAGTACAACATTCAGCTGGAAAGAGCTGGGTGAAGATCACGAGTCGCCTAAACCAATGACCTTCTGGATGAAAAAGTTAGTATGAGCACAGTAAAAGTTGCCGTCGCACAATACGACATTGGTTTTTTCAATCAGTGGTCAGAGTTTGAGGATAAAATAAGCCGTTGGGTGACTGATGCCAGTGGCCAACAGGCAAAACTGCTGGTGTTGCCGGAATACGGCAGTATGGAACTGGCATCCATGTTCGGCGAAGATACTTATAAGGACCTTAACAAACAACTCCATGCGATGCAGACAGTGTATGCCGATTGGCAGGAACTGCATCAGCAATTAGCACGTCAATACGATGTAATGATTCTGGGAACAACATTTCCAGTGCTACAGTCTGATGGTACTTTCCGTAATCGCGCCAACCTGTATGGTCCAGATGGCTTGATTGGCTATCAGGATAAATTGATCATGACCCGGTTTGAAAATGAGCAGTGGCTGATTAAAGCGGGAAATGAAATTCGTGTTCTTGATACTGATATCGGCAAAATTGGTATCAATATTTGTTATGACACTGAGTTTCCATTGATTGCTCATCAACAAGTTGTTGCCGGTGCTGATCTGATTCTGGCACCGAGTTGTACTGATACTGAAGCAGGCTTCCATCGAGTACGCATTGGTTGTCAGGCTCGTGCATTGGAAAACCAGTGTTTTGTGATTCATTCACCTACCTATGGTGATGCACCATGGTCAGAGGCGGTCGATGTCAATACTGGCCGAGCGAGTATTTATACGCCTGTTGATTATGGCTTTCCTGACAATGGCATTTTAATTGAAGGTCCTGTGGATAAAGCAGGCTGGATCTATGCTGACCTGGATCTGGCTGAGATCGCCCGTGTACGGAAAGAAGGTCAGGTCTTTAATTATCGTGACTGGCCATTGCAGGATTCTCTTCAGAGTCCCAAATAGCGATCGACTGTTTTATTGTCATAGATCAAAGTCCTTACCTCTTATATGGGTGAAGCTAACAGCGAGTCAGTATACAATGTGTCGTTGCACTACTCTGACTCAGAGTACTTTGCGGATTTTAATCAGGAGTATTTAATGCTAAACCCGCCTCAAATCGAGCAGATCGTCAATGATTATCAAGATCCTTCAAGCCAGATGACTCTGGGTGAAACAAAGGCAAAAATTGATATTAATCTGGATGGTGACACCTTAGTAGTTGGATTGACTCTGGGCTATCCTGCAAAAGGGTATGTTGAAAGCTTACAAAGTGATTTGCTGTCATTACTTAAAGATCAGACCGGATTGGACAATGTTTCTGTGAATATTGACTGGAATATCACTAAACACAAAGTCCAGCAGGGTGTGAGTAGTATAAAAAATATCAAAAACATTATTGCTGTTGCCTCAGGCAAGGGTGGAGTAGGCAAGTCGACGACATCTGTCAATTTAGCACTGGCATTAGCAGCTGAAGGTGCCAAAGTAGGTGTGTTGGATGCTGATATATATGGTCCAAGCCAACCTAGAATGTTAGGCAAAACACAGCGCCCTGAATCAGTCGATGGTAAATCGATAGAACCTATAGAAAGTTATGGTCTGCAAAGTATGTCAATAGGTTTCTTGATCGACGAAGAAGAGCCAATGATCTGGCGAGGCCCAATGGTGACACAGGCGCTTGAACAAATGCTGAATGATACCAACTGGAAAGATCTGGATTATTTGGTAATTGATCTACCACCTGGTACAGGCGATATTCAGTTGACCTTATCTCAAAAAATACCAGTTAGCGGTGCTGTCATTGTCACTACACCACAAGATATTTCACTACTTGATGCCCGTAAGGCATTAAAAATGTTTGAAAAAGTTAATGTACCAGTCATGGGTGTGATTGAAAATATGAGTACCCACATCTGTAGTCAATGCGGCCATGAAGAACATATTTTTGGTTCTGGAGGTGGCGAACGAATGGCACAACAATATGATGTCGATATGTTAGGAAGTTTGCCGCTGGATATTAAAATTCGTGAAGATGCCGATCGTGGACAACCCACAGTAGTGGCTGATCCCGATGGAGAATTGAGTATGGCCTACCGCACTATCGCACGACGTGTAGCAGCAAGACTGGCTAAACAAGGTAAAGATTTTTCGACAGCGTTTCCTAATATCGTTATCAAGAACGATTAATCACGCTATCATTAGGGTTATCTATTAATTTAAAGTGAATGGAATATGAGCATCAAATCAGATAAATGGATCCGCCGAATGGCCGAGCAACATGACATGATATCACCTTTTGAAGCAGGTCAGGTGCGCGATACTGGTAATGGAAAGATGATTTCTTATGGGACATCCAGTTATGGTTATGATGTGCGTTGTTCGTCAGAATTTAAGATCTTTACCAATATAAATTCTGCCATAGTAGATCCGAAAAACTTTGACGAAAGCAGTTTTGTTGATGTCAATTCTGATGTTTGTATCATTCCGCCAAACTCCTTTGCATTGGCTCGGACTATAGAAACATTTAAGATTCCGCGTAATGTATTGACAATTTGTTTGGGTAAATCGACCTATGCTCGTTGTGGCATTATTGTGAATGTCACACCATTAGAACCAGAGTGGGAAGGGCATGTAACGCTAGAATTTTCCAATACCACACCGTTACCTGCAAAAATCTACGCCAATGAAGGTGTAGCACAAATGTTATTTTTCGAATCTGATGAAGTCTGTGAAACCTCTTATGCAGATCGTGCTGGTAAATATCAGGGACAGCAAGGCGTAACGTTACCAAAATCCTAGACAAGGAATTAACCGACATGACAATAACACTGCATGGACAAGGTGTATTTCGATTGCTATTAATGGCAGTGTTGTTAGTTGGGTGTACCGCAGAAAAAGTATCAGATGAGCAATGGGCTCATAGTGAGCTAAGCAGTTATGCAGCGGCATTTTCTCCTGATGGGAAGTATGTATTGGTGGGTGATACTGATGGACCCGCCAGATTATGGGATCTAGAGAATAACAAGGTGGTTTATAGCTGGCAAAATAAGCCCGAAGAAGTCGGAACCACAACGGCGGTCGGCTTTTCTGGTGATGGAAAAGTCGCGGCAACATCTGAACAAGACATCATTGTATTGTGGGAGGTTGCCACTGGTGAACCTATGATGCGTTTCACCTTTCCTGTAAAAATAAAATCATTGGCATTGTCCCCACAGGGTGATTATTTATTGTTGGCTCTGTATGACCGCACTGCTGTGTATTTTGATGTCATCGAAAACCGAGTTGTAAAGATACTTGAGCATGAAGGATCCCCAGTTAATGCCCCTATTAACCAGTTAATTAATTCTGTCGCTATTTCTCCTAGTGGAAAATATGGATTAACCGGTGGCGATGATCAAATGGCGCGATTATGGGATCTGACAACGGGTGAACAACTACGTAGTTGGAAACACAGCAATTCAGTCAACATTGTTGCATTTTATCCTAAAGGTGGTTTTGTATTAACTGGAGCGGGTAACGGTCAAACACATTTTTGGAATATGGTGTCAGGAGAAGAGCAATATAGTTTGCGAACCTCCTCTATATGGCCAAAAGAAAGACCTTTACCAGACTTTCCCACTTTTAAAATGACCACTACTGCCATTGATTTTTCACCGGATAACAATTATTTAATCACTGGTCATGCATCACGGAAATTGTGCTTATGGCAAGTTGTTACGGGTGACAGGTTGGATTGCTGGCAGGTAGCACGTAGGCAAGCATTGCGCCCAGGTGTGGTAATACAGGCCGTTTCATTTTCACCAGATGGTAAGGCCGTCTACAGTGAAGCCGGTAACGGTATTGGCCAGAAATGGCTATTGAAGTAAATGAATAAACTGGTTTTTTTTGTTCCGGAAAGTCATAAAGAAGCGGTCAAACAGGCCCTGTTTTCTCAGGGTGCAGGGCGTTATCATGGTTATGATTGCTGTTCTTGGGAAACGTTAGGTACCGGTCAGTTCAAGCCATTATCTGGCAGTCAGCCATTTATAGGCCAACAGGATAAAGTGGAAAGTGTTGCAGAATATCGTGTTGAAATGATTTGTGATGATCAACATATCAAAGCCGTATTGCAGGCGTTGCTTGATAGCCACCCCTACGAAACTCCTGCGTATGAAGTCTGGTCAATTAAAACACTGGACGATTTTTAATTTTATTGAGTTTTTATAATGACAGCTTTGAGTTCATCACCAACAGAAATATTGTTAGCAGATTATCAGATACCCGATTATTTGATAGATCATGTTGCATTACATTTCGAACTCTCGGCTGCTGAAACCAAAGTTCACAGTGTTTTAAAGATGCGTCGTAATCCTGATGGAAAAGGGGGCGCATGTGTACTGGATGGTGAACAACTGGATTTGGTATCTATCAAGCTGGATGGTCGTGAACTTCAGGGCAATGAATATCAGTGTAGTGATAGCTCATTGTTGCTACCGACAGTGCCAGATGACTTTGAGTTAGAAATCGAAACAATCATTCATCCAGATAAAAATACGGCGCTGGAAGGTTTGTATCATTCAGGAAATTTGCTGTGTACTCAATGTGAAGCACAAGGTTTTAGGCGAATCACCTACTATCTGGATCGTCCTGATGTGATGGCAGTTTTTACCGTGTCAATTGTGGCAGATAAAGAGCAATGGCCGATCATGCTTTCAAATGGAAATATGGAGGAACAGGGGCAGTTCGGTGATGGTCGTCACTGGGTGCGCTGGCATGATCCTCATCCTAAACCCAGTTACCTTTTTGCACTGGTTGCGGGCACCTTATATAGCCAGCAAGACAGTTTTGTGACCATGTCAGGGCGCGAAGTGGCTCTACAGGTCTATGTCGATCCAGAAAACAGTCATAAGTGTGATCACGCTTTAAGGTCGTTGAAACAGGCCATGCGCTGGGACGAAGAGACGTATGGTCGGGAATACGATCTGGATGTATTCATGATTGTTGCTGTTAATGATTTCAATATGGGAGCAATGGAAAATAAAGGACTGAATGTGTTTAATGCGGCGTATGTATTAGCCAGTCCTGAAACAGCAACTGATGCTGATTACTACACCATTCAGAGCATCATTGGTCACGAGTATTTTCACAATTGGTCAGGTAATCGAGTTACCTGCCGTGACTGGTTTCAATTGAGCCTGAAAGAAGGGTTTACTGTGCTGCGGGATCACCAGTTCAGTGCCGATATGAATTCGCCAGCTGTGCAGCGTATTGATGAAGTAAATAGTTTACGCACCCTCCAATTTGCTGAAGATGCTGGTCCGATGGCACATTCAGTCAGACCTGAATCTTATATAGAGATCAGCAACTTCTATACAGTGACGATATATCGCAAAGGCGCAGAAGTTGTCCGTATGATAAAAACCATCGTGGGAGAGGATGGTTTTAGACGTGGTACCGATTTATATTTTGATCGCCATGATGGACAAGCTGTGACTACTGACGATTTTGTTAAAGCCATGGAAGACGCCAATTCTGTAGATTTAACACAGTTTAAACGCTGGTATTATCAGGCAGGAACGCCAGAATTGAAGGTTGATGGTCATTATGATGCCAGTCAACAAACCTACACCATGAATATCGAACAACACTGTCCAGCAACGCCAGGGCAGAAAATCAAACAACCTTTCCATATTCCATTAGCGATGGGATTACTGGATAAACAAGGTCAAAATCTTCCTCTACAACTTGCTGATGAGCTGAATGCGAGTGGATCTGAAACTAGGGTATTGTCTGTGATTGATCAAAAGCAGAGTTTTACCTTCATTAATGTTGAATCAGAACCTGTGCCATCGCTCTTGCGTGGCTTTTCAGCACCCGTGAAGTTGAATATGGCACGTAGTGATGAACAATTAGCCTTTTTAATGGCGCATGACAGCGATAGTTTTAATCGGTGGGATGCGGGGCAAACTGTGTTAATAAACGTGCTGTTGCAGTTAATTTCTGACATTCAACAACAAAAGAGTCTGGAATTACCTGCTGGACTGCTTGAGACCTTCACGAAGGTGCTGGCAGATGCAAATCAGGATCCGGCTCTTGTTGCCATGATGTTAAGTTTGCCAACTGAGAACTACATAGCAGCACAAAGACAACCAGCAGATGTTGATGCGATCCATACAGCTAGAAATTATTTAAAGCAAACACTGGCAACGGAATTAAAGCAGCAATTCTCTTCTCTGTTTGAACAACTGAGCAATACCGAGAGCTATCGTTTTAATGCCGATGATATGGCCAGAAGAAGTTTAAAAAATACCTGTCTGGACTATTTAATGGCGACCAATGACCCATTACAGATACAACGTTGTCTGAAACAGATGAAACAGTCTGACAATATGACAGACACCATGGCCGGACTAAGCGTGTTGGTTAATCATTCAGGTCCAGAACGCGAACATGCCTTGCGTGCATTTTATGAACAGTGGCAGCATGATCGACAAGTCGTTGATAAATGGTTATCTGTACAGGCATTATCGACAGCCCCAGACACATTGTTACGCATCAAAGGCTTAATGAAACACCCAGCCTTTAGTATTAAAAATCCGAATAATGTTCGATCGTTGATTGGTCAGTTTTGTCGAAATAACCCAGTTAATTTTCATGCTAAAGATGGGTCGGGTTATCAATTTCTTGCAGAACAGATTTTGGTACTTGATAAACTTAACCCACAAGTGGCAGCTCGACAATTAGGTGCATTTAATTCATGGCGACTTTATGATGACGTCAGACAAGTATTAATGAAGCAGGTGTTATCTAATATCGCCAGTCACGAGGGACTGTCACCTGATGTATATGAAATCGTGACTAAATATCTGGCGGCAGCATAATGTTTAAGTTGCATAGCCGACTTGCACAGGACACTATCGCTATTGGACACTTCCCGTTGTGTGAAGTGTTGTTAATGAATGATGCTCGCTATCCCTGGATTATACTGGTGCCACGCCGTGATGATATTAGTGAGATTTACCAGTTGAATGAACATGATCAGCAACAGCTTATAGTGGAATCAAGTTTTGTCGCTAGTACATTATCAAGTCTGGTCCATGCGGATAAAATGAATGTGGCAGCAATAGGGAATATGGTACCGCAACTTCATGTTCATCATGTGGCACGCTATCACAGTGATGAAAGTTGGCCTGCTCCTGTATGGGGTAAAGGTGAAGCTCTACCATATAGTGAACAGGAAAGTGCTGCTGTTTGTCAGCAGTTCAAAATTGAATTGACACCTTTATTACAAGATGGCAACTGAATTACGATTTAGACTTAAGCTTACTCAAGAGCAGGCATTACGGTATTACCAGGGCAGTGCCCGTGCAGTGGTTGTTCGAGCTGAAAATGGCCAGCGAGTACAATTTCCTGCTGAACATATTCGTCAATTTATTGATCAAGATGGGGTGCAGGGATATTTCAGTATTCAGTTTGATGATAATCAAAAACTGATTGGGATAAAGCGGCTTTAATAGCACGCACGTGCAGTAGGTTTTAAATTATTTTTGTTGCTACGATAATGGTGACAAAGGGGTGGGTTTAGCCTGTTTTGAATAGATAAGACGAGTACCCGACAACATGTCAGGCCAGCTTTGATTGTTTTTGCCCAGATATTGCCACCAGAAACCTAAACCAAGTGGTATCCATGAGATAATCGCGACAGAAAAACGAATGAATGCGCGCTGCCAGCTTATCGTCGACCCATGGTGACTGGTTAGATAAACTTTCCAACTTCGCATGCCTAAGGTTTGCCCACCATGAGTCCAGAACCAGCCATAAAACAAGAAACTGACAGTGAATAAATAGATCAGGAAAAAAGGATTGCCGCGTGTAATTGCTTCGCCACCATTTATAGCGACAGCAATCACTGTGGCTGCAAGCAATACCGAGAGCAGTAATAACGTGTCATAGAGCATGACACCCAAATAACGCAATAAGCTGGGTCTAAAATAAGTTTCTATGGAGTTGCTCATAACATCTTATCTGAATTAATGATGGTAATTAATTTGGGTACTGATACTGACATAAAGTATCATTATTCCTTTAGGTATGTGAATTTAGGATAACCATGTTGCAATTGATCGGTCGCTCGGCGTTTTCTGCTTTTCGTCTGGATAAGTTATTAACTTCAATTCAATCCAATGTTGATCAAGTGTTAGCAATACGGAGTGAATATCGTTACTTCATTGAATTAGATGGCGAAAGCGAGTTAAACACGACAGAAAAATCGGTAGTGGAAACCTTGCTTGAAGCGCAAGAAAAGAGCAGCGAAGCGATTAGTGATGAAACCTTTTTTCTGGTGACACCTCGACCAGGCACAATTTCGCCATGGTCAAGCAAGGCAACGGATATTGCGCATAATAGCGGAATAAATACGATTTTACGGATAGAACGCGGCGTGGCTTTTTTTGTCAAAACGAGTGCTCCGTTATCTGCCAATAACAGAAAAATCGTTGAGCAATCTCTACATGACCGTATGATTGAATCGATATTTGACTCAGAAGAGGAAGCCGACCGATTATTTGTACATGGTCAATCTCGTCCTCTGATCTCAGTTGATATTCTCAATGGTGGCCGTAATGCCCTGGTTGAAGCCAACAAAACCATGGGGCTGGCATTAGCCGAAGATGAAATTGATTATCTGGTTGATAATTTTACGGACTTAGGCCGTAATCCGAATGATATCGAATTGATGATGTTTGCTCAGGCTAATTCAGAGCATTGCCGTCATAAAATCTTTAGTGCAGACTGGATTGTAGACGGTAAAGCCCAGCCTCATACCTTGTTCAATATGATTCGTAATACACATGCATTACATCCAGAAGGTGTGATTACTGCATACAGTGATAATTCATCGGTCATTGAAGGCGCACATAGTCAACGCTTTCATGTCGATATGGCGACCAATCAATATAGCTACCAAGGTGAAGTTCAGCATATCTTGATGAAGGTTGAAACTCATAATCACCCTACCGCCATTTCTCCTTTCCCAGGTGCAGCAACAGGTGCCGGTGGAGAAATTCGTGATGAAGGTGCAACAGGTCGTGGCTCAAAACCAAAAGCCGGTCTAACAGGATTTTCAGTATCAAATCTAAATATTCCGGGTTTTGAACAGCCGTGGGAAATGCCTTATGGTAAACCGTCACGTATGGCTTCGGCACAAGAAATTATGATTGAAGGACCATTAGGTGGTGCGGCGTTTAATAATGAATTCGGTCGTCCAAACTTGTGTGGGTATTTCCGCACCTATGAAGCGTTGGTGCCATCAGCAGGTGGGTTTGAAGTCCGCGGTTACCACAAGCCAATTATGGTGGCAGGTGGCATGGGTTCTATTCGTCCTCAACATGTTAAAAAGAATATCTTTGAACCGGGTGTACAACTAATTGTTCTCGGTGGGCCAGCGATGTTGATCGGTCTAGGTGGCAGTGCTGCTTCATCAGTCACATCGGGTACCAGTGAAGAAGGTTTGGACTTTGCTTCGGTACAACGTGGTAATCCTGAAATGGAACGACGTTGTCAGGAGGTAATTGACCGTTGTGTGGCGCTGGATGATAAAAATCCGATCATAGCTATCCATGATGTGGGAGCAGGTGGGTTGTCGAACGCCTTTCCAGAACTGGTTAATGACAGTGGACGTGGTGGGCGTTTTGAACTGCGTGTTGTGCCGAATGATGAATCCAGCATGTCACCGATGGAGATCTGGTGTAATGAATCACAGGAACGCTATGTATTAGGTATTGATCCTAACCGTGTTGAAGAGTTTCAGGCTATTTGCGAACGCGAACGTTGTCCATGGGCTATTGTAGGAGAAGCAACTGCAGAGCAACATTTATTAGTAGGTGATGCTGAAAAGGATAACAGCCCAGTAGATATGCCTTTATCGTTATTATTGGGTAAACCGCCTAAGATGCTGCGTGATGTTAAGCATCATACCTTTGCTAAACCAGAACTTGATTTGGCTGGTATTCAAGTCGATGAAGCTTTGGAACGTGTTTTAAAACTGCCGACAGTGGCAAGTAAAAACTTTTTGATCACTATTGGTGATCGCAGTGTAACGGGACTGGTTGCCCGTGATCAAATGGTTGGCCCATGGCAAGTCCCTGTTGCGGATTGCGCTGTCACGCTAGCAGATCATCATGGTTTTGAAGGTGAAGCAATGTCGATGGGCGAGCGTGCACCATTGGCCTTGATTGATGCTCCTGCATCAGGCCGTATGGCAGTAGGTGAAGCGATTACTAATATTGCAGCAGCCAGTATCGCTAATATCGGTGATATTAAATTATCAGCTAACTGGATGGCTGCCTGTGGACATACTGGCGAAGATGCCATTCTGTACGATACAGTTGAAGCGGTAGGTATGGAATTGTGTCCCGCACTGGGAATTGCCATACCAGTTGGTAAAGATTCCTTATCCATGAAAACTGTGTGGCAGGATGACGGTGAAACCAAGTCTGTCACCTCACCCTTGTCACTGATTGTCACTGCCTTTGCACCTGTGACAGATGCTGTTAAAACCTGCACACCACAATTACGAATC
>JAOUJZ010000018.1 GCA_029882915.1 Gammaproteobacteria bacterium | reverse complement strand
AGCCTACTATTGAGTGCGGTATTAACAGTGAATGTTTATGCCGACACCGATAATACCATGCTGCAACCATTGGGCAGTATTGAACAAACTGCTTATGAGTTTGCATTAGAGCAAGCACAGGCAAGAAATTATGATAACCCACAGATAACAGTGGAATCGCTGGATTCCCGACTGAGATTGCAAGCATGTGATTCAAAACTAAAAGCATTCACCAATAATTCTAATACTGCGATTGGCAGTCAAACAATCGGTGTCCAGTGTCATTCGCCTATTCCATGGACAGTGTATGTTCCGAGTAAGGTGAAAGTATTAAAAACAGTGGTGGTTGCTGCGAGACCATTGGCTGCTAAACAGTTAATTAGACAAAGTGATGTTAAGTTACAGCAAATAGATATTGGTTCTTTACGTCAGGGATATTTGAAAAATACGCACGATGTTATCGGCCAAAAGTTAAAATATCCGATCGCTATGGGTGCTGTAGTGAATCCAAATGGTGTTCGACCTCAAAAAATTGTCCATAGAGGTGAGCAGATTTTACTGGTGGCGATAGCGGGAAACATGGAAGTAAGAATGAATGGTACAGCGTTGTCTGATGCAGGAAAGGGACAGCGTATACGAGTGAAAAACAGTTCTTCCAAGCGTGTAGTGGAAGGAGTGGTTGAAGCACCTGGCATTGTTAAAGTGACAATGTAGTGATGGGTGTAAAAAAATGAAGTTATTGACTAAAGTTTTTATGGTTGCGGCCGATGTAGTAGTCAGTACTATAGTGGAGACATCTCAATGTCCGAAATAAATAACATAAAAACATCAGGTCAACCGACCTTAAATACGACTCGTAATGTCAATGCCAATAATAGTGGTTTTGAAAATTCGCAGGGTGTGCAGGCAAATGAAACTCGTCCCGATAAGGTGAGTTTGACAGATACAGCCACTCAGATTCAGTCACTTCAAAAAACAATATCAGGTGCATCAGAAGTCAATAAAGAACGTGTTGAAGAACTGCGCGCAGCAGTTGAGGATGGCTCGTACAAAGTTGATGCATCTGAATTAGCAAAGAATATGATTAATTTTGAGCAACAGCTTTAATTTAGGTAACAAAACAATGGCCATGACTTCATTTCAACAGCTATACAGTGTATTACAGGCAGAACATCGTACATCGACAGCCTTGCTGGAGATGTTGTCTGCTGAACGTGATGCATTAATGAAGTCGGAAGTTGAAACGATGGCTGAAATGACAGCCAATAAACAGCCTTTAGTTGGGCAGTTGGAGCAATTGGGACGCCAGCGTGAAGCTATTTTACATGCTGAAGGCTTTTCATCTGGAAAAGATGGCTTGGAAGCATTTATTGCAAATCAAAATAAAGATGATGCAAGTAAACTAAACGAATTACTACAACAGTTGCGAGTTACAGCGAAAGCATGTCATGACAATAATCAAATCAATGGTGGTATTGTGAATGTTAACCGCCAGCACTTGCACCGAGCAATGAGTGTTTTACGTGGGCGTGATATAAATGTAACTTCATATGGTCCTGGTGGTGAATACAGTAGCCAGGTTGTGCGTCAACCTTTATTAGGTCGCGTATAAGTCGTTACCAGGATTTTTGGCACCATGTTGCCAATACCTCAATCCATTCTGGATGATCATTTAAACATGGAATGAGGGTTAAAGAATCTCCACCCGCTTGTTCAAAAACCTCCAGACCGCGGAGCTCAATTTCTTCAAGCGTTTCCAGACAGTCCGTGACAAATGCCGGGCAAATCACCAAGACATTTTTCGCACCACTAGCTGCCAACTCACGTAGCCGATCTTCTGTATTTGGCGTTAACCACTTGGCACGTCCCAGACGAGACTGAAATGTGACCGAATATTTATCAGGAGATAATTTGGCCTTATCAGCAAAACATTGAGTTGTACGAAGAACTTGATGTCGATAACAGGTTTTATGTGCTTCATGAGGTCGTTGGCAACAGTCATCCAGTTTTAAACAGTGATTTCCTGATTTATCCAATTGAGTAATGTGTGATTCTGGTAAGCCATGATAACTGAACAGAATATGATCATAAGGTTGTTCAAGGTAGGGTTCAGCACTGTTCACTAATGCCGAAATATAATCGGGTTGTTCATAAAAAGGAGGGAGAACAGTGAGTTTGAGAGCCAGTTGATGTTTTTTAATGACAGCCTTGGTCTGCTCAACGCAAGTGGTCACTGTGCTATCGGCAAAATGTGGGTACAGTGGAATCAACAATATTTCTTCAAGATTAGGCTGTTTGGCAAGTGTCAAAATCTGGCTTTCAATACTTGGATTTCCATACCGCATCGCCATGGCAACAGGCATATCAATGAGTGTTTGTAATTTATCTTTAAGGCGTTCAGACAAGACTACCAATGGTGAGCCTTCAGGCAACCAAACTTTCTGGTAAGCTTCCGCCGATGCCTTAGGTCTACTAGGTAACACAAACAAACTGACAATGAGCCGACGCAAGACCCACGGTAGTTGAATCACATACCGATCCATCAAAAACTGATTAAGATAACGTCGAACGGCTTTTGTATTCGGGGTATCTGGTGAACCAAGATTGGCTAGTAATACGGCTCTGTTGGGCATAAAAAACTTTAATTAAAAATTAGAATGTGAACATTAACATAGCTTGAGCGATTTTTTCAGTCACACCGTCAATGCCGAATTTATTTCGCCAGTACGAATATTCAATACCAGCATAGAATTGATTAGGATGATTGGCTAATTGGCCGACATCAAGTAGCAACTGAGGCTGAGTTAATAATGTATGTTCGCCGCCAGTTGCTTTTTTACTTTGCCAATCTGCAAATCCCCTAAATTTAAAATGTAGGGAGCCTATTTGAAAGGGCACACTCCAAACGGGAGTAATTTGTATGCCAGTTGTGCTGACATTCTCTGACTTAAATGCTTGAACATCGAGCTGAAGATAATCCATGGCAGGCACATTGAAGCTTATACCACCGCCAAATAAATATGCTTTATGAGGATCAGATTTTGGTAAATTGCCAGTATTAATACCCGCAACAAGAGAAAAATCTTTAAATGCACTTACCGATGGTTGGAGACCAGTCATTTTTGACCAGCTCAAGCGAGGATAAAACTCACCATAAAATTCTGTTCCAATGTCACTACGATCAATAACGTCAATGAACATAAAGTTGTCGCCATAACGCCAACCATGAGCATGTTCAATCGTGATTAAGTTCCGTTTGCTAGACCCCAGTTCATGTGTTCCACCGGATAGCGCCTGAATATTAGTGGAAGTCCAGTCAAATAATGGATCCGCGTGGGCCATAGCGGTTAAATAGAATAAAGCAGATAATACCATCGCCTGAAAATGAATCATAATGGTCGACCTCTCTTTCTCTTGCTTTGAGGTATATGATACCTTTTGTTTAGCCTGATGGTTAATTTCATTTACTCGCAGAGGAGTGAAGACGTTTTGTGACTATTTTCCGAAACGTGATTGTTAGTAATCTATTATTGATAGTCGCGTACTATATTTCAGCACATTTTACACTTTCCCTTTCCTTACCACCGAATGGTGTTACTCCGTTGTGGGTGCCAGCAGGTATTGCTATGGGTGCGATACTCGTTTGGGGTTACCGTCTGCTTCCAGCTGTTTTTATCGGTGACTTCGTCATTGGGGTTGAGTTGGTAGGGTTACAGGACACGACTTCATTTTTTATTTGTATCTTATTTGGACTGCAAGCTGCCGTTCATGCAGGCATGGGATTGTGGCTGCTAAAGAAATTTAGTATTTGGCCTGATCGTCTGATACGAGACACCAATATCTTTAAATTTTTTCTCTTAACGGCAGTTATCCCAATATTTATTCCCACACTGGTTTTTATTTTGATTGAGTTGATGATAGGTATTATTCCTGTCGAACAATTTCTTTCAACACTGTTTATGTGGTGGGGTGGAGGGGTGATGGGAGTCGTTCTGTTCACTCCACTGGTGCTGATTTTTTTCGCCGAGCCAAAGAAACACTGGCGTACACGGTTTTTATTAGTAGCACTTCCTCTATCATCATTAATTATTGTTTTGGTGTTTTTTCTGCATCACTTTAAACAAAATGAACATTTGAATATGACGGAGCAGTTCGAGAAGCAAGCCACACTAGCTCATGGTTTTATAACGAGTGAACTTTTGTTGCATAAATCATTTTCACAATCGATTACGGCATATTTTAAAAATAGTAACGAGGTTAAGCAACAAGAATTTGATGGCTTGTTGGATGATTTATCTATTATTCATGATGATGTTTTGTCCGTGGAATGGGTTGAATACCTTAAGCATGAGGATCGGACCGATTTTGAACAACAGTCTGGCTATCCAGTCATTGAAATTGATAACAATAATAAGAAAATAGTCACTGCCAAGAAACGTCAAGATTATTATGTAATCAAATATTCTAGATTGTTGCATGATTACCCTATAAATATGACTCCTTCCTTATCTTTTATTGGTTTGGATGTTTGTGCTGATGAATCGCAGGCACAGAAATGTGATCTGATGTCTTTAACTCGGGAAAGTGTACTTATGGATCCATCATTCTTGCATGGCGAGCAATTACTGATACCTGAGGTTAGCAACTTTCTTGTGTATGTATCACCTGTTTTTGATAGTAATAATCATTTAACAGGGATGATCAGGCAAATTGTCGAATATAAAGACCTTATCAATAATTTAATAACATCAAATGAGAAAAAATGGATTGAAGTAACCATTAGAAATTTATCAGATGATCATGAATTATTTTCCTCATTTAGCAGCAATAATCGTTATATAGTCACAAAGGACATTGAAGCTTTAAAGTATGAACACGTCATAGAATTTGGAGGTGAGCAGTGGAAAGTTGAATACGTTCCATCTCAGTTGTTTATAGATACATATTCACGCTGGACATTATATTGGATAATGACTTTTTCATTAATCGTATTGAGTTTAATAAGTGTATTTTTATTAAGTATGACTGGGCGGGTGCAGCAGATAAAACAAGAAGTTGAACACAAAACCCACGAAATAAAAGCTAATACATTGCAATTGGTTGAAAGTGAGAAAAAATATCGTCGATTGGTAGAAGGATTACAGAATGAGTATTTTGTTTATACCTACGATATTAGAAATGGATACACCTACGTCAGCCCATCGATTGAATCAATTTTAGGCTATACGCAAGAAGAGTTTTTAGAGCATCATTCTGCTTATATTCCTGACAGTCACTCGAATCATTTACTATCTGAATACAGGCAGCGAATGATGGAGGGTGAAAAAATATCATCTTATGAGTTAGAAATTACACATAAAAATGGTAGTTTGCATACGTTGAGAATTACTGAAAATGCATTGAATGATCCATTTGATAATAATGTCAGTGTAGAAGGGATTGCACAGGATATCACTGAATATAAAGCTGAACGCTTACAACGAGATAAATTAGCCTTAGTCGTAACGCATAGCCCTAGTGCGGTGATGATCACCACTCATGAAGGCGTCATTGAATATATCAATCCCAAATTTACCTCGATCACCGGTTATGAAATGACTGAGCTGGTGGGTAAAGAGGCCAATATCGTCAAATCAGGCTTAACAATACCTTCAGTGTATGACGAGTTATGGAATACGTTGCTATCAGGTCATGAATGGTGGGGTGAGATTCAAAATCGAAAGAAAAATGGTGATCTATACTGGGCGCGAGAACATATTTGTCCATTATTTGATCAACGAGGTAAATTGACTCACTTTGTATCTACAATAGACGATGTGACAGAAACGAAGCGATTAAATGATGAAACATCGTATCAAGCGAGTCATGACTTACTGACAGGTCTAATTAATAGACGAGAATTTGAGCAACGAATTGTACGGGTAATTAACTCTTGCAAAGATGATCTATCAGAGCATGCGTTATGCTTTATGGATTTGGACCAATTTAAAGTTGTCAATGACACTTGTGGACATGTTGCGGGGGATGAACTATTACGACAGATTGGTGATTTACTAAGAACTAATATCAGACAGCGTGACACACTTGCCCGTCTAGGAGGGGATGAATTTGCTTTATTGATGGAACATTGTGGTGTCGATCAAGCATATGACTTGTGCCAGAAATTAATAGAGGTATTGGCTGATTTTCGCTTTCTCTGGGAAGAACATATCTTTACTATTGGGGTGAGTATTGGATTGGCAGTGATTGACCAGCATATTCAAGATAGTAATGAAATTTTACGTCATGCGGATGATGCCTGTTATGACGCGAAAGATGCTGGACGTAACAGGATTCATTTGTACACTGAAGACAGTGAACGTCTGCAACAAAGAAAAGGAGAAGTTCATTGGAACAATGTGATTAATGAAGCGTTAGATCATGATTCTTTTTTACTTTATGCCCAGCCCATTATCTCCTTGAAAGATCCTCATGCTAATGTCAGTTACGAAATACTGCTACGGCTTAAAATGAGCGATGACAGTGTTATTCCACCAGGTGCATTTTTACCTGCTGCAGAACGTTATAACTCAATCGTTAAAATTGACCGTTGGGTTGTGACTCACACTCTCAAGTGGATTAGTCGACATTCTGGGGAATTGAATCATGTTAGTACCATTTCAATTAATTTATCTGGCCAGACTTTGGGCGATGAGGCAATGCTGGGCTTTATAATTAAAGAATTTCAACGCGGTGATGTGCCAGCAGAGAAAATTAAGTTTGAAATTACTGAAACGGCAGCGATAGCAAATCTGCGTGATGCAACAGTATTTATAGGAACATTATCTGAATTGGGCTGTCAGTTTGTTTTGGATGATTTTGGTAGTGGCTTGTCATCATTTGCTTATTTAAAAAACCTACAAGTCCATGCCTTGAAAATTGACGGTATGTTTGTCAGAGATATGATAACTGACCCTATTGACTACGAAATGGTCAAATCAATTAATGATATTGGTCATGTAATGGGTTTGGTAACAATTGCTGAGTTTGTAGAAAATGATCAAATTACAGACAAACTCCGTGAAATTGGTGTGGATTATGTACAGGGTTTTGGAATAGGTATACCAGAACCGATAGATAAAATATTGCTGGGTCAGGGGTGAAATTAAGTGCTGCGACTCACTATTACGATCCACTCTAGGGTGATTTGAATGAACGAAGTTAATAGAAGACAGTTTCTCGCTTTATCAGCTGCGACAGTTTTCAGTAAAAATGTAACCGCAAAATCGCGTCGCACTGGACTGGTGTTAGACGAACGATTTTCACAACACCATATTAGTAAAGCTCATCCAGAATCACCAGCGCGTTACCAGGCCATTACGCAGCACCTTTTAGAGCATAATTTATTGAATGATATTACATTACTGCATCCCAAAGAGGACTGTGAAAAATGGGTGAAAACAATCCATTCACTTGAACACATCAATGCCATTAAAACCAATCAGCCTCAAACACACCAGTATGCATTAATTGCAACAGGTGGTGTGCTGGCTTCTGTTGATGCTGTGTGTGCTGGAAAGGTAGACAATGCTTTTTGTGCTTCAAGACCTCCTGGACATCATGCTAAAAATACCGGGCAGGAAGAAGGTTTTTGTTATTACAACCATATTGCCATTGCCGCTCGTTATGCACAGCAACATTATGGACTTAAAAAGATACTTATCATTGATTGGGATTATCATCATGGCAATGGTACCGAATGGGCATTTTATTCCGACGCTAGTGTTTTGTATTTTTCTACACACGACATGTTTGCCTATCCCGGCACTGGATTCCCAGACAGAAAAGGTGAAGGCGAAGGTAAAGGATTTAACATCAATGTGCATTTGGGATGTGGGGTAACGGATGATGATATTATTGAAGTTTTTCAACAATCATTGATGCCAGCAGCCACGAAGTTTGAACCAGATCTGATTCTGATATCAGCCGGTTTTGATAGCCGTCAGGATGATTTGTTGGGTTGTCATCACATTACTGATAAAGGATTTGTCTCACTGACAAATATGGTGAAAATGCTTGCTGACATACACTGTGATGGCAAAATTGTATCTTTGTTGGAAGGTGGATATAACATTCAAGGTAATGCCAGTGCAGTGACGGCTCATATTTCTGCCTTAATGGAATAAAAGACACAATTTTCACCACACAAATTCAAATCACCATTTTACTTGATATAAAATTAGGGAAGTTGGATGCCGACTGTGGATGCAGTGTATAGGTATTAAAATAGTCTTCGTAGCCCAGCTGGTTAGAGTGCGCTCCTATCAATCCTTCACTTGAATAGTCGACCGGATTAACTGACCAGTCAACAATTCACAAATAGGCTTAATAACTATATAGTTTATTTAAGGACTATAAGGGAACTATTTGCTCGCCTGAGAAAGTGTTATGAGAGAAAAAGAAACATTGACTACGGATAAAATGGCAGAAAGAAATGAAGCTTTAAGTGCTTTGTTACATATTGCTTCTCAACGCCTACCGCTTACCGACCTTCTGGAAAAGACTCTGGAAACACTGTTGTCATTAAGCTGGCTGTCCATACTAAAAAAGGGGGGTATTTTCCTGACAGAAGAGGATGCCACCGTCGGTAAAAAACAACTACGTTTAGTTGTCAAAAACAATCTTGGTCTAATTGGCAGTCTATGTGAAGTCGTAAATTTTGGACGTTGCTTATGTGGACGGGCAGCGGAGACAAAACAAGTTCAGTACGCTGATTGTGTGGACCATCGGCATGAGATCTCTTTTGAAGGTATGGAAGATCACGGTCATTATAACCTTCCTATTTTGAGTAATGAAGAAGTATTGGGTGTTCTTGTCCTGTATCTTCAACCGGGCAAACAAAGTAATGATGGGGAACGGGAGTTTTTGCATCGTGTAGTAGCGATCATCGCCTTAATGATTACATTACATCGAAGTATAGATGCACTAGAAAAAGTTAATCAGGAATTAAAACAGCAGCAATTTGCTTTAGATCAACATGCTATTGTAAGTATGGCCGATAGAACAGGAAATATCACCTATGTGAACAAGAAATTCTGCGATCTATCCGAATACACAAAACAGGAATTAATGGGGCAAAACCATCGTTTATTAAAATCAGGCGAACATTCGGAAGAATTCTACAAAAATATGTGGAAAACGATAACTAATAGTGAGGTCTGGACCGGAGAGGTTAAGAATAAGAAAAAAAATGGTGGATATTATTGGGTTCAGTCAACGATTGTTCCGTTGCTTGACGAACGGGGCAAGCCATATCAGTACGTGAGTATCCGTACCGATATTAGCAAACAGAAATTGATGGAAGAATCATTCGATGAAGCTCAGAAGGTGGCAAATATTGGAAGTTGGCATTTGGATTTGGTCAAAGATGAACTCAGCTGGACTGATCAGATTTATCGGATATTCGGAATAGATAAGAAAAGCTTTTCTGCCAGCTTTGAGGGGTTCATTGACACGATTCATCCTGAGGACCGAGAATATGTGATTTCCGAGTATGGGAATTCAGTATCTAAAAACATACCTTATAATATTGAACATCGGATAATACGGAAAGACACAGGCGAAATTCGATGGGTTCATGAGCAATGTGTTCATCGACGTAATGCTGCTAACGAGGTCATACTGTCAGATGGTACTGTACAGGATATAACAGAACGAAAAATAGCTCAGGATGAAATTCGTCGGCTGGCGATGACAGATCAGCTTACAGGCTTGGCTAACCGTCACCAGTTTAACCGACGTTTCGGCGAAAGTCTGAAGCTGGCACAACGGGAACAAAATCTTCTGGCACTTCTATTATTGGATCTGGATAAATTTAAACCAATCAATGATAGCTTTGGGCATCAGGTAGGAGATAAGTTTTTAAAATATGTCTCTGAATTGTTACAAAAAAATTGCCGTGAAACTGATGTTGTTGCTCGGTTAGGTGGTGATGAATTTGCCATTATACTCGTTCATCCTGAAAGTACTAAGGATGTAGAACAATGTGCGCAACGAATTGTTAATGAATTTAAACGGAGCGTTTATATTGAAGGTAATGAAGTCCATGGAGGTACGAGTATTGGAATAAGTATTTGTCCGATGCATTCTAATGATATGGAGGGCTTAACACAAAAAGCCGATCTCGCTTTATATCATGCAAAAGAATCAGAACGAAATAGTTTCAGTATTTATTCACAAGACATGGAAAAATAACTAGAACTGAATCGCGACAAATTCCACATGAGAGCTAAAGCTGACTACTGCTATAATGCGCAGCCTATGCCCCCGTAGCTCAGCTGGATAGAGCGTCCCCCTCCTAAGGGGAAGGTCGTGCGTTCGAATCGCGCCGGGGGCACCAATTTAATATTAGATATATAGTGTGATGTCCGCGTCGCTGGCAAACTCCAGAAACGTTGCTGCACCACCACAGCTGATACCATCAATAAAGTTTTCTTCCTTGAAATCAAACAAATCAACAGTCATTTGACAAGCAATCAGTTCTATATCTGATTCAATACAGATTTCTCGTAAATCTTCTACGCTGGCTACGCCTTTTTGCTTTAGCTTGCGTTTCATCATCCAAGTTGCAAACCATTCTAGACCTGGAATAATCTGGATAATGCTGGGGACAGGTACTGGCATTGGCATAGCAGGATTGCCAAGTGGAGAAACTTTTAAAGACAGTTCTTTATTAAGAAGTTGTAGCCCGTAGAAAGTAAAAAATATTTTTACTTCAAATCCTAGTGCAGCAGCTGTTGAGGCTAATAAAAAAGGAGGGTAAGCACCGTCTAATGTGCCTTTGCTGGCAATGATTGCGAGTTTTTTAGTCATTACGCAGCACCTTTTTCAAGAATAAAGTGTAATTTACCATCTTGCTCATTGGATTCAATCAATGGATTGCCTGTCATTTTTGAAAATGCAGGAATGTCCTGATTAGCTCCCGCATCTGTTACGATCAGATGCAAGCGTTGTCCCGCGGACATTTCTGATAGCGCTTTACGCGCTTTTAGTACAGGTAATGGGCAGTTTAAGCCCGAAGTATCAAGTTCTACATCAAAATCTGACATGTTGTTTCCAAAAATAACGTCTATATAAACGTGTAATAATAAACTTAAATAGCTTATTTGTCTCGAAGGAACCTTGTTATAGGTTAACGGTCTACTGGTCATTATGAGAAAAATCATTGTAATAGCATTGTTAGGAGTACTTGGCTGGCCGTTGGGTGTAATTCAAGCTGCTGATATTGAGTTGCCAGAAATTGGTGATAGTGCGGGCGCATTGATTTCTCCTCAGCAGGAATATCAAATTGGACAAGCATTTTTTTGGCGATTACAGCAATCGATTGATTTGATTGATGATCCGGAGTTGAATAGCTATTTGCAGACGATAGGCTATCGCCTGGTAGCCAATAGCGATGCACCTAGTTTACCGTTTACCTTTTTTATGGTGCCTGACACCTCAGTGAATGCCTTTGCAGCTCCAGGTGGTTTTATCGGTATAAATAGTGGTTTATTGTTAACAAGCCAGACTGAGGATGAAATGGCGTCAGTATTGGCACATGAAATTGCACATATTACACAGCGACATTTATTACGTAGTTTTGAGAAATCGAAACAAATGAATTTGCCGATGACAGTGGCTATGATTGCAGCAGCATTGTTGGGTGCCGCCGATCCACAAATAGGATCAGCTGCAGTTATGGCCGTCCAAGCGGGCGGTGTTCAGGCACAACTGAACTTTACCCGACACAATGAACGGGAAGCCGATAATTTAGGTATGCTCACTCTAGTACGTTCAGGCTTTGATGCGCAGGCGATGCCAACATTTTTTGAACGCTTGCAGCAAAGCAGTCGTTTTTATACTGGGCAGGCTGTACCCGAATTTTTAAGAACTCATCCTGTGACCACTTCTCGAATTGCTGATGCACGCGGGCGAGCTGTCAGATATCCACTAAAAAGACAGTTGGGTGACACTTTGCAGTTTTATTTGATGCGTGAAAAATTGCGAGTGATGATGACAACAGATTTGAAACAGCTGAAGAAGTTTTATGAAAACTCATTGGAAACAGGAAGTAATCTGAATGATGCGGCGACACATTATGGTTATAGTTTAGCCTTGTTAGAATCAGGGAATTTCACACAAGCAAGAAAGGTGTTACAACCTCTTATTGATCAAGATGGAGATCGCTTAAGTTATCAGTTGGCGCTGGCAGATATTGAAATAGCAGTTGGGCGTCTATCTGCCGCGTTAAATATATATCAGGAGAATCAAAAATTATATCCTGATGATCAGGCTTTGACACTCAATCAGGTCAGTGCATTACTACAGGCCAATTTGCCTGAGAAAGCGGCAAAATTATTATTGAAACAGCTGGATTTGGGTGTACCATCACGGCAGTTGTATAAGCTACTAGCTCAAGCCAAAGGTGATATGGGCGAGAAAAGTCAGGCTCATAGCTGGTTAGCTGAGTATTATTACATTTCGGGTCGTCTGAATCAGGCAGCAGATCAACTGCGGTTGGCGGCAGATTTTGCAAAAGGTGATGAGTATCAATTGGCTAAAATTAGTTCGAGATTGCGTGATATTGAATTGACGCTGGCACAGATGGAAGAGTCGTGATGATGGAAGATTTAAATCGACAACGTAGGAAAGTGTTAAAGGGTGCTATTTCGGCATCTACACTAGCTTTGGTAGCTACGAGTGGCTTGTTGTTGCCGCAACAATTATTGGCGCATTGGCCAAGCGATGCATTTAATGCAGAAACGGTTGAAGATGCCTTGTTAGCATTACTAGGCAAAGCCGATATTGCAGATGATTCTGCATTGCAATTCAAAGTGGGTGCACCGCCAAGTTACGCGATCAATGGTGCCTCTGTACCAATACAGATTCAAAGTGATTTAACGAATATAGAACGGGTGATTGTGCTTGTGGAAAAGAATCCATTGCCACTAGTGATGAGTTTGGAAATGACTTCTGCGTGTAAATTGCCCTTTAAGAGCATGATCAAAATTGCTGAGGATTCACCTGTGATGGCCATCATTCGAGCGAATGGCAAGTTATATAAAACCACTCGCTTTGTTGAGGTGGATATTGGAGGTTGTGCCTGATGGGGCTCTCAGAGAAAGATCGTATCCGTGCCAAATTAAAAGCAGGTGATACTACTGTGCGAGTACTGTTGTCTCATCCGATGCATACTGGTCGAGCAAAAAACGATGCTGACAAGTTGATTCCAGCTGAGTTTATTCAGGATATTCGCTGCTGGCGTAATAGCGAGGAAGTACTGAGTATAAAGTGTGGTACCGCAACGGCTCGTAATCCTTATTTCTCTTTTCACCTAGTTGGTGGTCAACAGGGTGATCAAATTGCTATTCGTTGGGTGGATAATCTTGGCGCTAAAGGCACCGTGGAAACAACAGTGATATGAGCTTAAAAGTAAGAGTGAATCTGTTTTTTGCTATGTTGTTATTGGCATCGTTGTTAGCCAGTACTGGCGTACTGATTTCGAATGCTCGTCAGTCAGTGCAGGCAGAAGTAGAAAATACTATGACTGCAGCAGCACGATTAATGACCGTTTCCTTGGTGGATTCACCAAGAAACAGAAGCTTAGCAGTGCAAGAACAGACGCATGAGTTGGTCAAAGCACTGAGTGAAATACGCAGTTTACATATTTTGTTATTCGACTCAAAAGGGCTGTTATTTGAAGGTGAGCCTGAGGCCAATACAGGAGTGCAGCCTCCTAGTTGGTTTGTCAAAGTACTGTTTCCGAAAGTTAAACCATTAACCAAACGGTTTGGTAATGGTCATATGGTGATTTACGCTGCTCCATTACAGGAGATTGGAGAACGCTGGCTTGATATTCGCGGTATTGTGACTTTAAGCTTAGGAATATTGGTCTTTGTTGGGATATTGCTATATTGGGGTGTAGGGTGGGTTTTAAAGCCTCTTGAGCGTCTGTTGGAGGCTTTATCTGGTTTTGAACGAGGTGATTTACATTTGCGATTACCTAAATTTGCCCTCGCAGAAATGAATCAAATAAGCCATACCTTTAACCGAATGGGGCAGGCTCTGGAACTGAGTATAAAAGAAAATCATCGCCTTGCTGAATTAGTTAAACAGTCTGGAGATGCCATCTTATCGTTAGATCACGCTGGCCATATTACCTTCTGTAACCCTGCTGCGGAACGATTGTTCCTGCAGCAAACTTCCTCTTTACTTGGCAATGAACTGGCTGCGGTAGGTTTCACGGAACATTGTAGGCGTATTGCAGAGATTCTGGAAAATTGTGAGACAGTCGAAAATCTGGAAACAGGCCTGCCTCAGCCCAATGGTGAGGTTATATCAATATTGTTTTCCACAGTACCATTATTGGATGCGGATAATGTGGTTCGTGGTGTGATTTGTACGTTAAGAGATGTAACCGAACATAAACAGGCTGAAGCTGCAGAGAATCAGCTTCGAGAAACTCGATTACTGGCAAAACATATGGCGGAAGTACAGGAAAATGAACGTCGTCATTTAGCGCGTGAATTGCATGATGAATTGGGACAATGTTTAACGGCAATTAAAACGGATGCTGTTCTGATTCGAAACCGAACGGAAGAGTCGGAACCGAAAGTGTTTGCAAGTGCGCAGGCGATCATTGACACTGCGAGCCATATATACGATGTCGTACATAATATGATTACGCGTTTAAGACCTAGTCCTCTCGATGATTTAGGTTTATTGCCAACATTAGAGGAAAGTATTTCTGCCTGGCAAGGACGGCAGCCTGATATCGAATTTAAACTCAATGTCTCGGGGCAGCTGGATAATTTAAGTGAAACATTAAATATGACGGTCTTTCGTATTGTGCAAGAATCAATTACTAATGCCGTTCGCCATGCCGAGGCTTCTGAAATCGTCATCTCAATTGCCAATGAAGTCGATGAGACAAGCGATCAACACCAATTAGTGGTCGATATACGTGATAACGGCAAAGGCATGGAGGTTCATGACTTCCATTCGGATGTTGATTTTGGTTTGTTGGGTATGCGTGAACGTGCGCATAGCTTGGGTGGACAATTTCAATTAGATAGCGCTCTTGGTGAAGGCGTTACCATTCACATCACCTTACCATTAGGAGCAGATAAAACAGTATGAGTCTTAATAAAATTACAGTATTGCTAGTGGATGATCATGAGCTGGTTCGTGCAGGCTTTAGGCGATTACTGGAAGATAACGATAAATTTACAGTGGTTGCCGAAGCAGGTAGTGGTGAGCAAGCTGTACAGGACTACATTAAATTTCATCCTGATGTTGTGGTTATGGATATTTCCATGCCAGGTATTGGGGGTATTGGGGGGATTGAACGGATTATTGCCCGAGATCCAGATGCGCGAATATTGATTTTAAGTGTCCATGAAGATAGTGTTTTTACAACGCGAGCTCTACAGTCGGGTGCTAAAGGCTTTATTCCTAAACGCAGTGCACCAGAAGAAATGATTAAAGCAGTTGAGCAAGTGGCGCAGGGAAAAATGAGTATCGATCCAGAGATTGCACAGCAAATTGCCATGCAAAAATTAACCGGCTCAGACAATATTCTGGATGCACTGAGTCAACGCGAGTTTGAGGTTTTTCGATTGCTAGCTGAAGGAAAAACAGTCAATGAAATTGCAGATGTTCTGAGTTTAAGTCCAAAGACTGTTGGGACTCATCATACAAATATTAAACAAAAGCTCAATGTTTCGAACTCGGCTGAACTGGCACGGTTGGCTATTCGTAGCGGTCTTTTAGATGCCTGATTGAGCATGGGAGAAATCCTGAGTGAACAAAAGGTTTTTCCTCTAACACAGATGTGATTTGCCAAGTAAAGTGGGGTCAGTAGTTATCGAAATTTTTCGGAACTATTTTGAGAGAGGAAATTATTATGTGGACTAAACCAGAATATTCAGACATGCGTTTTGGCTTTGAAGTAACTATGTACATTTGCAACCGTTAATTCATAGTTAAAAGATAAACAAAAAAACCGGGATCGAAAGAGACCGGTTTTTTTGTTTATGATTTTGACACAAATCAGGAAAATCCTGATTGGTGAGGCGACTATTCCTGAAGTAAGCCATAGAAGCGACGTGTAGTATGGCTTCCGCTGTTGTGAAATTCTTCAAACAGTGTTTTATTAATTTTTTAGAGAGGAAATTATTATGTGGACTAAACCAGAATACTCAGACATGCGTTTCGGTTTTGAAGTAACCATGTACATCTGCAACCGTTAATACCGGTTTTGATGTGTGCTCGGAGTTTCGGCTCCGAGCATTTTTTATTTTCATTGCTAAATCAGACAAATTTGCTTAACAGTTTTATCTGATTTAGTTGTGACTCAACGGATTTAATCATTATGTATATACATGTTATGGGCTCAGGCGCTGGTGGTGGTTTCCCCCAGTGGAATTGTAATTGCGTTAATTGTAAGGGTGTACGTGAAGGTACTATCAAAGCCACACCTCGAACACAATCGTCAATTGCAGTCAGCGCCAATGGCGAGGACTGGGTACTGTTTAACACCTCTCCCGATATTAAGAAACAAATGGATGATTTCCCAGCTATGCAGCCGGGACGAGCAGTGCGTGACACGGCTATCTGTGCCATTGTGATTGTGGATGCACAAATTGATCATTCAACTGGTATTTTGATGTTACGTGAACATACTGCACCGTGGGATGTCTACTGTACTGAAGCAGTACATGGAGATTTAACGACAGGTTTCCCTGTTTTTAATATTTTAGAACACTTCCGTGGCGTAAACTGGCATGAAATAAAAACGGATCAGTCTTCATTTACAATTCCTAAAGCAGAGGGTCTTGTATTTACTGCAGTGCCACTGAAAAGTGAAGCTCCACCGTATTCTCCGCATCGGCATAATACCGTGCCTGGAGACAATATTGGGGTAAAAATTGAAGACACGCGGACGGGTAAAGTGCTGTTCTATGCACCGGGTTTAGGTGTGGTTGAAGATCATGTCATTGACTATATGACCAACTCAGATTGTATTCTGGTTGATGGCACGGTTTGGACAGATGATGAAATGTCCAACGAAGGCATTAGTGATAAGCGTGCCCAAGAAATGGGCCACTTGGATCAGTCAAGTGCTGGCGGCATTATGGATATTATGAGTGGAATGGATAGACCTAGAAAGATCCTGATCCATATTAACAATACCAATCCAATTCTGAACGAAGAATCTCCACAGCGTAAGGCATTAAATGATGCCGGTATTGAAGTTTCTTATGATGGAATGGATATTGAATTGTAAGTTGAAAATTAGTGGCAGCAACCCTCATCGCTAGACACTATTCTTTCATAAAGAATGTTTAACCTTATAGAACGTTATCAGAATACGTTTCAGGTAACGGCAAGCTAATAAAAGAGGAACAATCATGTCAGACAATACACCATGGACACACGAAGAGTTTGAAGCGCAGTTACGTTCGAAAGCAAACCTGTATCATTTCCATCATCCGTTTCATAAGTTGATGCATGCTGGAAAGATGGATCAAAAACAAGTGCAAGGTTGGGTAGCGAACCGTTTTTATTATCAAACTGCAATTCCGATAAAAGACGCGGCCATTATGTCTAATTGTCCTGACCGCGATGTACGTAAACATTGGGTCCAACGTATTTTGGATCATGATGGCCACGAAGGTGATATCGGTGGTATCGAAGCATGGTTACAGTTAGGTGAAGCGGTTGGTTTGACGCGTGAGGAATTATGGTCAGAAGAACATGTACTTCCGGGTGTGCGTTTTGCCATTGATGCTTATATTAACTTCGCTCGTCAAAGACCTTGGCAAGAAGCTGCGAGTTCATCATTAACTGAACTGTTTGCACCTACTATTCATAAGCACCGAATTGATCATTGGCCGGAACACTATCCATGGATTGAAGAAAAAGGCTATAACTACTTCAAGAAACGCCTGCATGAAGCACCACGCGATGTCATAAATGGTCTGCAGATCACCATGGATTATTACAAGACGCGTGAAGAGCAAGAGCGTATGCTTGGTATTTTACAGTTCAAATTAGATGTACTTTGGACGATGTGTGATGCAATGTGGATGGCCTACGTTGAAAACCGTCCTCCATATCATATGGATGTTTAAACGATGACTGAATCAGTATTTAGTGCTGATAGTGTGCCAATGCTAGCACTTGGCTACCGCTTTCAGTGGGAGCCTGCGCAAGATTGTTTTGTGTTGTTATACCCTGAAGGTATGGTGAAATTAAACCCAGCAGCGGCTGAAATTTTAAAGCGAATAGAACAGAAAAAACAAACTGTGGCAGAGCTTATCGCCGAATTAAAGGTTGCCTTTGATGGGGCAGATCTGGACGATGATGTCTATCAGTTTTTGGAGGAAGCACATGACAACAGCTGGATCAGAGCAGAATAAAGCTCCGGGAAGTACCGGCGGTGCATCGGGAATGAATGTCCGTGATGCAATTCGTCAGCCACTGTGGTTGCTGGCGGAATTGACTTATGCCTGTCCATTACAATGCCCATATTGTTCAAATCCTATGGATTTTGCCAATGTTAAAAAGGAATTAACAACGGAACAATGGCTCACTGTTTTTCGCCAGGCACGGGAAATGGGTGCAACGCAGTTAGGTTTATCTGGAGGTGAGCCACTAACTCGTCCTGACCTAGTGGAATTAATCACTGAGGCTCGGAAAATGGGATTCTATACCAATCTCATTACATCCGGGGTGGGAATGGATGCAGCGAAAGTGGCCGAATTAAAAGAAGCTGGACTTGATCATATACAGGTTAGTTTTCAGGCAAGTTCAGAAGATTTGAATAATCTTATTGCGGGTACTGATGCATTCAAACATAAGATAGAGATGGCAAAAGCGGTAAAGGCGAATGGCTATCCGATGGTGTTGTGTTTTGTAACTCATCGCCAGAATATTGATAAAATTGATGAAATATTGGATTTGGCAATTTCGCTTGAGGCGGATTATGTCGAGCTGGCTACAACACAGTATTATGGTTGGGCAATGCATAACCGTGATCAATTGCTACCGATGAAAGATCAATTGGAACGTGCTGAGGCGATAGCGCATCGTTATCAGGATGAACAGCATGGCAATATGAAAATTTACTATGTTGTGCCGGATTATTATGAAGAACGTCCAAAAGCATGCATGAACGGCTGGGGAAATGTATTCCTTACCATTACACCTGATGGGACTGCATTGCCATGTCACGCCGCACGTGAGTTACCGGGTATGACATTGCCTAACGTGAAGGATTCTACTATTCATGAGATTTGGAGCGATTCGAATGACTTTAATCGTTTCAGGGGCTTTGACTGGATGAAAGAGCCTTGTCGATCCTGTGATGAAAAAGAAAAAGATTTCGGTGGTTGTCGTTGTCAAGCTTATATGTTGACAGGAGATCCTGCTAATACCGATCCAGTGTGCAGTAAATCACCGGATCATCATCTGATTTTAGAGGCTCTTGAACAAGGTCGCCTTGAAGCCAATAAACCGGTAATGGAACAGAAACCTCTGGTATTCCGGAACCCGAAAAACTCTAAGAAAATTAGTGGATTTTAACATTGCTATACAAACACGTGGTTTGAGTAAGCACTATGCTCAAACCACCGCTGTTAACAATCTTGATTTAGACATCAAAGCGGGGCAGTTTTATGGCCTGTTAGGGCCTAATGGTGCGGGTAAAAGCACGACTATACACATGCTGACAACCATGACTACCCCTTCCTCAGGGGAAGCATGGATTGCAGGACAAAAGGTATCGTCTGATCCGGTGACGATCCGCAGGACCGTCGGGCTGGTGTTTCAAGACTCAGCCCTTGACCGAACCATGACTATTGATGAGAATTTAAAATTTGCTGCAGCATTGTATAACTTGAGTCCTCAAGAAGCAGATAAACGAATTGATGAATTATTATCCGTTTTTGATTTACAGGAAAAACGGCAACAAAAGTTATTGGCATTGTCAGGTGGACAGCGACGCGCAGTGGATATTGCACGAGGCGTATTGCATAAACCAAAAGTATTATTTTTAGATGAGCCCACAATAGGTTTGGACTTGCCTAATCGTCGTGCTATCTGGCGGTTTGTAGAGCAGCTTCGTCGCAATGAAGGTATGACGGTATTTTTAACAACCCATTATCTGGAAGAAGCAGAGACCTGTGATCATGTTGATTTTATTCAATGTGGCCAGTTACAACAGGGTGGAACACCGTCACAGTTAATTAAACAACTGGCCGCCCATATTCTGGAGATAAATACTCCCGATCCAGACAGTATTAGTGCGCAATTAACACCGATATTTGGTATGCCAGTTCATGAGGACCAGCAATTAAGTTTTAAAATTGCTGCTGATGATGTTGATTTTTATCAGCTTCAGCAGACACTCGGTGATACGATTTCTTCCATGCAGTGGCGGAAGCCAAACCTGAATGATGTGTATTTATGGAGATTCTGTGATCCTGAAAATGGGAATAAAGCATGATCTGGCTACCAGTTAAAGCGGTTGTTGGTCGTGAACTGAGCAAGTTATTTCGACAACGTGCAAGATTGATCAGCTCAATGGTGCGACCTATGATTTGGCTGCTGGTGATTGGATCAGGTGTAGGCAGTATGTTGCATGATTCACAGCAGGATGGCTATTTAACTTTTCTAGTGCCGGGTGTTTTGGCGATGACTTTGTTATTTGCCTCCTTATTGTCCGCATTAACCTTGGTATATGACAAAGAATTTGGCGTGATGCGGATGATGCTGATTGCCCCGATAGCACATTATTGGATTGTGCTATCCAAATTGATCGCCGCAACATTGACAGCAATGGTGCAAGCAGTACTGCTATTGCTGATATTGTTATTACTACAGTTGGTTAGCTTTGAAATAGCGTTGAATTTATTATTGCCAGCATTATTAACCGCAATGTGCTGTGCGGCAATTGGCGGGCTAATCGCAGTGTGGTCAAAAAGTATTGATAACTTTGCTGTGATTATGAACTTCTTTATTTTCCCTGTTTTCTTCTTAAGCGGAGCGCTGTATCCAGTGAATCAGCTGCCTGAGTTTTTACGTTATGTGGTTGTGGTTAATCCATTTAGTTATGGTGTTGATCTGCTTAAACATGCTGTACCCAATGTCAGCACAGATTTTTCAGTGGTGACTGATGTGGCTGTTCTGGTTATTTTTTCTGTTATCGCAATTATGATTGCCTGCTGGCGCTTTTCACGCGAATCAGTGCATGAACCCTTGTTCCACAGAGTCACCAACAAGCGCGGTTAGTGACAACTGCCTTGACCTTTTTTTTCAAGATAACACTGGTGATATTCTTCAGCCGGATAAAAGATACTGGCAGCAGTGACCTCGGTCACAATAGGATCGAAGTAAGTCTTGGCAACAGTTAAAGCCTGTATCGAATTGAGGGCTTGCTGTTTCTGATCCTTGTTATGATAAAAAATAGCAGAGCGATACTGGCTGCCAATATCAGGACCCTGACGGTTTAATGTAGTCGGATCATGAATTTTCCAGAAGAAATTGAGCAATTCCTGATAACTGATGATGTCCGGATCGAAAGTGATTTCTATAGCCTCAGCATGCTCAGTTGTTCCAGTACAAACTAACTTATAATTAGGATCTTTAGTGATGCCACCTGTGTAACCAACACGAGTTGATATAACGCCATTTAACGGTCTGAATTGGGCTTCAATACCCCAGAAACAACCAGCAGCAAATGTAGCAATGTTCATTACTCAAATCTCCAGAAACGGTAAGTGGTTGCACCACCATAAGAAAGCTCTTATCCTAGTCTTTTTAAGTATGTGCTTAAACCTTAATAAAGGGCAACAAGATGAAAGTCAACCTTGATAATGCGCATTTTAATATGGTGGAACAGCAAGTGCGACCGAGTGCAGCGCTAACACCTAAAGTTATAAATGCGCTGGATTACGTTGCGCGTGATCAGTTTGTGGATGAGGATTTGTTGGGGCTGGCATATGCTGACACCGAATTGGCGATTGGCTTTGGACAAACAATGTTATCGCCGATATTACATGGACGCATGCTGCAGGCTTTAAATATACAGCCTGATGAAGAAGTACTGGAAATTGGAACTGGTTCTGGTTATTTCACAGCACTATTAGCAAAGATGGCAAAGCATGTGACTAGCGTGGAAATTATCCCTGAGCTGTCTGCCATCGCGGCGAAAAATTTGGCAAGAGCCGATATTAAAAATGTGGATCTTGTAGTGGGAGATGCTGCTCACGGTTGGCCTTTGCCAGAACGAATAGATGTGATAGTGAGCACCGCTGCGTTTGTGACGGTGCCAGATGATTATCTACAAAACTTAAAAGTAGGTGGTCGAATGTTGGCTGTAGTTGGTGAAGGTAATACTATGACTGTTCAACTTATTCAACGGGTAACGGAATGGGAATGGCAAACAAATGCCATATTTGAAACCGTAATTTCTCCAATGATCAATGCGGAACCTAAACCTGAATTTAAATTTTAACAGAGACTTTTTTGAATGAAACAAATGACTGCGACGCAATTAAATGACTATTTGAAAACGGGTGTGTCGCCTGTATTGATAGATGTGCGTGAAGATATTGAGTTGGAATACGGCATGATTGAGGGAGCAATTCATATCCCGATGCAGAGTGTGCCAGGACATCTGAATGAACTGGAAAAAGATAAAAATAATACCATTGTATTGATTTGCCGTTCTGGCAAACGCAGTGATCAAATTGGACAATTTCTTGAGCAAATGGGCTTTACTGACATTATTAATTTGGATGGTGGTATGAATGCCTGGGCAACCGATGTTGATACCAGTATGACTGTTTATTAAAGAAGAAAAATGAGAACTATACGTATCGGTATCTGGCTGGTCGCTACATTGTTGCCTACTATCAGCATGGCAGAAGACTTAATGCAGGTCTTTACCATGTCATTGAAAAGTGATCCGCAATTGCTGGCGGAAGCCGCATCTCGAAATGCAGTTAATGAGCTTGACGCACAGGCATTGGCACGATTTTTACCTGAAGTGAACTTGAGTGCTAACGATGGGCGAGTTTGGCAGGATATTTCAACCCCATCATTTGTTGGTGGTAATCGTGAATATAATAGTCATGGTTATACATTAACTCTTACCCAGCCTGTTTATCGACGACAGAATTTTATTCAGAAGAATCAGGCTGAGATTGCCCTAGAAAGTGCACAAGCCAGTTATCTGATTGTCGAACAGGCGTTGATTATAAGAGTGGCCGAGCGTTATTTTGATTTTCTGGATCGTCAGGATGACCTGACATTTGCTGTTGCCGAAAAAGAAGCGATTGCCCAACAATTAGAACAAACTCAACAACGCTTTGATGTCGGATTGGCAACGATTACCGATGTGTCAGAATCACAAGCAGCGTATGATTTGGCAAATGCCTTAGTGATCAGCGCTGAAAATGATCTGGCAAACAGTAAAGAGCAGTTACGAGAAACATCAGGCAGCTACCTGGAAACATTATTAGGATTAAAGGCAGAGACACCACTAGTCAGTCCTGAACCACAAGATATCGAACAGTGGACTGTGGTGGCGCTGGAACAAAACCCCAATCTAAAAGTGGCAAAAAAAGCAGTAGAAGATGCACGTCAGGCGATCCAGCTACAAAAAAGTGGCCATTATCCAAGTTTAGATGTGGTTGGGCAGAAAAACTTCAGTTCACAAAGTGATACTAGTTTCGGAGGCTCAAGCAAAACACATCAGGAAAGTATAGGACTACAACTTAATTTTCCTTTGTATGCCGGTGGCGGAGTGTCATCACGTACACGTGAAGCAGAATTTCGCCTTGATCAGGCTATGCAAAATGAAGAACAACAGCGGCGTGCGGTGGTTCGGCAAAGTCGTCAGGCATTTAATGGCGTGATGTCAGACATCAGTCGAGTAATGGCGCTAAAACAAGCGGTAGTATCCAGTGAAAAAGCCTTGGAATCAACGGAAGCAGGTTATGAAGTAGGAACCCGTACTACAGTTGATGTACTCAATGTTCGCAGTGAACTGTTCCGAGCACGTCGTGATTATGCTCAGGCTCGATACGGTTACATTCTGAATACATTACGCTTAAAACAGGCGGCAGGTACAGTTAGTGCTAATGACTTGATGCAAATTAATCAATGGTTAGAAAAATAAAACGATGGCAATAACGACTTCTCTTATTTTAGATGCCAGTGACAGTGTGCTTGTTGTTGTCGATATTCAGCAAAAACTCGCTGCTGCAATGCCTAAAGGTGTAAGAGAACGTGTGATTGAGCAGGTCAAAGTGTTGTCAACGGCGGCTCATGTGTTATCAGTCCCTGTAGTTGTCACCGAGCAATATCCAAAAGGATTGGGGTCTACCGAGTCTGAATTAATGGAAACGTTTGCTGAAGGAACAGCCGTTATTGAAAAGACCAGCTTTTCATGCATGAAAGCGGAGGAATTTCGTCAACAAATTGAGAAGCAAAAATGTAAACAGATCATCCTGACCGGAATGGAATCGCATATTTGTATTTTACAAACTGCTTTAGATCTACAAATACAGGGATTTCAGGTTTTTGTGGTTGAAGATGCAGTCAGCTCACGATCAAAAGCAAACCAATATAATGCTTTGCAACGCATGCGATTAGCGGGTGTGGTTATCACCAATGTTGATTCAGTTATTTTTGAATGGTTAGGCGATGCTGCTCATCCTGAGTTCAAATCGTTAGCGAAGTTGATCAGCTAGCTGTGCATTAGCTGCCGTTTATTTGGTGTGCCTTGCTTTTTGATTTTGTGTGTTTCCACTGTCAGTTCATAACTAGGGACGCCTTTAATTTTAGCGCGTGAATAATCAAGAGATAGATGGTGTTTGACGGTATCGGCCGACAGCTCAAAATCATCTGTTAATATTGTGTAGAGGAGTTCAAATAAGCGTTTTAAGGCAATTTTCCACGTGCTATCAGCTCGTTCATATAAAGTGTCTGACAATTGCATAAATCGCTTAAATGGCTGATCAGCCAGTATCAATGGCAAGGTATTGCTAAATCGACCTGAATTACCAATCATGTCCCAATAACGAGCAAAACGGTTAACACGTTGCATGGATGTAAAGTCAATGTCTCGTGTGGTCAAAATGTTATAGGGAGGCTCAGGATTGTAACGTAACTGATACGATTCATTATGCCGATTAAGTGGTGCGCCACGTAAACGTTTAAGAATACCAAGTTGAATTTCATGAGGTTTAAGTGCAATAAGCTGGTCAAAACTATGAGCAAAGTTTTCCAATGTGTCGCTAGGCAAACCAAAGATAAGATCGGTGTGTAGATGTGCCCCGGTATGTTCTCTTAACCATGTCAGGTTCGCTTTAGTTTTGTCGTTGTTTTGCTTGCGATTGATGAGTGCCTGAATATCAGAATCAAAGGTTTGCACCCCAATTTCAAATTGGAGACTATTGGCAGGAAAACGCTGTAAAACGGCTTTAAGTCGATCAGGTAAATTGTCTGGCACCACTTCAAAATGGAGATACAGATCATCGGTCATACGCTCCAGAAAAAAATCCAGAATGGCAATACTGGTGCTGATTTTAAGATTAAAAGTACGATCAATAAATTTGAAGTTACGCACACCGCGTTTAAGCAGTTTCTCCATCTCCATCAGAAAAGGATCAAGAGCAAAAGCAGTGGCTGTTTTATCCAATGCCGATAGACAAAATTCGCACTTGAATGGACAACCGCGTGAGGCTTCAACATAGATCAATCGATGTTGAATATCCTCATCAGAATAAAAATCATAAGGTAAAGTTAATTGTTCGAGCGGTAGTGCTTCGCCGTCGATAAATTTTATCTTCGGCTGTTTACCATCAAGTAATTGCTGACACAGATTAGGAAAACTGACTTCACCGACACCTGAGATAACAAAATCAGCGAGTTCAGCTACATCTGGGACATCAGGTTCATAACTGACCTCTGGACCACCAACAATGATGATAACATCAGGTGCTATTTGTTTGAGTAGTGCGACAGTTTGACTGACTTCTTTTACATTCCAGATATAAACACTAAATCCGATAATTTTTGGCTGTTCTGCCAGAAGTCGCTCAACGATATTAAGCGGTAGTTCATGGATAGTGAATTCCAGTATTTTTGATTGTTCCTGTAACGCGCCCATATTAGCGTACAGATAACGCAAACCAAATGCTGTGTGCATATAGCGGGCATTCAGCGTACTGAGAATGATGGCACTGCTCATGAAGTTGTGTACAAGTTTAAGTCACAGTTAGAACGCATTAGTCAGGCAGAAATTTCTTTTTGTAATTGTTCGCCATACGTTTTCAATTCATTCAACACTTGTTGTTGTTCTGTTGTGATATCAGAAGTCATGCATGCATCAATTTCCTCAAAATAGCGAGAAAAAGTCTGGATCTTGGCATTACCCTCATTGAGTAACCGTTGTTGGCGATAGTGCTGCCATTGTTCCTGCTCTCCGTCGGTTAAGCTATCTGGCCAGTTTCGGGCACGGTACCGAAATAACATCTCCGGTAAACGTGGGTCATCAAAGGGGAGAGACAGTGTTTTCAGATGGTCTGGTTCGGCATGACGAATCAATTCCATTTTTCGCTTATCGTTGCCACTGAAAAATCCACCGCCATACAGACTGGCATCAGGATCCTCCATTGTTTCGTACTCTGGTTCTCGGAATATATCATTGATCTTTTGAGTTAAATCGCCAGCTGCATTCAATTGTTGTAAATGTTGATAATGTTGTTCACGATCGATTTTGAGGCGCTCAGCGGCTAGTTCGTTAAGTGTGTTCTCAGGGACGACAACAGGACATTTATTAATATGAAGGGTTTTTATCGCTGGTCTGGTTACACCTTCAGGTAAGTCGGCTGCTGGGGTGAATAACCACTGACGTAGTGTATCAGCATCTTCATTAATAAAGGCCTCAGGGTTATGACGCAGATCGTAAACTATAATGCCATTGTCATTGTTTGGATCTTTGGCAATTGGAACGACCAATGCCGTCCCACAATAGTCACTGGGATACATTCTGGAAACATGAATGACGGGTGTTCGATCGTGTAAATTAAGAAAAGGTGCTACTGCTTGTTTACGACGATGTTGATAAACAAAATCATACAATTTTGGTTGTGCTGTTTTGATCAGTCTGGCAAGGGCAATAGTGGCATAAACATCGATGAGAGCATCATGTGCACCTTTATGTTCAATGCCGTTAGCGGCCGTTAAATCTTCTAAACGGAAGCTTGGTTTACCATCGTCACGATCAGGCCAGTTGATTCCTTCTGGCCGCAAGGCTCGCGTGAGTCGCGCCATGTCGATAATATCCCAGCGTGAATTTCCATTTTGCCATTCACGGCCATAGGCATCATAAAAGTTTCGGTATAAGGTAAACCGGGTAAACTCATCATCAAAACGCAAACTGTTATAACCAACACCGCAGGTATGTGGTGTGGCAAATTCATCATGGATCTGCCGGATAAATTCCGCTTCAGTCAGCCCTTTTTGATTTGCTTCCTGAGGAGTAATTCCAGTGACAAGACATGCTTGAGGGTGTGGCAGGCTGTCCCCAGCCTGCTTACAATAAATCATCAATGGCTCACCGATAACATTCAGATCCTCATCAGTTCGAATACCCGCAAATTGAGCGGGACGATCATAACGAGGATCGATGCCAAAGGTTTCATAATCGTGCCAATAGAGTGTATTCATGACTGGTTTTGAACGTCCTTTAAATTTTTACAGGGTAGTAAATACCTGCTCAGCGGCATCCAATGTCGCCTGAATTTCAGCGTCGCCATGGGCGGCTGATACAAAGCCTGCTTCGAAGGCTGAAGGGGCGAGGTATACGCCATGTTCAAGCATACCGTGGAAGAAACGCTTAAAACGTTCCTGATTGCTAGCAACAACTTGTTCGTAGGTGTGGACTTCTTTGTCATCGGTAAAAAACAGCCCAAACATACCGCCGACTTGATTGATCGCTAGCCCGATACCTGCTTTCTCGGCACGTTGTTTTAGTCCAGAAACCAGCGCTTTGGCAGTAGCATCAAGTTGTTGATGAAAGCCAGGTTTTTGGATGAGTTTGAGTGTACTCAATCCTGCAGCCATAGCAACAGGATTACCGGATAAAGTACCTGCCTGATAAACGGGGCCCAGTGGTGCAATATGTTCCATCACCTCACGTTTACCACCAAAAGCGCCAACAGGTAAGCCACCGCCGACAACTTTACCTAAGGTAGTCAAATCTGGTTTGACATCATAATATTGTTGGGCACCACCCAAAGCAACACGGAAACCAGTCATGACTTCATCAAAAATCAATATGGCACCAGATTGATCGCAAATTTCTCGTAAACCTTGAAGAAATCCTTCTTCAGGAGGGATGCAATTCATATTTCCGGCCACAGGTTCAACAATAATGCAGGCAATTTGATCACCTAAGTCAGCAAAACAGCCATGGACAGAATCCAGATCGTTATAACGTAAAGTCAATGTGTGTTCGGCCAGTGATGCGGGAACGCCTGCAGATGAAGGTACCCCTAGAGTGAGTGCGCCTGATCCTGCTTTAACTAACAATGAATCAGCGTGACCGTGATAACAACCTTCAAATTTGACGATTTTATCGCGACCGGTAAAACCGCGGGCCAGACGAATGGCACTCATTGTGGCTTCAGTACCAGAGCTCACCATGCGTACTAGTTCCATAGAAGGTACTAATCGACATAAGGTGTCAGCCATTTCAATTTCAATTTCTGTTGGGGCGCCAAATCCCAGACCATGCGAGGCTGCTTCTTGCACTGCACTTATAACATCAGGATGAGCATGACCAAGAATCATTGGTCCCCAAGAGCCTACATAGTCTATATAACGTTTACCTTCAGCATCGGTTAACCACGCACCCTGACCTTCGCGAAAGAAAACCGGATCACCACCAACACCTTTAAAAGCACGAACTGGTGAGTTCACGCCACCGGGAATATGTTGTTGAGCCAGAGAAAAAAGATCGTGGTTGGTTTGCATCGCTGATTCCTAAATGTCTAAATACAAAGTGAAGATGTGCGATAATTCTATCCCATCTTAGCCAGAATACCGATGATTATGAGCTTAAAATTTCGCATAGTAGTGATTGTGACGATAATATTGTTGATTAATTTCACCGCCGCAGGCTTTTTTATGGTGCAAAATGCTCGCCAGGCCTTAGTGGCTGAAATGGAGTCGAGTACCAAGTTAGCAAAAGGACTGTTGATAAATGCGTTACCGACACTGCGTTTTTCTAAAGATCTGGGTATACGGTTGACAGCGATAGTCGATAGCGTACGTGATACACGTCATATTCGCTCTTGGTTTGAAGATATGCATGGACAACCATTAATAGGTTTGGAGTCTGAAAAAATCGGATTTATCCATAAACCTGATGCTCCAAACTGGTTCATTAAACTGATGGAGCCAGAAGCCGTAGCATTTAGGCGTTTGATTACTAAAGGCAGTAAATCTTATGGCTATTTGGTGGTGGAAGCCGATCCAAGTGACGAAGTCACCGAAGTGTGGCGAGATGTGCAGGTGCTATTCTGGCTGGGTACTTTCTTTTTGGTACTCATTGTTGGGTTAGTTTATATTGCATTACGACAAGGTCTTACGCCATTAGATCAACTGGCCAAAGCGTTGGGAAATCTGGAAAAAGGGGATTTTTCAGCCCGTGTGGAAACATCGGTAGTAAAAGAATTAACACCCATTCAAATTCGTTTTAATCATATGGCTGGGGTACTGGAAAAAACTATGGCCGAGAATCATGCTCTGGCTGGAAATATGTTGGCCGTCCAAGAAACAGAGCGACGTGATTTAGCGCGCGAGTTACATGATGAGTTGGGACCCTGTTTATTTGGAATACGCGTTGATTTAGCTGAAATTGAACGTATTGCAGGAGAGCATTTATTAACTGAAATAGAAGAAAAAGTCGGTTCGGTTAAGACGATCACCAATCACATTCAGTCATTAGTACGTAAAATGTTAAGTCGACTACGACCGATGACACTAGATGATTTAGGGTTGGCAGATGCATTGCGTGATATGTTACGAAATTGGCGAGATCGACAGCCTGAGATTGATTGGGAATGGGATTTTGTCGGCGATTTTCGAATGTTACCCGATACGGTTCAAGTGACGGTTTATAGAATTGTGCAGGAATGTACTACCAATTGTGTGCGCCATGCCCATGCCCATCATGTCAAAGTAGAAATACGACTTGAAGCTCAGGCGTTAAAAGTCTCCGTTACTGATGATGGAATTGGTCTTGACACTAATGTTGCGAGAGGATTTGGCTTGATTGGTATGCGTGAGCGAGTGTCAGCATTGGGTGGTCGTATCGCTTTTGATACGGCGGAAAGCCGTGGGTTGCAAGTACGTGTATTAATTCCATTAAAAGGAAATGACAACACATGAAAGAATCAATAACAATTCTGGTGGTAGATGATCATCCCATTGTCAGGGCTGGTTGTCGTCAGCTGATTCAGCAAATTCCAACTGCTGAAGTTATCGAAGCTGAAACTGGAGAGGAAGGATATCGCTTATTTCAGGAAAACTACCCGGACCTTGTGTTACTAGATATCACCTTGCCTGGTATAGGTGGTCTGGAAGTGTTACGAAAAATGCGTGCTAATCGAGAAAATGCCAAGGTACTGATGTTTAGTATGCATGAAGATCCTGTTTTTGCATCACGAGCCATGCAGGCAGGTGCCAGAGGCTATATCACTAAAAATAATGCGGCTGATCATTTGGTAGAAGCAGTAGAAAAGGTATTAGAGGGGAAAGTTTATCTCAGTCCTGATACAGCACAGCAGTTAGCTATGTTGAATATAGGCGCTGGTACCAGCGCCTTGAGTGATTTATCACGTCGTGAATTAGAAATTCTCCGTCTTCTGGGGGAAGGGAAAAGCATGAATGAAATATCAGAAGTCCTTGGCATTAGTTATAAAACTGTCGCAAATAACCTTACCCAGATCAAAAGTAAGCTGGATATCAGCAAAACAGCGGAGTTAATGCGCTTTGCTATCAGTCATGGATTGTCATCGTAAGTGATTGAAAGTAAAAGAAGGAGAGAAAAAAGGAGGTTTTTCCCGATTTATTGGGAGGAGTCACTCATTCCAGATGAGATTGACATCTGTATTCTATGTAGCAAGTTTTAAGAAATCAGCTTCTTAGCAACTTATATTTCTCTCTCCTTCTTTATGAAGGTTTAAGGCCAGACTAAAATGTCGGGCCTTTTTTTTGTCTGAAAAAAACAATTATAAATTAAAATTGACATTCCCTGTAGGCGTTTCTCTTGTTAAGATTGTCGTTTGAATTTATTGATGGCCACATCCTAAATAGAGTGTTTAAAACTCCATCACGTAGACGGATAGATAATTTATGCAGAAAAAAAATTGGGTGAAAATAAACTGGATGTTGCCACTGCTACTTATGCTTGTGTCACAAGTTATTTATGCGGGTAATATCAAACAGGCAATAGAAACCCAGATTGACACTGACATTGCAGCCCAGAAGTCACAACAACAGATTGATAATCTTGCTGATGAAACGACTCAGATGTTGGAAGAATATCGTGAGGTATTACGACAAACAGACAGTTTGCACGCTTATAACGATCAGCTTGACAGGTTAGTTTCTTCCCAAAAAAAAGAACTGGATTCCATCGACATACAATTACGTAATATCGAGAGTACTCAGCGCGACATTGTACCGTTGATGTTAAAAATGATTGATGCGATGGCGCAATTTGTGGAATTGGATATTCCTTTTTTACCCGATGAACGACAGGACCGAGTGGTGCAGTTAAAGACATTAATGGAGCGATCAGATGTCACGATAGCCGAAAAATATCGCCGTATTCTTGAAGCCTATCAGGTAGAAACAGAATATGGTCGAACGATAGAGGCTTATCAGGGTGACCTGACCATGGCAGATGCTACAAGAACAGTCGAGTTTCTTCGTATCGGTCGAGTGAGTTTGTACTATTTGACATTAGACGGTCAGGAAGTGGGCATGTGGGATCAGCAATGGAAACAACTGGATGATGATTACCGCGAACCGGTAGCGAAAGCCATAAAGGTTGCAAGAAAACAATTACCGCCAGACTTGTTGGTATTGCCGATTAAAACAGTGGAGGTGACTGAATGAAACAAGTTATCTCGCTGGCAGTCCTGAGTTTATTTTCGTTACCGGTGCTTCAGGCAGCAGAAAAGCCGGCTGATCTGGATGCATTACTTGACCAGGTAAAACGGGAACGAGTACTTGAACAACAGCAAAACAAATTGCGTGAAGTGGAGTTTGTGACTGCTCGCGACGACCAGGAAAAGTTATTGGCAGAGGCCAAAGCGCAACTGGCTTTTCAGGAAAAAAGAACAGCTCTCCTTAATCAATCATTTCAGAAACATGAACAAACGCTGACACAAAAAGAGGCCTTATTACAGGAGAAGTCAGGGTCTTTAGGTGAACTTTTTGGTACGGTTCGCCAGATGGCTAATGATAGCCGTGGTGTACTGGAAAACTCCATGATATCGGCACATAAACCCAATCGCGGTTCCTTCTTGTCTTCCTTAGCAGAACGAAAACAGCAACCCACCATTCAGGAGTTACGAGATTTCTGGATCCTGTTACAGGAGGAAATGACTGAATCAGCCAAAGTTAATCGTTTTTCAGCACCAGTGATTACTGCTGAAGGCAAGGTTGAGGAACGTGATGTAACTCGTGTAGGCGTATTCTCCGCCTTTAGTGATGGCAAGTTTTTAAGGTACTTGCCAGAAACGGGTAGTTTGGTAGAGCTTGGTCGTCAACCGGTTGATCGTCTTCGCGATTTAATTGATGACTTTGAAACAACAACTGATGGTTCATTACAGCCTGTGGTGATTGACCCAACGCGTGGCGCCATTATGGCTTTGCTCGTTCAAACGCCGGATTTGAAAGAACGTATTCAGCAAGGGGGCTGGATTGGGCTGATTATTCTTATTTTAGGTGTAATTGGTTTGTTGATCGCGTTACAACGCTTTATCTCGTTGACTACGGTGGGGCGCGGTGTAGCAGAACAACAAAAACAAACTAAAGCGAATGTTGATAACCCATTAGGCCGTATTTTATCGGTTTATAGTGAAAGTTTGGCACAAGATGTTGAAACATTATCCTTAAAATTAGATGAGGCAATTTTGCGTGAAATTCCAAAGATTGAACGTGGATTGGTTACTCTTGCCATTTTGGCCGCGATAGCGCCAATGTTAGGGCTTTTAGGAACTGTTTCTGGCATGATCGAGACATTTCAATCAATTACCTTATTTGGTACGGGTGACCCAAAACTGATGTCTGGCGGGATTTCACAAGCACTGGTGACCACTGAGTTAGGGCTTGCAGTCGCTATTCCAATTTTATTGATTCATAGCGCTTTATCAAGCAAAAGCAATCGACTGGTACAGATTTTAGATGAAGAAAGTGCTGCTCTGGTTGCACGTAACGCAGAAAAGCAGCATGGAAATATTAAGTAGTAACCTATTTAATATTCAACTGCTGATGGAAAATGGCGGTCTGGTGCTTTGGATTATTTTGCTGGCCTCTTTACTGATGTGGACTTTAATCATAGAGCGATACCTGTTTGTATACGTGATTCACCCTAAACAGTTCAAAACTATGATTAGTGACTGGCATCAAAGACGAGAACGGGGTAGCTGGTATGCACAAAAAATTCGTCAAGGAATGATTGCTGAAACCACTATGTCATTAAAGCGTTACTTAATGTCTATTCGGACGTTAATTGTTGCTTTGCCAATGTTAGGGCTACTAGGTACGGTAGATGGCATGATACAGACCTTTGATGTTTTGACGGTATTTGGAACAGGTAATGCTAGAGGAATGGCCGGAGGTATATCAGTGGCCTTGATTACAACGATGGGGGGCTTATTGGCCGCTTTGTCGGGCATGTATTTCAGCACTCAGCTTGAACAGCGTATAACACGTGAAGTTGACAATGTCGCCGATGCGTTACGAAGGGATTAAACACAAGTATGAGAAATAGACATTCACGTCGCCAGAGTGGCGTTATAGCTGAAGTCAATATGACGCCTTTGATTGATATGGTATTTATCCTATTGATCTTTTTTATTGTGACTACTTCTTTTGTGAAAGAAACGGGTGTTGATGTAAGTCGTCCCTCAGCAAAAACAGCAGTCAAAAAAGAACGAGCCAATATTTTGATATCGATTACCCCTAACGGTGAGGTATGGATGGATAAACGTCAGATTGATCGGCGTGCAGTTAGGGCAAATGTTGAACGAATGCATGCCGAGAACCCGGAGGGTTCGGTGATTATCCTCGCTGATAAAGAAGCGAAAACCGGATTATTGATTGAAGTTATGGATCAGGCACGGCTGGCTGGCGTTGCTAATGTGTCCATTGCCGCACAACGTGATTAAGGACAGCTATTAATGCGGTTAACCATTGGGTTGCTCATTGCTGTATTGGTAAATCTTGGTTTGTTTACCTTGATGCAACACATGACATCAGCAAACAGTATTGAACGTCGGGTGACAGATGATATTCGCTTGCTTGATTTTGTGCGACTAAAACGTGACGATAGAACAGAAACAAAACGGAGGGATCTACCTAAAAAACCACCTCCTCCTAAAAAACCGCCACCACCACCTAAGGCGCCAACACCTCAGATCAGTAAGCCTCAAACCCCAGTACCAGAGCTCGATATTCCACGGATAGATATTCCGATGAATATTACAGGGGGCCCTTATTTAGGTGATTTTGGTGCGGCAACAAGCGTTGCGCCAACACCAGTGAGTGCACCTATGATGGATGATGAAGTCATTCCTCTGGTGCGCATTCCACCACGTTATCCTCGAGCAGCTTCACGTCGTGGAATAGAAGGAGTGGTTACCGTGTCTTTTACAATTACCAAAGACGGGCAGGTACGTGATCCGGTCGTGGTGAATGCAAATCCAGAAAATATTTTTAATAAATCAGCATTAACGGCGATATTGAAGTGGAAGTTCAAACCAAAAGTAGTCGATGGACAACCGGTTGAACGGCAGGCAACCCAAGAAATCGAGTTTAAACTGGCAAAATAAATGATGCAATCACTCCTCAAAATTCAGTTTATTATTCTGTTGCTGTTGGTTATTACTGTGACGGAAGCTAAAGATGATAGTCAGTACCTACTTACTGAAAAAACATATAAAGCACTGAGCGCTGCACAGGATTTAATGGCCGTTGAGAAATATTCTGAAGCTGAAAGTAAGCTCAAGGCATTGTTAAAACAGGCCGAAACAGGGTCGTATACTTTGGCAGTAGTGCAGCAAACACTGGGGTATTTATATTCTGCAAGTGAAAATTATAAAAACGCCGGTGAGGCATTTCAGCAGGCGCTTGATGCGAATGCACTACCAGAAAAGGTCAGCCAAAATCTGCGATATAATCTGGCACAGCTACTATTGGCAGATGAGCGCTATAAAGATGGAATTGCGTTACTGGAGCAATGGCTAACTACAGAAAGTTCGCCGCCTAACAGTGCTCACGTATTGCTGGCGAGTGCTTATTATCGGATCGAAAATTATAAAAAAACCATAGACCACATTCAGCGTGCAATTAAAAATGATCCATCTCCGAAAGAAGCATGGTATCAAGTTTTATTGTCGGCTCATCTTGAGTTAAAACAATACAAAGAAGCTATTAAAGTTCTGGAAATACTGGTTGAGGACTACCCGTACCAGAAAACGTACTGGGCACAATTGTCAGCATTGTATTTACAGCAAAATAGAGAGTTTGCCGCGCTGGCAGTAAAAACGTTGGCTCAGCGTCTGGAATTGGGTGATGCCAATACATTAATTAATCTGGCTGCCATGTATCGCTATCTTCACGTTCCATACAAATCGGCACAATTGCTGACAAATGCCATTGATAAAGGTGTAATTAAGGCTGATTTCGAACATCTAAGTTCATTAGCAGAAAGTTGGTTAGCTGCAAAAGAACAACAAAAAGCAGCGGATATTTTTCTACAAATGACAGAACTTGATGATAGCGGCGAGTCCGATTTGAAATATGCTCAAGTGCTGATTTCGATGGAACAATGGCAGCAGTCTATTGAACCATTGTCAAAATCACTGAAAAAATTGAAAGGTGAACAAGTCGGTTCAGCATCATTATTATTGGGCATGGCACAGTTTCATGTTGGTAATTTAGCTCAGGCGAAAAATCTATTCAGTCATGCGGTGGCATTTGAAAATGAACGTAACCAGGCTGGTCAATGGTTGCGTTATATAGAAAGACAACTTGAGGATGAAACAAGTGATGAGTCGTGAGCAATTAAAGCAAGAACTGGTCAAACATTATGGCTGGTTACGAAAATACGGTTGTAATGATTCTCACAGCGGTAACGCGTCTTTTCGCTGGCATGATGAAATATGGGTGACACCGACTGGCTGTTGTGCAGATACCTTGCAAGTAGCGGATCTGGTTTGTTGTAATATTGATGGTTCAGTGGAGGAAGGTGCGTCGCTTGATTCGACTTTACATATTCAAGTT
>JAOUJZ010000045.1 GCA_029882915.1 Gammaproteobacteria bacterium | reverse complement strand
CCGATGATCAACAAGCCTTAGCGCTTCTAGATCAAGCATGGGAGCTGGGAATTAATCTCCTTGATACTGCCCCGGCTTATGGTAATAGTGAACAACGGTTAGGCGAGCTGCTATCCGGCAGTCCAAAAGACTGGATGATTGCTACCAAGGTTGGGGAAACTTTTAATCCCGAAAATGGGGAATCACACTATAACTTCAGTCCCGAATTTATCAATACCAGTATCCAGCAAAGCCTGAAAAATTTACGGCGTGATTATTTGGATATTGTACTCATTCATTCAGATGGCAATGATAAACAGATTATTCAGCATGATGGTGTGTTGGAAACCTTGGCCGAACTCAAGCAACAAGGACTTATTCGTGCTATCGGTATGTCAACAAAAACAGTTGAGGGCGGTTTATTGGCACTGGAACAATCAGATGTCGTTATGGTGATGCACAACCTTCACTATCAGCAAGAACAAGCCGTATTGGATCAAGCATTAATGAAGAACAAAGGTGTTTTTATCAAAAAAGCATTGGCAAGTGGTCATTTGACTTCGACGGATTCATCCACAGATATTGTGCAGGCCAATTTTGATTTTATATTCAGTCACCCTGCCGTCAGCAGTATTATTATTGGCACTATCAACCCGACTCATCTTACTGATAATGTTGTCAAAGCAACAAAAGCACTCTCAGCAAATATAATTGTTTAACTCACTTTATTCTGATTAATTTTGTCGACAATGGCCGTCGTTGAACAATTCTCAACCATGCCCATCACCTTCACTTCACCGCCGTAAGCTTCCACTATTTCCCAGCCAACTACACCTTGCTTATCGTAGTCACCGCCTTTCACCAAAACATCTGGTTGAATTTCATGAAGCAAATCTTCAGGGGTATCACCTTCAAAACAGGTTACCCAATCAACGGTTGCCAGCCCAGCCAAAACGGCAAGTCTACGATCAGCAGTATTAATAGGCCGACCTTTTCCCTTCAGTTTAGTGACAGACTCATCTGTATTAATTGCCACAATCAGGCGGTCACCTTGAGTACGAGCTTGCTGTAAGTAACTGACATGTCCCGCATGTAAAATATCAAAACAACCATTGGTGAAAACTACTTTCTCGCCACGCTGTTTAGCTTGTTCCACAGCCAGTTTAAGCTGCTCCACAGTCACAGAACCAGCGATACTGTGATCCGTATTATTGTTACCTTGGTGACGCTGATATTCAACTTCCAGTTCGGGTCCACTGACTGTTGATGTACCAAGTTTACTCACTACAATACTGGCTGCAACATTTGCTAATGTCACTGCTTTTTCTATATTTTCACCTGCGGCCAACGCTGCAGCTAATGTTGCAATGACTGTGTCGCCCGCACCAGTCACATCAGCCACCTCTTTGGCTACAGCAGGCAAATGAAATTCCATTTCACCTTTACGAATCAATGACATGCCATGCTCGCTACGAGTAATTAACAAAGCATTAATATCCAGTTTCTCAATCAGCTGCTGCGCCTTATTCATCAAGTCTGCTTCTGATGTTGTTTTACCCACTACTGATTCAAATTCAGACATATTAGGAGTTATAACATCAGCGCCACGATATTTGCTGAAGTCGCTGCCCTTAGGGTCTACCAGCACAGTGATATTGTGTTGCTTGGCCAATTTGATCCAGTACTGAGGGTCGACTAATGTGCCTTTATTGTAATCAGATAAAACCATCACTGAACTCTCGGCCACCATTGGCTCCGCCAACCTTTTTAAACCTAGCCATTCTTCGCTCGCAAATGGAGTTTCAAAATCCAGTCTCAGCAATTGCTGGTGATTACTGATCACTCGCCTTTTTATAATCGTGCCCGTAGTTGCAGATTGATGAAATACCGTGTTGACGCCCACTGAGTTTAATCTTTGCTGTAAGGTTTCCGCAGCAGCATCGTTGCCAGTGATTCCTCCGACAAGACAATGAGCTCCCAGAGAGGAGATATTCATGGCAACATTAGCCGCACCACCAGGTAATTCATCTAAACGTTCAACATTTACCACTGGCACGGGAGCTTCAGGTGAAATTCGATCAGCTCTGCCGTAATAAAAACTGTCCAACATCAGATCACCAATGACCAGAACCTGTGCCGCATGAAAATTTGGGAATGTGTGTTTCATCAATATATTAGTCGTTATAGATGTCATTAATAGTGGCTATTGTGCTGGTAAAAGACTTTCTAGTCTATGCCAGACTTGTTCCGCAGTTATACGTGTCATACATACTGGCTCACCATGATTTGATTTTTCTAGTGGACACTGCCGTTTATAACAAGGTGCGCATTCAAAATCGCTAACGATATGATGCTGATTATTGCCATGGGTGCCTATTAACTGTGTGTCTGTCGCACCATAGACTGTCACCGCAGGAATCCCCGCCACCGCTGCAAGATGAGCTAACCCCGTATCACTACACACCGCAGCTTGTGCTCGCTGCATTAATGCTGCCATATGATTTAAAGAGTGTCTCTGCAAAGCAAAGGCCTGAGGATTAACGCTGGCGATTAGTTGTGCTCGTTGGTATTCATCATCATTACCACAAGGCAACAATACAGAGTAACCCTGTCTCACTGCATGATTTACCAGCTCTTGCCAATGGGATAATGGCCAAAGTTTAGTGAGCCAACTGGCGTTATGAACAAACATCATAAACCGCTCGGGAAGGTCAAAATCTAATTCAGGTAACTCATAGCGACTTAAATCAACACCATAGTCAGCGGGTTTTTCAGCGCGTGTATAACCTAGTATCTGTGCCATTAATGCACGCATTTTTTCAATTGAATGCTGCTTAAGATTTACTGAGTACTGGTATTTATATGCCCAATGAGCCGGGCGTTCACGACAACAGTTTTTATCTAAGCCATGTACGCTGCCTTTGCGTAGCCATGAAACAAATGCACTTTTGAGGTTGCTTTGTAGATCTATGACTACATCATAATCATACTCATTCAATTGATTATAGAATGTTGTTAAATGACCCTCTTTCCAGGCCATAAAAGGCTCTTTTCTCCAATGACGATGTGAGGTTTTGATAACCCGTTTCACATTTGGGTGCCACATCGGCACATCCGAAAATGCTTGATCAACCACCCAATCAAATTCAATGTCTGGAATGGCGTTCGCTGCATCAGTCAATGCAGGCAGAGCATGCATCAGATCACCCATGGAGGTCAGTTTAATAATTAAAACTCGCATGGTGGCGATACGTTAATAACCTTCAAATGAAAAGAGTTGATTTCGATGCTGTTGCAAAATAGTTAAAAATGCATCTGGATCCTTAATTTGAGTGAGTTCACCTTCACGAGGAAACAATTTATCCTGCAAACGCGACAACCAAAAACGCAAAGCCGCAGCACGTAGCACCAAATTCCAGTTAGCCTGTTCCTCTTCAGAAAGAGGGCGCTGTTGCATATACGTTGACATCACTGCCTGATAACGAGCCTGATTCAGGCTGCCATCGTCATCGACACACCAGTCATTGACGACTACGGCCAGGTCATAAAGCAAGTATTCGTCACAGGCGTAATAAAAATCGATAATGCCTTTTAATTCATCGCTCTCAAACAGGGCGTTATCACGAAACAAATCTGAATGGGTCACACCTGACGGCAAATCAAGTTCAGCATAGCCAGCCTGAAAGGTCAGTTCATTTCGTAACAATGCTGCGGAATCAGCATCCATCAAAGGCAATAAATTGTCTGCTGTCTGTTGACGCCATTTGGGCCCACGTTCAGACGGTCGGCGCGACTTAAACTGCTGGCCAACAATATGCATTCGTGCCAGCACATCACCAATAGCATGACATTGTGCCGTTGTTGGAACCGTATCAACACCACGACCAGAGAGACGCATCACCAAAGCAGCAGGACGGCCACACAGCTTTTTCAGATAGTGGCCTTGTCTGTCAGCAGCAGGATGTGCCGAAGGAATATCATGCTGATAAAAAAAAGTCATCACATCAAGAAAATAGGCCAGTTCGCCAAACTGATGATGTTCGAACAAAGTCAGCACAAATTGACCTTGTTCTGTAGTGACAAAATAATTGGTGTTTTCTATGCCATCACTGATGCCTTCATAAGAAAGCAGGTCGCCAACTGCATAATCATTCAAGAACGCGACTAATTGGTCGCGCCCGACTTCTGTATAAACCGACATTAAAACGCTCAGTGAAAATTAAGTGCTTACCACTTAAACAAAATCCAGTTTGGGACAAGCCCAGATTCTAGCTCATATTGTTTTGACTCCAGAGAGCCATCACCATCAGTATCAATAAAGTAGTATGGATAACCAACTGCCGGCGTTACTTTAATCATGTAAAGCTCACCATGCACCCGATATTCCTCAATTGTACGATCTTCTTTCTGAATAATATTCACTTCGGGCTCAATGCTTTCACCGTCAGCCAATGGCGCTGGAATGACCGGTGGTTTTTCCAGATAGGTATCGCCTGCCAGAACATTAACTGACATTATCAGTGCAACTACGCTTACAATAGCGACTTTATAAAACATACATTTGCTCCTCGTGATTTTGGACAAAGATAGCATTTCCGCTGCTATGATTAAAGCAGTCATCACTCTCAACTAACAGCAAAGATCAACTTATGAAACAATCTGCGCCCTTTATCCTCGTCGACGGTTCATCCTACCTGTATCGCGCTTACCATGTCATGAAAGCGCGCGGGAATGATTTAATCACTAGTGATGGTAAGCATACCGCGGCCACCTATGTCATCATTAATATGTTGCGCAAATTATTACGTGACTACAAGCCTGAACATATTGCGGTAGTCTTTGATGCCAAGGGCAAGACATTCCGCGATGAGCTCTATGCCGAATATAAGGCCCATCGCCCACCGATGCCAGATGATTTGCGCGAACAAATCGAACAAATCCATGCCATCATCAAGGCCATGGGCCTACCATTATTAATGATTGAAGGCGTCGAAGCTGATGATGTCATTGGTACTCTGGCAAAACAAGCTACCGACCATGGCATTGAAACCATTATCTCTACGGGTGATAAAGATATGGCGCAATTAGTCAATGAACATGTCACCTTGATCAACACCATGAGCAACACGGTCACAGATGTGCAAGCTGTCCATGACAAATACGGTATCGCGCCCTCACAAATCATTGATTATCTGGCACTGATGGGTGACAAAGTGGATAACATACCCGGCGTGCCCAGTGTTGGCCCTAAAACTGCCACAAAGTTACTGCAGCAATATCATTCTCTTGATGGTGTGATTGCCCACGCAGATGACGTCAAAGGCAAACTCGGCGAAAAATTACGTGAAGCAATACCTGACTTACCATTGTCATATCAACTGGCCACTATCAAACTTGATGTCGAACTGGAAAATTCGCCTGAGAACTTACAAGTAACACCTCAAGATCACGATACCCTACTGGCTCTTTTCCAGACCCTCGAGTTCAAAACCTGGACCGCCGAAATAGAGCGCGCCGATGATCGCCCTGCCGAAAAATCAGTGTCTACAAATGATATTGAAAATAATGCCCATGACTTTTCATCTGAACATCATTACGAAACCGTTCTGACTGAAGAACGACTACAACACTGGCTGTCTGAATTAAAAAGTTCAACTATTTTCGCCTTTGATACTGAAACCACCAGCCTGAATTATCTTGATGCTCGTATTGTTGGTCTGTCATTCTCGGTCAAAGCGGGCGAAGCCGCTTATCTTCCACTGGCACATGACTATGTAGGTGCGCCTGAACAACTGAATATGGATCATGTGCTCGCCTTATTCAAACCATTATTGGAGGATCCAGAACAGCACAAAGTTGGCCAAAACCTGAAGTACGATCGCCATGTTTTGCTCAATCATGGCATTAATCTACAAGGCATTACTCATGACACCATGTTGCAATCCTATATTCTAGATAGTACGGCAACACGTCACGACATGGACTCACTGGCAGAAAAATATCTAAGCCGTAGTACCATCCATTTTGAAGATGTGGCCGGTAAAGGCAAAAAACAATTGACCTTTAACCAGATTGATATCGAACAAGCGGCACCTTACGCCTGTGAAGATGCGGATATTACACTGCAACTACACCATAAACTGTGGCCACAAATTCAGGCTATTCCATCGTTAGAAGATATCTACACCACCATTGAAATGCCGTTATTGCCAGTCATCAACACACTGGAACGTAATGGCGTTAACATCGATATCTGGATGTTACAACAACAAAGTGATGAGTTGGCCTACAAAATCGACAAGCTGGAACAGCAGTCTTGGAAAATAGCGGGCGAAGAGTTCAACATAGGCTCCCCTAAACAACTCGTTACCATTCTGTATGAAAAACTTGAATTACCCGTTCTGAAGAAGACACCTAAAGGTCAACCTTCTACCGCAGAAGGTGTGCTTCAGGAGCTAGCAGATGACGGCTATGAATTACCTCAGGTGATCATGCAATATCGCAGTTTGAGCAAACTCAAATCAACCTACACCGATCGTCTGCCTGAACAGGTCAATAAAACCACGGGGCGAGTACACACATCCTATCATCAAGCAGTTACAGCAACTGGACGACTGTCTTCCTCTGATCCTAATTTACAAAACATTCCTGTACGCAGTGAAGAAGGCCGTCGTATTCGTGAAGCCTTTGTCGCACCATCAGGTTATACGATACTTGCTGCTGATTATTCACAAATTGAGCTCCGCATTATGGCTCACTTGTCGCAGGATGAAGGTTTACTAAAAGCCTTTGCCGCTGGTGAAGACATTCACCGTCACACGGCAGCTGAAATTTTTGGCGTTAGTCTGGATGAAGTAAGCAATGAGCAGCGACGCAGTGCCAAAGCCATCAATTTTGGTTTAATTTATGGTATGTCGGCTCATGGATTATCAAAACAACTTGGTATTGAACGTCATCAGGCCGCGGAATATATGACCACCTATTTTGAAAGGTATCCGGGTGTTAAGCATTATATGGAACACACCCGCGAACAAGCCAAGATAGATGGCTATGTCGAAACATTATTCGGACGGCGTTTGTACTTACCTGAAATCAACTCCAGTAATGGCATGCGACGTCAATATGCTGAGCGCACTGCGATTAACGCGCCGATGCAAGGTACAGCTGCGGATATCATTAAACGTGCCATGATCACTATTCACCAATGGTTGCAACAAACGAATTCTGATATTCGTATGATTATGCAAGTTCACGATGAATTGGTCTTTGAAGTACCGACCGATAAAATCGACAGCGCCAAAACCACTATTGAGGATTATCTGGTTCACGCTGCTGGACTTTCTGTGCCATTAGAAGTGGGCATTGGAACTGGCAACAATTGGGAAAAAGCACATTAAGGAAGAGACTCAATATTAATAATTGCTTATTAATCAAACACTAATAATATTGCATATCATCATATTTCAGATAGAATTAGCGGCCTTTTACTTTTAGCTATCTGCAAGGCTTTACCGAATGTCATTGATCCGCCAATTTTTATTAATCAGTTTGCTTGCAACATTTATTTCACCTGCTTTTGCAACCAATGGTTATATAGGTCATGGCTACGGAATAAAATCCCGTGGCATGGCCGGGACTGGCGTAGCACTTCCTCAAGAAGCCATGATCGCAGCCACCAATCCAGCTGGTATAGCATTTACCGGCAACCGGTTTGATGTCAGTGCTGCACTATTCAGTCCACGACGTAGTTATGAAGTTACTGGCAATTCCGCACAACCCCCCTTTGCAGGTAAAGTTGAGAGTGACCGCAATTATTTTGTCTTGCCTGAAATGGCCGCTACTTGGCAGTTAGATGAGCATAAGGCGTTCGGAATAGCACTATATGGTCACGGTGGCATGAATACAGATTATTCATCATCAGACAGTGGTGGAGGTACATATGGAGCCGGCACGACTGGTGTAGACCTTGCCCAGCTATTTTTATCTCCCACCTTTGCATATCGTTTCGAAAATGATGCTGCAATCGGCGTATCAGCTATTTTGGCTTATCAACGCTTTGAGGCAAGAGGGGTGGCTAGTTTTGCGGGTTTATCCAATTCTCCTCAGGATTTAAGTGATAATGGCCATGATAATTCTTATGGTGCTGGCATCAATTTAGGTTTTATCTTGCCCGTCGGAGATCAGATCACTTTAGGTGGTGGGTATCATTCTCGTATTTACATGACCGAGTTTGATGACTACAAAGGCCTCTTTGCAGAACAAGGTGATATGGATATTCCATCTATGGCGACTATTGGCCTCGCATGGGCAACCACAGAAAAACTAACACTATTACTGGATCTGCAAAAAAGTTGGTACAGTCATATTGATACCGTTGGACGTCCCATGATGCCTGCAATGCAGCAATGCATGGCCGGCAACACTGCCTCATGTCTCGGTGCTGATAAAGGTATTGGTTTTGGCTGGGATGATATGACTACCGTTAAATTTGGTCTACAATATCAGGCGAAAAACAATTGGACATGGCGTGCTGGATATAGTCATGGTAACCAACCGATTCCTGGCACAGAGGTCTATTTCAATATCCTTGCGCCAGGCGTAATGGAAGAGCACTTCACTGTTGGGTTTACCAAGAAATTTGACCAGGGGCGGCAAGAAGTAAATTTTGCTGCCATGTATGCTCCTGAAAATAGCATCAAAGGCACTATTTCATCTGGACAGACTGTTGAACTAGCAATGAAGCAATACCAGCTCGAGCTGGGTTGGTCTTTATTATATTAATATCAGGTGCAACCTCACTCTATTTTGCTTTTTAACGACTAACGTGCGCTAGCAACAACCTGATTGCGCCCCTGATTTTTCGCTTGATATAAGGCCTGATCTGCTTTTTCAATTAATTCTCTTGTGATCACAGCTATATCCTGGCCTTTTTGCGGTTCAATCGTCTCAACGCCACAACTTATGGTCACATTTGCCGCCGCTGATGAATAGTCATGAACAACAGCAAGCGATTCTATTTTGCTTCGCGCAGTCTCGGCCAAAACTTTAGCACCGTCCACGTCCGTTTCTGGCAAAATAAAAACAAATTCCTCACCGCCATATCGAGCGACTAAATCACCCGATCGGTTAATTGTTTTTTGCAATGCCTGCGCAACCCTTTTAAGGCAATCATCACCACTTTGATGACCATAATTGTCATTAAATGATTTGAAATGGTCAATATCACACAACACCAAGGACACAGTGGTGCTTGTACGAATTGCCCGCTTCAGCTCTCTTTC
>JAOUJZ010000017.1 GCA_029882915.1 Gammaproteobacteria bacterium | reverse complement strand
TGACAATATTTTCAGGCTACCGAATATTTTTGGCAGTAATGCTATTTGTGGCGTTTTATTTTCGGCTACCGCCAGAATTTTTAGGCGAATCAGACCCTCATTTATATAGCCGTACTAGCCAGTTTTATTTGCTAGTAGCTGTGGTATTGATGATCTTCACTTCTAAGCAGTGGGGTGACTTTGGGCTACAGACTACGATCCAGTTAATCATTGATATTGTAGTTATTACTTTGATCATCCATGCGAGTGGTGGATTAAAGACAGGCCTTGGTTCTTTATTAGTGGTTGTGGTGGTGATTGGCAGTGCGATGATTCCAGGGCGTATTGCAGCTTTTATTGCTGCTATTGCGACCTTATCAGTGCTGCTTGAAGTGGGGTATTCCCAAATTTCCGGTGATAATGTTACAAAATATAGTCATGCGGGCATGCTTGGAGCGACCTTTTTTGCGACCGCTATTCTGACGCAAATATTGGCTAAAAAAATTCATGTCAGCCAAAACCTTGCAGAGCAAAGAGCAGAAGATGTTGCCAAGCTGGCGATGCTTAATGAACATATTATTAGTCGAATGCAGATGGGAGTACTGGTTGTTGAATCATCAGGAAGAATAAGGATGAGTAATCAATCAGCCCGTACATTATTAGGAATTAGTAATGTTGAATCGGGTGAAACACTGAAACAATGGGTGCCTGAACTGGCACAACAGCTTTGGTTATGGAAACAGCATCAAAGCAATGCCTTTCGACCGTTTCAGGCACAAGCTGATTTGCCCGAGGTGCTTGCAGGAGCAATGTCACTGGATAGTGGGGAAACAGTCCTCTATATAGAAAATACCTCAGCAATGGCACAACAGGCACAGCAATTAAAACTGGCATCATTAGGACGATTGACGGCCAGTATTGCACATGAAATTCGCAATCCCTTAGGGGCAATTAGTCATGCTGGTGAATTATTGGAAGAAATCGGAAATGGGGACCAAAATGCAACCAAGTTGACGGGGATGATTCAGCATCATAGTGCAAGGGTAAACAGCATTATCGAAACGATTTTACACATGAGCAGACGCAAAACAACTGAAGCCGCAGTGGTAATGTTAGCAACCTGGATGGAGAAATTTGTTGATGAATTCTGTGAATATAAGCAGATAGAACGGAATGAGATCAACTTACATGTCACTGCGCCACTGGCAAAAGTATTTATTGATTCAGAACAGTTGCATCAAGTTGTCTGGAATCTGATGGAAAATGCATGGCATTTCTCTGATCCACTTCAAGCATTACCTCGTGTTGAGATAAAATTATCACTACAGGATAACGCGGTGGTTATTGATGTGATCGATAATGGCCCTGGGGTGTCAGATTCGGCTCTGCAGCAGTTGTTCGAACCCTTTTATTCACAACGTAAAGGTGGCACTGGTTTAGGGTTATACTTAGCTCGTGAATTATGTCAGGCTAATGGAGCACGATTGAACTACATATCGAGTAAACAGGAACCGTGTTGTTTTCGCATCCACTTTCCATTGATGAAAAAAGAGAACTTGCAATGAATCCACAAGCCTTAGTGATCGATGATGAGCCGGATATCCTCGAATTATTATCGATGACATTGTCAGGTATGTCTATTGATTGTGTGGCTGTGGAAAATCTTGCTCAGGCCGAGCAAGCGCTTAAACAACAGGATTTTGACTTTTGTCTAACAGACATGCATTTGCCTGATGGTGACGGACTGGATTTTGTTAAAGAGTTACAGCAACAGAAACCAAATATGCCCGTTGCTGTTATAACTGCTTATGGCAGCATGGATTTGGCTGTACAGGCCTTAAAATCAGGCGCTTTTGATTTTGTTTCAAAGCCCGTTAAATTGCGGGTGTTACGTGATTTAGTCACTACAGCTCTTAAATTGTTGCCAGTAAAACCAGTCGATTCTGAACGTCGTTCACGTGAACGTATACTGGGTGAAACAGAAGTAATGCGTGCATTACGTGGAAAAATCACTAAATTAGCGCGCAGCCAGGCACCTGTTTATATCAGTGGTGAATCTGGAACGGGTAAAGAGTTAGTAGCGAGATTGATACATGAGTTGGGTGTCCATGCGGACAAACCTTTTGTTCCAATTAACTGCGGTGCAATTCCAACAGAGTTGGTGGAAAGCGAGTTTTTTGGACACAAAAAAGGTGCCTTTACAGGTGCCATCGCCGACAAAGAAGGGTTGTTTCAGACTGCGCATGGCGGTACCCTTTTTTTAGATGAGGTGGCTGATTTACCTCTGATGATGCAGGTGAAGCTTCTAAGAGCGATTCAGGAGAGAGCCATTCGACCTGTCGGTAGCCATGAAGAGTTGACCGTTGATGTGCGAATTTTATGTGCCACACATAAAAATCTAGCGGAATCTGTTAAGCAAGGGATGTTCCGTGAGGATTTGTTTTATCGCCTTAATGTTATTGAATTGAAGGTGCCTCCTTTACGCGAGCGTACAGAAGATATCCCACAACTGGCAGAACATATATTGCGACAATTGGCAGAAAAAAATGGCATACAGGTTCCAAGTTTGGCGAAAGATGCTATGGCTGCTCTGCAGCAGTACTCATTTCCAGGCAACGTCCGTGAATTGGAAAATATTCTAGAGCGAGCTTTGACTTGGAATGATGACGGTGAAATATCGGCAGAAGATTTGTTGTTGCCAGAGCTTAAACAATCAAAAGGGATTAATGAACCACAAATTACCGTATTATCAACTACTGATCTGGGATCGCAACTTGAAGATCAAGAGCGACAACTTATTACTGAGGCACTAGAATCAACACGTTGGAATAAAACGGCTGCCGCTAAAAAACTTGGAATCACATTTAGAGCATTACGTTACAAATTGAAAAAGTTGAATCTAGAATAGTCTGGAACGTATAACATATTGATTAGATGAAGGATATTGCATGATGGGATCGACATCACAACAACCAGATCTGGATTGGAGCCAGATTAGAGAAACCATAAGGATGATGAATCTTGCCGTGGCTCAGATAGAAGTATCAATGAAAGATGGAGATGAGTCTGTCGATGCTTTAACCGATGCTTTTACAACTATGGCTGCACGCGTTCAGGTCATTGAAAAGTTGGTAAAAGCTAAAGATGACGCACAAGATGACGATTCAGCTACTATCGTGGAGCAGTGCGAAGTTGTACACCATGAAATGCAGCATGCAATTGTGGCATTCCAGTTTTACGATAAGCTGACACAACGATTGAGCCATGTCTCCCATACTTTAGATGCATTGTCGGAACTGGTCGGTGATCACACCCGTCTTTTTAACCCTATGGAATGGACCTTGCTTCAAGAGAAAATTAAATCTAAATACACGATGCCAGCAGAACATAATATGTTTGAGCTGATCATGAAAGGTGAGATGAGTATAGATGAAATACTGAAATTATCATCGTCAGAACCCGCTCCTGATGATGATATTGAATTGTTCTAATTTAAAGCGCACTAAGATGTAGGTTGAAAGTAAACGGTAATGGCTCTCAGTTTTGTTATTAATAAGTAAATTTTAATGCCGTTTTTGAACAGTTTGCTCCTGCCTTAATCGCTCTATTGAGGTGTTTATTAGCGGTAGTTAGAAATGCTTGCGGACCTTTACAATTATTGGACTCAGGTGTACATGTGGCATGCCCGATGCTTATAGTCACCAGCTCGGATATCGGAGATGATTCGTGTGGTATTTCCAAATTGGCAATTGCTAGGTGACATTTTTTAGCAAACTGTTCTGCCTGCTTGAAATTCATATCATTAGCCAGAAACATAAAGCGGTGCATTCCTAATTGTGCAATAAAGTCGGACTGTCTGCGTAAAGTTGCATTGAGTGCTGATGCAACAGCATGAAGACAGTTTCCTGCCTTACTTTGACCATAGGTTTCGGTAAAAGATGAGAATTCATCTATCTCAATGACAAATAATGACAAAGGCAAATGATTTCTAGAAGATAAGCCCCAGTCGATCATTAACTGTTCATTAAAGTAGTTAAGACTTTTTACAAATGAAGAAGGTAAGTTGACTAAGTCAAGCATAATGATATGTAGCTAACGGCATGAATTGAGTAATGTCCTTATTTGCTATTAGATTGGCTGATTTTAGATTGTCATGAACAAAAAAGGCTTAGTACTAATTAGATTAGACCTAAATGTCAACGTGGTCAAATTTACGAGTTGTATGTTTAATCAGACACACTAACGTTAATGTTGCTTCCAATACGTTCATTGAGTTGCGGAGCAGACTGAAATAATCATGATCAGAAGATTAATTTATATTAATGAGATTTTACGTATAAATTGTAGTGTTTTATTAGCCTTTATATTAATATTAATTTCTGTCTTCTGATTTTATAACTATGCACAACATCTATAATGAAATTTTATTTCAAAATGCGCCGGATGGCATTTTGATCCACGATGAGCACGGAGTTATCTATAAGGTTAATAACGCTTCATTGACCAATCTTGGCTATAACGAACAAGAAATTCAGTCTTTGACTATCTTTGACATTGAAATAGGGGCGAATCGGGAACAATTACTAGCCTTATGGCAATCATGCAGTATTGACGTGCCAGTATCAGTGAATGGCACTCAACGGCGTAAGGATGGTTCAACTTTTCCAGTTGAGGTGAATATAAGTAGTTATTTTTTTGAAGACAAAAAATATTTGTTGGCCATTGCACGGGATGTATCACAGCGAAAACAAGTAGAAGATGAGCTACAGCTTTATAGCTCAATGATTGAATCTACTTCTGACCCTATGTATGTAATAGATAGTGAAACGTCACGCATGCTTTATGTGAATGAGGCTGCCGTTAAACATTATGGTGTACCACGAGAAGAAATTTTGACATGGCGAATTCCTGACTGGGATCCTAATTTTGTAGAGCAAGATTTACGACCGCACATAGAAGAAATCAGAAATAATCCAGGCACTATTATAGAATCTCAGCACAAGGTGCATGGGAGCAGAATCGTTCCTGTTGAAGTATCACTGAATGTGACTGAGTACAAAGGTAGAACCTGTCATTTTGGATTTATTCATAATATCAGCGAACGTAAGAAAGCTGAGGAAAAACAGGCGGAAATTAATCAACAATTAAAATACCATGCGGACCAGTTGGCATTTCAAAAGCAGGCATTGGATGAGCATGCCATTGTCAGTATTGCCGATGTAAAAGGCAATATCATTTATGTGAATGAAAAATTTGAAAACATCACCCAATACTCTGAAGAAGAAGTGCTAGGTAAAAATCATCGGATATTGAAATCAGACTTTCATTCAGACGATTTTTACAAAGAAATGTTGAAAACCATAGCTAATGGGAAAACATGGCAAGGTGAAATCAAAAACAAAGCTAAAGATGGAACAGACTACTGGGTTAAATCAACTATCGTACCGCTATTAAATGAAAAAGGTAAACCAGAACAGTACATTGCTATTCGTACCGATATTAGTTACATCAAAGATCTTGAAGGTCAGCAAGAAAAAATTAATCAAGACTTGTTAAAAGCCAAGGAAATTGCTGAAAAAGAAAAAGAGATGGCCGAAAAAGCAAATCAGGCTAAATCTGAATTCCTATCATCAATGAGCCATGAATTAAGAACCCCTCTTAATGCAATTTTTGGATTTTCCCAATTATTAGAAAGTGACTCTGAAACACCGTTAACGATGGATCAAAAAGAGAGTGTCGATCATATTTTGTCGGGTGCAAGACACTTACTCACGTTGATTAATGAAGTATTGGAACTGTCAGTTATAGAATCGGGCCATCTCCAACTATCCATGGAACCTGTACAGGTTAATAACATAATCAATGAATCAGTAACCCTGCTGAACTCACTCGCGGAAAAAACGAATATTGAACTACATGTTTTGTCTGATTCGGCTGTTTTAGTGCACGCTGACAACACAAAGCTAAAACAAGTGCTATTAAACCTTGTCAGTAATGCTATTAAATATAATAAAAAAGGTGGTTCAGTCTCAATAGAGTCTCATGTCACTGAAAATAAAAGTGTAAAAATAAACATTAGCGATACAGGTATTGGAATATCAGAGGCTAACCAACAAAAGGTGTTCAGCCCATTTAATCGATTTGGACAAGAACTCTCATCGATTGAAGGAACAGGAATCGGCTTACTGGTGACCAAAGATCTGGTTGAATTAATGGGGGGAAGTATTGGTTTTGAGAGCAAAGAAAATAGAGGAAGTACTTTCTGGATTGAACTACCTTTAACTGAACAGGATAGTAGACTTCAATCTACATTATCTACTACGGATGCTGTTAAAACTTCAGGAAATGGGAGAGAAGAAGGTGTAACAGTCACTAAGCGAGTTCTTTATGTGGAGGATAACCCAGCAAATCGACAATTAATGGACGCGTACTTTTTACGGCATAAAGATATCATATTGTATACTGCTGAAACAGGGGAATTGGCCTGGGATATGATGTCAGAGTATGATTTTGATCTTGTTTTGATGGATATCCATTTGCCGGGTATGGATGGAAAAGAATTGACTAGGTACATTAAGAATAAGCCTGAGTATGAACATATGCCAATCATTGCGGTCACTGCAGCTGCCATGGCTCATGATATCGAATCAGCAGAGGACTTATTTGCTAGTTATATAACCAAACCCATAGATTTTTCTGATTTGGATGAACAGATTAAAAAACACCTACCTGTTGGGTGATCATTAAATGATTGATATTGATAGCGGACAGGAACAAATAAAACATTATTCTGGATTTATCATGAATGGTTCCAACATGAGTCCAGCCATTAATAACGGTGATCACATCGTTGTTGATCTACAACAGAGAGCAATCATAAGTGGTGAGATTTATATGATTGGCTATAAGCAGTCCAACGTTGTTTGCAGACTGTTATTAGAACTTGAAACTGTGACATTACTTTTTGATGGTAATGAGCAGACACTTGATGAGTCGATATACAACATCAATATAATTGGTCGTGTAATTGAAGTAAAAGCACTATAAATCCACATTTATGCCAGAGAAAGTTAAGTTATTCTACTAGGATAGTTTGTTGACCATTGCAATTAAATCATCATGAAAAATAGGTTTAGTGAAAGAGGCAGATGCGCCTAGTTTTTCTGAAATTCTTAAATACAGTTTATCACTTGATATAGTTATAACGGGCAATTCAGAGTAATTTTCTCTGATGATCTTTAGGAGCTCTATGCCATCAATATCTGGCATTAGTATATCGAGTATCACGATATCAGGGCTATTCTTTTCAATGAGCTGGGCTGCTAGTGAGCTATCCGTACTTGTAATAACTTCATAGCCGTTATTTTTTAGTACTTCCTCTAGAACTATCACAGTGACGCGTTGGTCATCAATTACAAGTACTTTTTTAGCCATCGCCTTAGACTTTCCTTATCTAATTTTAGGTGTTTCACATAATTTAAATAATACTATGAATTACTGGGGAATAACATGATGATGTTTTCCGACCCAAGAAAAAAAGCCCCAGAAGCGATAAACATCTGAGGCTTTATACTCGGCTCCCCGACCTAGACTTAAGCCAGGGATGTGTTGTCGTAAAGCAGCGCCTCTTCCCAATCTTCACTTTTATATCCCCCAAAATAAACATAATGAACAAGTACGCACTGCTCATGCTAGATATGAAGATGTGTGTGGAAATAGTGGTATATTCAACTTAGTTATAGCTAAAGATGGAAATTAAGAAAAATCAGGAAGTTATTATGGCTCAAATAATAATCATATATTTCTTTATCGCATATTTTGCTAGCTGGTGGCCATTTAGTTCTGATGAATGGGAGGGTTTCGTATATCCAAATAGAGCTGATCTTACGGTTCATCGGAATATAGGTATTTACGACTCTATTGAGGGTTGTCGTGACGCGGCTATTTTGAAATTAGAAGACCTCAATGCCTTAAAAAAGGCGACTATGAGTGTGGTCTTAATTGTGAAGAGCGCAGTGGGTACGGAAGCATAATGATTTGTGAAGAAACCAAGCGTTAATCTAAAGGGAAAGAAATATCACACATACATAAGGTGGTGTTATGTTACTAGTAAGGTTATTCGTGATAGTCGTTACCGCATTATTTTTTATTGCCAATACCTCTTCTTTTGAAAAGACATCATTTAGATCTGGCAATGGATTGATTGAAATAGGTATGGATATAAAGCAGATCAAAAAAAGATGTGGTCGGCAAGTGACTGCCAGATGAAATAAGAACCAAGGTTCAGAACTATAAAACACCCAGAGACATAGCCTTTTTTATAAAGATTTTCCACCAACAGCGAATACATATCAGTATTGGCTTTATCGAAACTACGGAAAATTTGATATTTGGTTAACATTTAAGAAATGGAGTTATCCAGTATATTGGTGAAGGCGAAAGGGCTGGACAATAAAAAACCCGCCGTAGCGGGTTTAATATATTTATGGTTATACCTACTTTACACAACTAGGTTTATATTGTTGCCAGTACGACTATTTGGTTGAGCGGGAACAGCAGCAGATTGAATGAGTTTTAATGAGCCTACGCCTTCGGCTACCATTTGGTCGAGAGCTTTACTCAGAGTCGCACTTTCTTGTGTTCGAATAGATTGCTGTGCTGAAATTGCTGATGATACTTGTGGTATTCCAGATATATTCATAATTGTACTCCTGACAAATTTTGTACAAATTATAAAACAAGCTAATAATGAAAACTGATAACTAAGTCACATTATAGAGTTGATTTGACATGACAATCATAAAAATACTCCCTTGAAAGTATTATATTGAGGGTATTTCGCACCGCACTGTTTTCCTAGCCACAGAAATGTCTGACATATGTCTTTTGTTTTCTATATGAGAAGGTAAGCATCACTAGTGGTTTACTATGTATTTTACTGGTGTGGACAGCTTGGACAGTATCTATTCTTAATGTCGAAGATTGGCTGTCTTATCAGTTTGAGAGTTACATCAATAAAAAAGCCCCAGAAGCGATAAACTTCTGAGGCTTTATATTCATTGGCTCCCCGAGCTGGACTCGAACCAGCGACCCAATGATTAACAGTCATTTGCTCTACCAACTGAGCTATCGGGGAACAGAAAGGTGGCTATGATAGTGATTTGACCTTGCTTGGTCAAGCGCTATCTTGGATTTATTTAAGCAATAAACTCTGCGATGCGTTTTAAAGCACTTTCAAGATTCTGTTCGCTAGTCGCAATAGACAATCTAATGTGGTTTTTCAGTCCAAATGCCGTACCTGGAACAACAGCCACACCTTTATCAACTAATAATGCTTCAGAAAAATCAAGATCATCATTTAGCTCTGGCATGCGTTCTAATGCTTTGCTAATGTTAGGAAAAACATAAAAAGTACCGTCGGACTCAAGAGATTCAATTCCGTCCATCGCATTCAAGCTGTTCACTACATAGTCATGCCGTTTTTTAAACTCGGTCAACATATCCTGAATACATTGTTGATCACCATTGAGCGCCTCTACAGCAGCAACTTGTGATATGGATGTAGGGTTAGAGGTGCTTTGAGACTGAATTTTTTTCATGGCCGCGATTAAGTTTGCTGGACCTGCAGCATAGCCAATACGCCAGCCTGTCATTGAGTAGGCTTTTGATACGCCATTTAAAACGATGGTGCGATCATATAAATCAGGGCAAGCCATAACTATGTTATGAAAGCCTTCTTCAGCCCAGTAAATATGTTCATACATATCATCAGTAGCAATCAATATTTGAGGATGTTTGCGTAATACTTCACCCAGAGCAGCAAGTTCGGCTTTACTGTATGCTTTGCCTGACGGATTTGAGGGACTGTTAATTACAAATAAGCGAGTTTTATCAGTAATTTCAGCTTCAAGTTGCTCCGGCGTTATTTTGAAATTGTGTTGTTGACTGGCTTCAATAATAACCGGCACACCTTCAGCCAGTAGCACCATGTCGGGATAAGATACCCAGTACGGCGCGGGAATAATAACCTCATCGCCTTTGTCTAATAAAGCCTGACTCAGATTAAAAAAGCTCTGTTTACCACCGACTGAAACCAGAATCTGGTTAGCCTGATATTCAAGCCCATTATCACGAGATAATTTGTCAATGACCGCTTGTTTTAATTCTGTTGTGCCATCAACAGCGGTGTACTTGGTAAAGCCATTATTGATGGCAGCAATGGCAGCTTGTTTAATGTGTTCAGGGGTGTCGAAATCAGGTTCGCCTGCACCCAGACCGATAATGTCTTTACCTTCTGCTTTTAGTGCTGCTGCGCGCGCGGTAATGGCAAGAGTAGGGGATGGTTTAATACTTTGAACACGTTGTGAGAGCTTGATATCCAAAATCTTTCCTTCTATAAAACACAAATCATTGAAATGTCGGTTAATATACGCCAAACCTGAACGATGCAGAAGATGTATGAATAAACAATTTGAACTGGTCAGCGAGTTTTCTCCCGCTGGTGATCAACCGACTGCGATTAAAGCGTTGGTTGAAGGCTTGAACAATGGGGAAATGTGGCAGACCCTACTTGGCGTGACCGGATCGGGAAAAACCTTCACTATCGCTAATGTTGCGCAAGCCGTCCAGCGTCCGATGATGATTCTGGCCCCGAATAAAACATTGGCGGCACAACTGTACAGTGAGATGAAGGATTTTTTCCCCAACAATGCTGTGGAATATTTCGTTTCGTACTACGATTATTATCAGCCGGAAGCGTATGTGCCTTCCTCGGATACCTTTATAGATAAAGATGCGTCCGTAAACGAGCAAATTGAACAAATGCGATTGTCCGCCACCAAAGCGATGTTAGAGCGACGTGATGCCATCATTGTGTCTAGTGTGTCGTGCATCTATGGTTTGGGTGATAAAGACTCCTATCTGGAAATGGTGTTGCATCTGGTGCAGGGCGATATGATCAACCAGCGCGATATTTTGCGGCGCCTCACTGAGCTGCAATATAAACGTAATGATATTGAATTGCATCGAGGTACATATAGGGTACGCGGTGAGGTGATTGATATTTTCCCGGCCGAATCTGAACGTGATGCGGTAAGAGTCGAATTGTTTGACGACGAAATTGAACAACTCAGTTATTTCGATCCATTAACAGGCGAAATTTTTCAGCGACTCAGTCGTATCACCATTTATCCTAAAACGCATTACGTCACGCCACGCGAGCAATTATTGTCAGCGGTAGATGCGATTAAAGAAGAACTTCGGGAACGACTGAAAGTATTAAATGACGACAATAAATTGGTTGAAGCGCAACGACTGGAACAGCGGACTCGATTTGATATCGAAATGATATTGGAACTGGGTTACTGCAATGGCATAGAAAACTATTCACGGCATTTGTCTGGGCGAAAGACAGGCGAAGCGCCGCCAACTTTATTTGATTATTTACCCGATGATGCCTTGCTGGTTCTTGATGAAAGTCATGTCATGGTTCCCCAAATTGGTGCGATGTATAAAGGCGACCGTTCTCGTAAAGAAACACTGGTGAATTACGGTTTTCGACTACCTTCGGCTTTGGACAATCGTCCCTTAATGTTTGAAGAATGGGAAAAGTTAGCTCCACAGACCATTTTCGTTTCCGCAACGCCGGCTAACTATGAACAAGAGCATTCCAGCTCAATTATTGAGCAGGTTGTTCGACCAACAGGACTCATTGATCCTGAGGTTGAAATTCGTCCGGTTGGGACACAGGTCGATGATCTATTATCGGAAATCAATAAACGCAGTGCCGTAGATGAAAGGGTGCTGGTAACAACGTTGACCAAGCGGATGTCCGAAGATCTCACCGAATATTTGCGAGAACATAATGTCAAAGTACGTTATTTGCATTCTGATATTGATACCGTGGAGCGAGTCGAAATACTACGTGACCTACGATTAGGGGCATTTGATGCGCTTATCGGAATCAACTTGTTGCGAGAGGGTCTTGATATCCCTGAAGTATCACTGGTTGCTATTTTAGATGCAGATAAAGAAGGTTTTTTGAGATCTGAACGATCACTGATTCAAACCATTGGACGCGCTGCTCGTAACCTTAATGGTAAAGCCATTTTGTATGCGGATGAAATAACAGGTTCAATGAAGAGAGCCATTGATGAAACTGACCGTCGTCGTGAAAAACAATTAGCGTATAACAAAGAACACGGAATCACACCAAAAGGAGTGATAAAAGCAATACGCAATAGTCTGGATGATAAGCAGGATGAGGCAAGAAACGATAGAAAATACATTGAGAAAGTGGCAGAGGAACAAGCTAAATATGCGGCCTTAACGCCAAAACAACTTGCAAAACGGCTGCAACAAATGGAACAGGCCATGTATCGCCATGCCCAAAACCTGGAGTTTGAAGAAGCTGCAAAAATTCGTAATGAAATGGAACACATTCGTTCAATTGCATTAGGCCCTGAAACTGGTTAGCGTAATCGCTTGCGTTAAATATTAAGCACTGTATAATTCCCTCGCTTATACGGCAGGCGCGTAGCTCAGTTGGTTAGAGCACCACCTTGACATGGTGGGGGTCGGTGGTTCGAATCCACTCGTGCCTACCAGCTTAGTAATAAGAAGGCTCCTCCAGGAGCTTTTTTGGTTTTTACGGCCCTTTGTATCGGCCATAACCAAGGAATACATCACATGATTTCTGTAACACTTCCTGATGGCAGCCAACGCCAGTTTGATCACCCTGTTTCTATTCATGATATTGCCGCTGATATTGGTGCCGGTTTAGCTCGTGCAGCATTAGCTGGTATGGTCAATGGCACATTGGTTGATACGTCCCACGTTATTGAACAGAATGCCGAGATTGCGATTATTACTGACAGAGATGAAGAGGGCCTGAATATCATTCGCCACTCTACATCACATTTGATGGCTCAGGCTGTGAAACAATTGTTTCCGGAAGCACAGGTGACTATTGGCCCTGTTATCGATGATGGTTTCTACTATGATTTTTCCTATTCTGAAGGTTTTAGTCCTGATGATCTGACCCGCATTGAAAAGCGGATGGAAGAACTGGTTAAGCAAGATATACCTGTGGTTCGCGAAGAAATTTCACGTGAAGCAGGCATAGAGAAATTCCGTGAAATGGGTGAAGCCTATAAAGCAGAAATTCTGGAAGACATTCCTCAAGGTGAAACGTTGACCCTCTACGGACAGGGTGATTTCATTGATTTGTGTCGTGGTCCTCATGTACCAAGTACAGGCAAACTGAAAGCATTTAAATTGATGAAACTGGCCGGTGCATACTGGCGCGGTAATTCAGACAATGAAATGTTACAGCGTGTCTATGGAACAGCCTGGGCTGATAAAAAGGCGTTGAAAACATATCTACACCGTCTGGAAGAAGCTGAAAAACGTGATCATCGTAAAATTGGTAAAAACCTTGATTTGTTTCATCATCAGGAAGAAGCAGCGGGCATGGTGTTCTGGCACGATAATGGCTGGCGTATTTATCGCGAAGTAGAAAACTATATTCGCGACGTATTGAAAAATAATGGCTATCAGGAAGTACGTACTCCGCAGGTGGTGGATCGCTCATTGTGGGAAAAATCGGGTCACTGGGACAAGTTTGGAGACATGATTTTCAGTACTCATTCTGAAAACCGTGATTATGCGGTTAAACCGATGAATTGCCCTTGTCATATCCAAATATTTAATCAGGGTTTGAAGAGTTACCGTGACTTGCCGTTACGAATGGCTGAGTTTGGTTCATGCCATCGTAATGAGCCATCAGGCACATTGCATGGTTTGATGCGATTACGTAGTTTCACTCAGGATGATGCGCATATCTTCTGTACTGAAGATCAGATTCAGTCAGAAGTGTCGACATTCATTGATTTGTTGCATGAAGTTTATGCGGACTTTGGTTTTAACGAAATCATTGTCAAATTATCTACACGTCCTGAAAACCGTGTGGGTAGTGATGAAGTTTGGGATAAAGCGGAACATGCACTGGAGCGAGCTCTTAATGACAAGAAGCTGGACTGGGATCTGCAACCGGGTGAAGGTGCTTTTTATGGCCCTAAAATTGAGTTTTCATTAAAAGATTGTCTTGGTCGAGTGTGGCAGTGTGGGACGATACAAGTAGATTTCTCGATGCCCGGTCGATTGGATGCCAGTTATGTTGCTGATGATGGCAGTAAGCAAGTGCCTGTGATGTTGCACCGTGCAATTCTGGGATCATTGGAACGTTTTATTGGTATTTTGATTGAAGAATATGCCGGCTCATTTCCAACCTGGTTGGCGCCGCGTCAGATTGTGGTGATGGGAATTAGCCAGAATCAGTCTGATTATGTACAGAAAATTGCAAAAGATTTGCAAAATAAAGGATTTAGAGCCGATATAGACTTGAGAAATGAGAAGATTGGCTTTAAAATACGCGAGCACACATTGCGCCGGGTACCTTATCTCGTAGTAGTTGGGGAACGTGAAGCGCAGGAGAACGCCGTGGCAGTACGTACTCGCAAGGGTGATGATTTAGGTGTAATGACACTTGATGACTTCGTTAACACCTTGAATGAAGACGTCGCTTGCCGCGGTCGAATTATTTTAGAGGACTAAAAAAATCGCTACTGATGATAAAAGGCTGAATGCTGAGATTACAGCTAAAGAAGTACGTCTGACTGGTGCGGACGGTGAGCAACTAGGGATTGTTGCATTAGCGAAGGCTATGGAACTGGCTGAGGAAGCCGAATTGGATTTGGTGGAGATATCTGCACAGGCATCGCCGCCGGTTTGCCGTATAATGGATTACGGTAAGTATGTGTTTGAAGCTAATAAGCAAAAACAAATTGCTAAGAAAAAGCAAAAACAGATACAAGTTAAGGAAATCAAGTTTAGACCAGGGACAGAAGAAGGGGATTATCAGGTAAAACTACGCAACCTGATACGTTTCCTCGAAGATGGGAATAAAACAAAAGTCAGTCTTCGATTCCGTGGACGCGAAATGGCACATCAGGACTTAGGGTTAAAGTTACTTCAACGAGTAGCGGAAGATCTTAAAGAACTGTCAGTTGTCGAACAGCATCCTAAGAAGGAAGGACGTCAAATGATCATGGTTTTAGCCCCGAGTAAAAAATAATTTAATTAATTTACGAATGCGGAGTTCGAAATAATGCCAAAGTTAAAAACACATAGAGGTGCTGCGAAGCGCTTCAAAAAGACTGGTAGCGGTAAATTTAAACGCTCACAAGCGTTTACTAGCCATATCCTTACTAAGAAGAGCACAAAGCGGAAACGCCAATTGCGTTCAACTCTGACAGTCTGCAAAGCAGATCACATGTCAGTTCGCAAAATGTTGCCTAATCACTAATTAAGGAGTTATCGCATGCCTAGAGTAAAACGTGGTGTCACCGCTCATGCGCGACACAAAAAAGTTATCAAGCAGGCCAAAGGTTACAGTGGCCGCCGTAAAAATGTATATCGCGTTGCTGTACAAGCAGTAACTAAAGCAGGTCAATATGCTTACCGTGATCGTCGTCAGAAAAAACGTACTTTCCGTGTTTTATGGATTGCACGTATCAATGCCGGTGCACGTGAATGTGGACTGTCATACAGCCGATTGATTAACGGCCTTAAAAAAGCTGCAATCGAAATCGATCGTAAAGTACTTGCTGATCTTGCAATGAATGATTCAGCAGCATTTGCTGCTATCGCAGAAAAAGCAAAGGCTGCATTAGTAGACTAAAGTCATCACTTGTGTTTATAGAGTGATAGACCTAAGTCTAGATTGAGAAAAGGGGCCGTTTTTGACGGCCCTTTTTTGTTGAAACTGGAAATTTCAAGTGGTGGAGATTATGGCTGAGCTGGACTCGCAGTTACAGGCATTGAATGACATTGTTGCAACTGCTAAAGATGCAATTGCCAATGCAGAAAAAAATGCAGAATTGGAAACGGTTCGTGTTGAGTACCTAGGTAAGAAAGGTAAAATCACGGCTTATCTAAAACAATTAGGTAATGTTAGTGTAGAACAACGCCCGGTAATAGGTAAATCGGTCAACCTTGCTAAGCAAGACGTGGCAGGCTTAATTGATACACGCTCAAAAGTATTAGCTGATGCGGCTATGAATACGGCCTTAAAAGCAGAAGCAGTTGATGTCAGTTTACCAGGCCGGGGTGAACAAACAGGCGGATTACATCCTGTTACCCGTACTTTGCAGCGGATTGAACAATACTTCCAGAAAATCGGTTTTCAGGTAGCAGAAGGCCCAGAAATTGAAGACAGCACGCATAATTTCACAGCGTTAAATATTCCGGAACATCATCCGGCACGTGCGATGCATGATACGTTTTATTTTAATGCTGAAACTTTACTACGTACCCACACTTCACCAGTACAGGTTCGTGTGATGGAAAAAGACGAGCCGCCGTTACGTGTTATTGCACCGGGTCGAGTGTATCGTTGTGATTCGGATTTAACGCACACGCCAATGTTTCATCAGGTTGAAGGTTTAATGGTCGATGAAAATGTCAGTTTTACCGATTTAAAAGGAATTCTGGCTGATTTCCTACGGGCCTTTTTTGAAAAAGATCTGAATGTGCGTTTCAGGCCGTCTTATTTTCCATTCACTGAACCTTCTGCAGAAGCAGATATTGAATGTGTGATGTGTAATGGTGAAGGTTGCCGTGTCTGTAGCCACACTGGTTGGCTTGAAGTTTTGGGCTGCGGAATGGTTCACCCCAAAGTATTTGAGCATGTGAATATTGATAGTGAGAAATACTTAGGTCTTGCTTTTGGTATGGGTGTGGAACGACTTGCAATGTTGCGTTATGGCGTCAACGATTTGCGTCTTTTCTTTGAAAATGATCTGCGATTCTTACGCCAGTTCAATTGATTTTGAGATACCACAATGAAATTTAGTGAAAAATGGTTACGTGAGTGGGTCAATCCTGAGATTGATAGCAACACACTGGTTGAAAAGTTGACCCAGGCAGGTCTGGAAGTAGACGCTGTTGAAGCGGTTGCCGGCGAATTTACAGGCGTTGTTGTTGGTCAAGTAAAATCAGTTGAGCCTCACCCTGACGCCGACAAATTACGTTTATGCCAGGTTGATGTTGCGGGTGATGAATTGTTGTCAATCGTCTGTGGTGCTTCCAATGTACGCCAGGATCTGAAAATTCCGGTGGCGGTCGTTGGTTCAGTGTTACCAGGTAACTTCAAAATCAAGCAAGCCAAATTACGCGGTGTGCCGTCTTTCGGCATGTTATGTTCGTCAAAAGAGCTCGGTCTGACAGAAAGTGCTGATGGCCTGATGGAATTGGCACAGGATGCACCAGTCGGTACCGATTTTAGAACCTATTTAGATCTTGATGATGTATCAATTGATGTTGATTTAACGCCCAACCGTAGTGATTGTTTGGGCATTGCTGGGATTGCGCGTGAAGTCGGTGTTTTAACCGGCTGTGATTTAACACAGTGGCCGCAAGAAGCCATAAAAGAACAAACACAGACCCAATTGACAGTGAATGTTGAAGCCAGTGATGCATGTCCGCGTTATGTTGGACGAGTGATTGAAAACGTCAATATTAACGCTACCACACCAGTATGGATGCAGGAAAAATTGCGTCGTAGCGGTGTTAGAAGTCTTGGTCCAGTGGTCGACGTTACCAATTACGTAATGTTAGAACTGGGCCAGCCAATGCACGCCTTTGATCTGGAAAAAATCAACGGTGGTATTACGGTTCGAACAGCTCAACACGCTGAAAAAATCACTTTGCTTGATGGACAGGAAGTCTCTATTACAGATAACACTTTAGTTATTGCTGACCAATCGTCACCATTAGCTCTAGCTGGCATTATGGGAGGAAAGGATTCAAGTGTAGGTGATACGACTCGACATTTATTTCTAGAAGCCGCTTTCTTCACACCAACTACTATTGCGGGTCGTGCCCGTTGTTATGGATTGCATACGGATTCATCACATCGTTTTGAACGTGGTGTTGACCCTGAGCTAGCCCGGGCAGCAATAGACCGTGCTTCAGCATTATTATTAGATATTGTTGGTGGTCAAGCTGGTCCTGTGACTGAAGTAGTCTCTGAATCTGACTTGCCACAAGCACAGATCATCATCTTACGCGCTGACAGAATTAAACGGGTACTGGGTATCCATATTGATGCTGATCAAGTTGAAGACCAGCTAACACGTCTTGGGCTAACAGTTGAAGCGAATGAGCAAGGCTGGCAAGTCACAGTGCCAAGTTTCCGTTTTGATCTGGCTATTGAAGTTGATTTGATAGAAGAGTTGGGACGATTGTATGGCTATGATCGTTTGCCACAAACACGTCCACAAGGCACAGTGTTAACAGCCGATATATCAGAGAAGACTCTGGCAACACATCGCCTGCAGGCATTATTGGTGGATCGGGGCTATCAGGAAGCGATCACCTATAGTTTTGTTGATCCAGCTATTCAACAGCATTTAGCTATTGAAGGTGAATCGGCCATCGCATTAGCCAATCCAATTTCAACTGACCTTTCTGTGATGCGTACTTCGTTGTGGCCAGGCCTGATTCAGGCATTAGTCTACAATCTCAACAGACAGCATGAACGGGTGCGTTTGTTTGAAATTGGTCGTGTCTTCACCGGAACCAGTGATAATGTTGAACAGCATCGTCATATCGGTGGTGTTTTGTGCGGCAGTCGTTATGCTGAGCAATGGTCAGAAAAACAACGTCCGGTTGATTTTTTTGATGCTAAAGCCGATGTTGAAGCTTTATTGTCTTTAGGACGACACACCAATATTCGATTTGTTGCAGAACAACATCCAGCATTGCATAGCGGGCAATCAGCAAGAATTTATGATGGTGAGCAGGCTATCGGCTGGATAGGAGCAATACATCCTCGCTTAAATAAATCGCTGGATATAAATGTTCGGGTCTACGTATTTGAATTAACCTTGTCTTCAGTCCTGCAAACTCAGATACCGTCATTTGAATCTGTGTCACGTTTTCCAGCAAATCGTCGTGATTTGGCCTTACTGGTCAATGACCAGACAACGGCAGGGGAAATAGAACATTGCCTGAATAGTATTAAATCTGATATTCTTAAAGAAATTCAACTATTTGACGTCTATAATGGAGATGGCGTCGAACTTGGTAAGAAGAGTATTGCGGTTGCATTTCATCTCCAGCATGCTGAACGTACGTTAACAGATGAAGAAGTTGATGATGTAATGAAAACAGTAACTGAAAAATTAGAAGATCAAGTTGGTGCTACGATTAGATCGTAAGCGACAAGACAAAAAGATAATTTAAGAGGTATATATGGCACTGACTAAGGCCGATATGACAGAACAGCTTTATGATGAGTTGGGTTTTAACAAACGTGAAGCAAAAGAGCTTGTCGAAATGTTTTTTGAGGAAATTCGCGCCGCACTAGAGTCGGGCGAACAGGTTAAATTGTCAGGATTTGGCAATTTCGAATTAAGAGATAAAAGCGAACGACCAGGTAGAAATCCAAAAACGGGTGAAGAGATCCCTATAACAGCACGTAGAGTAGTGACCTTTCGCCCAGGTCAAAAATTAAAAGCCAGGGTAGATAGTTATGCTAGAAGCGAGTAATAACAATGAATTACCTGTAATTCCAGGAAAACGTTATTTCACAATAGGTGAAGTAAGCGAATTATGCGGAGTTAAACCGCATGTATTACGTTACTGGGAACAAGAATTTTCACAACTTAAACCGGTAAAACGTCGAGGTAATCGTCGTTATTATCAGCGCCATGATGTGGTGTTAATTCGTGAAATCCGTGGTTTATTATATGAACAGGGATTCACTATAGGTGGTGCACGCCAACGTCTTGAAAATGAGGCAAAACCAGTAGTAAAAGAGACTAATAATAAGAAACAGCTTGTGCACGAACTACTTGCTGAACTTGAAGAAATTCAAGCTTTACTAGCTTAAATACCACTTTATTAAAACATCACGTTCGTGGTGTTCAACTCGTCGGGGCATGGCGCAGCCTGGTAGCGCACTTGCATGGGGTGCAAGGGGTCGTAGGTTCAAATCCTACTGTCCCGACCAATTAAAAATCCTTTATTATCAACATCATAAAGCGTTTTAAGTAAAATGAATCGCTTCACCCATTTTTAGTCGTGCGCGGATTTTGCGCGGATACCATTAAAAGTTCACTCACATTTCCGGCATATTCTGCCAAGTGACCGCTTTCCATGTGTGCATATCTTTGGATAAATTAATATTTATTAATTGACCGTCTCAATATTAGAGGTATAGTCTGAGTTTTATGTTCTCAATATATCTCTCAGCTTGATCGTAAAATGACGAATCAAAATTTGACTGACATGCCTTCGCTTAACCTTCGTCGTGTTGCGATTGATACGTATAAAGAAAACGTCGCTTACCTGCATCGAGATTGCCCAATCTATCGTAGTGAAGGCTTTCAGGCCCTGAGTAAAATTGAAATCCATAAAGTGTCCAATGGCGCCCCTGTCATTGCGGTTCTCAATGTTGTTGATGATGAAAATATTACTGCTCCTGATCAATTGGGTTTGTGTGAACAGGTCTATGATCAGCTGGGTGTCCCCGAAGGCACTGAAGTGTCTATATGCCATGCAACACCTGCCGAGTCATTAAAGTCAGTTCATAGTAAAATTGCCGGAGAGCGGCTGAATTATCAGGAATATCTGGGCATCACTCAGGATATCGTTAATAACAGATACTCAAAAATTGAAATCGCCGCCTTTCTTGTCGGATGTGCTGAATCGGGAATGGAGCGAGAAGAAGTGCTCAACTTGACTCGTGCTATGGTGGATACGGGAGATAGACTCAACTGGGGTGAATTTCTGGTTTCAGATAAACATTGTATTGGGGGTATTCCCGGCAACCGGACGACCATGCTCATCGTCCCTATTGTTTCAGCACACGGAATGCTGATGCCTAAAACATCCAGTCGAGCCATCACTTCCCCTGCGGGTACTGCCGATACCATGGAAGTCTTAGCGTGTGTTGATCACAGTCCGGAAAGATTACGAGAAATTGTTCAAAAAGAACGTGCTTTTCTAGTGTGGGGAGGCACGGCTAAACTGGCTCCTGCGGATGATATTCTAATTGCCGTTGAGCGGCCTTTATCAATGGATTCGCCAGGGCAATTGATAGCCTCAATTCTGGCAAAAAAAATCGCTGCAGGCGCTACTCATCTGTTAATTGATATACCCGTCGGGGATACGGCAAAAATACGCAATCACACAGATGCTCTTAAATTGCGCAAAATATTTGAGTATGTTGGTGAGCACATGGGACTGCATCTTGAAGTGGTAATTACGGATGGAAGCCAACCAATAGGGCACGGTGTTGGTCCGATTCTGGAAACAATGGATGTTATGAAAGTGCTGGAAAATGATCCGTACGCACCGCTCGAATTACGAGAGAAAGCGCTGATGCTGGCAGGACGAATTATTGAGTTCGATCCGGATGTACGTGGTGGTCAGGGCTATGTGATTGCACGAGATATTCTTGAGTCTGGACGAGCACTGACAAAAATGAATGCCATTATGGATGCGCAGGGTCGCAATACTGACCCACTGACTTTAGGCAAGTTACAGCATAATGTGGTTGCCACAGCTAAGGGTACAGTCAAAGCAATTGATAATCTTAAAACGGCTTCTATCGCACGGCTAGCAGGTGCACCAATGGACAAGGGCGCGGGTGTTTACCTGCATAAAAAAGTAGGTGATAAAGTGGAGATTGGTGAACCTTTGTACACTATCTATGCTGAATTTAATGCCGATTTCAATTTTGCGATTCAAGCTTCTATAAAGGATCCTTGCTATCAAATTGAAGGCACCGGGCATGTCAACTGATCTACTGTTACTGGGGTTTCCTGAATATGATACACAGGCCAGATCATTGGCCGATGCTGCCGGGATTACATACCAGTTAGTTAATATTCACCAGTTTCCTGATGGGGAAAGTCAATTACAATTACCGGCTACTTTGCCGCGACACCTGATTGTATGCCGTAGCCTGAATAATCCCAATGAGAAATTGATTGAATTACTGATGGTTGCAGCCAACGCTCGACAACGAGGGGTAATAACTATCACTCTTGTGGCTCCATATCTCTGTTATATGCGTCAGGATAAGGAATTTCATCCAGGTGAAGTTATCAGTCAGCAAGTGATTGGTCAGATACTTGCGAATCATTTTGATAATATCATCACGGTGGATGCACACTTACACCGTGTCCATGAACTGTCACAAGCCATACCCGCTCAAAAAGCAATCAATTTAACGGCGACTGATCCGATGGCGCACTTCCTGCAATCCCATTGCCAACAGCCCTTTCTTATTGGTCCGGACAGTGAGTCCGAACAATGGGTTTCTTCTATCGCTACTCATCATGAAATGGACTATACGATTGCTTTAAAACAGCGATACGGTGATAAAGAGGTGGCTGTGAGTCTTCCTGAGGCTGCTTACCATAATCGTAATATTGTCATAGTTGATGATGTTGCCAGCACAGGTAAAACTCTGCTTGCAGTTGCCAAAAAATTAGCTGACTATCAACCAGCATCAATTTCAGTGTTGGTGACTCATGCGCTGTTTATCAATAATGCCATCGATGAGCTCAAGGCCGTCAATGTCACTAATATATGGAGTTGTGACACTGTTCCTCATCCAAGCAATGCTATTAGCTTGGCAGAGTTACTGGCCATTCAATTACAAAAAATATTGCTCAGTGAATAAGATTGAGATTAGAACTGTTGGCTTTCTAGTTCAATCCAGTCAATCATGATTTGTACAATTATAATTCAATGCCTTTTTGAGCTTGAATGCCATCACGGAAAGCATGTTTGACATCCTCTATACGACTGACTGTATCGGCAGCCTCGATGACTGCTTCAGGCGCTCCACGGCCAGTGATAATCACATGTTGCATAGCAGGTCGAGCTGCAATATCGGCCAATACTTTATTAATATCAAGATAATGCATTTTTAAGACGATATTGAGTTCGTCCAGTAATACCACATCAATATGGGGATCCTGCAATAACTTCTTGCATACTTCCCAACCTGCTTCGGCAGAGGCGATATCCTGTTCCAGATTTTGAGTGTCCCAGGTAAAACCATCCCCCATAACATAGTATTCAACATCATCAGGAAACCGTCTGAAAAAGGTTTCTTCACCGGTACTGTAGGCACCCTTGATAAACTGAACGACACCAACTCGCATATTATGGCCCAATGCACGGGCAACCATGCCAAAGCCTGACGAGCTTTTTCCTTTACCATTACCAGTAATGACCAGTAACAGGCCTTTGTCTTTATCCGCTTGCTGAATTTTTTCATCAACCACTGCTTTGTGGCGTTGCATGCGTTTTTGATGGCGTTGGCTTTTTTCTGAATCAGTCATAACAATCCTAAATAATAACGGCTGTCATTAAAACAGCGGTTTCAAGTATCTCAACCATTGCTCCAGCCGTGTCACCCGTAGTGCCGCCTAGTCGTTGCTGCATCCAGTAACGCAGTAGTAGAAACAGGCCAGCGGTGACCAGTAATGGGATCATGTTACCGCTGGCTATGGTCAACAAACCGATGACTATTAGCATGAGTTTACTGGCAGTTTGTGGTTGGTGTGTGATCATTACCGAAGCAATGCCACCTTCTCTGACATAAGGCGTAGTGAGGAATAAAAGTGGCATAGCAGTTCTGGCAAGGATAATAGCAACAATGATTGCAAACCAGTCATTGCTGGCAATTAATACCGTTAGCATGACAAACTTGGCTAACAATAACAGTACCAAAGCCGCGACAGCTATTGGACCACAGGCCGGATCTTTCATGATCGCCAGTGTTCGGTTCTTATCTCCAATGCCACCTAACCAGGCATCGGCACTGTCAGCCAATCCATCAAGATGTAATCCCCCCGTTAATACTACCCACACAAGTAGCAACAATATAGCGGTGACATTATCTGATTGTGTGTTCAGCAACCAGCCTAACAGCACTAATACACTGGCAACGATGAACCCTATCAATGGGTAATACAGTAACGATTGGCCCATGTGTTTATTTTCGACAGGTGTTTTTATTCTAACCGGCACAATGGTTAGAAGCTGTAGAGCGATCAAAAACGGTTGCAGAGTGTTCATGATGACTGTTTTGATACCTCAGCTTCACTAAAAGTGGCCATTTTACTATGCAATGCACAGCTTAAACGCAACAGAGGGACAAGACTGGCAGCGCCACTGGCTTCGCCAAGCCGCATACCCATATCTAAAATGGGTGTAGCTTGCATGGTATTAAGAATGGCCCGATGACCCGGTTCAGCAGAATTATGGCTGTATAAAAACCAGTTTTTACTGCTGGGAGCAATGTGCTCGGCTAACAAGGCTGCAACCGTGGTAATAAAGCCATCAATAATGACCGGCAGCCCTATCTTGGCACAGTGAATAAAGCTGCCAGTGAGCGCCGCAATTTCAAATCCACCCAGATATTGCACAATAGCCATAGCCGATGTTAAATACTGTTTATGCAGTTCTATGGCCTGTTCAATAACAATGACTTTATGATTGACGCCATTCTGGTCTAATCCTGTTCCCGGACCCGCTAATTTCTGGGGAGCCATATCAAGCAATGCAGCAGCAATAGCCGTGGCTGAAGTGGTATTTCCTATGCCCATTTCACCGCCAATAAATACATCTGCACCTGCATTTTTTAGGTGTTGAACATGATTTCGACCAATTATCATCGCCTGCTGACACTGAGTTTGCGACATGGCAGACTGATGAGCAAAATTAGCGGTACCTGACGCGATACGATGATCAATGACACCATCAAGCATTTCTAACTCAGCGACTGTTCCCATATTTAGTACAGTAAGACTGGCATTGAGCTCTGTAGCTAACACGCTGATAGCGGCTCCACCACGGGAAAAATTACGGACCATTTCTGCGGTAACTTCTTGTGGAAATGCCGATATTCCCTCAGCAACCACACCATGATCGGCAGCAAATACCGTGATATGAACCTGTTCAATCTGCGGATAAGGAGTAGCCTGTAAACCTGCTAAATGAATAGCAATGTCTTCAAGACGGCCCAGTGAACCAGCTGGTTTAGTCAGTTGTGACTGACGTTCGGTTGCAGCCAGTTTTGATTGTTCATCGATAGAGGCTATAGGCAAATTGAGCCATTGGTCAAAATCAGTCATCAATTTGTCCTTTTAAAAAATGTGGCAGACCCGCTACCGTCAAAATCACTCGGTCTGCCATTGCTGCGACCCGTTGATGCAATACACCAGCCTGATCGCAATATTGGCGAGTTAATTCACCCAGAGGCATGATGCCCATATTAGTTTCATTGCTGACCATAATGAGTTCACCAGGTAAATCGGGTAACACATCGATCAATGCGTCAATTTCATTGGTCAGTAATGTTTTATCATCAGCCATTAATAAATTGGTCAGCCATAAGGTCAGGCAATCCACTAATACACAGCGTTCAGGCTGACAGTGTTGTTTTAATATGGAAGCCAGGTTGATGGGAGCTTCAATAGTCTGCCAATGATCAGGACGCCGGAGCTGATGGCTGGCAATACGTTGCTTCATTTCACTGTCATCAGCAGAGGCAGTGGCAATATAAGTCACCGCTAAACGGCTGTCGTCAGCAAGTTGTTCAGCCAGCAGGCTCTTTCCTGATTTCACCCCGCCGAGGATCAATGTTGTGGTCATGCACACTCCTTTAAAACAGGGATGAGTTTAGCAAGTGCAGCAGTGTCCATATGTTGTTCAACCACATCAGCCAGTCGTTCAATATCGTTTTCTTTTAAGGCTTGATAGTCTGGTGTTTTCACGTCATTCAGTCCTGCCCATTTAAGAATTGCATTGCTAGTGTCAGCCTGTTCGAATAAACCATGGATATAACTGCCAATGATATTGCCATCGACACTGATGGCGCCATCGTTACCATGATCTAACTGGCAGAAAGGACGAGATAAAGCCTTGCCTTCAGTGATGCCAGCATGAATTTCATAGCCGCTAATAGTAGCGTCAGCGAAACTGAGTTGGCCGCTGACATTTCGTAGCTGTTTTGATGCTGTCAGGATCGTTGTCAACTCTAGTAACCCCAAGCCCTGACACTGTCCAGGCTGGCCTTCAATGCCTTCAGGATCGCGGATCAATTTCCCTAACATTTGAAAACCACCACAAATACCGAGTACTTTGCCACCATAACGTAAATGGCGGCTGATAACGTTGTCCCAGCCGTTTTCAAGTAGCCATTGCCTGTCAGCCCGTACACTTTTGGAACCAGGCAATATAATCAGATCGGCATCTGGAATCGCTTGATCCGGCCCAATAAACTGTAAATCAACCTGGGGATGTAAACGCAGTGGATCAAAGTCAGTGTGATTACTGATACGAGGATAAACCGGCACAATAATTTTGAATGCATTGTTTGGTTTATCGACCTGTTTCGTATTGATGGCATCTTCGGCCTCAAGATGCAGATCATGGATATACGGCAACACACCCAAAACAGGCTTGCCGGTATGTTGTTCCAACCAGTCCAGTCCGGATTGCAGTAAAGCAATGTCACCGCGAAAACGGTTAATCACAAAGCCTTTAATACGATCCTGTTCAGATTGGCTGAGTAAATTCAGGGTACCCACTAAATGGGCAAATACGCCGCCACGATCGATGTCAGCAATCAAAATAACCGGGCAATCAACGGCTTCAGCAAAGCCCATATTGGCAATATCACGATCTCTGAGATTGATTTCAGCCGGTGAACCGGCACCTTCTACGACAACGGCTTCATACTGTTCACACAGCCGCTGATGTGAATCCAGCACGGCTGCCATCGCAGTTTGTTTGTACTGATGGTAAAACTGGGCTTCCATATTGCCAACCGCTTTGCCATGAATAATAACTTGAGCGCCAGTATCACTGTTTGGTTTGAGTAACACCGGGTTCATATCGGTATGTGGAGCTAGCATACAGGCCTGTGCCTGAACAGCCTGAGCACGGCCAATTTCACCGCCATCAACCGTCACCGCACTATTGAGAGCCATATTTTGAGGTTTGAACGGTGCGACTGTAACTCCTTGACGTTGCAGCCAACGGCAGAGTGCCGTCACCAGTGTGCTTTTACCGGCATCAGATGTCGTCCCTTGTACCATCAATGTTGATGCAGTCATGATATGTCCTTAATTGGCATGGCCTGTAATGTGTTTTGCAGTCGTTGCCAGTCCTGTTCAGTTTTGGCTAAACCAAAGCGTAAACTAGTAGGTGATGAAAATAAGCGGGTGAGAATACCGTGTTCAGCTAAATAGTGATGTATCTGTGTGGCTCTGTCCGTTGTCACCCACTGAAATAAGGAACAGCCGCCATCGGGAGTTAATCCTGCATCAGAAAGTAACCGACGTAATCGTTGACCTGCTTTTGTTAATGACTGGATAGTTTGCTGCTGCCAGTCACGATCTTCAAGTGCCAGTTGGGCAATATAACGTGATGCATGTGCAATGGGCCAAGGTCCAAGTCGTGTTGCCAGTTGTTGCAACAGTGTTTGCTCAGTGATGACAAAGCCAACGCGTAAACCGGCCAGACCAAAAAATTTGCCAATAGAACGCAATATTATCAAGCCCGATTTGGGGTATAAATGAGTAAGACTGTTTTCTGGTGTCGGATCCATAAATGCCTCATCCACAATCAACCAGCCACCATGTTGTATAAGCTGACTATGCCAGTCTAGCAACTGCAGGGGAGGAAATGTGTCACAACTTGGGTTATTGGGATTAATGATCACCAGTACATCAAGTGTAGGTAATGACTCAGAGATAGTGCGGGCATCAAGAACAATAATGTCATGCCCGGCCTGCCGCCAAGCGTGAGCATGTTCAGCATAGGCAGGAGATAATACACCGACCCGACTATGAGGCCGTAGATAGGGCAGGGCTTGAATGGCTGCCTGAGAACCGGCAACGGCTAATACTGCATCACATTGATAATACTGTTGGGCAGCCGTTAGTAAACCATCCTCTTCCTGGGGTAGCTGTGACCAGACGGTATCTGGCAAGTTGTCAGGCACATGCCAGCCATCAGGATTGATACCGGTAGATAAGTCCAGCCAATCCGATACGGGAATGCCATAACGTTGAGCTGCCTCATACAGTTTTCCGCCATGTTCAAGCATAACTGAATCCAGTCATCATCAACATAACAACCAGCCATAACAACACGCTACGGTGCACAAGCTGCAAGGCACGAACAATATCATTTGCCTCAGGTTCAGGGCCTTCCCCCAGAATCGGTCGCTGATGCCATTGACCATGATATTGTGCAGGGCCACCCATAGTGATATTTAATGCCCCGGCACCTGCTGCCATCACTGGTCCAGCATTAGGGCTGTCACATGCTTTGGCTTGTTGTCGCCAGCAGCGAAATGCCAAACAAGTGCGGCCAATAAGGGCATAACTGATAGCTGTTAAACGGGCAGGAATATAATTGAGCACATCATCTAATCTGGCAGCAAAGCGGCCAAAAAACAGATAGTGACTATGTCGATAACCCCACATGGCATCTAACGTATTTGCCATTCTGTACAAAACAACCCCGGGAGCACCGGCAACAGCAAACCAGAATAAGGCAGCAAAAACACTGTCACTGCCATTTTCCAGAACAGATTCAATGGTCGCTCGTGGAATATTCAGTGTTTCAGAATCTCGACTGACAATGCGACTGGTAAGATGGCGAGCCTGTTGTTCATCACCTGCGAACAAGGCCCTAGCAATCGGGCGGACATGATCGTGAAGACTCTTGTGACCGATAGCTACTGTTAGTAGGATGATGCTAAATACAGTGCCAAAGACAGGCAAACTGGACAACCACCAGACTATTAGGGTGATGGGCACTAACAGAGTGATAATAGCGAGTGTCCCGCGAACTATTCGGTGAAGGGATGAAAGCTGCGGGCTACCATAAAACAGCCGTTCAACCTTATTGGCAAGCAAACCAAAGCCGGCAAGAGGGTGATAACGTTTTGGCTCTCCAAACCGCCAGTCAATTAGCAGTGCCAATAACATACCGACAGTCGTGATAATCATGACGGGTCATTTCCCCATGTATTTTCGAACAGCACTTGGTCGAGGGAAATACCTTGTCGCCAACCTTCAGATTCAAGCATGGGCGCTGGATAGAATTCATCAACATGTCCCAGACATAAAATTGCCACGGGTCTGGCACCATCAGGAATGGCCAGTAATTCAGCCAACTCATCGGGTTCAAATAAAGATACCCATCCCATGCCCAGACCCTCGGCACGAGAGGCCAGCCACATATTCTGAATTGCACAGGCCACAGAAGCCAGATCCATTTCCGGCATAGTTCGACGGCCAAAAATATGTTGTTCCCGATCATTCATTAATGTAACGACCAGCAACTCACCGCAATCGGTGATGCCTTCCACTTTCAGGCGCATAAATTCCTGCTGGCGTTCATCGAGTGCTTCGGCTGTTTTGATGCGTTCTATATCAACCTGTTTTTTGATGGCCGTTCTTAGTTCAATATCGGTGATGCGAATAATTCGCCAAGGCTGCATCAAACCGACGCTGGGTGCCTGATGAGCGGCATTCAACAGTCGTTCTAAAACAACAGAATCAACAGGGTCAGACCGAAAGTGACGCATATCTCTACGCTCTTTAATGACGCGGTAGATAGCATCACGATCGGCATCACTGAATTTGCTTTGTTGACGACTCATGGTAAAAACACTGAATCATGTCGATGAACAGGATGGCACAAAGTCCATTCCATATACATCGGATTAAGAGTGGTTTTCCTGATGCATTTGCCCTGATCGATTAGTTAGTACAAATATCATGTGGCAGATGGCTGCCAGACCAACATAAAATGCCATATTGGTTAAATAGCCAGGGAAGTAGGTACTAAAACGTTGTGTATATTCTACGAATGTTGGTTCTGCATATCGACCAGAGAAAAAGTAAAAACCACCGCCAGATAATACCGTACAGATAACCGTGGCCAAAATAACTGATGACGTTAATGGTAGTAATGTTCTCCAGCTAAATTGATAGTGACTGGCATACCAGTGGCCAGCTAGCCAAAGAGCACCATAGGCCGGAAGCAATAGTGAATAAGCCGGAGAGACACAGTAACTGCTGACACCACCCCAAGTGATAGCTATATAATCCAATAAAGCCGCTTCTGCTAGTAATAGAGGGAAGACCGATTTACCAGTCAGATAAAAGCCAGCAAGGAAAAATATAGCCCAAGAAGCACTGGGAAGATTCTGAAGAGTAAAGAAGTGGTGACCACGTGTGATTGCCATTAGAGTAACTAGTAGCAAACCAATAATGTATTGATGACGTTTTGATAGAGCTAGCATGAATTTCTCCGTGTGCCCACCCGCACACAAATGAGTAAAAAAACATAACGTTGAGTTATGCAGTGAAATCCTGAGGCCGGTCTCCGGACTTGTGAGCAGTGATAATAACCACACTAACCGCCTTCCCATGTAAAACACAGTGGCTTAATGGTTAGTTGAAACTCACTTACCGTTGCGGGGGCAGTGCTGGCATTGTTGAAATTAACGCACCAGCTTCCCGTTTAATCATCAGCACTTTTTACTGGTGACACCTGAGGTAGCGAGAAAGAATAAAGATAGCTTAGTGAGCTTGTCAATTTTAGCCGGAAAACCACGGCTAAAGACGGATTTTTAGTTGACTAAAACACTCGGGGTACTTATCATGCGCGACAGCTTTAGGTGCTCTGTCTGACGACAGCGTTAAAATGGGAAGTTGGTGAAAAACCAACACTGCCCCCGCAACGGTAAGCGTTGAGAGCAAATCAATAACCACTGCGAGTAATCGTGGGAAGGAGATTTGTGAGGTGAAAACCGCAACGTAAGTCCGGAAACCTGCCTGAAGTTTCTTACAGCCCATATTGGGATGTTACCTCTAACTATCTGGATCGCGGGTGAGCGTGTCCTCAGGAGAAAAAATGAAACAATCACAAAGGCATTTCGCCTTACGTGCATCTACACATCTATTATTAACGACCATTGCGGCATCAACTTTTATTGCGTCAGTACAAGCAGAAGAAACGCTGGAAACAATGACTGTCACAGCCAACCGTATGCCTTCAGTTAACGTGTTAGCGCCGACTACCGTTATTACTCGTGCTGATATTGAACGCTTACAAATAAACGATTTAACAACCTTGTTATCTCGCCAGCCTGGCATTGATTTCGCCGTTAATGGTGGTTTAGGTAAAACCAGCAGTATCTTTATGCGTGGTACTAATTCAGATCATGTATTAATACTCGTTGATGGTGTTAAATGGCACTCAGCCACATCAGGTTCACCAAGTATTCAGGATTTTCCAGTCGAGCAAATCGAACGAATTGAAATCGTACGTGGCCCTCGTTCTGGCTTATATGGTGCCGAAGCATTAGGCGGCGTCATTCAAATTTTTACTCGTAAGGGTAAACAAGGTCTGACTCCTTATGCAAAAGTTGGCTATGGTACACATAACAGCAAACAGGCTGCTGCGGGTGTGAGTGGTGGAGACCAACAAACTACCTATAATTTAAGCTTTAATCACCAGTCAACAGAGGGGATTAATTCTCGGGAAAATGACAATCCTGATAAGGATGGTTACCGCAATAACAGTATTTCAGCCAAAGTTCACCATCAAGTGAATGATAAACTGGAAATAGGTGCTAACTTTCTTAGAACTGAAGGTTTTAATGAATACGATTCCGGTGCTGCCAATATAATGCAGGGTGAATCAGTTCAGCAGATAATTGGAACGAATGCATCATGGCAGGTCAGTGATTTATGGCGGATGTCACTGTTAGTAAGTGAATCACGCGATAAATCAAGTGATTTTAAAAATAGCAATGGTAATGGTGAATTTAATACTCGTCACCGTTTTGCTAATGTGACCAATAGACTTACCTTAAGTCAAAATCACACCTTAAATATTGGTTTGGACTATAACGTTGATCATGTTGATAGTACGACTGATTATGTTGAAAATTCACGTGATAACAAAGCCGTGTTTGTTAGTTGGCAAGCCAATGTTGATAAACACAGCTGGTTGTTAAGTGCCCGACGTGATGACAATGAAGCGTTTGGAAAACACAATACAGGCACGGCTGAATGGGGTTATTGGTTGCAGGATGATTTACAGGTTACTGCCAATGTAGGTACAGCCTTTAAAGCACCCTCATTTAATGAGCTTTATTGGCCAGGTTACGGTGTTACAACTCTAAAACCTGAAGAAGCGACGAATTATGGTCTAGGTTTGATAGGTGACCATCGTGGTGTCAGTTGGGGAATAAATGCCTACCAGAATAAAATTAGAAATCTGATTGGTGGTTTTCCTCTTAAAAACATCAACAAGGCTGTCATCAAAGGTATCGAGTTTGACCTTGCCACAACCATTGCTGGTTGGAACCTAGCGATTGATGCTTCCTTTTTGAAACCCAAGGATGATGAGACAGGAAATATATTACCTCGTCGTTCTAGACGTTTGGCCAATGTTCATTTGGACAAACAATGGGGTGCGTGGTCTACAGGAGCAAGCTGGAAGATAAAAAGCCATAGCTTTGATAATGCGACCAATACAAGACGTCTGGATGGATATGGCTTACTGGATATTCGAGTGGCCTATCATTTGGACAGCGACTGGTCATTGCAGGCTAATATCGCCAATGTATTTGATAAAAAGTATCAAACCGCTCAAGACTATTCTGGCAATAACTACAATAGTTTAGATCGTACAGCGATGGTAACGCTTTCCTATAAGCCTTAATCTTGATGGCATCATGAGTGTGATGCTAATTGGTTTATGAGTTAAGTAATATAAGGGCAAGGCTATATGTAGTCTTGCCCTTATTTATTTTAAAGTGTGCCGCCATGAAAAATCAGGCTGGGTGTTGCGGGATTCTGATAAATTTTGATTCGACTCAGGCAGCCATATGGCACAGCAATACGGAAAAAATTGTCGGTTGGAAAACCAAGTAAATTCCTTAATATAGCTCGAATAACGCCCCCATGAGTGACCAGCAAACAATGGTGTGATGTCTCGGTAGTCAGTGAATCCAATAACGCTTGCCAGGCAGTCATTACCCGTCGTTCAAAGTCATGATAATGCTCACCCTCTGGGGCAGAGTGTTCAGCAGGGTTCTGCCAGAACTTCATCATCTTATCGGCATGTTCACCATTATATAACTCTGATAACAACTGCCCATCCCATTCACCAAAACTGATTTCTTTGAACCGAGGTTCAATGGACAAAGGCAGGTTAAATTGGGAAGAAAGCTCTTCAGAAAAAGCATGACAACGTTGCAGAGGGGAGGTGACAACTGAAGTCCAGGGTGGCTGTTTACCATCAATCACTGATCGTAGTTGCTGCCAACCTAATTCTGTTAATGCTTCATCAGTATGTCCGAGCAGTTTCTTGCCATCCGCCACATCACCATGTCGCAATAAATCAATCGTTATCTCTACCATCAAGAAATTATATCATTGGAATCGCTGAGTATAGATACATATGGAAGGTAATTAACCTTTAGTGTGTTGAGAACTAACCGTATAGATGAGAGGGCAAAAAGTACTACATTTTATAGGTTAAATACGACTGTGATATAAATCAGTTCTTGCTAATATAATAGCGAATGGTGATATATTCGTAATTCGTAAATTTCAATTGTGTGAGTAACCCTGAATGAAATTAATGAAAATTCTGGTAGTTGATGATGTTGAAACTATCCGTCAATATCTGAGTAAAGTTTTAGAGCCCTTGCAAGCCGCCGTTACTGAAGCTGCAGATGGAGATCAAGCCTTTGAACTTATAAAGAACAATGAATATGACATTATTTTTATGGATATCGAAATGCCTGGAAAGTCTGGGCTGGAAGTCATCAAACGAGTTCGAAAGCAATTAGGATTTAAATTTACTCCCATTATAGTAATGACGGGGCTAGAACAGCCGGAATTAATTCAACAGGCTTTCGATTGTGGGGCATCTGACTATATCTCTAAACCGTTGTCTGAAATTGAAATCCTGGCCCGATTAAAAATACGGATAGAAAATCGTAATTTAGATCGTGAACTTCGTCTGGCAAGGATTGCAGCTGAAAAAGCTAATTATGCAAAATCGGAATTTATTACTCGATTAGCACATGAGTTAAAAACACCATTAAACGCAATTAATGGTTTTAATCAGCTTATTGAGCTAAATCCAACAGATCCCGAAAGTATTCTAGAAAGCTGCGCCTATATTAAAACTGCGATTAAGCATCAAGATGACTTAATAAATGAAGTGACTAATCTTGCACAAATTGAGGCAGGCATTATGGACATGGATTTATCAGAAGTTGAGTTATCTGACATCATCAAAGATGCCTTTAGCCTAACCAAACCGATGGCGGATAAATTTAGTGTTACCCTTAAATTGCCGCGTCGTGATAATGCCAAATATAAAATAACTGCCGACAATAAAAGAATGAAGCAAGTTATGTTGAACCTTATTAGTAACGCAATAAAATACAACAAACCAAACGGCGAAGTAAGCATACAAGTAAAACCAGAACTCGATGGGCATATCAAAGTTGGTATTTCTGATACAGGAGTGGGTATCGCTAAAAATAAGCTTCCGAAGCTGTTTGAGCCATTTAACCGTCTTGGTGCAGAAAACACTGAAATTGAAGGTAGTGGAATTGGCTTATCTATCACTAAAAAAATTATCGAGCTGATGGGGGGGAGGCTAGAGGTAGAAAGCACCGAAGGAGAAGGATCCACATTTTGGGTAAGCATGATTGGACATCAAGTCACAACGTAACCCTGAGTCCCAACTTGGCGAAGTACGGTGAGAATAAACAAGTCAAAATAAAAGAAGTAAATCTTACTCCACTGATTGTTGCATACTCAGCCTTTTAAATAAGGAAGGGGTATAAAGGACTAATAACCCGGCAATAATACCCGCCATCCCTTCATATACTGCGTTGTGCCACCCCATATAACGCCATAACATTGCAGAGGCCAGGCCTACAAAAACGGCTATTAGGTATGTCTTTTCCTTCGCTCTACCACCTAGACATAAAAATATCAGTAGTGGTGCAAAAGCACTGGCTAAACCTGACCATGCCATGATGACGAGACTAAAAACGCTTTGGCTATTGAGTAGCGCCCATAGTAACGCGGCCAATGTTATTAGCGCTGTTCCGACCTTGAGTAAGCGTGTGTCTTCAATGCTATGGGGTAACAAGTCATGTGTCAGCGCTGCTGAACAACTCAAGATCAGTGAGTCGGCTGTAGACATGGTTGCGGCAAAAATTCCGGCGAGAATGAGGCCGACCAATACAGGTGGTAATAATTCTTGGGCCATGGTTGGGAGTGCTAACTCGGCATCAAAGGAACCAATATCTCCCAGATAGATACGAGAAAGCAGACCTATTCCTGTTGTCATGCAATAAAAAAGGAGAAACCAACTGTAATACCAAAGTCTGGCCTGACGCATTTTTTTAAGATCGTTTAATGCCATAAAGCGAACCATAATATGAGGCTGTCCAATCACGGACAGGCCTGCAAACATCCAGCTAACAGCAAATAAAACACCACCAGCCAATCCCGGTAAGACTAGATCTGTGGGGAACCAGTCCAGAAATCCGTCAATCTTGTCCAGTTGCTCTATGGCAACGCTAACACCACCTGTCGAGCTAATAGCGACGACCAGTAGTAGCCCCATGGAAAATATCATAACGATTGATTGTGCAGCATCAGTCCAAATTGAAGCTCGGATCCCGCCAGCCATACAATAAAGCACCACCATAATGCTGCCTAATATGGCACCTGCCCAGATAGGCCAGTCAAACAGGACATGAAGTGCTTTGCTGCCAGCAACCAGTTGCGCGCTAGCATAGGCCAATAAAAAGACCAGAGAGATAATCGCAATGATACGTTGCAGTGACTTGTTACTTTCGCCGTTCCAGTGGCATAAAATACCCGGATAACTCACCTGGCCTGTTTTTTCAGTCGCCTTACGCAAGCGTGAATGCACAAACGTAGAACCAACAAAATCTCCAGCAATCCAGCCGAACATTAACCATATTGAAGCAAGCCCAGTGGTATAGATATAACCAATAACACCGATAAACATATAGCCACTGTTATTAGTAGCGATAGCTGATAGGCCGACCAGACTGGGTGAAACAGAACCACTGGCTAAATAATAGTCTTTCTTGGTGCCCTGACTTTTAAATAAAGAACTCAAGCCGATGGCAACAAATAGCCCCATAAAACAAAAAAAACTGATAATCAATGGAGCATCCTTAATTGTATTTGGTTTGTTTTAAGCGGCTTCTTGCCACCCTTAACATCATCCGGTCGCAGTAAATCAATTGTTATTTCTACATTCGGGAAGTATAGCATTGGTCTGGTTGGGTAAAGACAGTGGCACAGGTATCTGTCAGATCTGCACTCTGACAGCTTTCGACCCAAAGCAGACATTCCATCACAATCTATTGGGCTAAGTACTACTATATAGCATGGGATCAAGGGGAGTACGCCAGTGGGACTCATAATTCCCTGTTTTGTCTTGATTATCGACTTACTAGGAATTATAGTCCTTGTATGTATAGATATTACAGAGAAAGACCATTCCCCTTAACAACAAGTTAGGGCCACAAAACAAAATGGATTAGTAGTGAGAACCAATTACGTTTTAATTGATTTCGAGAATGTACACCCGAAAAACCTAGGAATCCTTAAAGGTCATGATTTCAAGGTGATTGTATTCGTAGGTGCCAAACAAACCAAGATCACTCTTGAACTAGCAACTGCTATGCAGTCACTTGGTGATAATGCGAAGTACATACAAATTGAAGGCAATGGGCCTAACGCACTAGACTTTCATATAGCATTTTACATTGGTGAGATCTCAGCAAATAACAATAATTGCTATTTCCACATAATTTCAAAAGATACTGGCTTTGATCCGTTAATCAGGCATCTGAAAACAAAGAAAATATATGTGCAGAGAGAGAAAGATGTTTCTGAAATACCACTTCTAAAGATCTCAAACGCCGAGTCATTGCCTGAAAGAGTGAATTCAATTATAGAATTTTTAAAATCTCGAGGTAACGCCAAGCCTAGAACCATAAAGACACTCTCTAATTCAATTAACTCTCTTTTCATGAGAAAACTCGGAGATGAGGAGCTTGCTGAAATAGTCGAGGAGTTAATAAAAAGAAAGGTTGTTATCGTTAGTGGCACAAAGGTTAGCTATGATTTGCCAGCATAGCCCTAACAAATCAGTCAAGTTCGCTCCCTCTAATCGCTAGGACTGTCGCTCCGCTCCAGCCCCTTACTTAAAACTTTATAGCATTTAGGAAGTACATGAGTATTAACAAACACAAATATATAAAACTATTGGAGTATGCCGTAGCTCAGAAAAGCTCTTATTACATGGAGCCAGGATTGCTTGCAGCCAACATGACTGAAACGGAGTTTGAAAATATTCGAGACAGCATCTTTATCAATGCAAATACACAAGCTCCACCGCCAAATAAGAATCAAGTGTTTGATTGGCGTCTAAAGCCTGAAGCAGTTTTTGGTTATCTAACTTACAAACAATACGAACACGCTCAGCAATCATCAAAGCAAGCTATATATATATCAGCTATTTCACTGGCAGTTGCCACTCTCACCTTAGTGGTAGCAGGGTTCAGTATATGGCTATAACAAGGCGCGCGTTCGGATACAAACTACGCTTCGCTTGTGCCGCGCAGCTTTATCGTTAGACAAATGACCTTTTTGGCACATTAGCGATGAATTGCTCAAAGGTCGCTATTCGACCCAAAGCGGACATAGATT
>JAOUJZ010000044.1 GCA_029882915.1 Gammaproteobacteria bacterium | reverse complement strand
CCACTGTTATTTGTGGGTTATCATAATTTCTTGCCTGTGCTTGCTCTAATGCAAACTCATAAGCAGTTTGTTCAATACTGCCCAATGGTTGCAGCATGGTATTATCGGTGTCGGCATAAACATTCACTGTTAATACCACACTCAATAGTAGGCTTAATTGCATCCAATTAAGTTTCATTGCATTACCTCAATCTATTCTTTGATGTCATTTTTCTGACATTCATATTACTTACTGAGTAACATAGCAATTACTATGCCTATTTTATATAGGCCTCCTAAATATAATTTAACATCCCGAAACAAACACTTTGACTATTAACAAAAAAGCTCCTGAAAAGGAGCTTTTTTAATATCACTTTCTGGCTTTAAACCTATGGCCCAAAACCGGTGAGGTCAGCAGGCATTGGAATTGTTTGATTAGCCTTAGTCACAATATCTGACTCTGCACGCATCAAGTTAGTGCCAACAAAGCCACCAAATCGATATACCCATGCTGCCAACTGTTTATTCAATATAGCAACTTCCTTCTGCACTTGCTCAGGTGTTTTTAACACGTCGAGTTGCTGAATGTCTTCTGAGGCTTCTTTAATAGCTGATTGGTCATAGTCAGCCCGAAAAGTTGAATAATAAAACCCATCATCAAATGAAGTGTCGACGGTCACTTTCAAACCATCAAAGGTAATGAATTCTGCCTTGACCACTTCAGCCTCACCACGAGAGAAATCACTCAAAGGCTGTACATCTTCCATTCGCAACTGAAACAAACTACCCGCGATATCATAGCCTAGCTGCTTATATTTAAACACGGTATTTTCCATCATCTCCGGCACACCGAATTTGTCTTTTTTTCCTAGATTAACAATGGTCGCAGTATCACCATTTGGCTGAATAATATTGACCTGTGCTATACGTTCACGCTCAATATTAATAACTTCGCTTTTAATCCAGTTCAACATCAACGGATTGATATTTAGATAGCCTTCAGACAACCATGCTCGGTCTTCATTACTTCTACGCACATAGAATTGTCTAGGCCCAGAGGTTTGACCAAGTTCACGCTCACTACCTACAATCAAGCTTGCTGTTTTCTGTTCACCGCTTAACATTGTCACAAGAATCGAGGATCCACCTTCTTCATCACCTTCAACGCCCAGTAGCACATGATGCTGTGGATTATCAGTTTTACGCTCAAGGATTTTAGCCTCCGCGATATCAATCATTGCACGCTTGACCAGATTAAAGTCTGCTAAGTAATTCCAGCGCTCTTTGATGTACCAGTCTTCGCCTTCTTTATACAAAGTAAATTCATCCTGATTACTTTTTATTTTAATGGTATCCACATTATTCAACTGCTCAAATAAGTCAGGGAACAGTAGAGAGTAATCTTCACTGGTATCGCTTGGCCGCTGTACAGTAAACAACATTAACAGCACCATCACGGCAGTGATAATGAATAAAATAGTCAGGCTATTTAATTTTTTAATCATTTTTTACAAACCTATTTCGAAGGGATTTCACTATCTGCTACTACGACTGCTGGTGACGACCTTGAGTCCGTTTACGAATACGTAACCAAGCGGAAAAAATAGCCAGAAACACCACTAATAATGGCACAAACCCAATATTGAAAAATTTCAGCTGTGTATCCAGCTTATCAATATCTTTACGTAAGTCACCTTGTACTTCACGCAATTGTTGCTGAGTTTTGTTCATTATCATCCGGAACTCAGCAATTTCTTTTTGCTGTTCAGGGTTCAGCATTTCATCACTGCTGCCACTACGTTCAACTTGCATTCTGGCAATACGCTGTTTGGTTTCCTTTAACGTTTTTTGTAACTCACGTTCTTTCGTGCGAAAGCGCTTTTCTGCATCGCGTTGCAACGCCAATACACGATCAAACGGGCGAGAAAAGCCGACCCGAGAACGAACACTTATTAAACCATGACTGCCTGTCATGTCATCAACAGCATTAATCAGGAAATCAACATTATTCGACGTGTTATAAGCAATCTGCTGCCCATAAAAATCCTGTAACTGAACCCAGAAACGATCTTGCAACAGATCAACATCCGCAATAGCAATAACGTCGATATCCTGTTTTGATTCACTTAAGTGTCCAGGTAATTTCTGGCTTGTGCCATCTTCCCCTTTTAAACCATCAGGGTAGGCTGATTTAACAGCACCATTCACTCTGACAGCAATGGGATAGCTCACGGTTCCTGGCTGATATTTCGTTAATAATGCCATAGGATCATTTCGGAATTGCACTACCCTTTTATCCACCAACATGGCTTCGCTGCTAGATGAAATAAGCGGTATAAAACGTGTTGTAGCCTCTTCAATGGCCATAAATCGACCTGAGGTAGCTACTTCGACTCGTTTCAATTGGCTGGTAACAGCCTGTTCATTATTAAATTGCTCAGATGGGATCGCATTCCACAATACATAATCAATGGGTTGATTATTAGTTCGCGCACCAAAATCAACTTTTATCGCTGTTTTTCGATCGGCAATTACATCCGTAGCGCTACGCTCGAACCCCCAGGCTTTAAACAGTTCCGGCATATTAGAACTACGAGTAGCCAGCATTGCGGCCATCGGATTATCAGGATCCTTTTCAGGAATATCACTTTCAGCATACGGATCGACAAACGTAATCAACTTGCCGCCACCCAATACATACTGATCGATAGCATATAGAGTGGTATCTGAAAACTCTTTAGGATGCACCACCATCAACACATCAATACTGGATGGGATCCGTCGAATATCTGTCGGTAATACCGACACATTAAACATCTGGCGAAGCTCAGCCATTACCGCCCAAGGTTTCGGGCCATCGGTTGAAGGTGTTTCCCCTTTTAAAGGATCGTATTCCTCACCATCCAGTGGTAGTGGGCTGATTACCCCTAATGATTTTTTATCTGCACTCGATAATTTGTAGATTAGCTTGGTCAAGTCATACTCAAGTACGTCTTCTTTTTCTGGTTGAAAAAATGAAATACTTTCAACGCCATCAAGCAAATTACTGCCTGCCAAACCTAAATACAATGGATCGGTTTTGCCCTCAATAGGTACACCTTGTAGGCCATATTGCTTAGCACGCTGTTCATTATCTGAAAAAGGCTTGGGATCAATCACCAGCAATCTAATCATTCCATTAGATGCCCGCTGATATTCTTCCAGTAGCTCCTGTACACGTTGAGCATATGACTTTATGCTTGGCAACTCCTGAGCGACCTGTTCAGAATAATAAAGTCTTAATGTGATTTGCTCCTGCAATGATTCAATAATATTTAATGAGCCTTCCGACAGGGTATAAAGATTATCTTCTGTCAAATCAACTCGAGTCGATGTTAAGTTGCCATTTGTAACGATATTGAATGACAAAAATAGGATAATTGCGAGCACTAAACCAGTGGTCGATAACAGTTGTTTATTCATAGTAGCAAAAACTCCTAATCGGCCTTACGGGCGTTGATAACAATGGCATTAGCAAACAGCCAAACCATAATTAATGATATAAAATACAACATATCACGCATATCAATCACACCTTTGGAGATCGCATCAAAATGGGTCAAAAAGCTAAATGAACTGATGGCGTCAATTAATGTTAATGGCGCCCAACTACTGAAAAAATCCAACACAATGCCGTAGCCGCTTAACACAAAAATCAAACTAACGATCAGACTCAGTACAAATGAAATAACCTGGTTTTTTGTGGTTGCAGAAATACAGGCACCAATGGCCAAAAAGCCACCCGCCATCAATAAGCTACCTAAAAAACCTGTAAAAATAACACCATTGTCAGGAGAACCTAAGTAATTGACGGTAATCCATAATGGAAAATTCAATATCAACGCTAAGCCAGTGAATGCCCATGCTGCCAGAAACTTGCCTAATACCGCTTCAAATACTGAAACAGGTAAAGTCATCAGCAACTCTATTGAGCCATTTTTACGTTCTTCTGACCACAAACGCATCGATATCGCTGGTATTAACAGTACATACAACCAAGGGTGCATTGAGAAGAACGGATACAAATCGGCTTCGCCGCGTTCGAAGAAGTTACCAACAAAAAAGGTTGAGAACCCACACAATAATAAGAAAATTATGATGAAAACATAAGCGACTGGCGTTGCAAAATAGCCGTTAAACTCACGTTTCATGATAAACCAGATATTATTCATATTCATTGAATGTCACCTTACGATTTATTGGTTGTGAGGGTACGGAAAACCTCATCCAGACGGCCATGCTCCGCATAAAGCGAATCAATTTGCCATCCATTGTCACGAACCACCTGTGATAGTTCAGCTGTAATTTGCTTACCTTCAGCAGGATAAACACGGAAGCCTCGCTCTGATGACAGCGCTTCAACTTCAGCGACAAATTCAAGTGCATTAAGGAAGGTAGAGAAGGCATTGGCCTCGACATCTGCTGCTGCGATACACACCGCGTTATGGTAACGCGACATGGATTCAAGTTCATGAGGTGTACCGTCAAACTGAACCTGTCCATTGGCAATCAGCACATTACGATTACACAAGGCATGAACTTCTTCCAAAATATGGGTAGAAATAATAATCGCCTTGTCATGGGCCATTTCATTAATCAAGGTGCGTACTTCATGTTTCTGATTCGGATCAAGACCATCGGTAGGCTCATCTAAAATCAAAACAGGTGGATTATGCAAAATGGCTTGAGCTAAACCAACGCGGCGTTTATAGCCTTTAGATAAGGTTTCAATCGGTTGGAACATAACTTGTGTAATTCGAGCCCGCTCAGCAGCAGACTGAACCGCTCGCTTTTTGTCTGCTCCCGTTAAACCACGAATATCTGCAATAAACTTAAGAAAGCTGTCCGGCGTCATATCTGCATAGGCAGGCGCACCTTCAGGTAAATAGCCCAAGTTTGCTTTAACTGCAATAGGATCGGTCAATACATCATGGCCACAGACACGTACAGTGCCTCGTGTTGGCGCTAGAAAACCGGTAATCATTTTCATGGTGGTAGATTTTCCGGCACCATTTGGCCCTAAAAATCCCAATACCTCACCCTTATTAACTGAAAATGACACGCCATCAACAGCTTTAATCTCGCCAAAGTATTTGGCTAAATCCTCGATCTCGATTCTCAATGTCATATAAAAGCGTCCCCCGCTTCATCAATATTTTTTGCAAACCGCACATTATTCTGAGGTTAGTGGCAACAAGTCAAGTTTGATTTGATTTGACTTGACATTATTATTGTCATCCCATGCTTATAAGCATAATCTATATATCTACTTACCTTATCTAAAACAATGAGCCGATATGACGTTCAAACAACTGATTCAACGTGGTCGAGACATAGGCTGGAATATCTTCGATAACTTAAGTGAGCCCGGTAATCGCCAACAAGCATTTAAAATTGTAGGCATCAGTATCGGTCTCATCATCCTGCTTTTTGTCATCATCATGCTATGGTGGGATAGCACACCCAGCGGTTTTGAACCGGCGCAAAATGCAAGAAACATAGCCGAATCCAAACAACATTCTCTGGTCACGGGTTACACCTCCACAGCCACGTTGATTACCTTAAGCAATGCCATATTAAACAAACCGGGTGGCTACCTCAGTAACGATGTGATGCCACCATCGATTTGGATGGACAACATTCCAAACTGGGAGTTCGGTGTATTAACACAAATTCGTGATTTTTCTCGTGCTTTGCGCAATGACATCAGCCGTTCTCAATCTCAATCACTGGAAGACCCTGATCTTGCCATTGCAGAACCGCAATTTAACTTCAATTCTGAATCATGGTTGTTTCCTCCCACCGAGCGTGAGTATCGAAAGGGCATTAAAGCCTTAAATTCATATCTCGCTCGTCTGAGTAACCCTGATCAAGAGCAAGCTCAATATTATGCTCGAGCAGACAATCTGGCTGACTGGCTGGCTATTGTTGAAAAACGATTAGGCAGTTTGTCACAACGCCTAAGTGCCAGTGTTGGGCAAATTCGTATTAATACCGATCTGGCGGGTGAACCTGCAGCCCAACAATCGACACCCGCAGCAGATGAACTAATCAGCAAAACTCCGTGGACACAAATTGATGACGTCTTTTACGAATCTCGCGGCACAACATGGGCATTAATTCACCTGTTAAAAGCGGTTGAATATGATTTTCAAGACATCCTGAATAAAAAGAATGCACTGGTTAGTTTGCGCCAGATAGTCCGTGAACTCGAATCCACTCAGGAAGCTGTCTGGAGTCCTGTCATTTTAAATGGCAGTGGTTTTGGTTTAATGGCTAACCACTCTCTGGTTATGGCTTCTTATATTTCACGAGCCAATGCTGCAATAATTGACTTGCGAACCCTGCTTAGTCAGGGATAAAATCGCGCGGTTTTCCCAACAAAAAATCCCATATCGGGAAAACTTAAATTACAGGAATAATCTAATGAAAAAATTAACGCTTTCCGCTTTAATCGCTTCACTTTTATTGATCTCTGCATGTGATCAAAATGCTGACAATGCAGCTGATACTGATAAAACAATGATGGATAAAGCGACTGAAATGACAGAACAAGCAACAGAAGCTGTTAGCGAAACCACCTCAAATGCAGTTGAAGCTACTCAGGAAGTCATCGCAGATGTTGCTGAAAGTAGTTCTGAAATGGTTGAGAAGGCAACAGAAGCTACTGCTGAAATGGCAACTGAGGTCGCAGATTCAGCCAGTGAAACACTTGACGAAGTTGTTGAAACTCTAGAGCAAGTAGCTGAAGATACTTTCGAATCAGCTCAGGACTTCATGGAAGAAAGTATTGATGAAGAAGCTCCTTATTCTGAAGAATCAACTGACTAAATTGTCGCGTTAATCAACGCTATTTTAGTTAGAACCCACAGAGCCGGTAATACACATCGTATTACCGGCTCTTTAAGTTTAGCCAATAATTACTTCACCGCATCTGAATAAAATAACTGCTGGTCGGATTTTCTAAAATTATTAATGATCGTCTGACCTTCTTTACTCGTCACAAAATCAATGTATTTTTTTGCCAAATCATAATTCACATGAGCATGCTTTTGTGGATTAACGGCCATCACATGGTAGGGATTGAATAAAGTCTCATCGCCTTCATACAACACCTTCAAACTCATCTTGTCGGCATAAGCGATTTGGGTACCTCGATCAGTCAGTACATACGCCTGCTTTTCATCGGCAATTTTTAACACTGCACCCATCCCTTGACCAGCTTGAATGTACCAACGACTTTCAGGCTGAATATTGGCTTTGGCCCACAATGCTTTCTCTTTTTTATGGGTACCTGAGTCATCCCCACGAGACACAAAATCAGATTTGTACTTGGCTATGCGTTGCAAGGCATCAGTAGCAGAACTGGCCGCGGCGACCTTGGCAGGATCTTGCTGTGATCCAACAATGACAAAATCATTGTGCATCACTGCTTTACGATCAATAAAATCACCTTGCTCTACATACTTAAGCTCAGCGTCTGGGGCATGGACAAACACCACATCGACATCACCATTAGCGCCAATCTTTAATGCTTTTCCTGTACCCACCGCAATCACATCGATCTTTGCATCATATTTAGTTTCAAATACCGGATGCAAAACGGCTAATAAGCCTGAATTATCTGTGCTGGTTGTCGTCGATAATTTTAAATGCTCAACAGCTCGTACTGACATCGCTAACAAAAATAAACAGACAGTCGTAACAATTGTTCTAATCACTCAGAGCTCCCGCACCCAGTGCCCCGACTTTCCGCCAGCTTTTTCCAGCAGCCTGATATCTGTCATGATCATGCCGCGATCCACCGCTTTACACATATCGTAAATCGTTAATAAAGCGACCTGTACCGCAGTTAATGCTTCCATTTCAACGCCCGTCTGGCCACTGGTTTCAACCTGTGCCCGACACTGAACGGCGACTTCATCATCCAGAATCTGAAAATCAACCGTCACTCGAGTCAATGCCAAAGGGTGACACAGTGGAATTAAATCAGAGGTGCGTTTAGCCGCCATAATGCCAGCAATACGGGCAATGCCCAGCACATCTCCTTTTTTATGGCCACCTTCTTTAATCAAGTCGAGTGTACTATCCAGCATCATGATTTGACCTTCTGCAATAGCTATTCGCTTGGTGACTGATTTATCACCCACATCAACCATATGCGCCTCACCAGCTTGATTAAAATGCGTTAAATCTGACATCGGTGTATCCTTTTATTTTTTGAACTGATAGAAACAATCCACCAGATGAGTATTCAAGTCAAATTCTTTGCCAGTCTTCGCGATAAAATTGGCATCAGCGATACAACTGTTGACTCGGCTACAACGGCCGGGGAAGCATGGGATATTGCCACAGATAAAGCCGAACGCCCAGTGAATGTTCTGGTTGCAATTAATCTGGACTATGCCCAATTTGATAGCCCGATTAACGATGGCGATGAAGTGGCCTTTTTTCCGCCAGTCACCGGTGGTTAAGGCGGCACCGAAATGACCTCGCATATTTCCGCAACCGCTTTTGATCCCTGGCACGCTATCAACGATCATCAACAACAATCCGGATTAGATAGCCAGTTTGGTGCCACTGCTACCTTTATTGGCAGCATGCGAGATTTTAATGATAATACCGATGTATCGCAGATGGTACTGGAACACTATCCAGAAATGACATCACGTTACCTTGATAAACTGGAACTTGAAGCCAGAGAACGCTGGCCATTGCTAGACTGCTTAATCATCCACCGCGTAGGTGAAATTAACCCTGCCGATCCGATTGTACTGATTGCCTGCTGGTCAGCTCATCGCCGTGCGGCACTGGATGCTTGTAGCTGGCTAATTGAAGAGCTCAAACATCGTGCCCCGTTCTGGAAAAAAGAAACGAGGCAAGATGGTGAGCGTTGGTTGGAACACAATACCGACGGCAGTTAATCGCGTTCGATTAACTCAATTTTATAACCATCAGGATCTTCCACAAAGGCCAGAACAATAGTGCCATGCATCATTGGACCAGCTTCACGAATCACCTTACCGCCACGTTGTTTGATTTGTTCACATGCCGCTGCTGCATCGGGTACAGCAATCGCCACATGACCAAAGCCATTCCCTAAATCATAACTGTCGGTATCCCAGTTATGGGTAAGTTCCAGTACAGTATTATTTTCTTCATCACCATAGCCAACAAATGCCAAGCTGAATTTTCCGTCCGGATACTCTTCCTGACGCAATAGTTTCATCCCCAGCACCTCGGTATAAAACTGCAATGAACGCTCTAAATTCCCCACGCGTAACATGGTGTGTAACATTCTCATGCTTTTTCCTCTTATTTTTATTTTGAAATTCAAACCCAAATATACGGTATCACAGGCACACCAAATTATGATGAAATCCTAAAAGAATATAAAGCTCATTGACAGTCACTCTTCTAGACAACTAAAAGCCGTAATCTGCACGTTTTTGATCGTTCCTTATTTAGATCTATGTGTGACTCGTTCCGACCCACAGCAGACAGCTAGGTTATTTAACCTCAGAA
>JAOUJZ010000016.1 GCA_029882915.1 Gammaproteobacteria bacterium | reverse complement strand
TGCCAATTGAAATATATCTAATTATCTTTCCATTCAGCGACTTGATAGGGACGATACTGGTTTGAACCCAGAACAATGTGCCATTCTTCTTCTTATTGCAGATTTCTGCCTTCCAGGGACTTCCTTTATCAATCGTTTTCCACATGTCCACATAAAAAGATTTCGGATGCTCATCAGAATTGAACATACTGTGAGGCTTACCTATTATTTCATCACGGTCATAACCACTTACTTCACAAAACACATCATTAACCTGAATAATATTATGGTTCAAATCTGACTCTGAAACTAATGAATACTGGTCAATTGCCTGCATATAGCCTGTTAAGCTGCCCATATAAAAACCAAGATGCTTTTCGCTTTCAAGGTAAGCTTGTCTTGATTTTTTTAACTCATCATATGGTTTCACTATTGCGTCATAAACGATACTCTTGAAAATGTATCCATAAGCAATAACTTTATACATATGTCCCAAAAAGTTGTAAAAATCATTCACCTCGTTATATATAGTGAACAACCATTCACTCAGTGCTAAAACACTACTAGCCGTAAACAAAGCAACCACATTATATGGCTGCGGTGTCTTCATTTTATAAAGGAAAATAAATGCAGTTACTACATATAGACTAATGAGAACGAACTCAGATGCTATTTTTTCTGATGTCAATCCTTGGCCCAAAATATACATGGCAGGCAACCAGTTTGCATTAAACAAAACAACCCATGTAACGGTAAATACAATGACCGGTGTTGACAGCAATACGAGCCAGAATATTAATTTACTAGGCTTCTTCTTCCACGCAAGTATGGCGATAAAGAATAGGCCAACACCAATAGAAAACCTGCCTGCTAACCAAAAATATATTGCCTTTTGTGGACTGTTTTCAGTGACAAATACCGGCATACCTTGATATGAAAGGACATGAAAAAAATCAAAGAAAGCGAGTGCTATAAAGCACGCTCCCAAGAGGAAATAGCCTCTTAATGGCCTTTTAAGATATGTTCCTAATGCAATCGAGAACACCATTGCTGCAACAATGATGGCAATCATTTCCAGAAATGTATGTATCGACAAATAGCCTTCGATAACAAACGATGGGGCTGATAACCAACTAACAACCGTTAATATGATTAACCCAACTATTACTATCAGTGCTTTGCGTAACGGTTTTCGATACTGATTACTAACAAAATTTAACAACAAGTTTTGTCGTTTGTAAGTATTAGTTTGTCCTGACATAACAAGTCATGCCTCCATTCAATCCTGACTCGAAATAGCAATCAATCTTGATAATATCTGACTATCCACCTATGTTATTATTTCGTCAAGTGCCACTTTAATCAAGGTAAGCGCCTGAATCTTTAACTGGACATCACCACAAAATTGGTTATACGATAATTTTATGAATAATAAGGAACTTGTTTATGAATCCAGATAAACCAACCCTTCTCTTAGTCGATGATGAGCCATTTAATCTGGAAATTCTGAAGGGTTTACTAGAAGAAAAATATAATTTACATATGGTTGAAAATGGACAGGCTTGCTTGGATATTATTCATTCAGTTCAACCCCATTTAATCCTGTTAGATGTCAATATGCCTGAAATGGATGGCCTAACTCTCTGCAAGACTTTAAAAGCAGATGAAGAAGTGACTAACATCCCAGTCATGTTTATATCAGCATTAACGTCAGCTGATGAACGTTTAGCAGGTTACTCGGCTGGAGCAGAAGATTATATTGGCAAGCCTTTTAATCAGGCAGAGTTACTGACCAAGATCCAACTTCTCCTAGAAGCCAAACAATCTCAAAAAGAACTGAAGCTACGGGCTGATGAAGCTATGAATATGGCAATGACTGCCATGACTTCAGCCGGTGAAATGGGTCAGGTTCTTCAGTTCACACGTGATTCATATCAATGCAAGAGTTATGAAGAGCTTGCAAAATTATTGATTAGTACGTATCGAAACTATGGTCTTGATATTACCATTCGGGTAGTCAATGAAAATAACATCCAGTACTTTTCCACTTCTGAAAAAGAAGTCAGTAATATTGAAAAATCTGTATTTGAAAGCAAACATAATATTAACCGCTTTGTAGATTATCACGATAAGACATTAATGAATTATGAACACGTTACAACGCTGGTTAAAAATATGCCTTTGGATAATGCTGAACTCTACGGTCGCATTAAGGATGTAATGGGCTATCTTGGTGAAATCACTGAGGCGCGTGCTATTTCTTTAAACATGGAACTGGCACTACAAAAAAGAGAAGACACTTTAAAATCAGTGATAAATACGACTAAGGAAACTCTGAATGAGATAGAAATGGAAAATAGAATAAATGCTGAACAGAATCGCCAGATTCTGTCAGAGATGATCGGCAAAATTGAAGGTTCCTATCATATCCTCGGCTTAAGTGATGAACAAGAAGAGCAAATCAGTCACATAATGTCTTCAGCAGAACAAGCGTCCCAAGACCTTCACGATACAGGGTTTAAAATTGAAGAGCGCTTCCAACATATTGTAGATTCACTAACCATACAGCACTCTTCTCCAGAAAAACCAATCCAACTCACTAAAAATAAGCCAAATACAGACATCGAACTATTCTAATGTGTATCAAAATGAGGTTGGATTCAATCTAACTTAACCCAGATCTAAGGTCAGTCAGTTAAGGTTGACAGTATGGTTCGAAATTTTTGAAGGTATATTTCTGGAGTAAATAGGTTTCCATAGCAATCACCCATTCTTTGTTTATGGGATCTGGTTAGCTCAATAACGCTATAAAATAACTTCGGGTAATCAATATTTGGTGCCGACGGGCGGAGTCGAACCGCCACGGACTACGTCCACCACCCCCTCAAGATGGCGTGTCTACCAATTTCACCACGTCGGCATTTTTTACATTATGGTAATTCAGGTAAATCGTCTGGAGTTGGTGTTGTTACGACCGTTTCCGAGCTTATTACAGTTTGTGTAACACTTTCAACGCGCTCAGTTTTTCCAGAGAAATACGCTAAAGTTAAGCTAGTCACAAAAAATACGGTTGCTAGAATTGCACTACTTCTCGACAAAAATGAAGCCGAACCCTGACTACCAAACACGCTCGATGATGCACCGCCACCACCACCAAATGCTGCAGCACCTGCATCAGCACCTTTACCATGTTGAATCAAAATAAGACCAATCAACATTAATGAAACAATGACATGAGCTACTAAAATTAAAACATCCATCTTAAAAACCTAACTATAAAGTTGCTGCCAAACAGATATTAACAAACTCATCGACATCCAGTGATGCTCCACCAATAAGTCCACCATCTATATCTGGCATGGCAAATAATGGGGCGGCATTATTACCTTTAACGCTTCCCCCGTAAAGTATTTGTAATGATTCTGCTGTAGAAGAATCATGTTTGGCAACGCGCTCACGCATGAAGGAATGGACATCTTGTGCCTCATCCGGCGATGCAGAATTACCTGTTCCTATAGCCCAAACTGGCTCATAAGCAAGCACTGTCTGCGACAATGCTTTTGCACCCTGGCGCTCAATCAAAATATCTAACAGTCGTGCAACGACTTCTTCTGTTTGAGCTTTGTCATGTTCTTCAGGACTCTCGCCAATACAGATAATGGGAGTGATGCCCTCACTTATCGCCATTTCATATTTATCAGCAATAATATGATCCAGAACCAACTGATCCAGATTCAGCTCTGCATAAAGGCAGCGTCGCTCTGAATGGCCAATTAAAACGTAATCACAACTAAAATCTTTCAGCATACAGGCTGATATTTCACCCGTGTACGCTCCTTTAAGAAATTGCGATAGGTTTTGGGTTCCCCAGTGCAAGCCTGATCCGGTCAATGCCGTCTGAACCTGTTGCAGATACACTGCAGGCGGGAACAGGGCAACATCAACAGTTGAAAACTTATTGGCTTGAGCCAAAATACCTTCAAGTAGTATCTTGTTGCCCGCACTTGAGCCATTCATTTTCCAGTTTCCTGCAACTAATGGCTTACGCACAGACTGAATACTCTCAATGATGAAATAGCCGCTAAGATTAACGCTTCATAGCCAAGAAAGCAATGAAACATATAAACATGTTTTAACTCTTTGTTAAATAATGTTAGCCTTCACTTTTATTTTGTCGTTACATGGATCTTACTTATGCAAATTAAAACATCTAGCTTTGGTACTCAAACCATTAATCCTGAGGATATCCTGAACTTTCCTAATGGTCTTCTCGGTTTTCCAGAATTGACCCAATTTAAGTTGTTTCATGAAGAACATGAAAATCCAACTGTACATTGGCTACAATCCATTACCGATGAAAATGTCGCCATGTCCGTCGTATCACCTTCTGTCTTTGGGATGGAGTATGACATTGGCCTTTCGACAGATGAGCAAGAATTATTAAAATTAGTTAACCCTGACGATGTTTTAGCCCTACTCGTTATTTATAAACAACATGAAAAAAATGATGCGGATGAGATCGATCTAAAAGCCATTTATCGTGCTCCAATTTTCATTAACACCAAAACAAACATTGGTATTCAGAAATCACTCACTAAGCTAGATATCAACGAAGTCTAGTGATTCTGAATTGTCTCAATCACACTGGCTAGTTCGCTAGCCAGTTGATTGGTCAAAGTTGCATCGCGTCCTTCTACCATGACTCTGATAACTGGTTCAGTGCCAGATGGACGTAATAAAACGCGTCCTTGATCACCCAGTCTAGCTTCAACAGATCGAACCGCGGTGGTAATCTCATCACTGCCTGCCAAATCGATCATTTTATTAACCCTGACATTAATTAAACGTTGTGGGTATTTACTGACTGCTGATCGTAATTCATGCAAGCTATTTCCTGTTTCTTCCATTTCAGCAATCACTTGTAAAGCGGCCACAATTCCGTCGCCCGTTGTAGTTTTATCCAGACAGATTATATGGCCTGATGATTCACCACCCACAATACCCCCCGTCGCCTTCAGCATTTCCATTACATAACGATCGCCCACTTTAGCTCGATGCAGTTCCATATCATATTTCTGTAAGGCATGTTCCAAACCTAAATTGGACATCAATGTACCAACAACAACGGGACTATCATTGCCCGCACGTTGCTGAGCACGCGCAATAATAAATAGTAGTTCATCTCCATCCACAAGCTCACCTTGATGATCCACCATAATTAAACGGTCACCATCACCATCCAAAGCCACACCAAGATCGGCTTGCTGCTCTAATACTGCTGCTTGCAACAATTTAGGTTCTGTAGAACCACATTTTTGATTAATGTTCAGGCCATTAGGTTCCGCACCCATCACCACAACTTCAGCACCCAGTTCTCTAAACACATTCGGGGCGACATGATAAGTGGCACCATTCGCACAATCAATCACCAGTTTAAGACCAGAAAAATCGACCTTAGATGACACAGTACTTTTACAAAATTCAATATAACGACCACTCGCATCATCAACACGATGTGCTTTACCGAGCTGAGCAGAATCAACCGTTACCAGTGGTTGATCCATCATCGATTCAATTTCTAACTCTATTTCATCGGGTAGTTTGGTACCATGACCAGAAAAGAATTTGATTCCGTTATCGTGATAGGGATTATGTGAAGCACTGATCACGATTCCAGCTTGGGCATGAAATGTACGTGTCAAATAGGCGATGGCAGGGGTTGGCATTGGCCCTAGCAGATAGACATCCACTCCTGCAGCAGATAGTCCTGCCTGAAGTGCAGATTCAAACATGTAACCAGAAATACGGGTATCTTTACCAATTAATACTTTGCTGTGTTTTTCTTTTGCCAATACTCGCCCAATGGCCCAGCCTAATTTGAGTACAAATTCAGGTGTGATAGCACCGTCACCAACACGACCACGAATACCATCAGTCCCAAAATATCGTCTTTTTTGTTCAGTCAAAATCGTCTACCCGCATTACATGATCACACATTGTTATTGCTTGTACTGTTTCACACACATCATGACTACGTATCAAGCTGGCACCCTGCCATACTGCTAATGATGCCAGTGCTAGGCTGGCAGTCAATCGTTCTTCCATCGACACTTTTAATAGTGATCCAATCATTGATTTCCTTGAAACGCCAACCAACACGGGCAAGCCTTGTCCTACTAATTTATCCAGATGTTTCATCAATTGAAGGTTGTGCCAAGCTCGTTTGCCAAAACCAAATCCCGGATCGAGTATCACTTTATCACGCGCGATACCTGCCTGCTCACATGCAGCAACTCGTTTTAATAAAAACTCAGTTACATCAAAAACCACATCGCCATATTGCGGATCATTTTGCATGGTTTGTGGTGTGCCTTGAGCATGCATTAAACAAACGGGGACATCCAGTTCAGCAGCAATCTGTATTGCGCCATCTGCACGTAGGGCTTGTACATCATTAATTAACCCTGCACCAGCATTGATTGCGGCATGCATCACGTCTGGCTTGCTGGTATCAATTGAAATCGGAATATTAATTTCTGAATGAATAGCTTCAATCACAGGTATCACACGTGAAAGCTCTTCTTCAATCGTGACAGCTGCTGCACCAGGACGTGTAGATTCACCGCCGACATCGATTATGGCTGCGCCATCAGCAACCATTTTCTTGGCCTGAATTAATGCCGCATCTAACGCAGCATATTGGCCACCATCAGAAAATGAATCTGGCGTGACATTAAGGATCCCCATCACCTGAGGATGACTTAAATCCAATGGCTTGCCAGCACAGTCCAGAATCATAATGTGCCTTTTCTGTTCACCGAAACATCGTTTTACAATTAGAGACAGTCAACTCTAATGCAATTGATCTGCGGGTTCACCTGAAGCCTCTGTGTCAGAGGATGAACTTGAGGATGATGGTGTGTCAGATTCATCAGTCCAGTCTTTCGGTTTGCCCGGCTCCCGGCCTTCCATAATAGCGTCAATCTGATCACTATCAATGGTTTCATACTTAATCAAAAGCTTGGCCATTGTATGTAGTTTATCGCTGTTCTCAGTTAACAGTTGCTCAGCACGTTGGTAATTACGATTAATCAATGTGCGTACATCTTCATCAATCTGCTTGGCGGTTAAGTCAGAAACCGCTTTATGCTGTGTTACCGAGCGACCCAAAAACACTTCACCCTCATCTTCACCATAAGACAATGGACCCATATTGTCTGACAAGCCCCATTTGGTCACCATATCGTGTGCCAATTTTGTTGCCCGTTGTATATCATTTGATGCACCGGTGGTAACCGCATCTTCACCAAAAACCATTACCTCAGCTATACGTCCACCGTACAAGCTCGAAATCTGGCTTTCTAACTGTTGTTTGCTAAAGCTATATCTGTCTTCAGTAGGCAAGAACATCGTTACGCCCAAGGCGCGGCCACGAGGAATAATACTGACTTTATAAACAGGATCATGGCCTGGTACTAAACGGCCAATAACTGCATGTCCCGCTTCGTGGTATGCCGTCAGTTCTTTCTCTTTTTCACTCATCACCATCGAGCGACGTTCAGCACCCATCATGATCTTGTCTTTGGCTTTTTCCATGTCTTCCATAGAAACCAGTCGTTTATTAGTTCTGGCAGCAAATAGGGCCGCTTCATTGACCAGATTGGCCAGATCAGCACCGGAAAAACCCGGAGTACCGCGAGCGATAACACTGGCTTTAACATCATCGGCAGCAGGTACTTTACTCAAATGTACATTCAAGATTTGTTCACGACCACGAATATCTGGCAATGGTACGACAACCTGACGATCAAAACGTCCTGGACGTAACAAGGCAGGATCCAATACATCTGGACGATTGGTAGCAGCAATCACGATCACACCTTCATTGCCTTCAAAACCATCCATTTCAACCAGTAATTGGTTTAATGTTTGTTCGCGTTCGTCATTACCTCCACCTAAACCAGCACCACGGTGACGACCAACAGCATCTATCTCATCGATGAAAATAATGCACGGTGCATGCTTTTTTGCCTGTTCAAACATATCTCGCACGCGAGATGCACCAACACCGACAAACATTTCAACAAAATCCGAACCGGAAATAGTAAAGAACGGTACTTTAGCTTCTCCAGCAATCGCTTTGGCTAACAAGGTTTTACCTGTACCTGGCGAGCCTACCATCAAAATTCCACGCGGTATTTTACCACCCAATTTCTGGAATTTTGCTGGCTCACGCAAGAATTCAACCAGTTCGCTAACTTCTTCTTTTGCTTCTTCTACTCCTGCCACATCTTTGAACGTCACTTTAACCTGATCTTCGTTCAACATTTTGGCTTTGCTTTTACCAAATGACATCGGATTTTTACCGCCACCGCCTTGCATCTGGCGCATGAAGAAAATCCATACACCTATCAATAACAGCATCGGGAACCAGGAAATAAATATCTGCATTAACAGGCTGGTTTGTTCCACTGGTTTTGCTTGAATAGTCACACCATTATCTAGCAAGTCTCCCATCAAGCCAGGATCATAATCGGGGCTATATGTCGTGAAATCACTGCCATCAGTTAGTGTTCCAGTGATAGTTCTCCCCTGAATATCAACACGAGATACTGCACCATTTTTCACGTTCGAAATGAAAGTTGAATAATCAATTTCACCTTGTTTAGCATTCTGTGGGCCAAAGTTATTAAACACCGACATCAGCACCATGGCGATGATTACCCATAAAACGATGTTTTTCATCATGTCATTCAACGTTTGTTACCTCTAGTAACTTTATAATTATTTTGAGCTATTTCAGGCCGCGGCCTAACAAATATACTTCTCGACTACGTGCTCGTGAAGCATCTGGCTTACGGGTCACCACTTTTTGAAAATGGTCACGCATCTTTTTCAAATAAGCATCGAAGCCTTCTCCTTGAAATACTTTTACCAAAAAACAGCCTTGTTTGCTTAAATTTGTTAATGCGAAATCTAATGCCAACTCAACCAGATACATACTGCTTGGCTGATCAATTGAACCCACCCCTGTTATATTGGGGGCCATATCTGATAATACAAGGTCTATGTGTTGACCATTGAGTACCGCATTCAGTTCATCCAGAACAAAATCTTCTCTAAAATCACCCTGTATAAAATGCACACCTGTCAATGGTGTCATTGGTAATATATCCAGCGCAATCACAGTACCTTTGTCGCCAACTTTACGAAGTGCATAATCTGACCATCCACCAGGAGCCGCCCCCAAATCTACAACAGTCATACCTGGCAGGATTAATTTATCTTTTTTATCTAGCTCTTCCAGCTTAAAGGTTGCACGTGAACGATGTCCTTCTTTTTGCGCTTTTTTTACATAAGGATCATCAAAATGTTCTTTGAGCCAGTTGTGACTGGATTTGCTTTTTGCCATATTTGGTTAAGCTCTCAACTGATTCAATAATTTATCAGTCGTTATTACCAGTGTCAGTCCTAATAAACTGACCACCATATAGAGATTTTTACTAATTGTGTGTAGCAAAGAAAAACGTTCCGCTAAATCAGAGTCCTGTTGCCAATCCATCTGTTTGATGGCGACTATTTCAGGTTGTAAATAAAAGCTAAACACTAGTGTCAGTGCTACCATTACCAATATTACCCATAATCGCCAAGCGGTTAATGACTGTCTACCAAATCTCACCAGCATGGTTAATAACAGTACACTGCCACAACCGAGACCAAGTAAGTTAACTGCAGAGAATAACTTCCCTGCGTAGTTTCCTGCGATAGCTGTATCAGCCAGACTTGCAAATGCCACAGGAACAGCGATATAACCTATCGCCCATAAACTGCCTACCCATAGCGTCAGTAATAGCCTTTCAGTGGAACTAACCAACATCTGGCTGCTTAGTCCTCGTACCTGATATCAGTAATCTCATATTCAATAACACCGCCCGGAGCATTGACAGTGGCAATATCATCCACTTCCTTGCCAATCAAAGCGCGTGCAATGGGAGAAGAAATTGATACTCGATTAAGTTTAATATCAGACTCATAATCACCGACGATCTGATAGGTCACTTCATCATCATTATCGATATTAATCAAATCAACGGTAACACCAAAAACAACTCGACCATCTTTTGGTAATGTACTTGGATCAATCACCTGTGCATTTGACAACACACTTTCAAGCTCCTGGATGCGACCTTCAATAAAACTTTGTTGTTCCTTGGCAGCATGGTATTCAGCATTTTCTTTTAAATCACCATGGGCACGAGCTTCAGAAATCGCAGTAACCACTTCTGGTCTTGCAACGGTTTTTAACTGTTTCAATTCATCTGTCAGTGCTGCTGCACCCCTAGATGTCATTGGTACTGCCATTAGCTCAATTCTCCATGTAATGACTGCAAGCAATTCACCGAGTCATTGTCTTTACTATTTAATGCTTGGCAGGTTGCCCGTGCTGCCGCCAATGTTGTGGTGTAATTAACCTGATGTTGCAAAGCGGCTCGTCGAATCTCACGTGAATCAGCAACTGACTGACGACCTTCTGTGGTATTTACAATCAAATCAATCTCATCATTTTTGATCATATCAACTATATGAGGTTGACCTTCAGCCACCTTATTAACACGATCACACTCAATTCCAGCTTCACTCAATATCTTCTGAGTACCTCGTGTCGCTAATAATTCAAAACCTAAACTCATCAGGTCTTTAGCAATACTGACTACAGCAGCTTTATCTACTTCACGTACACTGATAAAGGCTTTACCTCCAGTTGGTAACGCCACACTGGCTGCCAGTTGAGATTTTGCAAATGCTTCACCAAAAGTACGACCGACACCCATTACCTCACCGGTTGATTTCATTTCTGGGCCTAAAATCGGGTCAACACCTTGAAACTTAATGAATGGGAACACGGCTTCTTTCACTGAATAATAATCAGGAATCACTTCTTCGGTTACACCTTGATCTACCAAACTGCGGCCGGCCATACAACGGGCTGATACTTTTGCTAATGGTACCCCAATCGCTTTCGAGACATATGGTACGGTCCGTGAAGCTCGTGGGTTTACTTCTAAAATAAAGATATTATCGCCCTGTATGGCAAACTGGGTATTCATTAAACCGACAACACCCAACTCCATCGCCATTTGACGTACTTGTACGCGCATACGATCTTTGATTTCTTCACTCAAGCTGTATGGCGGTAATGCACATGCGGAATCGCCAGAGTGTACCCCTGCCTGTTCAATATGCTCCATGATGCCGCCAATCAATACATCTTTACCATCACATATCGCATCAACATCCACTTCAATAGCATCGTCAAGGAAGCGATCCAGCAGAACTGGCGAATCATTAGATACCTGTATCGCAGTTTTCATATAACGATTTAATTCATCCTCGTTATAAACAATCTCCATCGCACGACCACCCAATACATATGAAGGACGAACCACTAACGGATAACCAATCTCGGCAGCTAATGCCACAGCAGTTTCAGCTGAAAATGCCAGTCGGTTAGGTGGTTGTAATAGATTTAGTTTTTCAACCATTTGCTGGAAACGTTCACGATCTTCCGCATGATCAATCGCATCAGGCGATGTACCTATGATTGGAACCCCTGCTGCTTCCAGTGCACGAGCCAGTTTTAATGGTGTTTGGCCGCCATATTGAACAATCACGCCTTTTGGTTGTTCCAGAGCGACAATTTCCAACACATCTTCCAATGTTAACGACTCGAAATATAATCGATCAGAAGTATCATAATCAGTTGAAACCGTTTCCGGATTGCAGTTAACCATAATGGTTTCATAACCATCTTCACGTAAGGCCAATGCCGCGTGCACACAACAGTAATCAAACTCAATACCTTGACCAATACGGTTTGGACCGCCACCCAGAATCATGATTTTTTCACGATCTGTTGGGTTGGCTTCACATTCCTGATCATAAGTTGAATACATATATGCCGTGTCACTGGCAAATTCAGCCGCGCAGGTATCAACACGTTTATAGACAGGACGAACACCTAAATCATGACGATGTTGACGCACCTGTTTTTCAGTTTTTTGCAGCAGTTTAGCTAAACGTGAATCTGAGAAACCTTTACGTTTCAGTCCACGCATCTGTGATTCATCCAGTTCAGCCAGTGATTTATCTTTCAATCCATTTTCAATATCAAGTAACTCCTGTACTTGCACAAGGAACCATGGATCAATATGGGTCAGTTGCTGAATTTCATCATAACTAAAGCCATAGCGAAAAGCATCAGCCACATACCACAACCGGTCAGAGCCCGGCAGGCGTAATTCTCTACGCAAGGTTTCAGCAACATCATCAGCACCAAGATCGGTGATCTCAGTCAGACCATCACGATCAATTTCCAGACCACGCAAGGCTTTTTGTAATGATTCTTGGAAGCTACGACCAATAGCCATCACTTCACCAACAGACTTCATCTGAGTGCTTAAACGATTTTCGGCTTGTGGGAATTTCTCAAAAGTAAAACGAGGCACTTTGGTAACAACGTAATCAATCGTTGGCTCAAATGAGGCCGGAGTTGCACCGCCAGTAATTTCATTTTGCAATTCATCAAGGGTATAACCTACTGCCAGTTTTGCAGCCACTTTAGCAATTGGGAAACCCGTTGCTTTTGACGCTAATGCCGATGAACGTGATACCCGTGGATTCATTTCAATAATAATCAAACGACCCGTTTCAGGATTAACTGCAAATTGGACGTTAGAACCACCAGTATCGACACCAATTTCACGCAATACGGCCAACGAGGCATTACGCATGATTTGGTATTCTTTATCGGTCAGTGTTTGAGCTGGTGCAACGGTAATCGAATCACCAGTATGCACACCCATAGGATCGAAGTTTTCAATTGAACAGATAATGATGCAGTTATCTTTACGATCACGCACCACTTCCATTTCATATTCTTTCCAACCAATGATTGATTCCTCAATCAATAGTTCAGATGTTGGGCTCAGATATAAACCACGCTGGCAGATATCAACAAAATCTTCACGATTATAAGCGATACCACCGCCACTGCCACCCATGGTGAATGACGGGCGGATAATAACCGGGTAACCGAATTGTTCCTGTGCAGCTAATGACTCTTCCATTGTGTGAGCAATCGCTGATTTTGGCATATCAAGGCCAATTTTGTGCATCGCCGCACGGAATAAGTCCCGATCTTCAGCTTTATTGATAGCTTCACTATCGGCACCAATCATTTCAACGCCAAATTTTTCCAGCACGCCGTGACGTTCAAGATCCAGTGCACAATTCAATGCTGTCTGGCCACCCATAGTCGGTAAGATTGCATCAGGCTTTTCAGCTTCAATGACTTTGCTGACTGCTTGCCAAGTTACTGGCTCAATGTACGTAGCATCGGCCATATTAGGATCAGTCATGATGGTGGCTGGATTCGAATTCACCAGAATGACGCGATAACCTTCCTCGCGTAGTGCTTTACAGGCTTGAGCCCCCGAGTAGTCAAACTCACAGGCCTGACCAATGACAATTGGACCTGCGCCTAAAATCAGGATGCTTTTAATATCAGTACGTTTTGCCATCGTGTGTTATTTATCCGCTGCTTGTTCAAGTAGATCGATGAAGTGATCAAATAAAGGTGCCGCATCCTGTGGACCCGGACTTGCTTCCGGATGCCCCTGAAAACCGAATGCCGGTTTACTGTTGTGGTGAATACCTTGTAGTGATCCATCAAACAATGAGAAATGGGTTGCGCTTAGTGTATCTGGTAACGAATCATCATCCACCGCAAAGCCGTGATTCTGGCTGGTTATCATCACCAGACCTGCTTTCATTTCCTGTACTGGATGGTTAGCACCATGATGACCAAATTTCATTTTAATTGTTTTGGCACCGCAGGCTAAGGCCAACAACTGGTGTCCTAAACAAATACCAAAAATTGGCAGATTTTTTTCCAGTAAAGTTTTAATTGCTTCAATCGCATACGTACATGGTTCAGGATCGCCTGGTCCATTTGATAAAAACACACCATCCGGATTCATTGCCAGCACTTCTTCAGCAGAGGTTTGTGCTGGCACCACTGTCAGTCGACATCCACGCTCCACCAACATACGTAAAATATTACTCTTGGCACCAAAGTCATAAGCCACAACATGGAAACGTTCTGGCTTTGCTTGTGATTCACCTGACAAGTGCCAGCATGCTTGTTCCCAACCGTGCGCTTTATCCGTGGTCACGACTTTTGCCAGATCCATTCCTTTCAGGCCTTCAAAGCCCTGTGCTGCAGCAATAGCAGCATCAATATCAATGTTATCCCCGGCAACGATACAACCTTTCATCGCACCTTTTTCGCGCAAGCGGCGAGTTAAACTGCGGGTATCAATTCCTGCCAGCCCAACCACATTGTGACGTTCAAGATAGGTATCCAGTGCTTCTTCACTACGCCAGCTACTGACCACAGGAGAGAGATCCCGAATAATCAAACCACTGGCATAAATATTCGTTGACTCTTCATCTTCCTTATTCACTCCAACATTACCGATATGCGGATAAGTTAAGGTAATAATTTGGCGGCAATAAGATGGATCGGTCAGAATTTCCTGATAGCCTGTCATTGACGTATTAAACACGACTTCACCAACCGACTGCCCAATAGCACCAATTGATTCACCGTGATAGACCGTGCCATCTTCAAGAGCGAGTAATGCACTTGTTCGCAAGGGAAACCTCCACCAGATAAAAATAATGGGGCAAACTCGGCGTTCTCCCCAGACAAAATCCCCGCAATTCTATCTCAAAATACAGTCGTTAGTCCATGTAAAAAACGATGACATCTCCAGTTTCAATCGGTAACATGGACAGAAGTTACTATTATATTAAAGGTGTTTACTGTGAACCATCATTTCTCACAATCAGGTTTCCCTTTGCAACGTCCAAGACGACTCAGAAAAGACGTATTCTCACGAAATCTGGTGCGTGAAAACCAACTCAACATACATGATCTCATCTATCCTTGTTTTGTACTTGAAGGTAACAATCAACGTCAAGCAGTGGAATCCATGCCCGGTGTAGAACGACTGAGCATTGATCTGCTGTTAAAAGAAGCGGAAATCATTCATCGTTTGGGTATTCCTGCCATTGCACTGTTCCCTGTCACTCCGCTCGAGACCAAGTCTGAAGATGCTAGAGAAGCCTACAATCCTGAAGGATTAGCACAACGTACAGTACGAGCACTTAAAGCTGAATTTCCAGAACTGGGGGTCATCACTGATGTTGCGTTAGATCCTTTCACCACTCATGGCCAGGATGGCCTGATTGATGACAAGGGCTATATTATTAACGATGAAACGGTTGAAGTCTTGATCAAACAGGCTTTATCTCATGCCGAAGCCGGTGTTGATATTGTAGCCCCCTCCGACATGATGGATGGCCGTATTGGATCAATCCGCCAGCAACTGGAATCAAAGGGCTATATTCACACACGCATTCTGGCCTATTCTGCCAAATATGCGTCCAGTTTCTATGGGCCTTTTCGTGATGCTGTCGGTTCTGCTGGCAACCTTGGTGCCGGTAATAAATACAGCTATCAAATGGATCCTGCCAACAGTGATGAAGCTCTGCATGAAGTTGCTCTGGATATCAACGAAGGTGCGGACATGGTGATGGTCAAACCAGGCATGCCTTATCTAGATGTTTTGCGTCGTGTTAAGGACACCTTTCAGAAACCCACTTTTGTTTATCAGGTCAGCGGTGAATATGCCATGCTAAAAGCAGCTGCTCAAAATGGCTGGCTGGACGAACAGGCGACAGTCATGGAAAGCATGCTGGCATTTAAACGTGCAGGTGCCGATGGCATCCTAACCTATTTTGCCAAAGATGTAGCTCAGTGGTTGGCAAGCAATGACTGATCACTATGCCGTTATTGGCAACCCGATCAGCCATAGTAAATCACCACTCATCCACAGCGAATTTGCAAGACAAACTGGGCAGAATATTGATTACATTGCCAGAGAAGTGCCTCTGGATGATTTGTCTGATGGACTGAAAAAACTACAACAAAAAGGTTTTAAAGGCATTAATATCACCGTTCCATTTAAAGAACAGGCATGGCAAGTAGTTAATAATAAAAGTGCTCACGCCCAACGCGCCGGTGCGATCAATACTCTGGTATTTAATGAAGACGGTTCCCTATATGGGGATAACACTGACGGCATCGGCTTATGCCGGGATTTGGTAGAAAATAACGGTGTCAAGCTGAAAGGAAAACGCCTGTTATTACTCGGTGCCGGTGGTGCTGCTCGAGGTGTGATTGAACCACTACTGAACTACCAACCAGTCGAATTATTCATTGCCAACCGTACTGCGAGAAAGGCACAGGAGCTAGCTAAATTATTTTCTGCTTTTGGCGTTATTCACGGTGGTGGCTTTGATGAGTTAACAGGTAAGTTTGATATCATCATCAATGCGACTGCCGCAAGCTTGCAAGGTGAAGTACCACCCTTGCCAAATGATATCCTCAGTCAAAATGCCTGCTGCTACGACATGATGTACAGTAATACGGATACCGCTTTTATCACTTGGGCAAAACAACATGGCGCAGCCAAATCTATTGATGGTTTAGGTATGCTGGTAGAACAAGCTGCAGAAGCATTCAGAATTTGGCGAGGCATTAAGCCTGAAACTCAATCTGTCATCAAATTGATTCGAAATCAAAATTCAGTTTAAGTTACAACATTATTGAATATCACTCACTTTCTCCCTTTCTTCGCACTATTGTTTTACACAGTAAGAAGTGGTTACAGCGTATAGTGTTTGTTCCTATGTAGCTAATCCACAAGATAAGCCAGCTACGAATTCTCATTCAACTGGTATTCTTAATGTCCCCGCTACGCTTTCGTTATCAAACCCTTGAGTTTTCTGGTACTGATATACATGTACGCACTTTGCGCGACAAGCAACAATATACTGATGATGAAGATGTTGCTCTCAATTTAGGTATCTCTTCTGCCACATGGCCATTATTTGGTGTCATCTGGGCATCGGGCGAACTGCTTGCTCATATGATGATTGATTATGATATTGAAGGCCGACGTGTTCTAGAAGTCGGATGCGGTATTGCCTTGGCCAGTTTGGTGCTCAATCATCGTTCCGCAGACATCACTGCTACAGACTATCACCCGGAAGTAGAAAGTTTTCTGTTGGAAAACACCCGACTCAATGACGGCAATGACATCCCTTTTGTTCGCACAGGCTGGGGCGATAAAGATAGTGGCTTAGGTGATTTCGACCTCATTATTGGCAGTGACCTGTTATATGAGCAAGAGCATATTGACTTACTGTCCAATTTTATTGAGCAACATGCCAAGCCACATTGTGAAGTAATCATTATTGATCCTGGCCGAGGGCAACATGCTCGTTTCAGTAAAAAAATGGTGGGGTTTGGCTACACACATAACCAGAACAAACCAACGGATCTGGATTATCTGTCTCAACCTTTTCCAACAAAAGGTCAGGTTTTACACTACCAACGATAAATTAGAAGCTAGCTTTAAGTCATACCGGATGAATTTAGCACATATATTGAAAAAATTTGAATGTATCAACGATATTCTCTACCACGTTAAAAATGATATTTTTTACGATTATCCGTAAAAATCATCTTCAAAACTTTGCTGAATTTTCTCGACCTCTTCAATATTGTCGAGCAAGGCATTCACACAATCTTGATCGAGTTTCTCACCCGCCAATTTTATTAACACATCAAATGCCTCGTCATTTTTCCAGGCTTCTTTATACGGTCGCTCACTGGTCAATGCATCAAAAACATCGGCAACTGCCACGATTCTAGCTTCCAGCGGAATACCATCTCCGACCTTTCCTGAAGGGTAACCTGTACCATTAATTGATTCGTGATGAAATTCGGCAATATTTCTCAAGATATCAACATGATGGATACCCCTTAACCCAAAGTTATTAATGATGTCATCAATGATTTCCCTGCCTTTTATAGCATGAGTTTTCATGATTTCCATTTCATCATGATCGAGCTTGCCTGGTTTGAGCAAGATAGTATCTGGTATTCCGACCTTGCCTATATCATGTAATGGTGAAAACATAAAAATATGCTCAATGTAATCATCCGTCAGATCATATTTATCTGCCAGTGCTTTAGCGATCAATCGGCTGTAACGAGACATGCGATCAAGATGAGAACCTGTTTCCGGATCTCTCATATGTGTGATCTTACTAGTGGTTCTGAGGGCTGCAGCTAATGTTTTAATATTTGACAACTCTTTGATGATCATCATTGAGATCATGTGTCCAAACACATCAACTTCACTAAGTGTTTGTTTATTAAACACGTCAATGTCTTTTGAATTAAAAAACAAAAAGCCAAAAAATTCACCATGATTATACATGGGCATGGTGTAACTGGCAGCAAAACCAGCGCGACCAATGCGTTTAGTGTGATGTTTCGTGCCATTATCAAATGTCACTAAGTTGTTGACTACACGTGGCAATCCTTTGTCAATAATTTCTTTCAATGAGGGGGCATCATCGATTAATGCCTCATAGTTCGTCAACGTCCCTTCGGCATCACTGCTGTCCATGTATGTTTTTAAAATTCGTGTTTCAGGATCGTAGATTGCAACTGCTATACGATCAATAAAAGGCAGGCTTTTTTTAACTACCTGATGAACACTAATCAATTTTTCTTTTAGCGGAATATGTTTATTCAGATCGGCTAACGTATCTTTATGGTCGAACATTTTGCTTGTCATAACGGGTTTATATCAACTCTTAACTCATTGGCAATAAAGCGTTTGCATTGACCCGATTTTCTTTGAATTATCTTAATTTTGTAGTAAACCAGTCATTGTGCTTCTGCCATCAGAATGACGCACTAATACAGTGCTGTCAACACAGGCTACTATCGTTCTAATTCAGTATCAAAAGTAAACCCGATATTCAATATTAAGTGATTTTGGGTAGCTTCCAAATTCACTTTTCAGTGTCCCTTTATCAGGTTGCTGTCCAACAGGAATTGTTAAGGTCATCGATAGTTCCGATTCATCTGATAATGAATAAGTACTGTATAAAGCCAGCAAGCTGGATGAATCTAGGTGGTTAAACAAAACCACTGCATCGCCAATCAGCAAAGGCGTTAGCTCATAATTAGCCCCCAACGCCGTGTAATGACGTGCCAAATAAAAATCAGAAAAGTCATTCAAGCTGGAAAAATTATAATCATACTCGTTGGTGACACCCATGCGTTGATAGAACTCTTCCAGTCGAAGTGTTAAGGTGTTTTCAAAACGGTGTTCAAAAGCAAGGGCCAGCTTACTGTCTCGTTGCTGGTCTTGCTCATCGGGAAATCGTAGATGACCTTCACCCCGCACACCCAACCAGTTAAACAACTCACCTTGAAAGTCTACACCAACAATATCATCACCATTCACCTCACCAGCTAATACTGCCCATTCAAATGTACCAAATAATGTTGATGCTCGAACTAAATAGGATGTCTCACTCCAGTCAGGTCTGTCGTGCCAACCTGTTAGACTACTATTATCCATTGAGTAATTAAGCACCGCCAGCACAGTTAACTGTGATAATTCACCCCATTGCCAGTCCAGTCTGGCAGCATCAACTCCAGATTTGTAGGTACGATAAAAAGTTTGGGCCGCGAAAGGTGAAAAAAAATCATTGGGAGTGAAATAATATGTTGTGGCTAAATTGACGGGTTGTCGCCCCAGCTTGATATTCACATTGTCATTGGCATAATTTAAATTGAATCTATCAATCAGAAAATCGGCATGTTGATCAGCAAACCGCCAATGCAGAGCATCACTACGCTCAACATCCAGTGATGGGGTAAAACGACTGCCACCAGTTCTCAGTTCTTTGTCTATGTAACTCTGTACTACGTGCATCTCAAAGCTAACTGATGACAACTGGGCATCCAACATCAAACGACCGAATACACCTCCGCTGAGGAGTTTATCCTGTCGATATAATAAGTCATCATTGGGATTATTGGCTGCTAAGGCCAAGTCACGAACCAAACCACGAAGTTCAACTGCCGAGTTATCATCCTGCCATTGATAAAAAGCCTGTGCACCAGAAGGCAGCAGCAATAACAGCACTAAAATACAACGAGCTTGCATAACCTAAGGCCGAATTTCATCCGATACAACTTGACCGTCCTGTACCTGAATAATACGACGGGCACGATCAATGACGTGTTGATCATGGGTGGAAAATAAAAAGGTAATGCCCTGTTGCTGATTTAAGGTCTGCATTAAATCTAGCAACGACTCAGCAGTATGGGAATCAACATTAGCAGTCGGTTCATCGGCCAGCACAATTGCCGGCTCGGTCACAATCGCTCTGGCAATAGCAACCCGTTGTTGTTGACCACCAGACATCTCATCGGGACGACGATGTTCCAGTCCGGTCAGTCCGACCTGTGCCAGAGTCTGCATCACCCGTTGCTGAATTTCCTGTTTGGCTATACCTTGCAGGTCAAGGACAAAAGCGGCATTTTCAAATGCTGTCATTACTGGTATCAGATTGTAGGACTGAAACACAAAACCAATGCGGTTTTTGCGAACTTCTGCCAGCTGAGTGTTGCCCATACTTTCCAGATCTATCCCTTCCAGCCAAACCTGGCCGGAAGTAGCCGTGTCCAGCCCTCCAATCAGGTTGAGAATGCTGGTCTTACCAGAACCCGATGGACCACACAGTGCAGCAAAATCACCTTTGGCAATTGTTAGCGACACATTATCGACTGCTTTTACCTGCACCTCACCCTGCTGATAAATTTTGCTCAGATTGTGTAGTTCAACAATGGCTTGTTTCATGTGAGTTAATCTCGTTAAATTGTTTTTAAACTTTCAACCGGTGGTATTTGTCCCGCTCGCCATGCTGGATAGGCACCAGATAACAAAGCCAGACCAAACAGTCCTATTAAAATCGCCATGATGCTTTCTTTAAACAAACGTATTTTGAAGACACTATCAAGTAACACACCGCCAAAGCTAAAGCCTTCGCCATAGTACTCTGACAAATCTATACCCGTCTGCGACATAAACAGATACCAGGGCGTGGTAACAACAATGCCGATAATCAACCCAGCGACGGCTAACCAGAACGACTCCAACATCACCAGTAAAAATAGATTTCGCGGTGACATGCCTACAGCCATCATCACTCCGAACTCGCGCCCCCGTTCCAGCACGCTCATCAACATGGTATTCAAAATACCGGCTGCCACCAATAAGGCTATCAATAACTGACTGATATAGTTTGAGCTTTTATCAACCGCTATCATACCTGCCAAATCTGGTTGAGTTTGTTGCCAGTTCAATACCTCCACCGCTTCAAATTCAGCCATGTTTTGCAGCGTATCACGCATCTGATGACTGCTACGTTGGTCATGTAAGGTCACTGCCAGCACACTGACTTCATCTTGCTGATATCCCAACACTTTTTGCACGGTGTTTAAAGGCAAGATCGCCATCGCACCATCTATTTCACTGGATCCGGTTTGAAATAACCCACTGACTCTAGCGATGGCACTGACAATGTCACCATTATTATCAGTAGTGGTGTAAACCACTTTCTTGCCTAGATCTACTTTGAGTTTTCGTGCCAGATCAACACCCAACACGATGTCTTTTTCACTTGCTGATGAAAGCATCTCACCACTTACCATGGCTTTGATAAACAAATTGTTATCCGCATGTTCCTGTTTCGGGTCAATGGCGATAAACATGCCTCCAATACTTGTACGTGCACTAGCAAACATCGCCTGGCCATGAATTCTGGCAACCACATCCGCTACCTCTTCAATATTGATTACCTGTTGTCTGAGCTTACCAGCCTGATGTAAATATTTTTTACTACTCGGAGCCCGATTATAATCAGGCGCAGCAACGGTGATATGTCCCATACCCATATTGGCTCCGGCATCAATCATACGGGTATAAAAATAATCGCCGGCACCGGTAAATGTCACTGCCAGCAATACTCCAAAGGCAATGGATGAAGCAGTAATCAAGGTACGACGTTTATGTCGCCACAGATTTCGCCAGGCAAGGGTATTGAGATTCATTGCATAATCCTAATGATGATGCACTGCATCGACTGGGTGAATAACCGCTACTTTGATCGCGGGATAAATAACGGCAATAGCTGCAATCACAAACAAAAATATCACTGGGGTAAGTACTGATTCAGAAGAAAGTGAAGCATACCAAACTGGATCGAGCGCAATACCGGAAAAAGAAATACCTTCGGCCAATGACGACATATCAATTCCATGATTCTGCAGATACCATGTAATACCACTTCCTAATAATGCTCCAATCACACTGGCCACTATCGTCATGATAAAAGTTTCAGCATACACCAGCCTCACTATCTGCCACGGCCTAACACCAATAGCTTTCATAATGCCAAATTCATGGATTCGCTCAAACACGCTCATCAACATGGCATTGAGCACCACCGATGCCACGGCAATATAAGTAAACAACATCATTATCAAGGTTTGTACATGGGCGGTTTCAATAAAACGGCTAATAATGGGCATCAATTGTCGCCAGTTCAATATCTCCAGATCTGACCTGATCAGTGCTTTAATCTTCTGGCTAGCAAGTTCAAGATTCATCATGCTGTCAGTACGCATGACTACTAATTCGTGTGCACCCTCAGGCAGCGCAATCAGTTCACGTAACATCGATTTACTCATCAATACACCAGCATTATCAATAGCAGAGGATACTGTTCGCATAATGCCACGAACATAAAATGTATCGTTGGCCATGTAACCGTCGGCTGTTTGACCTACAAAAACCAATTCATCACCCAGCGATACATCAAGCAATCGCGCCAACTTTTTCCCAATCACCACACCGTGATGATCAGTTTTATCTAGCCAATCACCTAGCATGACTTGTCGATTAAGTAGAGTGACCGTTGGTTCGAAATCGAGATCTAACCCCCTTAATTGAACCCCAGAGGAGCTTTGACCACTGGCAAGCAGGCCAAATGCAAAGATACGTTCACTGGTAGCGAATCCGGCCTGTCTGATGCGATTACATAGATCAGCGGAATCTATCATCAAACTATATATATCAGGATCATCGCGATAACCCGGGCGGTGAATTTGAATATCGCCACTGTTCATTGCCACGATATTTTGCTCACTCCCTTTAACAAACCCCTCAATCAAGGATGCAAACACAATCATCATTGCACAGGCAAATGCCATAGCTGCTGCAGTCACCACTGATCGATGACCATTGCGATAAACATTACGCGCTGCCAAGGTGATGATATTCATAATTGAACCATCGCTATTTTCTCAAGCTTGATAATGAAAACAGACTATCGCTCAGATCCAAATCAAATGTCAGTTGTTCATAGACAAACTCAGTGTACTCATCCGGTTTATCGGCTGGCACCACCCTCAAGACTGACGGTCGCTGGCGACCACCCAATGTTTTTATTGCACTGAAACTGATGGTTCGTGCCAACAGCATATCTTCATCATAATAATATTCAACCACCGGAATATGACTGTCGGCCAGAATGATCAGCTGCAACTTTCCCCATACCACAGCAGCATCAATTTTGGGGATCAGAGTGAATTCCATAATGTCCTGACCATCACGCACACCTTCAAATGAAATAGTGGCATCATAATCTTCTTCCAGCCGTGCCTCCTTGACCAGATCATCATTGGTTAGGTGACTGCCCATCCATGATCCCATCATCATGCCACTAGTGAGCTTGATAGTGCGGTCTGTTTTTGGAAGATATGTATAGATATGATTAGCTGATTTAAGAGTAGCAGTCCCTTTTTCACGCAATGGTTCAATGATACGGAACAGAGTTTTTTCCTTACCTTTGGACCAGCCTTCCAGTTTCATGCTACGAGTGTAATGTCTGGTTTTTACCTGCATGGTAGTGATGGCATAGGATGACTGTCCACGCCACATATCATCAATTTCATTTAATAACGTTCTAACTCGAGACTTGTCTGCATTAGCAGGAAAAACCGATGCCAACAAGCCAATCATTATTAGAGTTACTAGCGATCTCATGCAGTATTCCCTGTTGTAAAAACAAACAACACTATTAAAACAGTAATGTGTATTCAGGGGAATGTTTTGCCAACAAACTACGTGTTGGAGAAGGGGTGTATCTAGATGGAAATAATTTGCCCCACAGTGCCGTTGCGAACGGGGTTCTTGAACCATTGGGTTCAAGTGGCGACCTTAACAAGCTATCGGGCTTCCCGTCTTGCGGGCCTGCACACCAATCTTGTTTCAGCCTCCGAGCAATTTGCTTATCGGCTCAAGACACACTTGTCGCTCTCGAACACCGCAGGGACTAAATACAATGATACGCCTATTTCCAAGGCGTGGAATGATTTTTTTAATTTTTTTTAAGGCCGCGAAGAATTTCAAGCCTCTAAATGAAAAGCCGTGATGAATTGTATAAAAATGACAGTGGGTAAACAGGAACCTGACTTTATAGATCTAACTGACGATCTTCCTCCAGAAAAGCACTCACCTTATCATTAATCTGCACCAGTTTTTTATTCATGTCTTCTATGTCATGACCTTCATTATTCTTCAAGCTAATTACTTCGTTGGCTAGATTAAGTGCCGCCATCACGGCAATGCGATCCAAACCAACCACTTTGCCTGTTGACCGGATTTGTTCCATATTCTTATGAAGTAATTGTGCTGAAGAAAGCAGTGCATCCTTTTCCTCTTCTGGACATGCAATTTGATATTCTTTACCCAAAATACTAACTGATACAGGTGAACTCATAAATCATCATCCAGTTCTTTTAGACGACTCACCATCTTTTCTATACGAGCACGAGCCACATCTGTTTTTTCTATCAATTGCGCACGTTCTGTTAACCATGCAGCCTGCTGAGATTTCAACAACATGTTTTCTTCACGTATTCGACGACTGGCACGTAGCAGGTCATCAACTTGCTGTTCCAATTGTGGTATCACATTTTTTTCCATTAATATGTTTGACCGTGCGAAAATAATGCTTAACTATAGACTTGCCCTGCCGATTGGGTCAACAATTGTCTTAATATATTTTTTAATTTTAGGTCGTATCATCATGTCTGAATTATATTTTCCATCTCTATCATCCGACAAGAACACTGGTGATGGTCCGGCTAGCACGGCCGAATTACAAGGCGCATTATGCGGTTTATTATGCATGGATTCTCAAGCAAACCGAGTTTCCTGGTACAAAAATCTGTTTGATGATATTGAGCCTAGTGAGGAAGAAATTCTTGATTTGACGGCATTATTCGATCAAACCGTACAGGCACTGAACAGCCTAGAGTTCGATTTACAACTTGAATTGCCAGATGACAATGCACCACTGTCATCGCGAATTTCCGCTATGTCAGACTGGTGTCAGGGACTTGTCTTTGGTCTTGGTGCATCCGGTTTGACTGATGACACAGAATTATCTGCTGAATGTAAAGAATATATTTCCGATGTAATCAACATCAGTCAAATAAGCAGTGATGATCTGGAAGATGCTGATACAGAAGAAGCAAACTTTGAGGAATTAGTGGAATACTTACGTATGGGTATGTTTTTGTTGTATGGTGAATTACAACCCATCATCAACGATAGTGAAGACACGACTGAACACTAAGCCCTATCCATCACTATGAATAAAAAAGAATTTGCCAAGCGTCGCCAGCAATTAATGGAGATCATGGGACCAGATAGTATTGCAGTTTTGCCCAATGCATCCGTTGCAACACGTAGCCGAGATGTTGATTACATCTATCGCAGTGATAGTAACTTCCATTATCTAAGCGGTTTTGATGAACCAGAATCGGTTATCGTCATTGTTCCAGGTCGTCCTCATGGCGAATATCTGCTCTTTTGCCGTGATCGTAATTTAGAAAAAGAAATCTGGGATGGTTATCGTGCTGGTCAGGAAGGTGCAGTTGACCAATTCGGTGCTGATGACTCCTACCCCATTTCTGATCTTGACGACATTTTGCCGGGGCTAATGGAAGGTAAAGAGCAAGTTTTTTACACCATGGGTAATGTGCCCCCCTTTGACCAGCGCATGGTAAGTTGGTTGAACCATCTTCGTAATGCTTCTCGTCAGGGCATGCATTCTCCAACCGAAATTATCGAGCTCGATCATTGCCTAAACGAACTTCGCTTATTTAAAAGTAGTAATGAGATAAAAGCCATGCGTCGCGCGGCCGAAATATCCGTGCAGGCCCATATTCGTGCCATGCAGTTCACTCAGCCTGGTAAATGGGAATATCAGGTTGAAGCTGAAATTGTTCATGAATTTATGAAACATGATTGCCGTTCACCTGCATACCCTTCTATTGTAGGCGGTGGTGAAAATGGCTGTATTTTGCATTACATTGAAAACAATCATCGCCTGAAAAATAATGAGTTGCTATTGATCGATGCCGGCGCCGAATATGATTATTATGCTGCCGACATTACTCGCACCTTCCCCATCAATGGTAAGTTCAGCACATCACAAAAAGCTCTTTACAACATCGTGTTGGATGCTCAAAAAGCAGCCATTGCTGAAGTGAAGCCGGGCAATCACTGGAACCAGCCTCATGAAGCTGCCGTTCAAGTGCTAACAGAAGGTTTGCTAGAGTTAGGACTGTTAAAGGGCAAATTGAAAACACTGATCGAAAAAGAAAAATACCGTGACTTTTACATGCATCGCACTGGCCATTGGTTAGGCATGGATGTGCATGATGTCGGTGATTACAAAATAGGTGGTGAATGGCGTATGCTGGAGCCCGGCATGGTACTCACTGTTGAGCCCGGTATATATATACGTGATCCTGTTCACCTAGCTAAAAAATGGCACTTTACTGGCATTCGCATTGAAGATGATGTTTTAGTCACCAAAACAGGACATGATGTCCTTACGCAAGCGGCACCAAAGGAAGTGGATGATATTGAGGCTCTAATGGCGACAGCAAGGCACTGACATTGTGAAACAAACGGACTACGATCTTATTATCGTTGGTGGCGGCATGGTTGGTGCCAGTCTGGCCTGTGCTCTGAAAAACACACCGTTAAACATCGCTATCATTGAGGCGTTTGTTCTCAACTCTGACCAACAACCAAGTTATGATGATCGTGGCATTGCTTTGGCCTATGGTTCTCAAATAATCTTTGAGGCCATGGGATTATGGTCACAACTTGCTCCCCATTGCACAGCAATTAAAGACATTCATGTATCTGACCGTGGTCACTTTGGTATTACCCGTCTGTCTGCACAAGTTGAACAAGTACCCGCACTAGGACAAATCATTACCGCTCGAGAAATGGGTCAGGTGTTTCACCACGCATTAACGCAACAGAATAATCTTGACGTCATCTGTCCCAACAGCGTGACCAGCCTTATCCAACATTCCGATTCGGTTGAACTAACACTGGATGATGATCGTCACATATCTGCCAAATTAATAGTCGCGGCTGATGGTGGACAATCAACAATTCGGCAACTCTTAGGATTAGGGGCGTTAGAAAGCGATTACCAACAAACGGCTATCACCGCTAACATCACGCCTGAACGTGCTCATCAAAACCGTGCTTTTGAACGTTTTACTGATAGCGGACCAATTGCATTATTACCTATGTCTGATAATCGTTGTAGTTTGGTTTGGACCGTCACTGCAGGTGATGAAAAAGACATTCTTAAATTATCCGATTCTGACTTTTTAACTCAATTACAGGAACGTTTTGGTTATCGACTAGGCAAACTTATACGAGTCGGACAACGTAATAATTATCCACTGAAATTGATGCAGGCGGATCAACCTGTTCAACATCGCATTGTCTTAATTGGCAATGCTGCCCACAGCCTTCACCCCATAGCTGGACAGGGATTTAATCTCGGCTTACGTGATGTGGCTGCTTTAGCTGATGTACTCATTGATCATTGTGAGGACTGTGGCGACGCTCATTTACTCAATGACTATAAACAATGGCGACAACAGGATCAGGACAATGTCATTAAGTCGACAGATAGTTTGGTCAAATTATTCAGCAATAATCAACCATTACTCGGTCATTGCCGTGGTGCTGGTTTAGCCTTGATAGATGTATTGCCACCTGTAAAACACTGGCTTGCTAAAAAAAGTATGGGGCTGGGTAGAAAGCAGCCACGGCTAGGGCGAGGCATTTCATTATGACAGCACATTACGATGTCATTATTGTCGGTGGCGGCATGGTCGGTGCAACTTTGGCTGTCGCCTTAAGTGAGCAAACATCATTAAAAATTGCACTGATTGAGGCACAGTCCCCTTCACCGATTAGCGAACAAGACGCCCCCGATTTACGTGTCAGCGCATTAACACGCGCTAGTGAAACACTGTTAAAGAATCTTAATATCTGGCAGCACCTCATTTCTTGCCGAATCAGTCAGTTTACTGATATGCGGGTATGGGAAACCAGTAACAGTGCTTTGCATTTTGACAGCGCAGATATTGACCAACCATTACTTGGCCATATCATCGAAAACCGTCATCTTCAACAGGCCTGCCTAACTCAATGCAAGCAAATAGCCACGATTGATATTCTCTGCCCTGCCAAACCGCAGGCACTCATTGGCAATACACTGACCTTAGAAGATGGTCGTCATCTCAGTGCTGATTTAATTGTCGGTGCAGATGGTGCCCATTCTCCATTGCGAGAGTGGGCAAATATAGAAACTCATGGTTGGGATTATCAGCAATCCGCTGTGGTCTGTACGGTAACAACAGAAAAACCACATCAACATACTGCATGGCAACGGTTTTTACCTGAAGGGCCACTAGCCTTTTTACCATTGGCTAATCCACATCAATGTTCGATCGTTTGGTCCAACTCAACAGAGGAAGCTGAGTCATTGCAACGACTTAACGATGAAGCATTTACCGATAAACTGTCCTTGGCCTTTGAAAAAACACTCGGTGATATTGTAACAATCAGCCAACGCGCCAGCTTTCCACTCAAACTACGTCATGCCGACCATTATGTTGAATCAGGCTTTGCACTGGTCGGTGATGCCGCACATACCATTCATCCACTGGCAGGTCAGGGAGTGAATATTGGTTTACTGGATGCGGCTACATTAGCGGAGATTGTAATTGAAGCCCACCAAAAAGGTCGCAATATTGGTAGCTTGCATACCCTGAAAAAATACCAACGCAAAAGAAAAGGTGACAACCTCGCCATGCAACTGACGATGGATGCCTTCAAACGTGTCTTTGGCAGCGATTTAGCCCCTTTACGCTGGGCTCGACGGTTTGGACTCAAAACAGTTAATCAATCTACCTTATTAAAAAATCTGTTTATACATCAGGCCTCAGGGCATCGATTCGCTAACCCTGAGTTATCCAAACACAAAGGCTAACGACACAACGGATCGATTGTTAGCGTTTAACGTCTATACTGGAAACAAACCAAACCTGTTCATGGAGGCAAAGAAATGCTGCGTTTCGTTACTCGACATATTTTTACTGGCCTGATAACCATACTCCCAGTATTACTGACCTTATATTTAATTTACTGGTTCATTGTTTCTACAGAGTTAATGCTGGGTGAATTGCTCCGTTTTGTTCTGCCAGAAACATTATACTGGCCAGGAATGGGGGTCATGGCAGGGTTAGCATTGGTTTTTTTTATCGGACTTTTAATGCATATCTATGTCGTTCAGCGCTTATTTGAAAAAGCTGAGCAACTGTTATATCAAACACCATTGATCAAATCCGTTTATCGTGCCATCCGCGATTTTTTTCAGTTTTTTTCCCCATCAAAAGATAAAGAGTTTGAACAAGTAGTTGCGGTCACTTTTGACAATGGCATGCAAGTCATTGGTTTTGTAACTCAAGTTACACCCGAATATTTACCCAAAGGGCTGAATAATGATGGAGACAGTGTCCTTGTTTACCTTCCACTTAGTTATATGATTGGTGGTTATACAATACTGGTGCCGCGTAAAAGTGTTCGCATCCTTGACATGTCAATGGAAGAGGCCATGCGATTCACATTAACTGCAGGGGTTACCGGACATTCCCCTGAGTCTTCACCCCCACTGTTTAAGCGACAATAAAGCCTCACTACTGCCCACGGAACACACCAACTTATTGTGTTTTTTGTTCTATCAATTGGTGTTGCTGTTGAGCAGCATCATTCAGTAACTGCTCCACATCCCTTGCTTTATCAATCATGTCTGTCTGATCTTTCCAGACATGATCCCCGTCCAGCGATGTTTGTTCATCTGAACATGCACAAACGATCATCATTACCAGTATTAAAACTAAATATCTCATCACGACCACCTCGCGTCCCCCAAATCTTAAATCTTATGACAGATTAAATAGGTAAAAACATCATTGAGGCGGCTTTTACCACTACAGACTTTATTAAACGACCTGATTTACGTGAAATAATGGCTGCCAGATTATCCTGAGTTGCGATCATACGACCAATTAAACGTTGGTAACTCAGGTTTCGCTGTTCATGTTCGAGACTGTCACTCAATATCAGCAATCTGCCATTGATATCCCGGTTTTCCGCCAGCATCCATGCCGCAATTTCAATGTTTCTAGCACTGTTATAGAGTTTCTGTTCACTCAGACTAGTCAGATAATAGAACTCGGTATGATTATCATAAGCAGTCATCAGCATTTTTCTTAAACCCACAATAAAGGGCAATACCCGATCACTACCCTGATAGGTTTCATCAAGCGCAACTCGAATAATATCGGTCGGCTTTAACGCTTGCCATTGAGGGTAGTCTTGATCATGTGCTCGTGAAAAGACGCGATTCACGCTAGCTTCAATAGTGCGTTGAGCCTTATCATGACGACCATCAGGATTGCGGCGGTACAATTTCAGCATCAGCTCCTTGAGATCATGCATAACCGCCCGCTGATGCAACTCAACAACTTCATTAATATCGCTTTTTGCCAGCCTTGAAAGGCCTGCACCATCAGGATCGCTTGCCACCACTTTTTGTTGAGCACATCCACCCAACAGACTGAAGCACAGCAAACATAAGATAAGATTAAACCGTCTCATCAAATAACCTGTCATTATCTGAGCCGGACTTCATATCAGCTACCTGCAAATAGTGCTGCACACCTCGTGGCATAGCGGGTACCGACGATTGAGGGCGATATTCATTATTGGCAGAAGAGTCATTAGTCATTGCAAACATTCGTACAAATCGTGAACGTTGCACATCATTAAATGTTGCTGTTAACTGGTTTGTTCTTTCATTTACAACAATTGGTGTTAATAACTTTTCATCACGACGTGCTGCTGCTTCAATAATAACGGGCGTAGAAAAACTTTCCTGACAGTCCGTCGGTTTTGGGAGAAATGTCGCTGCGAGATGCGCACCATTAATCTGCATTAACCACCTTCTCTCTTACATTAAATCAGGCAGACTTTCGTCTCGGTGGCCTGTTTGATCGTTTATGTCGTTCACCACCAGCCTGTTTTCGTGATGGTGACGGTGGCCTTTTTTCAGGCTTTTTAGGAGGCTGAGGTTGCTCCAATTGTTCACTCGACGTCGCTACAACAGGCAGCTTGTGCTTAATATAACGCTCAATATCTGGCAATGAAAACGCATAATCTTCACAAGCAAAACTGATGGCGATACCACTGGCACCAGCCCTTGCTGTGCGACCAATTCGGTGAACGTAATCCTCTTCATCTTGTGGCAAATCATAATTAAATACATGACTCACTTCAGGAATGTGTAACCCGCGAGCAGCAACATCGGTTGCGACCAGAAAAGGAAAATCTCCATCCTGAAAATGCTTTAATAAACTTTCGCGTTTTTTCTGTGGCACATCACCCGACAATAATGCTGCCTTATAGCCATTGCCTTCCAAATAGCCCCAAACAGTATCGGCAGCACGTTTTGTATTCACAAACACAATCCCCCGTGGCGGTTGCAAACGTTTTATCAGCGCCAGCAACAAGGGAATTTTTTCTTCATTAGCAGGATAATAAACACTTTCTTCTATTCTATCACCTGATATAGTTTCTGATACCACCAGCACTTTTTCTGGATTGTTCATGTGCTCATAGGCAAGTTCAGTAACTTTATAACTTAAGGTCGCCGAAAATAACATCCCTAACCGTAGCTCTGGCTGCGGCACACGTCGAAGGAAGTAACGCACATCCTTAATAAAACCAAGATCAAACATCCGATCGGCCTCATCTAATACCACAGCTTGAACCTGTTTTAGATTAAATACATGCTGTTTATGATAATCAAGAAGGCGACCTGGAGTACCGATTAAAATATCAACACCGGCCTCAATCGCTGCTTTTTGTTTTTCATAATCCTTGCCACCATGAGCCACCACAATGCGTAAATTGGCGTACTTATTAAGTAACTCAGCGTCTTTTGCTATCTGAATTGCCAGCTCTCTTGTTGGCGCTAATATAAAAGCACGCGGTTGTTTGCCATCCCAATTTTCAAAAGGCTTATCAACCAGCAATCGTTGAAAAGTAGCCAGCAAAAAAGCGATGGTTTTACCGGTTCCAGTTTGCGCCTGCCCTGCGACATCCTGTCCGGCCAATAACAATGGCAACGACTGTGCCTGAATAGGAGTACAAAACTCGAATCCCGCACTACGTAACCCATTTTGAAGAGTTTCATGCAAAGGCAATGACGAAAAAGCTTGCTCAGTTAAATGTGCACTCATAGAAATACTTGCATTACCTTTAATGATAGGAAAAAATGTTAGTCAATATTGGAGTGGGTGAGTATAGCCTTCCAATAGCTTATATACCACTGGAGATAAAAAACATGAGCGAAAATGTCACCAATGTGACTGATGGCGATTTTGATGGCCAAGTATTACAGTCTGACTTACCTGTATTAGTCGATTACTGGGCTGAATGGTGTGGTCCATGCAAAATGATCGCCCCGATTTTGGAAGAAATTGGCGCAGAATACGCAGGAAAAATTAAAGTCTGCAAACTGAATATTGATGAAAATGCAGACACGCCACCACGTTATGGTATTCGCGGCATCCCTACTTTAATGTTATTTAAAGGTGGTGAAGTTGAAGCAACTAAAGTCGGTGCTTTAACCAAGTCGCAATTGACTGCATTTTTAGATAGTAATATCTAGCAACACTCTTTCATCCCTTCACCACCGTGTGGGGATGAAAGATTTCACTTAATAAACGCTCATCACTGCATCTAACCTCACTTAGATACAAATCTGTAAAACCCACATTTTTCAAGTGAGTTCAAGGAGGCCGTGTGGAGCTGTCGCAGAGATCGCGACAAAACAGAGTCCTATGCCTGAATGGATGTTTCTGAACTTCTTAACGATCTAAATAAACCACAGCGTGAAGCCGTAGCTGCACCGCTAGGTCATGCCCGCATTCTGGCCGGTGCAGGCAGTGGTAAAACACGTGTTCTGGTTCATCGTATTGCCTGGCTGATTCAAGCGGAAAACTTATCGCCAGCCAATATTCTTGCGGTGACCTTTACCAATAAATCAGCGGCAGAAATGCGTGGCCGAATTGAAGACATGCTTGGCTATCCCATCGGCGGTATGTGGGTTGGCACATTTCACGGTTTGGCTCATCGTTTATTGCGAGCCCATTGGAAAGATGCCGATCTACCACAAAGCTTTCAAATTCTTGATAGTGATGACCAGCACCGCATGCTGAAACGCCTGATCCGGTCAATGGAACTGGATGAAGCACAATGGCCAGCGAAACAAGCACAGTGGTATATCAATGCCCAGAAAGATGAAGGTCTGAGACCCAAACATATCCAGGCAGGCAATGATCCCTATTCACAAAAAATGTTGGCTATTTATCAGGCTTATGAAGATGCTTGTCAGCGTGCAGGGGTGGTGGATTTTGGTGAGATTTTGTTACGTAGCCATGAATTATGGCTAAAACGCCCCGATATCCTTGCTAACTACCAACGTCGTTTTCAGCAAATTCTGGTTGATGAGTTTCAGGATACCAACACCATTCAATATGCTTGGTTACGACTACTCGCTGGTGAACAAGGCCATTTATTTATTGTCGGCGATGATGACCAATCTATTTATGGATGGCGTGGCGCACGCATCGAAAATATTCAGAAATTTCATAAAGATTATGCCGATGCAACCAGCATTCGACTAGAACAAAATTATCGCTCTACTGGCAATATCCTCGCCGCTGCCAATGCCGTCATTGCTAATAATAGTGAACGTCTGGGTAAAGAGCTTTGGACTGATGATGACGATGGAGAACTGATTCAGGTTTATAACGCGTATAACGAGCGCGATGAAGCCAGTTATGTAGTCGCTCAAGTTCAAGCTTGGGTTAATAAAGGTGGTAATCGTGCAGATCATGCTGTGTTATACCGTTCTAATGCCCAGTCTCGTATTATTGAAGAAGCATTGTTACAAGCCAATATGCCCTATCGTGTCTATGGTGGTTTGCGATTCTTCGAACGAGCTGAAATCAAAGACGTATTATCTTATCTAAGATTGGTGGCCAACCGTAATGATGACGCGGCTTTCGAACGGGTAGTCAACACCCCGACTCGTGGTATTGGTGCAGCAACACTCACTCAATTACGCCAACATGCTCGCGAATATAATCTAACGATGTGGCAAGCCGCTATCGCCCTGCTTGAAGCCAAGATTTTCCCTGCTCGCGCAGGCAATGCACTCACTGGCTTTCTGACCCTCATTGATTCACTGACACCCGAAGATGACAACATTCCTTTACATGAACTCACATCATTGGTGATTGATGAAAGTGGCTTGCGAGCGCATCACGGCAAAGACAAATCTGAAAAAGGTCAGAGTCGTATCGAAAATATGGATGAGTTGATTAATGCTACCCGGACCTTCACTCAACCAGAAGATACTGAAAACATGTCACTACTGGATGCCTTCCTGTCGCATGCTGCACTGGAGGCCGGTGAAAATCAGGCTGATCAATGGGAAGACTGTGTACAACTAATGACTTTACATTCTGCCAAAGGACTGGAATTTCCTGTGGTTTTTATGGTCGGCATGGAAGAAGGTTTATTTCCGGGACAGAAAACCAGCGATGACCCGACCCGGCTCGCTGAAGAGCGCCGACTGTGCTACGTTGGCATGACTCGGGCCAGAGAAACATTGTATTTATTGCACACTGAATCACGCTTCTTATATGGTCAGGAAATGTCGCCCAGTCCTTCTCGATTCTTGAGGGAAATTCCTGCCGAGCATATTGAAGAAATTCGTGCCCGAAAAAACACCATCAGTAGTGGCTACTCTCCGATACCACCTAAACATTCTTCTGCTATCAACGAAACAGGTCTTAACCCCGGACAACTGGTTCATCACCAAAAATTTGGAAGTGGCACTGTCATTGATACAGAAGGTTCGGGCAAAAGTGCACGTGTTCAAGTTAACTTTAAACATGCCGGCAGCAAGTGGTTAGTTCTTGCTTATGCTAAATTAGAACTCCTCTAATTCAGGAATTTTGTATGATTCACTACCGTTTATTATCTTCCTTGTTCCTTGGCCTTTGTCTTGTTGTCCTTACAGCATGCGGGCCTGAAGACGCCACAAGCAAAAGTACCTCTATCGATAGCAGTAAAATCTATCATTGGAAAATGGTCACTACCTGGCCACCAGGATTCCCGGTATTACAGGATGGCGCTGAACGATTTGCAAACAACATCAAAATCATGAGCAATGGCCGTCTCGATATTAAAGTCTACGCTGGAGGAGAATTGATCCCAGCATTGCAAACGTTTGATGCTGTTTCACAAGGTACGGTTGAGATGGGGCATGGTAGTGCCTATTACTGGGCAGGAAAAGTACCCGAAGCACAGTTTTTTTCCACCGTGCCTTTTGGCATGACTGCTCGCGGCATGAATGCCTGGCTGTATGATGGAGGTGGTTTGGAACTATGGCGTGAAATTTATCAACCTTTCCACGTTGTCCCCTTCCCACTTGGCAATACTGGCGTGCAAATGGGCGGCTGGTTTAATAAAGAAATAAACTCGCTTGATGACATTAAAGGACTAAAAATGAGGATTCCGGGACTTGGCGGTAAAGTGTTCGCCAAAGCGGGTGGAAATCCTGTTTTACTTGCTGGCAGTGAAGTTTATACAGCGCTAGAACGCAATACTATTGATGCCACTGAATGGATTGGACCCTACCATGATCAACGCTTAGGCCTATACCGAGCCGCTGAACATTATTATTATCCTGGCTGGCATGAACCCGGCACAGTATTGGAACTGACTGTTAATCAACGTGCATGGGATTCACTTCCTGCTGACTTACAAGCTATTGTCAGCAATGCTGCTCAAGCTGAAAACTTGCATATGTTGTCAGAGATGGAAGAGAAAAATTTGTCTGCCTTACAAGAATTACGTGAGCGTACTGATGTTCAGATCCACAAATTCCCTGATGACGTGTTAAGGACGCTTAAGACACTCACCGATGAAACGCTGGCTGAAGAAGCGGCTAACAATCCTAAATTCAAACGCGTCTATGATGCTTATCAGGACTTTCGTCTCAAAAATGATGCCTGGTCAGATATTTCAGAAAATGCCTATTTGGCCATTGAACATTAATCATGATTTATCTGATATTCACTCAGGATGGTTTTGAAGAAGCCAAAAATATCATAATAGAAGAAAAAGCCACGCTTTGGGTGAACGAGGATCTATTATCTGATCAACAGATAAGTGAGCTCACACAAGCAGCTATATCTGTTCACACCCTGCCAAATAAGGTTGATCCAAATGATGAAAAATCTATCCTTGCTGCTCTAAAACTGATTGAACAAGACGCACCAAAAACTGAAATTTTTGTGGAATATTTATAGCCTCATGAAAGCACTTATCACGCTATTAAGCCTGACATTTTCATTACTTACCCTACCTATATCTGCCGACACCTCTAGTGGATGGGATCATGCTGTTCGAAACCATCAAATTAGCAAAGATATTAAAGTCTACCGGAGCCCTGATTGTCAGTGTTGCCATAAATGGATCACCCATCTGCAAAAACATCAGTTTAACGTCATTGATCTGCTGACACCGGATATGGCCAATGTTAAAGAAACCGTTAAATTACCCCGAAAGATGGCATCATGCCACACAGCAATGATTGAAGGTTATATTATAGAAGGTCACGTTCCAGCTGATGATATCAAGCGTTTATTGGCGGAAAAACCGGATATTGCCGGTTTATCTGTACCTCAGATGCCAGTAGGTACTCCCGGTATGGAAATAGGAACTCGTAAAGATACCTTTATTGTTTTTCAGTTCGATAACACTGGCAACTACAGTATATTTAACAAATATCACATCGATGAAAATAACGATTATCAAAGCCATCCAACGGAGCATTGAGATTAAGTGGAATTGCTCGTTGTTTTAGGTCGATTGTTGTTTGCCTCATTTTCCACTGTTTTCCAGAAAAAATTAACGCATGCTGGGCTACATCCATTTTTTATAGTGATGACATCATACCTAGTGTTGAGCATCATTTGTTTGCCACTACTATGGGCCTTTAATCCTTTTGATCTAAGTCTAACATTCTGGATAAATATCTTTTTTGCCGCTTTGCTTGATATGGCTGGCACTTTATTTCTGGTAATGTCACTTTCAAAAACAGATTTATCCGTATTCGGACCACTTAACGCCTATAAAGTGGTCATATCAATGTTATTGGCCATGATTTTTATTGGTGAGATACCCAGCTTGCAAGGTTTTACCGGTGTAGGCATTATCGTACTGGGCAGTTATTTTTTATTCCCACCCAGCACTCATGTCGATCGTAGTCGTCTATTACATTTATTATCTGAACGTGGGGTGCAATATCGTTTTTTATCTATTGTATTATTTTCCATCGGCACCTTGCCTCTAAAAAATGCAGTAGTTGCAGGCGATCCATTGGCAACAACGGTATTTTGGTGTCTTATCGGTTTCCCTTTGGCAGTGATCGCCAACACCTGTTTTCTAAAAGATAATTTCAGCAAAGATTTTGAGAAGTCCAAAGACCACGTCTATCGTTTTCTCTATCTAGGAAGCCTGATTTTTCTAATGCAGTACATGACCATGATCGTGTTCTCACAGCTGTTAATAGCCTATTCACTGGCCTTGTTTCAACTTAGCATGGTATTACAGGTATTTCTCGGTTATCGAATTTTCAATGAAAAACACATTATTAGGCGGTTTAGCGCCTGTCTGGTCATGGCTACTGGCAGCTTACTGGTAGTCACAGCCTGATTATACAAATCTATAACTCTAGAGCTAGTCATACGATTAAATCTTATAAACATGAGTGGAATAGAACCATGAGTCAGAATGACAAATTATCGCAACAAGACTATGTAAACAAATGCACATCAGCAGCCGAAAAAGGCAATATTGTGG
>JAOUJZ010000043.1 GCA_029882915.1 Gammaproteobacteria bacterium | reverse complement strand
CAACACCGGCTCTCTTGCGCGTAGGCCAGACATATTTTTCTCAAGCCAGTCAAAAAATTCCGGATCGTTAATCAAACCATATTTAATCACTTCAGCCAAACCCGATGACAATTGCCTATCTTCCAGGGTATTAAGGGTATCTGTATCTGCAATAACACATTGCGGTTGATAAAAGGCGCCTATCATATTCTTGCCTAATGCATGATTGACGGCCGTTTTGCCTCCTACCGAAGAATCAACTTGTGATAACAATGTTGTGGGGATCTGAATAAAGGGTACGCCACGCTGATAGCATGCGGCAGCGAAACCCGTCATATCACCAATGACGCCACCACCTAATGCGATCAATGTAACCTGTCGTGAATAATGTTGCGCTATTAATTTATCAAAAATCTGATTGAGCACTTCAAGATTTTTAAATTGTTCGCCATCCGGTAATATCACCGATTCACAGCGGTAATCTGGCAATAAATCCAACACCTTCTGCAAATAGTATGGAGCAATGGTGGTATTCGTCACCACCAATACTTCTTCACCTTTAATATGCCGGGTGAGCAATTCAGCTTGTGATAACAAGTTATCCCCAATATAGATAGGGTAACTACGCTCTCCGAGTGACACTTGTAACGTCTTCATCATTTGCTATTTACTGACCCAAACTTTCTAGTTCTTTAATTAAATCAGATACCACATGCTGTATGGATTGATCTCCAGTTCGCAACTCAATATCTGCTACATCACGATACAAGGGATCGCGTTTTGCCAACAAGTCTGTGATTTGTTGTTTTGGATTGTCGGTCTGTAATAACGGTCGAGATTTATCTTTGACCGTTCGGCGATAGAGCTGATCTACAGATGCTGATAAATATACAACATGACCGCGTGAACGCAATAACCGTCGGTTTTCTTCCGCTAAAACAGCACCACCACCAGTCGCTAATACAATATTTTTGAGCTCTGTTAACTCATCAATAACTTTTTTTTCTCGCAAGCGAAATCCCGCCTCGCCTTCCATTTCAAAAATCCATGAAATCGACACGCCAGTACGCTTTTCAATTTCTTTGTCACTATCATAGAAATCACGGCCAAGTGCTTTTGCCAACTGCCTGCCAACTGTCGACTTTCCTGAACCCATCGGTCCAACAAGAAATATATTTCCTGAAATCACTCGTTTGTTATCTCATCTATATTCATGTAATGAAAAAGCCGGACCATCAATGACCCGGCTTAATCATAATCAATTTTATCAATTTAAATTTAAAATTTAAGGCCGTCTTTAATAATCTTAGGTGTAATGAACACCAGTAATTCTCGTTTCTTATCTTCTTTGGTATTTGTCTTAAAGAGGAAGCCTACATAAGGTAAATCACCAAAAAATGGGACACGGGTAGATCCAGTCGTTGTTCGTTGCTCATAAATACCACCCAATACCACTGTTTCACCATTCTCTACCAATACCTGAGTTTTAACCTCACGCTTATCGATACTTGGCACGCCAAGGAAAACTTCACCCACCTCATCTTTACTTATTTCCAAATCCATCACAATGTGATCATCCGGTGTAATTTGTGGGGTAACATCCAATTTTAATACGGCTTCTTTAAATGACACCGAGGTAGCGCCACTTGAACTTGCCTCTTGATAAGGAACCTCGGTACCTTGTTTAATCGTTGCTTTTTGTTGATTAGATGTGACGACACGAGGACTGGAAACGATTTCACCTTTTCCTTCTGCCTGCATTGCTGATAATTCTAATTCAAGTATTGCACCCAATGGTAATTTTGCTAATGCTAATGCTATAGAACCAGCTGGGTTAGCTACTGGTAAATCAACATTCAAACGATCCGCTTGCTCCAAAGTTTCACCATTAAATAATTGCGTAGTGCCATTTAAACTTCCTGATGTGGCAGCATTCACACTAAAATCATTGCTTGCATCTTTTAATTTTGACGCACCGAACCTGACACCTAACTCTTTAGTAAAATCATTATTGGCAATCACGATCCGAGATTCTATTAATACCTGGCGGACCGGAATATCCAATTTTTCAATCAGTTTTCTGATCTGTACCAACTGATCAGCAGTATCCCTAATCAATAATGAGTTGGTTCTCTCATCAACAGTCACGCTGCCCCTATCTGAGATAAACCCAGTGACACCAGCACTAGCATCGGACCCTGTATCACTGGTAAGTATCGTTTCCAATTCGCTTGCCTTGGCAAAATTCACTTCAACTATTTCGGAATAGAGCGGTTCCAACTCCACCAATTGCTTTTTCGCTTCCAGTTCCTGTTTTTCACGTGCTGCAATTTCTGCTGCAGGCGCAATCAGCATCAGATTTCCATTCTGACGCATTGCAAGGCCTTTGGTTTTAAGAATAATATCCAAAGCTTGATCCCATGGCACATTTTTAAGCCTCAAAGTGACATTACCACTCACTGTGTCACTGGTCACCAGATTCATTCCAGTAAAATCAGCTAACAACTGCAACACTGCTCTCACTTCAATATTTTGAAAGTTTAGTGATAATTTTTCACCTTTGTAACCCGATTGATCTTTCTGCCCTGCAAGTTGATCGTCCTTGATGACTGGTTTGACTTCCACGACTAACGTCTTATCTGATTGATACGCCATATGTTCAAACGCACCTTCAGTTGATAAGGTTAATTTAGTCACATTACCATCCTGAGCAGTATCAATAATTTGTACTGGGGTGGCAAAATCCACCACATCTAAACGTCTATGAAGTCTTTCTGGTAGGGATACATTCAGCAAATCCACAACTATATTGTCACGTTCTTGCCGAACATCAATCCCTGCACCATCATCGCTGAGTGAAATAATCAATCTTGCTTCGCCTTGCTTGCCACGACGAAAATCAATATCTGTGACTTCCCTAGACGTATTGTCATTTTGGACGACACGCTCCATGTCACCTTCAATTGTAACCGACACCACATTACCATCATGATTTATCGTATAAGGTGCTTTTTGTACCAGATTAATGACCATGCGAGTACGGTCCCCAGCCTCAACAGTTGATACACTGCGAGTAACGCCGATATTGATCGCTTGCGTTTTTTTATCTAGCTGATTGTGTACATTGGCAAAATCCAATATGACTCTAGCTGGCTCATCAATAGAAAAACTATTTGGCTGTTCCACTGGTTCAGAAAAGGTCAATACAATCTGTGCTTTATCCCCAGGTAACGACGAATAATCAACAGACTGCAAATCTGCCGCCATTACTTTAACCATCGACAGTGAAAAAATACAGAGCAGTGAAACAGCTAAAAGCATAGTCTTGAAGAACGGTTCTAATAGCTGATTTTGCGCTACTGCTAACGGTTGATTTTTCATAATAATTTCATCTTTGTTAGTCATGTTATTCAACTGCCTTTAGTCTACATCTACAACTGAAAGAGATGATTCACGCTCTGTGAATACACCTCTGCCGTCACGTATAATCTCTTTTAAAGTTAATTCTGTTTCGCTAATCGCCAAAATCTTGCCATGATTTTGCCCCATATAATTTCCAACTTGAACGCGATGAATTACACCATCCGAAGTACGAATTAGCGCCCACACACTTTCCTTCTCTAATGTTCCGACAAACTGTAACTCACTCAAAGCATACAATTCTAACGCTTCTTTTAGTCGATGTTGATCAGGGCGAATGCCATTGTCAATCACTGATTTTTTATCTTCTTCTAGCGGCATTTCTACCACAGTTCGTACAAATGGATTACGTAAATTTGAAGCGCCATATGAAAATTTTTCATAAGGCTTCATCACCGGCACAGGTTCAATGTCCGGTTTTTTTTGTGCTTTCACATTAGCAACGTACGTAGCCAGATCTTGTTTTTCTTGTTGGCAACCAGCTAATAACAAGGCGGAGACAAGCATTAATGTTTTGATCAATTTTGCCATGTTACTTAATTCCTTGCTTTTTCTCTAATAACATCATTAATCTTACTGCTCATCAAAATAACGGTATGTTTTTGCTGTAATATCCATCGTCATTTTTCCTGCGTCCTTACCCAATGGAGTCAATGTTAAATTGTGCATTGTCACAATACGTGGCAGTGCAGCTACAGCGCTCACAAATTGACCAAATTGATGATAGGTTCCCGTCACTCTCATTTCAATAGGTAGCTCTGCATAAAAATCGACAGGTCTTTCGCCTCCAGGCTTAAATAACTCAAACTCTAGTCCATTTATCAAGCCTGTGCGTGAAATATCAATTAACAAATCCGCTACTTCGCTCTTTCTTGGTAGCTGTTGCAACATAGAAGAAAATGCCACTTCCATTTCCTTCATCTGTACTTTGTACGCTTCCAAATTCACTGCTTTTGCTTGTTTTGTTTCAAACTCTTTTTTGAGCTGTACTTCCTTTTGCTCCAAGCTCTCCAACTCTATTTGTTTGTCTTTTATTATAAAATAGTAGCCCGCTCCCCATACCAATAAACATAAGAGAAGAATAGCTAACATTTTAATAACCGGTGGCCATTCACCACTTTCATTAAAATCTAAATCGCTTAAAGAAGGTATCTCCATTAGATTTCTCCCTCTTCAACTTTGGGTTTTGATTCCTGCACACCTAAAATAAATTTACGAATAGCGTTCTCTTTAGTTGAAGTGCGTTGTATTACCTGTAGATTGGACTCATCAAATTCAGCATTTTCATCTAGCTGTTGCATAAAGACCGATACCCTTGCATTGGACTCAGCAACTCCATTTAAAGTCCATGAATTACCTTGTCGAACTACTTTTTCCAGGTGAATCCCGTCTGGCATCGTTCTTACTAAAGAATCAAAAACCTTCACCACTTTCGGACGACTTGATTGCAACTCCTGAATAACCTGCATCCGTGCCAACAAACGATCTCTTTCCTGCTCCAATTCCTTGATTTCTTTTATTCTTTTATCTAACACCACAATTTCACGCTGTAAAAAAGCGTTGCGATCATTCTGTTCTTGGACTAGACCATCAGCAAACAGGATGGCGCCATATAGCACAGCTGCCGCAAAAATCAGTCCGGCAATAATTGCTGCAATAAATTGTTGTTGACGTTCTTGTCTTCGCTCTTCACGCCAGGGGAGTAAATTAATATGCGCCATTAATCAAAGCTCCTCATTGCTAGCCCACACGCTATCATCATTGAAGGGGCATCGTTACTCAGTGCTTGTATCTTAATCTTTGGACCTAACACCATCTCAGAAAATGGATTGGCTATGAATGTAGGTGTACCAGTTTCTTCTTCAATCATCGCATCAACACCCTGAATTGATGCACAACCGCCTGCTAGAACGATGTGGTCAATTGACTGATATTGGGTAGAAGCTGAAAAGAAAAACTGCAATGCTCGAGTCACTGTCGTTGTCATTGATCGTTTAAAGGGCTCTAGAACCTTTGGACCATAATCATCTGGCAAATTATTGTCTTTTTTTGCACGTCCTGCTTCTTGGTAAGACATACCATAGTGCCGCTCTATATCTTCAGTCAACAAACGCCCACCAAAAGTTTGTTCTCGCGTGAAAACAATTTTACCATCAACCAATACATGCAATGTTGTCATTGTTGCGCCAACATCCACGACAGCAACCGTCAGACCTTTTCCATTGTTGGGCATTTGATGTGTGATCAGCCTGAATGTATTTTCTATAGTGTAGGCTTCAACATCTACCAACTTAGGCTTTAATCCCGCTTTTTCTAATACTTCTGTTCGCGCATCAACATTCTCACTACGGGATGCTGCCAGCAGCACATCAACCGCATCAACATCCGCCGCTGAAGCTCCTAAAACCTCAAAATCCAAGCGCACTTCTTCTAGAGGGTATGGAATATAGTTATTCGCTTCAAGCATCACATTTTCTTCCAATTCACGCTCAGACAATGATGACGGAAATGAAACAACTTTAGTGATTGCCGAATTGGCAGAAACTGCAACCGCAGCATCTTTTGATTTGCTGCTCGATCGCTTTACAGCTCGTCTAAGAGCACCCGCCACCTCATCAGTATTTTCAATGCGGCCTTCTATCACCGCATTTAAAGGCAATGGCTCAACAGAGTATGACTCGACACAGTACTTACCATTTTTTTGGCTAAGTTCAAGCACTTTCACCACTGATGAACTAATATCGATCCCTAAAAGGGGTGATTTTTTTCGTCCAAACATGTATTGCCCCAACTCCTAAATAAACGCAACAATAAAGCTAAACGTTGCACTTAGTCATCTAACTTAAAGTAGTTTCTTAAGACTATAGTGCATGTTTCACTAAAATACAATATCCAAAAAACTTTTTATATGGCTCTTTTATTCATACCTTATAATATAATCAATTCTTGCACTATTTATTTTTTCAATAACTGTAGCTTCTAAAATATCATGTTCCGTTTCATCAAACGTATCTCAATGCTGGCTTTTGTCGCTTTTGTTCTGGCTGTCGTCTCAATAGCTGGCATTTACTACACGCTTGCCCCTCAACTCCCTTCCACTGAAACCCTTAAAGAGACATCTTTTCAAGTTCCATTACGTATTTTTAGCTCTGAAGGGCTCCTGATGGGGGAATTTGGTGAAAAGCGACGTATCCCTGTTGAATATGAAGAAGTACCCGAGCTTCTGATTCAGGCATTTCTGGCATCAGAAGATGACCGTTTTTTTGAGCACCCCGGTGTTGATTACCAAGGCATCTTAAGAGCCGTCTACTCATTAATAACAACGGGACAAAAAGCACAGGGTGGTAGTACGATTACTATGCAGGTTGCCAGAAACTTCTTTCTGAGCAATGAAAAAACCTACTTACGAAAATTAAATGAAATTATTCTGGCGTTACAAATTGAGCAATTGTTAACTAAAGAAGAAATACTAACCTTATATCTTAATAAAATTTACTTGGGTAGCAGAGCTTATGGCATTGGTGCTGCAGCTAATGTGTATTATGGTCGCACCTTACAAGAGCTCTCTTTACCAGAGTTTGCCATGATTGCAGGCCTCCCCAAAGCGCCATCTAAATTTAACCCTCTCGCCAATCCAGAGCGCGCTCTTCTCCGACGAAATTATGTTCTGCGACGGATGTGGGAAGTCGGCTTTATTGATGAACAAGCATTTCTGGACGCAAAAGAAGCTCCAGGTACTGCCCAGTACCATAGTCGCGACATTGAAGTCTACGCTCCTTTTGTCGCTGAAATGGTACGCAATCAACTTATCGAACAATACGGCGATGATGCCTACAATACGGGACTGAACGTTTACACAACTATTCGCGCCACCCACCAACAGGCAGCCAATACATCTCTTCAAACAGCATTATTATCCTATGACAGGCGTCACGGTTATCGTGGCGCCCAATCACAAATAGTGCTTGCAAAAGATAGTGACGAAACTCAACTGCAACTCGCGCTCAGCAAACTGGAAACCATCGGCCCCCTTCAGCCCGCTATCGTAATGAATACCACCTCAGATGTAGCTTCCATTTATATTAAAGATCATGAGTCTGCTGAGCTCACTCTCGAATCAATAAAATGGGCGAAGCCACAACTTGGAACCGATAAACAAGGCTCAGAGCCAAAAAAAATTGAAGATATTCTTAGTCCAGGTGATGTCATCCGGGTTCACAAGGATACAAATGGTCTCTGGCAATTGACGCAAATACCCGAAGTAGAAGGTGCACTGATTGCGGTATCACCCATTAATGGTGCAGTAACTGCGCTTAATGGTGGCTTTGATTATTTTCACAGCAAGTTTAATCGGGTTATACAATCACGCCGCCAGCCCGGATCTGGTTTTAAACCTTTTATCTATTCAGCTGCACTTGAAAAAGGCTACACCGCTGCCAGCATTGTCAATGATGCCCCTGTTGTATTTGACGATCCTAGTCTTGAGAATTCCTGGCGCCCAGAAAACTACAGTGGTAAATTTTTTGGTCCTACGCGATTGAGAGAGGCTCTCACCCATTCCCGAAATCTGGTGTCCATCAGGTTATTGAGGGATATCACTGCTGATTATGCTGTAGATTATGCTGCTCGCTTTGGCTTCGATTCTGATCAAATGCCTCGAAATCTTTCTTTGGCATTGGGCAGTGGTAGTGCAGCGCCGTGGGATATGGCCCGGGCATACTCTGCACTTGCTAATGGCGGTTATCGAGTTGAACCCTATATTATTCAGCGTATTGAAGATGCCGCTGGCAATATCATTATGCAAACTCATCCTGCCACAGTATGTAAATCTTGTCCTACTAGAGCATCGAACAATCAAAATAACTCTGTTAATGAACCTAATGATTACGTCACAGCCGAGCGCATAATGACACCACAAAACAATTACATCATGAACAGTCTGTTACGCGATGTAGTTCGTTATGGTACTGGGCGTAAAGCCATGAGTTTGGGGCGCAATGATCTTGCTGGTAAAACAGGAACAACCAATGACCAAGTTGATGCTTGGTTTAATGGTTTTCATGCCGAGTTAGTCACTATCAGCTGGGTAGGATTTGACTCACCACGTACATTGGGACGTTATGAAACAGGTGGACGAGCTGCATTACCCATGTGGATTGATTTTATGAAAGTAGCCCTTAAAGATGTACCAGAAGCACCTTTGGAACAACCCGTGGACATGGTTACCGTCCAGATTGACCCTGAAACAGGCTTGCTGGCACACCCGGAAAATGAAAATTCGATTTATGAAAGCTTTCGAAAACAATATGTGCCAACCCAGTTTTCGCCTACAACAAAAGAAAGCTCGACTAATAACAGGTCGGATTCTAGCCAGATCATTGATTTATTTTAAACAAATTGAATCCATGATCTACCAGACCCGTTTGGCCTGCTGTCCTGATGTTAGTTCGCCATCAGGATAGTGGCCATTTAGCAACCTAAGCTGCATTAACGGACTGTTTGTAATGGGAGAATTTTTAGCCCAGGCAGTATAATTATCATCCTTTTCAACAGACTGAATTTCTATTTTTAGTCCCTTTGCCAACTCAAGTTCATTGTCTGCTAATGCATGTAAACTTCTAGCTGTAGCAATAAAATCATCATCAAACTGATTGAATGTTCTGTTATCTTTAACTGTAGCAAAAAAGACAAAGGCCTGATCACGAAGGTAAACTACTGTAAGTCGTGTCGATTTACCTCGTAGCTCTATTAATCCTGTATACCCTTCCAAATCGTTACTAGTTATCTTTTTTCCCGCTTTCAACTTATCCAGCTTTAAGCGCTGTTTGATAAATTCCTGTGGTGTTAGCTTACGATTAATATCCGTTGCCACCATCTCTATCATCGCTTTTCCTTCGGCAGATATTGCCTGCAAATTATTGCGATTATTATTGATCTGCCAGCCCACAGGAAAACTCACTGCAAAATTCATGGCAAGATGATAAAAATGTCGGCCAGAGCGAATGCCCTGCTCTTCACTATCGCCAAAAGTCATACCCTTAATCTGGCTTAAGTATATGTCTCTCTTTATTACGCCGTTGCGTTTAGTTACATACTTGTCTGCATCAGCAATCACCTCATGTAAGCGAGTGTCATTATCAGGGTGACTGGCAAATAATCCGTGATAACCTTTATATTCACGACCTTGCTTCTTCGCATCTGCGGCGGCAAACGTTTCTTGATCTTTCAATACTCGAATGACAT